>NZ_CADCXN010000047.1 GCF_902806695.1 Candidatus Methylobacter favarea | reverse complement strand
TTTCGTCTTTTCATCGGTTCCCTGATGACATTATCTCGGGTTGTCAATAACGTTTACTATAACCATTTGGCTTGATCGAGTGAAACAAGATTTTTATTACGGGTTATTTGCGGTTTGTTGTACTAGACGTTTTTGTTGCAGGCAAGAACCAAAATTTTGGGAGTCTGACCTATGGCTGATAAAAGGCGAAGGATAACCGGGCGACGTTCAGGACATACATTTGCAGCCAAACCGCACAATATATTTAGAGCGGATTGTAAAAACAAGATTCCATCGGCTGCCTCTGTACTGAGCCATAAGGCCGCGCATTTACTCGACAATCTTATTGCTCAATATGATGGTAAGAATAACGGTGACTTATCAGCTGCCCCCAAAATCATGAAGCTGTATGGCTGGAGTTCGCAGGGTTCGGTATATAACGGGTTAGTTGAACTGTTAGGCTATGGCTTCATAGAACAAACAAGGCAGGGCGGCAAAAATCAGTGTTCACTTTATGCGGTAACTTGGCATGCAATTGATGAGTGCAACGGTAAGCTGGATGTGAATCCAACAAAGGTGGCCTCCAACTTATGGAAACCTGAAAATGCGGGAAAAATTGACCGGCGTTTTGTGGAGGCTTGGAATAAACAGCAGCAAAAGTCGCAGTTGAACACACCGCTAAAATTAAAAAGTGTTGACGTCATGAGGACAAATGATGTCGCCATTAGGACAAGTCATTAAATAGGGCGCATAAAATGTTAATGGTTTATTCGCTATTCGGACAAGTCACGGTATTTTCAAGCTGCTTTCATGTCGCTATTAGGACAGCTTTATAGATATACCATACATATAAAGAAGATAAATAGGAACTGACAAGGTAAGCGAAACTGTAAACATAATCTGCAAAGATAAATTGAGTCCAACTAAGACTCGAACTTCATTAACGATTAGAGGCAAATAATGGCAAAACGAAAGCAACAAAATTTACTCAAGGGCAATGCTACCCACAGGCGAACCGAAGGCGATTATATGTCCACCCTGCTCGACACGGTGACGTTGGATGATTGGCAGGATGTTGTTAGCAGCACCTTGACAGCAGCCAAACAAGGCGATGCTCAGGCGCGGGGGTGGCTGGCTCAGTATCTTGTCGGCAAGCCCGCAGGTAAAGCCCCAACGCCATTAACGGTAGTGGTTCAGCAACTTAATGGTGACAATCCATTGGTTAATCGCTTATCAAAAACAGTGATTGATCAGCACAAATACCCGTCTTTGCATGAAGATGATGCCTGGGAAGATCAAATTAAAGCCATTATCGCGGCGGAATTAGCGGAAAAAATACCTGAAATTAAAACCATCGTCAGCCCTCAACCAGCAAGGCTTTCAGCGGATTTAGACGGCAACCAAAGCAGTTGATTTGACTAATGATTTCGGAAAAAATAATAAAAGGGTGGCGATATGGGCGGTTTCGGTAGCGGTAGAAAATTTGGCGCTGACTGCACGGATGATTATCGGTCGATTGATGTCAGACGCTGGCAGCGTGATGGTTATCTGATGCCAGGGCAGCACCTTGATTGTCAATGGACGCGCAACGGTGAGAAGGTCGCTGCAATCAGCGTTAAGGTTGAAATTGGGCAGCTACGTTTGATTTATTCCTACCGAAGAAATGGCGACGACTGGGAAAGTCTGGATTATCCAGTATGCCTACAAACCACAGCTTGCAATTATGGAGGGGAACGCTACTGGTTCACCTGTCCGGCGGCTGGTTGCGGTCGGCGCGTGGCCGTGTTGTTTCTAGGCGGTAAAATCTTCGCTTGCCGACATTGTTACCGACTAGCCTATAAAAGCCAGCGGGAAGCATGCGATGATAGAGCCACCCGTAAAGCTGACAAAATCAGGGATAAACTAAATTGGGAACCGGGCATTCTAAATTTACCCGGCGACAAACCCAAAGGGATGCACTGGAAGACCTATCTTCGTCTGATGGAAGAATATAAGGATTATGCAAATCAGGCTTTGTTGGGGATGACTGCAAAAATGAGAATCGTGAATAACAGGCTGTGGGCTTTGTGTGACCGGCAGTGATGTGTTTCCAGTTGCCGCCCTAAGGCAGATGCAGGATATTTCTTGAAGCCAGGGGGCTTTAAGCCTACAATTCATTAAAAATTACGCCCTGGAAATCTGGCTTTTCCATCAGAAAAGTTGACGAAATCCGGGGTTTTTTATGGGCGAATCTCCCGCTTTTAGGGTATTGGCCGCTTGATTTAAACACTGAAATACCCTTAAAGAATTAGGAACTACCGTGGCTTATCTTGAAGACAAATTCAGCAAGTTCAGGACAAAACACTCCGGGATATTTTACTGGCGGAAGTAAAAAAGCTCAAGAAAGGGAAACAGTTCGGCTTGGTGTTTGAAGACCATGTACCGGAATTGGTTTCTGTTTATAGTGCACCTATTCGGCTTTGTTCTACAGTTGTCTTAAAGAATGGTGGCCTGTTTGAAACCTTCCGTGTCAAACGCATTAAGGAAGGTGATGCGCTTTTAAGCAGGAACGACGATGGCAGCGAATGCGTTTATACACTAGACAAGTTGGTGGTAGTGCAACGGTTCGCGCCGCGCTCTTCCATCATTTCATCAATATGTCGATAACTCAATGGATACGCTACGTTCCAGCGAATCCATATCATGGATGTGCATGGTGATATAGAGCTTAAAGGCGTTTCATCCGTTCGATTTTTTTAAGTCTACTGAATACGGCTTAAATCCATTTGTTGTCAGCCCTGATCCTCATTTTGGCGGCTTCAGGAAACGCGTCCAGGATTTCATTGCAACCATAAATGGCTGCCGGCCAATAGGTTCAAGGCAAGAAACCGTTATGCGCCACCTGATTACCGATCTTTACGCAGCCAATGGATTCTTTAGCAATAACCATAAATCATGGGTCATCAATGACGGCTTTACACGAAAGTATCCAAAAAATACCCCACTATGGATGATGCTTGCTGATACGCTTTTGCGAAACTCAAGCACACAATCATGGGTGGTGATACAAGGTCAGGTCGCGCCTTAGAAGAACTTAACAAAGTAACCACCAAAATCTATCGTATTTCCAAACAGCAAAGCATTCCTGGGGAGACGCCTGATCACGATCTCATGGAAAAAGCCATGACGCATCGAAGCGATGCCAAAAAATACTTCATGGAAACCATTGAAAACCTTGAAACCGGCAAAGAGCTGGAAGACTTCGTTAAGTATGAATCCAAAGAAGTGCCGTAGGGCGAATTAAATGAGTAAATCCGCCCAACCGTAATGGTTGTAAAGATGTTCCGTGCATCGTAATACGCATTTTCGGTGAACGCCGCAGTTGTCGGATTACGCCGCGCAGAGGACAAATAAGACGATATTCAGTGTGTTTGCGCGGCTAATCCGCCCTACATTTGATCCGTCTTACGGCCTTGTAGCGGTTGCTGCCATCGAGTATTTGGCTTTGGTACAGCCAGATCGGATCAATCAGGCCGTTGGAGGCAATGTCGTTTCTCAGCTCGGTGTATTCCGCCGGCTGCATCAGCCGAAACAGGGCCGGCAATGGTGGGCCTCTGAAGCTCAGCGCAACTCAGAAGATTAAAAAGTCCAGCCTAGATTGAGCTACTAAGAGATAGCGATTGCCAGAGAGTGAGCTTACTCTTAGGGTATGTTTATCCTAAAGCAGTCGCTGACATTTCCAGAAGTGCAAATGCTCAGAAAACATAATCCTGTTGCTCTCCCCATATTGTCGTATATAAGCTGTTTATCTTGCCGGGGAAAAGCTCCATGCCCTCCCATTCCGCACTGCTTTTCCGTTCAGTGTAATAGCCCTGAAAGTGACAAAATCTGCGGTTTTGATCAGGTTGGGAAGGATAGTGACGTCGTTATATGCCGTATAGGTCACGTAATAGGTAGCCTCATCGTTATCATCGACGAATCTTACAAAACGCGCATCTTCAATTTCGCTATGCTCACTTTCGGATGCCGGGAACAGTAGCGTTCGGAATTCTGTGGTCGGGGTTAAACTTAAATTCATAATTGGAATTAGCCAGCCATTTTATTATACCAACCTTATCGTTTTTTATTGTTGTCATCGCAATAGCGAGTGATGGATTCGCATAAATTGTCGAAAGTAAAGTTTTCAGATAATCCTTCCAATATTTCAGCGCCGGTTTTATCGGTTGCGTTAATTTTATTTAATTTCAATTGAAAAACGTGGCAGTCATAGACTGGACTCAGTTGCAGTTCAAGGTCTCTTGATTGCTCAAACGCCGCTCCTTCATGCTATCAAGGCGTATGGACACCTCCTTGAACGGGACTTTAACCTGTTAGCTAAATTACTGTTACTGCAATCGCCTGCCCTTTTTGGATTTTTCAGTGCAAATTCTAAATTAATCTATCCTTAAAACAGATTAATTAACAGAATCAAAGTGCGCCGATGTTGAAATCAGTTTTAAAAAAAGAAAATTACTATCCCCAGCCGTCATTAGACGAAACAATTTCGCCGGCCAAACAACCAGTAAACCAAGCAAAATTAAAGCCTAAGCAAAAAACAACATCGCCGTTACTCAATTTCCCAAGCGCACCAACGCTTCAAGTGGTATCCAGGCAACGAGTCGCTGATTATGGCGAGGTTTACACCAACCCGCGTGAAGTCAACGCAATGCTGGATTTGGTCAAACCTGAAACCGAGCGCCTGGATTCCACTTTTTTAGAGCCCGCTTGCGGCACGGGTAATTTTTTAGTGGAAATTCTTAGCCGCAAATTGGCCGTTGCCGCCAGGCAATATCAAAAATCGCAATTGGAATACGAGCGCGCTGCGGTTTTAGCGATAAGCAGCCTGTACGGCATAGACATACTGGCCGACAATGCGGCGGTTTGCCATGCCCGCTTATTTGAGGTGTTCAACAGCCAATACAACGCCCACTACAAAACTAAATGCAAACAAGCCTGCGGCAATACGGTGCGCCATATATTCAGGCGTAATATCTTGCAGGGCGATACGTTGAGCTTTAAAACCAGCGCTGGTAATCCCATTATCTTCTCGGAATGGAAATTTCCCTTTAACGACAGCCGCATCCAAAGGCGCGATTATCTGTTTGAACAAATGTGCCG
Organism: Candidatus Methylobacter favarea; assembly: GCF_902806695.1. GTDB lineage: Bacteria > Pseudomonadota > Gammaproteobacteria > Methylococcales > Methylomonadaceae > Methylobacter_B > Methylobacter_B favarea. The sequence goes on along the minus strand of NZ_CADCXN010000047.1, from coordinate 148,505 downwards.
CTCAGCAGACGGCTTGGCCCCGCCCGTTAAATCTTACTCGCCCAGCCATTTTCTGGAGTTGGGCGATGCGGAATAATCTACCGCCGTCTCGGGTTCGGCAACCGAGTGAAAAGCCGGGGCAGATGTTGTACGACTCGGCTACATCGATTCCTGATCGCCTGTCTATAGGACAGCCTCATATTGAATCTGTGGAAGAACGTCTTGTTGCATCCGTTCATTCTGAGCCTGTCGAAGAACAAACACCCAAAATAATCAACTACAACCCCGATGTGCTGACCTGTCTGGCTAACCTAAGTAACGATGAAGTTTTTACCCCGCCAGAGTTGGTGAATCAAATGCTGGATTTACTACCCAGGGAGCTATGGCAAAACCCGGATGCCAAATTTTTAGACCCCGTCACCAAATCCGGCGTATTTCTGCGTGAAATCGCCAAACGCCTGAATGCCGGTTTGGCAGAACATATCCCGGACCTGCAAACCAGGCTGAATCATATCTTCACTCAGCAACTATATGGCATTGCTATTACTGAACTCACATCGCTGTTGGCGCGGCGCAGCGTGTATTGCACTAAAAAAGCCAACAGCGCCTATTCCATTTGCACAACGTTTAATACGGAACAAGGCAATATCCTGTTCAGCCCTCTTGAACACACCTGGCGTAACGGCAAATGCACCTACTGCGGCGCCAGCCAGGAAGTGTATGCGCGTGATGCGGGCCTGGAAAGCCATGCCTACCAGTTTATTCATACCGAACAGCCAGCTTACCTATTTGGAAAAGACATGAAATTTGATGTGATTATTGGGAATCCGCCGTATCAGCTAGGCGATGGTGGAGCTGGGACTAGCGCTACGCCTATTTATCAATTATTTGTTAAGCAAGGTATTAAGTTAAATCCAAGATTTTTAATAATGATTACTCCTGCACGATGGTTTTCGGGCGGCAAAGGGTTGGATGATTTTAGAAAAGACATGCTAAATGATAGTCGCATACGAGAAATTCATGATTTTCCAGATTCTTCAGCCATTTTTCCTGGTGTGCAAATCAAGGGTGGAATTTGTTATTTTCTATGGGAAAGAGACCAGAATGGGTTTTGCCGTGTTTCTTCCTATGGCACTGAAAAGCTAGCTTCAGTGATGGAGAGGCCGCTACTAGAAAAAGGTGCTGATAGTTTTATACGATATAACGAGGCAATTTCCATAGTGAAGAAGCTAAAAGCGGTCAGTTGCGAATCAATAATGCCTCAAATTAGTTCAAGAAAACCTTTTGGTTTACCAACAACTTATAAAGGGAAAAGCCAACCTTTTGATGGCTCTATAAGACTTTATCAAAATGGTGGGCTTGGATATGTTGCAAAAGATGTCATAGCCACCAATATAGAAATCATAAATAAATTCAAAGTACTGATTCCAAGGGCGGGCAGCGGTAGTGATTCATTTCCACATCCAATATTGGGGAAGCCCTTTGTGGTCGAGCCAAATAGCGCATGTACTGAAACATATATTGTTGCTGGTAGCTATGATAATGAGATTCAAGCAAATAACCTTGCTTCGTATATAAAAACAAAATTCTTTCGGTTCATGGTGTTGCTAACAAAATCAACTCAAGATGCATCGTCAAAAGTTTACAAATTTGTACCAATCCAGAATTTTAGCGAAAGCTGGACAGACGAAAAACTCTATGCAAAATACGGCTTAACTACCGAAGAAATCGCCTTCATTGAATCCATGATCCGCCCAATGGTATTGGCTGATGAGTAATGTGTTATTTCCGCCGCTTAACCCACCCAAAATCTACGCCTACGCTGATAGCCGCTTTGCGGGCTGCCTGAAAGTGGGCTACACCACCAAGAGCGTACAGGAGCGGATTGCCGCGCAATATCCTGTATTGTTGCCTAATCAATCATACCAAATAGAATTGGATGATTGTGCCATACGGAATGATGGCAGTTTTTTTACCGACCACGATGTGCATCGTGTACTCACGCGCAAACAGATTCAGCGCAAAAATGGCGAATGGTTTGAATGTAGTCTGGATGCCGTTAAAGCCGCGATTGTTGAGGTAAAAACCGGCAAGCGCCATGAAGATAGCCGGACGTGGAAGTTTGGCATGCGCCCAGAGCAAGCCGCTGCTGTGGATAAGGCGATGGCTTATTTCAACAGCTTTAAACAGGATAAAGCAAACAAGGACAAAACGCCGCATTTTTTATGGAATGCCAAAATGCGATTCGGCAAAACCTTTGCCACCTATCAATTAGCGAAACTTATGGGCTGGAGAAAAATCCTCATCTTATATGCTTCGGTTCGTTTCAGGATTATTTGGGTAAAAACAAAGCTGGCGGCATTAAAGCTAAAAATGAATGGGTACATACCACCAATTGGGATTGTGTGGCCTTTGATGAATATCACTACGGCGCATGGCGGGAAACGGCCAAAGAATTGTTCGATGCGGAAAATGCCAATGAAATCGGCGAGGGGCTGGATTATTTCGACGAAGCCAATATGCCGATCACCACCAATGCCTATTTGTATTTATCCGGTACGCCATTTCGGGCGATTTCATCCGGTGAGTTTATAGAAGAGCAGATTTATAACTGGACCTATTCAGACGAACAACGCGCCAAGGAAAATTGGCAGGGCGATAAAAACCCTTATGCCGGTTTGCCGCGCATGGTGATGCTGACCTATCAACTGCCCGATACGATTCGAGATGTCGCCATGAAGGGTGAGTTTAATGAGTTCGACTTAAACGAGTTTTTTAAAGCGGAAGGTCAAGGCGTTCTCGCCAGATTCAAATACGAAAGCGAAGTGCAAAAATGGCTGGATTTAATCCGTGGTGCGTTTGCCGAAACTACGATTGATATTTTGAAGTTGGGCGCAGAAAAACCGCCCATGCCGTTTTCTGATGTGCGCTTGCTGAATGTGCTGTCGCATACATTCTGGTTTTTACCCACGGTGGCGGCGTGCCACGCCATGAATAATTTAATCGGGCAAAAGCATAACAAGTTTTATCAGGATTATGAAGTGATTGTGGCGGCGGGTACGGCTGCCGGGATAGGCGTGGCGGCGTTACCGCCGGTTAAAAAAGCCATGGGCAATCCGCTTAAAACCAAAACCATTACCTTATCTTGCGGCAAGCTCACCACCGGCGTATCGGTTGCGCCGTGGACGGGCATGCTGATGTTGCGTAACGTCACCAGCCCTGAAACTTATTTTCAGGCGGCTTTTCGGGTGCAAACACCGTGGATATTGCGTGGTCATGATGCCAATGATCCCAATAATGAGCTCATCGTTAAAAACGAATGTTATGTATTTGACTTTGCCCCGGATAGAGCTTTACGCCAGATTGCCGATTACAGTTGCCGTCTGAATGTGGATGAAAGCAACCCCGAAGCCAAAGTAGCCGAGTTTATCCACTTTTTACCGGTGCTGGCCTATGACGGCAGCTCCATGAAACAAATCAACGCCGCGGGCATTTTGGATATGGCCATGAGCGGCACCACGGCCACCTTATTGGCGCGGCGTTGGGAAAGCGCGTTGCTGGTCAATGTAGATAATGGTACGCTGGAAAAACTGATGCGAAACGAAGCAGCCATGAAAGCCTTAATGCATATTGAAGGTTTTCGTACCCTGAACCAGGATATTGAAACCATCATCAATAAATCCGAATCGGTAAAAAAGGCTAAGGCGGAAGCCAGCGAGCGCGATTTAACCAAGGAAGAAAAGAAACAAATGACGGATCAAGAAAAAGAATATAAATCCAAACGCAAGGAAATCCAGGAAAAACTCATTAAATTTGCCACCCGTATTCCGGTGTTTATGTACCTGACCGATTATCGTGAACGTAGTTTAAAAGATGTGATTACCCAGCTTGAACCTGACCTGTTCAGAAAAGTGACAGGGTTGACGCAAAAAGATTTTGAATTGTTGGTGAGTTTGGGTGTGTTTAATAGCGGGCTGATGAATGATGCGGTGTATAAATTCAAACGTTATGAAGATGCGAGTCTGGAATACACGGGGATTTCCAAACATGAACAGGCTGATGTCGGTTTATACGACACGGTTTTAAATGCAACGGATTATCAGGACAGTTTTGAGCCTTTGACGTTTTGAGGGTGTCCTGAATTTTGTGTAAACGGAATTCAGATTAACGTTCAGGCATCCTGCTGGAAACAAGATATTAAATGGATTAAGGGCCGCTTTCCGGTTTTGAACATGCTGACATCCGGCGATTCGGGCGATCTTCTGTCGCCTGACGAGGAAGATTCAAACGATCACCGGCCAATCTTTGATACATCGAACATTATTTCCGGAAAGCATGTGCTGTATGTAGGGCTTGATTCCTTGTCGGATTCCATTGTTTCGTCGGCTATTGGATCCATTGTATTGGCTGATTTCGCATCGGTCGCGGGCATGATTTACAACAGCGGCAAGAAATTTGGGCGCATCTCAATGTTCGTTGACGAGGCTGCGGAAGTGGTGAATTTGCCGTTTATCCAGATTCTCAACAAAGGTCGTGGCGCCGGATTCCAGGTCGTCATGGCGACGCAAACCTTGCCGGATATTGTGGCAAGACTGGGCGACGAGGCACGCGCACGGCAGGTTATCGGTAACTGCAATAATTTGATCACCTTGCGCATCAAGGACGGGGAAACACAAAAGTTTGTTGTTGAGACCTTGGGGCAAACGTACATTAAAACCGTTCAACAGAGCATTTCCAGCGGCGTGTGTGGGCCGAAAACTTTGCTCACTATTCCGGCAATAGCGGACAGTCATTAATGTTTAGCGAACACGATCTGTTTTCTCAGCACTTACTGGGACACCTCCCTAATTATCATTACATCGCATCAATATCTTCTGCTCGATAGTTAAGGCGACAGAACCGATTGAGTGGCGATCTTCTAACCGGAAGAATGAAGAGTAATACCTTAAAAATTAAGGCAGGGTAATACTGGCTTTTGTGTGCTGTGAATAGCTACTTTTGATGATATATTTTTTCAGATGTAACCCCGGCGTAACCCCGGAAATAAAAAAGCTCTTAGATTAAAATCTAAGAGCTTGATTTTATTGGAGCTGGCGATGGGAATCGAACCCGCGACCGGCTGATTACAAATCAGCTGCTCTACCGACTGAGCTACACCAGCAAAGAGCGCGTATTATACACAACAATTTTTCTTTGGCTAATTTTTTAGGTGTTATTTTTAGCTTTTCCTGCGCTATTTTCTCGGCCTGTAGGCTAATTGCTGGAACAATTATGCAAGCAAAACGGCGTAGTGGATATGAATGGATGAGTTGCAATAAGCTGTAAGTTTAGCGATGTGTAAAGAAAATGCTTATTAATTGCTGTGATGAGTTTTTTCCCATGCTTAAAGGGGATAGCTACAATGGCTAAGGCGTTTAATGAAATAGCTAAAAAATTCAGCTGGCGTAAAAAAATTAAAATTTTATTACTTCATGCAAAGTACTGGCATTATGTTTTTTGATATCCTTTAAAAAAGTCGGAAATTCAATCTGATATTTTTGCTCAAGGGCAAGGGCTCTTGTTCTTAAGTACTTCATTGAAAATAAAGGGAAATTTTCATTGAAAGCCAGGCAGATGATATTGCCCCGGCCCTGCACAGGCAGGAACAAGATTTTCCAGTTAAAAATGCGCCCTATCCATAAAGCGCAAGTTTGAAACAAGGGATTGCCGGCGCCTCCCCATAAATTGATTACCAGCAGGCCGTCTTTTTTTAACAAGAGTTTGCAGGCATCAAAAAAAGCTTCGCTACAAAGTGATTGAGCCATGCCGTCATGATCAAACGCATCGATCAACAGCAGGCTATATCGTTCCTGGTGGGTTTCGGTTCGTGGCCGTACATATTGGCCGCCATCGCCGATGATGATTTTCAGGCGCGGATCATACGGTAAGTTAAAGTAACTGCGCGCTATTTTAACCACGCTTTTCCGGGATTCTATTGCTTTTAAACGGCAGTCCGGGAAATGCTGCAGTAAATGTCTGGTTAAGGAGCCTCCGCCCAGACCGATAATCAACACCTCATCCGCTAACGAATCTTTAAATAATAACCAGCTGGTCATTGCCCGCACATACCCCAATACCAGTTTATCGGGATTGGTCAACAGCATGCTGCTTTGCCTGGAATCAGAGCCAAAGTGTAATGATCTGACGCCCTCAATCTCGACAATTTCTATGATTCCGTCCTCATCGTGGCTTTGGTGGACCACCCGGCCATTGTATTTGTGCATAAAAGGGTAAAAATTAAAACGTAACCTGAATTATACATGATGCCTGAGTTTAACTTGCCAGGCGTTTGCTGTCATTTTGGCTTTTTACATAACCGTTATTTAAGCAGGATTGAAAAATAGCTATAGTCCCGATTTTAGATTTATAAGCTTTAATATTCATTTGTAGCCAGTTCGAGTAAAATCCGCAATTAAATTCCGTTAACATAATTGAGGAGCACCATGAAACAGATTCTCTTCCTGGCAATTTTGCTGTCTGCTGCAGCGGCCTTCGCCAATGATCCGAAAAATGAATGGCATAACACCGTATTGACCGATGCCACGATTAAAAAAATTCAGGATGCCAAATATCAATATAAAAAGTGTGTGGGCGAAGAAATGCAAAAATCCATTTATCAGCAACAGGAAAGCCGGATGGCAACCGAAGCGATTATCAAGCAATGCGAGCCGGTTTTAGCGCAAATCCGGGCAGTCTATTTAGCTGAAAAGGTGCCGGATAGCGTTGCTGACCGTCATTTAAGACAAATGCGCGTCCAAGCTACGCGCAATGCCTTGCAGGGCTTGATGTTCGCGGAAGCCGCCCGTAAATCAGGACAACAATAGTCATTTCCCAAGGCCTATAATGAATACTCTTTACGCAGTTGATTTATCGCTAAGACCCACCACATTTGATTTCTGGCACGTCTGTTTGGCGGGCGCTGTGGTTTTGCTCTTATCGCTGTTAGTGGTGTTATTGCTGAGCATGGTAATCAGCTTGTCCCGCTCGAGAAAGAAAGCGGCTGAACAGGCTATTCAAAAAGCTGCGCGGCCTTTGGAGCCGGAAGTCAAAATAGTGGAAAAAATTGTTGAGGTTGAAAAAATTGTGCCTGCGCCCGCACCTGAACCTGTGGTATTAAAGGAAGCAACGCCCGATGCCGCGTTGCAATTGCTCGGCCTGTTGCAAAAAGAAGCCCGCTTTATCGATTTTATCAAGGAAGAGGTTTCAGCATACAGCGATGCCGATATTGGCATTGCCGCCCGTGTTGTTCATGAAGGCTGTAGTAAAGCCATCAATGAACATTTTAGCCTGGCGCCTGTTCGCTCGGAGCAGGAAGGCAGCAGAATAACCCTGCCGCAAGGCTTTGACGCTGCAACAGTCCGCCTGACAGGGAATATTGTCGGCGCAGCGCCTTTTACCGGAACACTTATTCACAAAGGCTGGCAGGTTACCGGTATCAGACTGCCGAAGCTGACAGCGGGCCATAATGCCAATATTGTCGCCCCGGCAGAGGTGGAGTTATGACGGATGAATTCAACCCTGAAAATCCGGCAGCATCAGACGAACTTGCACATCCGCAGGCCATGACTTCTGAAATTCAAGCTAACAGCAATGGGCCCCGGTTTTCTGTAGGTATTGACCTGGGCACCACGCATTGCGTGTTGTCCTATGCCGAGCTCGGTAACCTGGTCGATGATGAGCTCGCGCTGCAAGTGATGTCCATACCCCAGTTGACTTCACCGGGCATGGTTGAAGAACAATACCAGCTGCCGTCTTTTCTTTATCAGGCGCACGAAGCTGAACTTCCAGAAGGCTCGACGGCTTTACCGTGGGCAGCCAAACCGGATTATCTGGTCGGCGAAATAGCCCGCAATCTGGGCAGCAAAACCCCGATTCGTCTGGTCGCCAGCGCTAAAAGCTGGTTATGTCATGCGGGCGTGGACTGTAAAGCGCCTATTTTGCCGGCTGATGCGCCTGAAGAAGTTGAGCGCGTCTCGCCTTTCCAGGCAACCACAGCCTATTTGCAGCATATGCGCGATGCCTGGCAAAGCCTGCATCCTGCTGCGCCCTTAGAGCAGCAGGATGTCGTCATTACCGTGCCTGCATCATTTGATCCGGCCGCCCGCGAATTAACCGTTGAAGCAGCGCGCGTTGTGGGGCTTGGGCAAGCCATCCTTCTGGAAGAACCGCAGGCCGCGCTATACAGCTGGATCGAAAAAAGCGAGGGCGATTGGCGCAAACATGCAAAAGTGGGCGATATTATCCTGGTAATCGATATAGGCGGCGGCACTACCGATTTATCACTCATTGCCGTCACCGAAAAAGACGGTAATCTCGAATTGACTCGCGTCGCCGTCGGCGATCATATCTTGCTGGGCGGCGACAATATGGATTTGGCTTTGGCCTATACGGTTAGAGCCAAGCTTGAAAAAGAAGGCAAACGATTGGAACCCTGGCAAATCCAGGCATTAACGCATAGCTGCCGCGATGCCAAAGAAAAAATCTTCAGCAACGACGATATTGACACTATTCCCTTGATGGTCGCCAGCCGGGGCTCCTCCCTGATCGGCGGCACTTTGCGTACCGAATTAACGCGTGACGAAGTCAACCGGATACTGGTTGAAGGTTTTCTGCCTAAAGTTGCCGTCAGTGAAAGACCGGTAAGCCGCACCCGTACCGGCTTAAGAATCGCCGGTTTGCCGTATGCCCAGGATGCCGGAATTACGCGTCATTTGGCGGCTTTTCTGGCCAAACAGCAAAATGCCGCTGATGATCTCAAAGATATCAATCTGCCCGGGCATGCGAGCTTCCTGCATCCCACCGCCGTGTTGTTTAATGGCGGCGTATTAAAAGCCAACACCTTGGCTGAACGGTTGATGGAGGTTTTGAACTCATGGCTCACAGCAGAACAAGCGCCCGAAGCAAGATTGCTGGCAGGCGCCGATCTTGATTTGGCCGTGGCCAGAGGCGCTGCTTATTATGGCTTTGTACGCAAAGGCAAAGGCGTTCGTATAAGAGGCGGCACGGCGGCTTCCTACTATGTGGGCATTGAAAGCGCCATGCCCGCGGTGCCTGGTCTGGCGCCTGAAATCCAGGCCTTATGCATCGCTCCGTTTGGTATGGAGGAAGGCACTCGGGAGGAATTGCCCGATGATGAATTCGGTCTTGTTATCGGCGAGCCGGTACGTTTTCGCTTTTTTGCTTCCAATAGCCGGCGCGAGGATAAAGTGGGTATGCGTCTGGATTACTGGAGCGATGAAGAACTTACAGAACTGGATGAAATTGAAATTACCTTGCCGGAAGCAGGCCGAAAAGCTGGCGAAGTCGTACCCGTGCATCTGTGCGCCGCCGTAACCGAGGTGGGCACGCTGGAATTGCAAGCTGTTTCGCAAAAAGATGAAGGCCGCTGGAAAATTGAGTTCGATGTCAGAGCCGGTGAAGAGCCTGTTGAATAAGCGAAAGTAAGGAAGGCTCATTAGCTTGATATCGAAACCCGGAACTTGTGCTTTTTAAGCAGAAAAGACAATATCGTATTGTTTCATTAACCGGGCAACCTCTTTTCTCGAGAGCTCATGCACCGGCAGACACAAGTTGCCTGGGCTTAATCCCCGTTCCTGAAGAGATTCTGTTTCGATATAAATATCGTTAACTTCAACTATTTCCAGGGTTTTGAAAATAGCTGCGGTATCCTTCATGCCGCTGCTTGTCGGCTGCTGTCCTTTTTTTAGCTGAAACACGGCGTCATCCAGCAATAAAAGACTGACCGGCTGATCAAAGGCAGCAGTCGTCAAAATAATATCGAGCATTTCCTGAACCCGGGCGCCGCTATAAGGAGGTTTATGCACTACAAATAAATAGGTTTTCATGTCAGCTCAACCAAATACAATAAAACGGTCTGCTTCCAGAGTGGCTTCAACCAGCTGGCCCAAACCGGAAATACGGAAGCCCTCAGCCAGATCCTGGTCTTTTTTACCCTGCCTTTGAGCCTCATCAGAACATAATAATCCGCGTCTTTGGGCTGCAGAAATACATACCACCAAATCAATGCCATGGCCTCTCGCCAATTCACTCCACTGAGCTGTAAACTGAAGTTCATCATCCGGGGGCGTGGCATGCTTGAAAGCATGGTAAATTCCCTCATGATAAAAAAATACCCGGAATATTTCATGCCCCTGCCTCAAAGCCGCAGTAATAAACTGGTATGCAGTATGACCCGCATTTGCTCCATAAGGGCTGGTATTTATTTGAATGGCAAATTTCATTGGCTTGGATTGTTGCATTTTCCTGGTTGTGTTTATTGGCGATGATTTATAATTGATATTGGATATTTTATTACGACCTATTGGCGAGATGAATTTGTTGGAGTTTTAAATACAGATTTCTCACCCGGAAACATGCGCCTCTCCTATGATTTTATTTTTATAACAGCGTTAACTTCGCTGCCTTTATAGCCTTGAGGTCTAACGCTTGGCTCCCTTTACTATAAGCCTTCTGCCAAGCTTGTGCATGAATATGTTCAACGGCCCGGAGCAGGAACCCAGCCGGCCTTTTCAAGTCTTATCGCCATGAAAATTAAACGCTTAATTGTACCGTTGGCTTTGAGCCTTGCCCTTTTCCCCGCCTCCCGGCAGGCCGTTGAAAATACCAGAATCGAATTGCCCGACATGGGAGACTCCTCCGGCTCCCTGATTACACCGGCCGAAGAAAAAGAGTTTGGCGAGGCCTTTTTCCGGAGCCTGCACTCACAGGTTTCAATTAACCAGGATGCTGAAATTCAGCAGTATATTCAATCCATTGGGCAAAAGCTCGTCGCCAGCAGCGATGCCCCCGCCAACCCGTTCCATTTTTTTGTGGTTATGGAAAATGATATTAACGCTTTTGCCGGTCCTGGCGGCTATATTGGCGTTAATTCCGGATTGATTTTAATAACCGAAGCCGAAAGCGAATTGGCATCCGTTATGGCGCACGAAATTGCTCACGTTACCCAACGTCATTTATACCGCGCCTATGAAGCCAGCAGCCGCTTATCGATTCCTACGATGGCCGCAACCCTGGCGGCTATTTTATTGGGCACTCAATCTCCAGCCATGGGACAGGCTGCCTTGATAGCCATTCAGGCGGGCAGCGTTCAGTTTCAAATTAATTTCACCCGTGAAAATGAAGCGGAGGCTGACCGGGTCGGCATGCAAACCTTGGCAAGCTCCCATTATGATCCGCGCAGCATGCCCACTTTCTTCGAGCGCTTGCAGCAATCCAGCCGCTATTACGGCCAGAATATTCCCGAGTTTTTAAGAACTCACCCGGTTACTACCTCACGTATTTCAGACTCGCGCGGACGCGCCGAAAACTATCCTTATAAGCAATATCCTGACTCGCTCGCCTATCAATTGGCTAAAGCAAAAATTCGGGTTTTGACGGCCACCGATATTGCTGATGCTGTTAAATATTTTCAAGCGCGATTAACGCAGGGCACAACTGAACAACGCGCTGTGGCCCGCTACGGCCTTGGCTTGTGTGCGCTTAAATCGGAAAAATTCAAGGATGCCGAGACTATTTTTCAAAAGCTGGCAACTGCCTACCCCGACCAGGAACACTATGCGGCAGCGCTCGCCCATACCGCACTTGAATCCCGAAATTACACTACAGCTCTGGCCCGTTATAAAAATCTGGTTCAACAATTTCCGGATAACGAAGCCATTAAACTGGACTATATAACAGCACTGTTAAAAACCGCTAATCCTGAACAGGCCCGAAAAAACCTGCTCACCTTAACTTCCAAAACTAAACAGTTACCCGTCTATTCTCAACTGTTAGCCCAGATTTATAGCGATTTACATCAACCGGCTGAATCCCACCGCTATCTGGCTGAATATTACTATGCGACAGGACAAACTAAAGACGCCATATTACAAATAAGACTGGCTCAAAAATCAAAAGGTCTTAATTTTCATCTATCCTCTATTCTGGGTGAACGGCTCAGTTTTTTTATTGACGAGGAAGAACAAGCCCGACGAAATCAATAAAAAACCCGACTATGACGGCAAAGTCACATTCACATTCCTGAATATTAGCTGAATATATAATCCTAATAATGCACTTTTTGCCTGTAATTTCCTTTATTAGAAGTCACTAAAATAACTTAACAGTTTGTATTTAATACTTTTTTTTAAATTATATAATTTTTTTTTTGAAAATCGGCTTTTTTTATAGACACTGGTATTTTATTAGATATACAATGTGCCAGCTTTAAGGAGTGAGCCCGGTTTAATTACCGGCTAAGAGGAGGGTAGCCTACTAGGCTAATGCTGATAATAATAATAAAATGAGTAATACTGCTTGAGTTAAGTTGTACAGGCAACACTAAAAGTACAATGAAATAATAAAAATAATAAAACTCAACATGCCCGCTTTATGCGGGCTTTTTATTGCCGCGAATTTTATCGCAAGGGATGTGAAGGCTTGTTACCATTGCCAGAATTGAGCTTCCCTGCTCATCTTTAATACTTTAAATACTCAAGCGAATGCCAAGCCAGCCGGCTCTTGGCGCTCCCGGCGATACAAATCTGCCATTGTCAAAGCCGGGCAATACCTCAGCAGCATTTCCATAAACGCCGAATGAATTATAGTTTTTGTCGAAAATATTATCGAGTTTGCCGAATACGGCGAAATGCTTGTTCACCTTGTATTCTGCTGTCGCATTAAACAGCCAGTAGCCGGCTAAATGAGGGGTGGTATTGGCTTCATCGCCTCTAAAGAACTGATCGCCGTTATACATGCCGTTAATGCCCAGAGAAAAACTCCGCCATAAATCAACAGCTATCGAAGCCTTAAAGATGTGCTCCGGAATAGTGGGAATTCTGTCGCCTCTGGCAACATTTATCGTCTGTGAATTATCCAGCGGATTCTGGACTGCGAAACCATCCAGAAATCTGGCGTTTAAGTAAGTATAGTTTGCCGAAAAATGCCAGTCGTCAATGCGGCTGAATAACTGCGGGTAATTAACCGAGGCTCCGGCCTCTACGCCATAGCGCCGGGTTTGCCCGACATTGCTGAAAAAACCTTGGCTGGCAATGCCTCCCGCCCGGTGAAAAATAATGTCGTTATGGTTGACTGTATTGAAATAGCCGAGATTCCATTTAAAATTGCCTCTGCCTGTTAAGCTATCCAAATCACCCCTGAATCCGCCTTCCCAGGTTTTGGCGACAACCTGAGCCAGAGGAGGATCGGAAATAAAGGCATTCGGCAATTTACAGGGCTTGTCAGAATCTGCGCAGCTTAATTCCATGGGCGTAGGCGCTCGGGACGACTCGCTGTAGCTGCCGTATGCGCCGAGGTTATCAATGATCTGATAGCTAAGCCCGGCAGAAGGGTTAAGCCGGTCAAAAGAATGTTTACCGCTCAAATCGTCGGTTTCTCCATCCCGTATGTATTGATTCTTAAGGTCTATATCGATATGGTTATAGCGCCCTGCAAGGGTTGCGGTTAATTTGTCGGTAATGGAAAAACTATCCGTGAGGAATACGCCGATGGTCTCGGTGTTGATATTTAATCTTACCTTCGATTCATCCACAAACACGCCGCTGCCTAGCGTTCCCCTGTCATCGGTCAGCCGGCCCAATTCCGTATCCGATCTAAAATGCACTTCGGCATAGTTATAGTCCGCCCCGACGGTCAGATGGTTTTCATGCCTGAACAAGTCCTTATTAAACACTGTCTGCAAGCTTCCGCCGCGGCTGCGCATTTGGGTTGCGCTGGTGTTGTTGGTTGCGCCTTCCACGGCGTTGCTGGCGGATACATTATTACCGTTTGTATCTGCAACAGTTTCGTCATCGTCGTCGCATAACAATGAATCATCAAACGAGCAGTCAGCAAAATCGCTGTTATCACCGTTAAAGGTTTTGATCCGGTTTTGCCGGAAATAAGCATTGCCGCTGAGCTCAAGATCATCAGTCAGCGCGTAGCTTCCCGACAATTCAGAGAAAAACAGGCGGGTAACGGTCTGGTCAAAATGGGTAAAAACAGCCTTTCTGTCTTGAGCCTGCAATTGAACCGGGGCTGCGCCATTGCCCCTTAAATCATTGTCATTAGCTGCCAGAGTTAAATCCACAGAACCTTTATCGCCGCGCCAGCTTAAAGTACCCAACACCTGTTTAGCTTTTGATGGAGAAAAATTTCGCCACCCTTGTTCGTCAAAATTATGCAAGTCCAGAAAATAACCCCAGGACCCGTTGTTCCAGCCGCTCATTAATTCTTCCGCGTGTCTGTCCCATGAGCCGCCGTATATTTCCAGCTGATGCCCTGGCGAGGAAAATCCGGTTTTAGTCTTTATTGATATCGCCCCTCCCAGAGTGTTCAGACCATATACCGGATTGGAACCCGGATATAAAGACATTGAATCAATTGCACCTTTCGAAAATAAATCCCAGTTGACGCTATCACCAAAAGCTTCATTAAACCTCACACCATTCAGATAGACAGATAAACCTTGTGGCAAGCCCAAAATCGGCGACGCCACAAAACCGCGGTAATACACATCCGGCTGCAGGGGATTATTTTGCGCTTCGTTAATATGAACGCTGCCCAGGTAGCGGTTTATATAATCAGCCAGCGAAAGGCTTTGGGCTTTTTCCAGTTGTCTGGAAGAAACAGTTTGAATGGCGGCCGGTATCTTGTCTTCAGCAATATAGCTGCTTCCCAGGGGTGTAACTCCGGTAACTTTAACTTCTTCCAGCAACACCGCCGGCTGATCTTTAGCCATCACAACCGTCAGGTCCAACAAGCTGACCAATCCAAATATCCCACAGGCGATTTTTTTCATACCCTACTGTCACTTAAAGGTTTTAATGGCTGCCATCATAGCCAAAGCAGTGAATAATCAATAGAAGCGCGGCAGGAAAAGGAAATATTCACATTTCACCTGATACTGCCGTTTTCTATCCTGTCAACTCAAGCAGGAGGATTTTGAATTTGCAATGTGGAAAAGCACGCTTGGAAAAGACACAGAACGCTTACGTTATTAGCGGATTTGCAAAGATGTTCGAAGCTGCGGTGATTCTGGAAATTAAAAAAATAAAAAACTCTGACCGGTCAAAACCCTGCCAGAGTTTAAAAAAATCCTTGAAAAAAGTAAATCTTATAAGATAGGCTTGCTCTTAAATAAAAGAAAGCCGAAATTTATTTCAATGATAATGTCTCAGCTCGACCTATCAGCTCAATTGCCAACTTGTCTTCTTTCAACAACCAGCCAATTGCGCGCTGGATGTCATTTTTACTGACACCTGTTTCATTAGTCACTTTAGTTACGCTAGTCGGTCCATGTTTTTCCAGATATTTCCAGATTTTCCCCGCAGCATCACCAATTGTATTAGCCATTTAAGTCACCTTTTGATTGTTGAGTAAAAAATTAAGGGGTTTTAGCGTGATAGTCAGGAAGCACTATATTTAACTCAAGTGTTTCCTGGTTATCGTCCTGTTCAAAATTAACGGATATGGCTTCTTGCCCTACATTAACGTACTTCCGGATAACTTCAAGCAATTCCTTTTGCAATTCAGGAAGATAGGAAGGTTGATTTCGAGAGGATCTTTCATGGGCCACCAGAATTTGCAGCCGCTCTTTTGCAAGAGACGCAGAACTGGCTTTGGAAATTCTAAAATAATCCAGCAGACTCATTATCTACCCCCGAAAAGCTTTGCAAAGAGCCCTTTTTTCCCATCAATAAATCGATGGGGTTTATCCTCGCCTAAATATCGGGCAACAATATCCACATAGGCCTGACCCGCATCGCTTTTTTCATCAAGAATAACCGGGATCCCCGAATTTGACGCGTTTAAAACTGATTTCGATTCAGGAATAACGCCTAATAAATGCAGTGATAATATTTCCTGTACATCATCGACGCTGAGCATTTCGCCTAGTTTCACTCGGTCGGGCGAGTAGCGTGACAGTAGCAGATATTCCCTGATAGGCTCCTGATTTTGTTCAGCCCGGCGTGATTTACTGGCTAATATGCCCAGCATACGATCTGAGTCCCTGACTGAAGAGACTTCCGGATTAGTTACGACAAAGGCATCATCGGCAAAATACATGGCTAAATGAGCGCCTTTTTCAATGCCAGCCGGCGAGTCGCAGACTATGTATTTAAAGTCTTTGGACAAGTCTTCCAGAATCTTGCCTACGCCCTCCTGACTAAGCGCATCCTTATCGCGCGTTTGTGAGGCCGGCAGGATATAAAGCAGATTGCAGTTTTTATCGCGAATCAGGGCCTGATTAAGACTCGCTTCGCCATTGATGACATTGACAAAGTCATACACTACGCGCCGCTCGCAGCCCATGATCAAATCAAGATTCCGCAGTCCTACATCAAAATCAATCACGGCTGTTTTATGACCTTTTTTTGCAAGCCCCATGGCTATGGCGGCGCTGGTTGTCGTTTTACCCACGCCACCTTTACCGGATGTTACGACTATGATTCTTGCCAATTGCTTTTCCTCTACGGTAATAATATTACTAAATATCTTTAATAATTATAGTGTGGTCTTGTAAATAGACCTGGACAGGCTTATTGCGGCTAATAGCCTGCATATCTTCGCTGATTTTATAATCCCCGGCGATTGAGATCAGTTCTGCCTGCAAATCGGAACAAAAAATACGCGCCGCCTTGTTGCCTTGCACGCCCGCCATAGCGCGACCTCTCAAGGTGCCGTAAACGTGGATATTGCCCTCAGCCAAAATTTCGGCTCCGGCACTGACTTGCGCCAAAATAACCAGGTCGCCTGAGGCGTAAAGCCGTTGACCGGAACGTACCGGATGCGTAATCAGTATAGTTGTGCCTGGATCAGTTATCGGTTCCGGAACAGGCGGGGTAATAGTTTTCCGTTTTTGAGCTTCGGCAGTCGCACTGCTGCTGGTAACAGAGTAAACCGGAATTTGCAGAGCTAATGCCTTTTTATTTTGCTTCAGGTTACCGCCGCGTATGCCTACTGGCAATAAGCCCGGTTCGCGAAGAATTTCCATTAGCGCTGCGATATCAAGGTCGAGATCTTTTTTATTGAGCTCCTGCACATCCAGCACTAAAGGAGAATTTCTGAAAAACTCCGGGGCCAAACTGATTTTTGCCTGGAGTTGCTGCTCTATAACTGCCAAATCATTACTGAACAAGATTAAAACGGGCACGGAAAAGGTACTGCTTTTAAATTCCAGCGCAAGGGGATTATAAGGCGTTTTTTGAGAGTCTACCGACATCGGTTGAAACTGTTTAGGCAACTAAAAAATAAATTCTAGCATTGCTTATAAAAAAAAGCATTTTCAAGTTGTTAATAACAGCATAAATAAAGCCAGACTTTCCCGCCCCTGAAAAATCAAATAACATATTATCTGCATTTATTGGCTGTTTTTGGCTTAAGAACCAAGGCCCTGAATTTAAACGGATTTACTTCAGTATCAGGTATATTGCTCGAAAATGAGGCATGAGTAAGAATACTTAATTATACACATTTAAAATCGTTTGTTTTAAGGCATGCCGATTCGGATCATAACGCTACCCTGTCCAGGCGTCTTGCAATCTGTTTTATTTTCCTTTAACTTAACTCTACATCCGTAAAGGCTAGGGGTGCTTCGATATTTGTCTGAGGCTGAGAGAGACCCTTTGAACCTGACTCCGGTTAATACCGGCGTAGGAAAGCCCATCTTCCCTGCGCCTTGTTGCTTTAAATAGTTGGAGATAAGCATGAGCGCTGTCATTAAAGATATTAATTTCACAACCGACGCCGCTAGCGTCAAAATCGATTCCTACCCCGCTTCGGAAAAAATTTATGTTCAGGGCAGCCGGCCTGACATACAAGTTCCGATGCGCAAAATCACCTTGTCGGATACGCCTGCACACTTTGGCGCTGAAAAAAATCCGCCGCTGTATGTGTATGACACCTCGGGCGTTTATACCGACCCCAATGTCAGCGTCGATTTAAAAAAGGGCTTGGGCTCCATTCGTTCAGGCTGGATAGCAGAAAGAAACGATACTGAAGAACTAACCGGCCCCAGCTCCGAATTCGGCCGTCAACGCCTGAACGATCCGGCTACCGCCAGTCTGCGCTTTGAGCATATCCGCAACCCGCGGCGCGCCAGAGCCGGCGCTAACGTGACGCAGATGCATTATGCCAGACAGGGCATTATTACGCCCGAAATGGAATTTATCGCGATTCGCGAAAACCAGCTTATGGATGAAATGCGCGATTTATGGAAAGACCAGCATCCCGGCCAATCCTTCGGCGCATCGATTCCATCCGTTATCACGCCTAAATTTGTTCGTGATGAAGTAGCCCGGGGCCGGGCCATTATTCCGGCCAACATCAATCATCCGGAACTGGAGCCTATGATTATCGGCCGTAACTTCCTGGTCAAAATCAACGGCAACCTGGGCAATTCAGCCGTTACTTCATCGATTGACGAAGAAGTTGAAAAAATGCTCTGGGGCATACGCTGGGGCGGCGACACCATCATGGATTTGTCCACCGGTAAAAACATTCATGAAACCCGCGAATGGATTCTGCGCAATTCGCCTGTGCCTATCGGTACCGTGCCTATTTATCAGGCGCTGGAAAAAGTCAAAGGCAAAGCCGAAGACCTGAGCTGGGAAATTTACCGGGACACTTTAATTGAACAGGCCGAGCAGGGCGTCGATTATTTTACGATTCATGCAGGCGTCCGTCTGCATTATGTGCCGCTGACCGCCAAACGCATGACCGGCATCGTTTCGCGCGGCGGTTCCATTATGGCCAAATGGTGCCTGGCCCATCACACCGAAAGCTTTCTGTATACGCGCTTTGAAGAAATCTGCGAAATCATGAAGGCCTATGACGTGTCCTTCTCGCTGGGTGACGGCCTGCGCCCCGGTTCAATTTATGACGCCAATGACGCCGCCCAATTCGGCGAACTGGAAACCCTGGGCGAGCTGACCAAAATCGCCTGGAAACACGATGTGCAAACGATGATCGAGGGGCCTGGACATGTGCCTTTGCATATGATTAAAGTCAATATGGAAAAGCAGCTGGAAGAATGCGGCGAAGCGCCTTTTTATACCTTGGGCCCGCTGACTACCGATATTGCTCCCGGTTACGACCATATTACCTCAGCCATCGGCGCCGCCAATATCGGCTGGTACGGTTGCGCGATGCTCTGTTATGTCACCCAAAAAGAACATTTGGGCTTGCCCAATAAACAGGATGTGCGCGAAGGCATCGTGACCTACAAAATTGCCGCCCATGCCGCGGATCTCGGTAAAGGGCATCCCGGCGCGCAGGCGCGTGATAATGCCATGTCCAAGGCGCGTTTTGAATTCCGCTGGGAAGATCAGTTTAATATCGGTCTCGATCCTGAAAAAGCGCGTGCATTCCATGATGAAACATTGCCAAAGGAATCCGCGAAAATCGCTCATTTCTGTTCCATGTGCGGTCCGCATTTTTGCTCGATGAAAATCAGCCAGGATGTTCGGGATTATGCTGCTGCAAAAGGTATTGAAGATGAAAATGAAGCGCTAAAAACAGGCATGGATGAAAAATCCAGGCAGTTTCTTGAAAAAGGCGCTGATATTTATCAAAAAGTCTAAAGTTCAAAGATTAGCGATTTCCACGGTCTTCGCTCATCGTTATACATAAATGTCACGAAGCCCGTCATTCCGGCAGAGCCTGCCCCGGTCAGAAATTGCCGGGGGATTGCCGGACTAATGCGCCGGGAGCGAATTAGGACGTGCGCAGCACGGGGCGAAGCCCGAACCGCAAGGAGGCGGTGAGCAATCCAGGCTACATGGATGTATTTAAGTTCGCCATCCCTGGCACTGGATTCATGCGGGGGCTTTCCTGCCCCGCACCCCAAGGGGTCAATGCCAATCTGTTCCAGACAGATTGGTCCCGCTTCCCGGCGGGTATGACGAGTTACCCGCGTAATTATGTATAACGATGAGCGGTCTCCTCCGTGGGAGTCTATAAATCTTTAAAACATAAGTTTAGCCGCCGTAATGATTTTTATAATCTTCAATTGACCTTCTGATCACTTCATGCGCTTCCTCGCGGCCATAGACATTGGTTATTTCACAGGCGCTGATTTCATCAGGAAGATTTTTATAAGTCAGAAAATAATGTTTCAAGCGGTCGATATAGGACTGGGGGCAATCCGATACGTCATTCCACTGCCGGTAAAACTCGTCGCCTTTCATTACCGCAATAATCTTGTCATCCGCCTCGCCCTTGTCCAGTAAGCGAAATCCGCCGATCGGAATCGCCTGCAGGATAATATTTCCATGTGTTACGCTGCGCTCGCTCAAAACGCAAATATCAAGCGGATCACCGTCGCCTTTGGCAACTGTTTTGCCCGACTTAAGGGCGGCAAACTCGGCAATTTTTTCAGCGCAAAAGGTTTGCGGAATAAAGCCGTAAAGAGTCGGCACTGTGCTGGAAAATTTTTGCGGCCGGTCAATTTTAAGATAGCCGCTGCTTTTATCGACTTCATATTTAACCGTATCGGACGGGACAATTTCAATGAACGCAGTCACGACTGAAGGCGCCTCATCGCCCGTTTGAATGCCATGCCAGGGATGTGCCTTATGTTGTATATTCATGGGTAATACCTGTAAATGATTAAAAATAAATGGTTTTTCCCCATAACGGAATATTCCTGAATCAGTTTTCTACCCGGAAGAGTGCAGAAAAAAGACCTGGGTCAAAAATTAAAACAGTTAGGCCCACTATTCCCTGTGCCTTGTTGCTGCCGCGAATCATGTCTGACTCCTAAACAGCGTGTTTATGCACGCATCTATTAAGCCTTCGCATTGCGTTGGCGCCGGTTATTATTCATAAAACAAAGGTTAGCAATCTTCAGTCAATTACCTGCACTTATCAAATTCGTCAGCTTGTAATGCAGGGTGCGATGGAATATAAAACAACAGCGGCTTTTGTTTTATGTGAGGATTTTCAAGCCGGTATTGTAGCATATTGCTTTAACTATTAGGTTGTAGCAATTACTGTCTAAAAAGTTGGGCGCCTGCTTTTCGGCCTGGGGCAATAAAGGCTGGGCCCGTATGATCGGTGAGACAAGGGAAAGACCCTATGGGATAATGACAGCTTTTCATGTTAACCGGATTTCATGCAATTCCCTATCAAACATTTGCCAGCGCGAGCAGCCTGGCTCAGAATTCATCTTTACCTGGCGCTGAGCGCGGGTTTCTTGTTCGCGTTGATGGGACTGACGGGCAGCATCAGCGTTTACCGCGTAGAACTGGATGAGTTGTTTAATCCGCAACTGGTTATCGAAGAGCCGCAGGGCAACTACCAATCGCTGGATCGGATTATGGTATCAGTACACAAGGCGCATCCGGACCGCTACGGCTCCTGGACCTTGGAAATGCCCGGATCCTCTCACGGCATGATTACCGTCTGGTATGACAAACCCCGGGAGACCGTCTTTGAGCTATATGCGCCGCTCATGGTCTCTGTCAATCCCTATACCGCAGAGGTAGTTGCCAGCCGTTTCTGGGGACAAACGGCCGCGACCTGGCTGCTTGACCTGCACACGCAGCTTCGACTGGCTCGCTTTGGCTGGAATGCAGTGGGCATTTTGGGGTTATTGCTCATGATTTCAGTAGCTACCGGACTTTATTTATGGTGGCCTGGAATAACAGGACTGCGATCAGCGTTAAAAATACGGCATCGGGCCGGAATGATCCAGTTTGCCTTCGATTTACACCGACTAATCGGCCTGCTTAGCGCACCTGCCTTACTATTGCTTGCGTTCACCGGCTTTCTTCTGATCTATCCGTCTGTCCCGGAATCCCTGACCGGCTCATCCGGTATGGAGCACGGCGAAACCGGCCGCACCATTCCCAGCACAGCGATTCCCAACAATCATCCCGTCGGCCTGGAATCAGCGGAGTTTATCGCCCGCGGCCCGTTTCCGCGCGCCCAGCTAAGACGAGTCACAACGCCTGCGGGTAACGCCGGCATTTATCGAATCAATTTGCGCCAGGACGGCGAAATCAATCAGCGGCATCCTTTTACAACGGTTTGGGTGGATCGCTGGAGCGGGCACATCAAGGAAGTGCGCAATCCAGCCGGTTTTACTACAGGAGAAACGATTGCCACCTGGATATGGCCTTTGCATACCGGCGAGGCTTTAGGTGCTAAGGGCCGCTTTCTCTGGTTTGTTGCCGGTCAAAGCGTGTTTGTACTGTATGTCAGCGGCTTGCTGCGCTGGCTATACCGGCGCGGTATGGTTAAAGACCGGGATGTAAACCTTGCCGCGCTGAAGCCGCATTTTTACCGGCTGATAAAAATGACCCGCAGCATGAGTTTGAAACTTTTTCATCTGATATACCTACTGATACAAAGGATAATTCAATACGCGCCCATTATTAGGAAAGGATGGGCAGCATCATTTCTAGGGCTAAAGCGGATGCTTTTGATTGCGAAGACGCATCGCCAGCGGCCAGGCAAAATCAACTAGAAATAACAGCCAATGGTTTTGAAAAAGCTTTATCCCTCCATGAAAGGAGTCGTTTTAAAATTGGAAGTGAAAAATTTCATAAATGAATCAAATGCAAACCATAAAGTCTGATATTCCGTGAAATGGAAAGGCTTTATGGCCAAAAGCCCGTAAAATAACTATTGCTATATTAATTCCACGCTTATGACTCCATCCAAACCTGCTGTTCAATTGATCGATCGCTTTGGCAGAAAAGTTGATTATTTGAGAATTTCGATTACGGATCGATGCGATTTCCGCTGCGTCTATTGCATGGCGGAAGACATGACGTTTTTGCCGCGCGCGCAGATTCTGACGCTGGAGGAAATTTATACGCTGGCTAAGGCATTTGCTGAATTAGGGGTGAAAAAAATCAGGGTGACAGGCGGCGAACCTTTAGTCAGAAAAGGCGCGTTAGAGCTGCTGCAAAAGATCGGCAGCATTGACGGCCTGAATGAACTGGCGATCACGACGAATGGTTCTCAGCTTGAAGCAATGGCGGCATCCTTAAAGGAAGCAGGTGTAAAACGCATCAATATCAGCCTGGATACACTCGATGCTGATAAATTTAAAGCCATAACCCGAACCGGGGATTTACAGAAAGTGCTTAACGGCATTCAGGCCGCCAGGTCAGCCGGATTTGAGGGTATAAAAATCAATGCAGTCATACTAAAAAATAGAAATCATCTTGAAGTTAATGACCTGGTGCAGTTCGCTGTTAATAACGGTATTGATATCAGCTTTATTGAAGAAATGCCGTTGGGCATAGTTAATCAGCATGACAGATCAGAAGCCTATTATTCCAGTGATTTGATCAAAGCCGATCTGGCCCGGAATTTTTCTTTGCTTGTTAGCGCTGAAAAAACCGGCGGGCCTTCAAATTATTTCAGGATTTCAGGCAGCCAAACCCGCGTCGGCTTCATTTCTCCCCACAGCGAGAATTTTTGCAGCACCTGCAACCGGGTCAGACTGACTGTGGAAGGACGGTTATTGCTGTGCCTGGGCAATGAACACTCCGTTGATTTAAAGAAAGTGATGAGGGCTAATCCCGGCGATATGGCGGTATTAAAACAAGCCATTATCGAGGCCATGCTGATTAAACCTGAAAAGCACGAATTCAATATCCACGAGCAACCGGTTATCCTGCGGTATATGAATATGACAGGCGGCTAATACATTCACCCTACTGCTTCAGAGTCTTATATGGCAAACATTACAAAATCCGGTAAGACTGTGCCATGCAACACATTCTGGAGTATTCCGGCTGAACAGCAATTGAAGCTGTTAGCCGTGACGCCTCAAGGTCTAGCCAGTAAAGAAGCAAATCGGCGCCTAAAGCGTTATGGCGCCAACCGGCTTAATAGCAAAAAGCCAAGGGGAAATTTGCGGCTGTTTTTTGCCCAGTTTAAAAGTTCCATTATTCTCATACTCCTTTTTGCCACCGGCTTGTCATTTTTCTTACATGACAGGCTGGATGCTGCGATTATTTTAACGATTGTACTGATCAGCGGATTGTTAGGATTCTGGCAGGAAAAAGGGGCCGCCGGCGCTATAAAAAAACTGCTCGAGATCGTGCAAATCAGAGTCAGCGTGCGTCGTGACGGGACTGCAACGGAAGTTGCCGCCGAAAGTTTAGTGCCTGGAGACATTATATTGCTTAAGGCGGGCGGCATTATTCCGGCAGATTGTTTGATTCTGGAATCCGCTAACCTGTTTGTTGATGAAGCCATACTGACCGGTGAGAGTTATCCGGTCGAAAAACTGCCTGGCGTGTTGCCGGCAAATACCGCGTTAAGTCAGCGCATTAACGCCTTATGGATGGGAACGCATGTGCAAAGCGGCGATGCAACAGCGCTGGTGGTGGCAACAGGGCAGACAACCGAGTTCGGCAAACTTTCACTGCGCATCAAGTTAAAAGCGCCTGAAACCGAGTTTGAGAGCGGCATCAGACGCTTTGGCTACCTGCTCATGGAAATCACGCTGATACTGGTTATGCTTATTTTTGCCGTGAATGTCTATCTCGAAAAAGCGGTGCTGGACTCGTTTTTGTTCGCGCTGGCGCTTGCCGTCGGCTTAACGCCGCAATTACTACCCGCAATTATCAGCATTAATCTGGCTCATGGCGCCAAGCGTATGGCCGAGCAGAAAGTCGTCGTCAAACAATTAGCCTCAATCGAGAATTTCGGCAGCATGAACGTGCTGTGTTCGGATAAAACCGGCACCTTGACGGAAGGCGCTGTGCATATGCGCGGTGCGTTTGATCTGTCGGGCAATGCCAGCGACAGGGTGTCATTTTATGCCTATCTTAATTCTGTTTATGAAACCGGATTCAGCAATCCCATTGACGAAGCAATCAGGCAATATCGGCAGTTCGATATAAAAGACTGCAAAAAGCTGGCGGAAATTCCCTATGATTTTTACCGCAAACGACTAAGCCTGTTAATTTCAAAACGGGGCGAAAATATCTTGATCACCAAAGGCGCGCTGACCCATGTGCTTGCCGCCTGCTCTGAAGTGGAAAATGCCGATGGCTCACTGCTGCCGATAGCATCTGCGAGTAAGCAAATCCAGCAGCGTTACAAAGATTTCAGCCGTCAGGGATTCCGCACCCTGGGACTGGCCTATAAGCTCATGGATGCCCAGGCACGAATTGATAAGACGGACGAGACCGGAATGCGATTTTTGGGCTTTCTGTTATTTTTCGACCCGCCCAAAGCAGACTGTGCCGAGACCATCAAGCAATTGCGCGAACTGGGCGTGACGCTCAAAATCATTACCGGCGATAATCGTCTGGTAGCGGCCACAGTCAGTAAACAACTGGGGCTTGCAGAACACGAAATACTTACCGGCCCGGAAATTGAGCAAATGAGCGGCAGGGCCTTGATGAATAAAGTGGCGGACGTTGATTTATTTGCCGAAGTCGAACCCAACCAGAAAGAACGCATTATCATCGCCCTGAAAAAAGCCGGTTTTGTGGTCGGCTATATGGGCGATGGCATTAATGATGTATCCGCGCTGCATGCCGCCGATATCGGCATTTCTGTCGAAAGCGCAGCGGATGTGGCCAAAGAAACGGCTGAAATTGTGCTGCTGGAAAAGGATTTGGGCGTACTGGTTCAGGGCGTTCGCGAAGGGCGCATCACTTTCGCCAACACCTTGAAATATGTGTTCATGGCAACCAGCTCCAACTTCGGCAATATGTTCAGCATGGCGGGCGCCTCCTTATTGCTGCCCTTTCTGCCGTTATTACCCAAGCAGATTCTGTTGACCAATTTACTCACGGATTTTCCGGAAATGACCATAGCCTCGGATAATGTCGATGCGGAAATGGTCTCGCAACCGCGTCGCTGGGATATCAAGTTTATTCGTAAATTTATGATCACGTTTGGCTTCGTCAGTTCCCTGTTCGATTTTATGACTTTCGGCCTGCTCTGGCTGCTGGATGTCTCCATAGAACAATTCCGCACCGCCTGGTTTCTGGAGTCAGTCGTTTCGGCTGCGCTGATCGTCTTTATTGTGCGCAGCAGGAACTCTTTTTTTAAAAGCCGGCCGGGCAAATATCTGCTTACTGCAACCTTCCTTATCATCGTTGTTACCCTGGCTTTACCTTACACCCCTATTGCGCATTTGGTAGGCTTTCAGCCATTGCCGCTTTCTTTACTGGCCCTGCTGGGGTTAATTGTTATGCTTTACCTTACTACAGCGGAGCTTGCAAAACACATTTTTTACCGTCTGGTAAAAATATAAGGTCATTTTGATTTTTAGCCATTGGCCCAAAGCAATAAAAATTATAACCGGAGTTTAATCATGAGCATACAAAGCGAACTACAATCTACAATTGCTGATCTGGTCGTCAAGGGTAAAGGCCTGCTCGCGGCCGATGAGAGTCAGCCTACCATTGCCAAACGTTTTAAAGAAATTAAGGTCGAATCCACCGAGACAAGTCGCCTGGCCTATCGTCAATTGCTGCTCACTACACCCGGTTTAGGCGAATTTATCAGCGGGGTTATACTGTTCGAAGAAACCCTGGGGCAAAGCACAGCTGACGGAAAGCCATTACTTCAAATAGCGGTCGAACAGGGCATAGTGCCGGGCATCAAAGTCGATAAAGGCACTGTATCGCTGGCCAATGCGTGCGGTGATTTGGTGACCCAGGGGCTGGACGGTCTGGCTGACCGCTTGTCGGATTATAAGGAAAAGGGCGCGCGTTTTGCCAAATGGCGCAATGTTTATACGATAAGCGCGCATAATCCGACTCAACTCGGCATGGACGCCAACGCCGAGGTGCTCGCTCGTTATGCCGCCATTTGTCAATCACTGGGACTGGTGCCCATCGTTGAACCGGAAGTGTTACTGGATGGCGACCACACGATTGCCTGCTGCTTTGAAGTAACAGAAGCTGTTCAGCATTCAGTATTTCATGCCCTGCACCGGCATCGCGTACAACTGGAATATATGCTGCTCAAACCCAGTATGGTCTTGCCGGGCAAAGACTCCCCGAGCACAGCCAGTCCGGAAGAAATCGCCGAAATGACGCTTGTCCAGCTGCGCCGGTCAGTACCGGCTGCCGTTCCCGGCATTAATTTTCTTTCCGGCGGACAAACACCGGAGGAAGCCACCCGGAATCTTAATTATATAAATACTATGGCCGGCAATGCGCCGTGGTTATTAAGCTTCTCCTACGCACGCGCATTGCAGCAACCGGTATTGCAGGCCTGGCAAGGAAAACCGGAAAACATTGCGGCCGCGCAAGATACGCTTTACAAGCGCGCCAAGCTTAACAGTGCTGCCTGTTTGGGAAGTTATACGGCGGAAATGGAAAAAGAATAAAACTCCGGTTCATGTAACCTAAAATCATATTCTATATGAGTCAACAATCAACTGAGTCAAGCATGACGAAAAAACCTGATAAAAAAATAAGCTGCGAAGAGGATTATAAAAAGACTCTGAGACAGTTACAAATTGAGCTGGTTAAACTTCAAAACTATATTATTAACAATAACGATAAAATCCTGGTCCTCTTCGAAGGCCGGGACGCCGCGGGTAAAGATGGCGCTATCAAGCGCATCATCCAGCATCTTAGCCCGCGGGAAACGCGCACTGTAGCCCTTGGCAAGCCTTCTGACCGGGATATAAGCAGATGGTATTTTCAACGCTACACCCGCCATCTTCCGGCTGCCCAGGAATTGGTTTTATTTAACCGCAGCTGGTATAACCGTGCCGGTGTAGAGCATGTGATGGGTTTTTGCACGCATGAAGAATATCATGAGTTCCTTGAAACCGTGCCCGGTTACGAACAGATGCTGGTGCGGTCGGGTATCAAATTGCTGAAATATTACCTGGATATCAGCCGCGATGAACAAAAAAAACGGCTTAAGGCAAGACAGCAAGACCCGCTCAAGCAATGGAAGTCAAGCCCCATCGATAAAGCCGCCCAAAAATACTGGGACGAATACAGCCAGGCCCGCAACGTAATGTTCGCCAGAACCCATTATTTGACGGCGCCGTGGACAGTAGTCAGATCTGACTGTAAACAATCCGCCAGGATCAATGTAATTAAGGATATGCTGTTTCGTCTTGACTATAAGGGCAAGGACGAAGCGCTGGTGCTCCCGGATGCGGATATCGTTTTCAATTATGCAGAAACCTATTTACAAAAGGGATTGATCGCTCCCTGAACTTAAGCAGTACGTGGAGCTGTGTCACTCATTATCTAATAAACAATGGAAGTGACAAGATATAAACCGCCTGAGCCTAATCTTAGTGGTCTTGCCATAATGTTAATTTAACTGGAAAAAATGCTTGATAGCAAGGCCTGCGCCCGGGTTAGGGGTTAAGCGGATCATCCTGATCCAGCGACTCCAGGCCTTTGGAATAATCGTTGAATTGGTGCTTGGTGCGCTGGTGTTGTGGTAACGAAATACAGAGTTGGATACATGGGGCATAGAGAAGGAAGAAAGTCGGAATTTATCAATCAACGAAGATGGCATGATACATGATTGTGTAAGAAATACTGACACCATTTCAAATTGAATCCATATAATCTGTCAGAATTTTTTACAAATGGCCGGTCTTTATTGACAATTGCTTTCTTAAATCAAGCAACCGCTTATAAATACATAACGAATGGTGATTGTAAGACCAGCTAATTTTCCGGAGGGGCGGGCGCTAACACGGGTAACGGTTCCTGGAATATAAATAGCGGCACATTTTGATCCTCAAGGTAGCCAAAGCCCCTTACACCCATATCCGATAGTATTAGGTGGGGTAACTGATCAAGTTGTTTCTGCAGTCTGTACTAAGCCTGAACCTTAGACACTTTTTATGCATCATGAATTTTTAGCTGGTCCGGTAGTATTGGAGTGATGTGAGTTTTAGTGACCCGAACCAGGAATGCCATGCACTAATTAACCATGTTAAACCACCGGCCAAGCCGTAGATGATATAGCTTAACTGGAAAAAATGCTTGAGTGTAAGTCCTGCCTCCAGACTCTAGGCTGGCTAGTTGCTTATGCGGCAATCCCGTGGTGCTGGGCACCCGCGACCTCAGCCAGTTCGTCGGACGACGTGAATTCATTTAGATCGTTGTCAATGGTCTTACTGTCAGAACTTTTTACAAGCCCGTCTGCCGACCGTTCTGTTTTAAATCCAAGTAATTGAAATTATGCTTGTTTTTATATAGGGCATTGTTATTGCCTATATCTTATAGCCCAGCAGGTCTTTAGGCATTTTAGATTTTCTGTCAATAAGCTTTAAGCTTTCTCTTCATAATCCATCATTCAAAGGAGACGATTATGCATATGTTACTTTCACGCTGGTTTATTATTATTCTTTGGGGATTCCTGATAGTACCGATGTCGGCAAGCGCCGTTCCGCTCACCTTTTCAAGCGCCGGGGCCAATGCCGCAGCCATTCAGGGTAGCGTAGATGACTTCCGCGCGGCGCTGGGCGATCCTAATAACGGCAACGCTACGGGTCCCCTCGCTGCGGGCCGCCGCGAAATCAACTGGGATGGCGGCGGCAACAACTTCACTACAACAGCTCCGGTAACACCGTTCAATGTGTTCCGGAACACCCGCGGTGCCCAGTTCACCACACCCGGGACGGGGCTTACGCAGGCCCCTCCTACCGCCGATTTGGTTCAAGACCCAACAGGAACGGGGGGACTGGCCGGGCTGTTCAATAATCCTACATACGGCGCCATCTTCAGCACCTTTAGCGCTGAGCGACTGTTCGCCCCGGTAGGCAGCAATATTACGGACGGGCTCTTCTTCATTCCGGGCACCAACGGCGCTGCTTCTGCAACGGTGTCAGGATTCGGCGCGGTTTTCAGCGATGTAGATCTGGCTGATACATCCTCGATCGAGTATTTCGATCTGGGTGGGAGTTCGCTCGGCACATTTTCTGCTGATACCTTTGATAATGGACTGTCTTTCCTGGGGATTCAATTCACCGATGAGCTGATCTCCAGGGTGAGGATCACCACGGGCAATAGCAGCTTGGGTCCGAATGATGGAGCGGGGATTGACGTGGTGGTCTTGGATGATTTTCTCTACTCTGAGCCTCAGGCAGCGGCAGTCCCGGAGCCTTCCACCTGGCTCTTATTAGGTATCGGGCTGGCTGGATTTGGGTGGAGATGCAGAGACCTTGAAAGCTGGACTTCCAGAACCAGTACGTCAGTTTGCTGAAAATTGTGAGTCCTTACTTTAGGAGCCATTTCTGCCTAAAGAGGAATACGGTCTTTGAATGAAAACCTCCACTCTGTACAAGCGATTAAGTTATATCACCCCCGGCAATGTCGGGGGCTTATTATTGGCGACCCTTCACAGGAGCCAGTACAGGAATTGCCTAAAGGCAAGCAACGTTTCTACAGGAGCCACTGTGACTAACGCTTATCCTCCAAGGCATCGCGCCCGTGCTTGGTCAGACTCTTGGATAGCGAGCCAGCGCCAATCCTATCACGGGTATATAGAAAATTCCGCATTCGCAATGAAAGGCGTAATGTATCGCCGATCAACAGTTGAGCTATAGAGCTAGCTGGGTCTGAAAGACCGGAGATTATTGAATTTCGTAATTTATCTGCAAAACGATATCAGAACCTAATAATCTGGAAACTTCAGGATTTCAAGGACAAAATAATTTTCGGCAGAGCGCCCGCGGATATTTGGCAATGATGGGAGGGGTATTTTGAATTTGGCAGCGCACGGGAGCCAGATTGCTCATTTCTTCAATCATTAAACCCTCATCAATAGCGGGCTGTCCATAGTGTTATTTTAGAAGTGCTGAAGCCGGGGTAACGGATTTACTCGTGCTCATTGTCAATGAAGCTAATGCACAGCCCTCCACCGTTGAATAATTACCAGTTTTCCAAGGGCGGCCCTGAAAATCCCCGCCAACTAATCATTATCCTGACGGCAAACGGGTGAGCTCCATATCGCCAAGAGCGCCCAGTAAGGCTTGATACAAGCAGATACATATCGTTTAGATTTAATGCAGTGATCCGGCAAGAAAGTTTACTGTATCAGGAAATATTAATGCTGGACTAATTTCTTTTTCCCCTTGCGTGTATTAACGCACATAACTCCTGCCCCTTTTATCGTAATCTAAAGTCATTGATACAAATAAGAAATGCCGTATGAGTTATGCTCATAAGGAATTCCTCCTTAAGTTTTTTGATTTCATTAAAAATTTGGGTAAAAGAGCAAACTCAAGCAAGAAAACCCTACGATAATTCAAAAAATTTTCAGCCATAAGTCCTTGCCTTGCTTCAATAAGTGAAAACAAGCCAAGCGTATTTGTAACTATTAACTTTTACATTCCATTAAAAACCATGAACCCGGAAGATGATTCTCTACGAGCGCTAGATCAGGCATGGCAAGAAATAGACAGCTTGCCTGCAGAGCAGGCTGCAAGGCAGGAAGCTGTCATTCCCGTCATTGAGGAACAGCTTCATATTGAAAAAAAAGTCAGTAAAGCGGGCACGGTGCGTATTTCAAAACAGGTCACAGAACATGAACAAACCGTAACCATACCCCTGCTGGAGGAGGAAATACAGGTGGAAAGGGTAGCTGTCAATCAATTTGTTGATTCACCGCCTCCAGCCCTTAGATATGAAGGCGACACCATGATCATTCCAATAATAAGGGAAGTGGCTGTATTAGAAAAGCGCCTGATGCTCGTTGAAGAATTACACATAGTTAAACGTCAGAATCAAAAGCAGGAAACCCGACAAGTGACGTTAAGGAAAGAGGAAGTAGCGGTCGAACGCAGCAACGCCAAGGCTTCAGATCCTGACAAGGAATAAAATGAAGAGCTGATAATCATTTAAATCAATAAATTTCAATTTATGAGGTAACCATTATGAAACAAACAGTAATAGGTATATTCAATGACGCTTCAGATGCAAAAGATGCCGTACAACAACTTTTGGATAATGGTTTTTTACGGGCGAATGTTGACATTTCGTTTCAAAAATCCGATCAGGATCAGGGAAGTATTCGCAATTTTTTTGGCTCTCTGTTTGAAACAGACGAGGCAAATTCATATGCTGAGATAGCGGGTCGAAGTGGAGCCATCGTCACAGTTCATGCGGAATCAGAGGAGGAAGCATGGCGCGCCGGAGAAATTCTGGATCAAGCAGGCGCTGTGGACATGGGCGAGCGAAGCGGCCAAACCGCCTATGCGGCATCTGAAACGCCTGGTTACGCCGCATCGGAAACGCTTGCTGCTGAACCCGCTCGCGAGGAAGCCACTATTCCGATTATTGAAGAACAGTTAAATGTAGGGAAAAAGGAAGTTGAAACAGGCAGAACAAGGCTTCGCAGCCGAATAATTGAACGCCCTGTGGCAGAAAGCCTCAGGCTTCGCGAAGAGCATGTGCATGTGGAAAGAAATGCTGTGAACCGGCCGGCGACCGAAGCCGATCTGTCCAGTTTTAAGGAAGGTGAAATAGAACTTACCGAACATGCTGAAGTTCCGGTAGTGGCTAAAGAGGCGCGTGTAGTCGAGGAAGTTCGGGTTGGCAAAGATGTAGACGAGCGCGAGGAAACCGTAACAGATACAGTGAGAAAAACTGAAGTTGATGTAGAAGAAACAGCCAGCGATAATTTACGCAAGTAGTAGCGATTGTCTGCCAGTCAATTAGTAATCAGTATAAAAAGCGGCGGATAGTTAGCTGCCGCTTTTTTATTATTTTTAGACTGATTAAAACGTCTGAACTTTAAATGAATGTCATTAATGAGCGTAATCATCAGTAGCAAATACTGGCAGCGCTGAACAATCCTGTTTGTAAAGGGCCTTAACTTTAAGGTCCTGCCGATCGTTAATTCAAGATTCAGCTTTTTCTTTCTCTGCCGCTATGCCGCCATCCGCCCTCATGCGGAGTGAACTTTAACCCTGCGGTAACGGGCAATGGCAAATTATCTACAGGAGCCGGCAATGAGGTATTCATTTAGCCATGGAAAAAGAGGGCTGAAAAGCAAGCGAATAGCTTAGATTACGCAAAAACTGACAGACATTTATAATTTCAGCATGAGCAATACACCGACCGGCAATAAAGCCCTGGATTCAGGCATTACCCTTATTAAAGCATTATCTGAAACAATCGCTTATGCTCATGAAGTCGCGTCCGTGCGCATGGTTGAAACGCACATTTCCTGGGTGCTGCTGACCGGTGAATATGCCTACAAAATCAAAAAGCCCGTTAACTTCGGTTTTCTGGATTTCTCTAGCCTGGAAAAGCGGCGGTTTTTCTGTCATGAAGAATTAAGGCTAAACCGGCGGCTGGCGGCCAATTTGTATCTTGAGGTGGCGCCGATAACAGGAAGCCCCGATCATCCCAAAATGGACGGCGCGGGTGAAGCGATTGAATATGCCGTCAAGATGGTTCAGTTCCCCTCAGGACACTTGCTGAGCGAGTATGCAGAACGGGGGACGCTGGGCAAAAATGAAATCGATCAAATGGCCGCTATCATTGCTGATTTTCATGAAACGATTGAAAAGGCGGCCACAGATTCCCCTTACGGAAATAGTAAAGATATACGGCACTGGTTTGACGAGAATTTTGACCTTATCGGGCCGCTGCTTGAACATGGCAGTCACAAACGGCAATTAGACGCTATCCGGCTATGGGGCAATGATGAATGGCGAAATAAAAAAGCGCTAATGCAACAGCGCAAGCAGCAGGGAAAGGTGCGCGAATGCCACGGCGATCTGCATCTGAGCAACATGACTGTTATAAACGGTCAGATAACGCCGTTTGATTGTATTGAATTCAATCCGCTGCTGCGCTGGATCGATGTCATCAGCGAAGTGGCTTTCGTAATTGTTGATTTGCTGTATTTTGGACATGAACCTCACGCCTGGCGCTTTCTTAATCATTATCTTCAACACACGGGTGATTACGCAGGGCTGGCGCTGTTGCGCTACTACCTGGTTTATCGCGCGCTGGTACGCGGCAAGGTTGCATTATTGCACATGGCCCAGCACCGCAATAACGCTGCTGTTTGCAAAAAAGCGCTTGATGAATACAGTCTTTTTGCCAATCTGGCTGAGCGTTTTACCAGAGAAAGCCGGGCAGTTTTAATTATTACGCATGGCTATTCAGGTTCAGGCAAGTCCGCTTTTGCAAGTCAGCTTGCTGAAAAAACCGGCGCCTTGCAAATACGTTCGGATATAGAGCGCAAACGGCTGTTCGGCTATCGTGCCCAGGAAGCTACGGGCAGCGGCATTGACAGCGGGCTTTATACGCCAGAGGCCGGGCTGCAAACTTACCAGCGTCTTGCCGGGCTTGCCAAGGCTGTGATTGAGGCAGGTTTTACTGCGATTATCGATGCGGCTTTTCTTAAACTCGAGCAGCGCGCTCTGTTCAGAAAGCTCGCCTCTGACTGCGGCGCGCCGTTTTTTATTATCGATTTTCAAGCCTCCGATGAAGAATTATTGAGGCGTATCAAACAACGTCAGCAACAACAAAACGATGCATCGGAAGCCACCAGTGAAGTTATCCGGCGACAGCAGCAATCAGGGCAGCCTCTGTCAGAGGAAGAACACGATTATATAATTACTATTGATACCGAAAGCAGCAATGCCCTGAAAACGCTGTTAGATCATTTCGCTTAATGGCTCTAAGCGGGAAATAGTTCAGTTTAATGAGGCTTTTAGCGGGCGAAAATAATCCTTGAAAATAGAGGATCATGCCTTAAATAGTTTGCCTGCCCAGCAAGAAGATAAACAGCTTATAGGCGCCATTGTTGAAGTCCATGGACCCGTGGTAATTACTGAGTGTATCTGGCTGCCCGCGCTGCATCAGGCTTTATGCACCTGTTTTGATCATATCACCTATGTTTTCGAGGTTCATCCGCATCTTGATGAGTGACTGTCAAGGCTGTTATGCGGTCTTTAAAGCATACCTTGACCGATTGCGAGGCCTTTTTTCAGGGCGCCATACTCACTTGTCCTGAGCGCAATGTTACATGCAGGTAAGCGTGCAGGCGCTGTCATGAAACAATTCACACTGAACCTGTTTGATGCGACGCACGAACAGCGAATAGCGGGCGTCACTACCTTTATCGGCGAAGACGCTTCGGGCAGTTTCGGCATTCAGCCCAATCATGCCCGGTTTATGACCACTCTGGTTTTCGGGCTGGCGCGTTTTCGCCTGGCCACTGAAGACTGGCGCTGTTTGGCCCTGCCCGGTGCGGTTGTCTACTTCAACAATGATGAATCGACGCTGGGTACCCGGCATTTTCTGGTAGATACCGATCCTGAACGAATCAGCGCCTTATTGGAGCAGCAATTGATGAGCGAGGAAGAAGATCTGCGCTCGACCCGCGACAGCCTGCATTGAATGGAGCAGGCCATGCTTGAACGCATGTTGGCTCTTGAACGCAAGGCGGTGTGGCTGTCATGAATAATCAATACCCCGCTCTCAACGCCGCTCTGCAGAAGCGGCGTCCGGCGCAATCAGGCTGGCGATTATAAATACAGTGAAGGCCTGCTGCATGGATTTATCCGCTCGTGTTATAGAAACCGCCAAGCTTGGCATTCGGCGCGGAAGAGCGTATTTTAAGGAATGCAGGCAAGCAGCCCGCGCGCTGAAAGACAGATAGCGGCCGACTTAATGGTGCGGTGGAACAGAACGATTGAACAACAGCGGTAAAAAATTGGAATTTTTTAGCTTGCCCAATTTATCTCTCTGTTTATATTGAACTATAAGTTTTAAAAATTCTCTGTTTAAAATCCCTTAAAAATAGTGAATATCAGGATGAATCTGGTTATCATGACATTTTCTAGGGGTTTTTATACCCGAAAAACCATAAATCCTTTCTATTTATTAGCTTGTACATGTTTTCATTATGAACAGTAACAAGTTATTGACAGCAGCTATATTGAAAATTCCTTTAGTTTATCTTAGAGCTCCTCTATGCCTGGGATTAAATAGATGCCTGCCAATGTAAATTGCTACAGATAAAATGATTCGTTTTAAATATTTTTTCAGCAATATCTATATAGCCTCCATACTGGGGACTGCGGCTATCTCGCTTATCTTGAAATATCTCCAGTTTATTTTCGGCGGTCCCCCTCAATTGCTGCTTTTTTTAATGGTGACCGCTTTCGCCAGCTGGTGCGGGGGATTAAGGGCGGGACTTTTCATTACCCTGTTGAGTGCCGCAATAAGCACTTATTTTTTATTCGAGCCTCACAATTCATTTTATATCGCTCAACCCATCGAAATATTGCGCATCTCGCTATTGATTGTCGTGGGTACCATATGCAGCCTGATCATTTCACGCTTATATAAGCAGGAGAAACAGGCTTTGCAAACAGTCATGGAACACGAGAAACAGCTTAAGCATGAAATCTCTGAGCGCAAGCGGGCTGAAGAAGGCCTGCGCAAAAGCCAGATCGATCTGAACCATGCCCAGGCGGTCTCCCATATCGGCAGCTGGCGTATGAACATCTGCACTAATATAGTCGAATGGTCTGACGAAAATTTCCGCATTTTTGGCATCCGCAATAGCACACCCTTAACTTATCAATCATGTCTTGAGAGAATCCCCCCGGCAGACCGGAAGTTAGTCACTAAGGCATGGCAAGACGCTCTTATCGGCAAGCCCTTCGATATTGAACATCGGATAATAGTAAACCACAAGATCAAATGGGTGCGCGAGTTGGCTGAACTCGAATTTGACGAGCATGGCGCCGTGATCGGCGCATTTGGAACAACTGAAGATATTACCGATATTAAAAACAGTCAGGAAGCCTTGCACTATGAACGAAGCTTCTTCAGACAAGTCATCGATGCAGTGCCCAGTGTGATTTTTGTCAAGGACCGGGAAGGGCGCTACCTTTTAGGTAATCAGGCTTTGGTCCAATCCTGTGGCGCCACCACGGAAAGCTTGATCGGTCTGACCGAGGCGAGCTTCAATACCAACGCCGATGAAGTGGCTTACTTCCATCGATGCGACCTCGAGGTTATAAACACCCGCAAACCCAAGGTCATCCCGGACGTAAAAGTCACGCATGCCGATGGCTCTTCACACTGGTACAACACGGTCAAGATTCCGCTGATTGACGACGATAAGTGTAACAAAGTGCTCGTTGTGGCAACCGATATTACCGAGCGCAAACGCGTCGGTGACGCATTACGTCAGGCGGACCGCCGTAAAAATGAATTCCTGGCGATGCTGGCCCACGAACTGCGCAATCCGCTGGCGCCCATCTGCAATGCCGTACAGTTCCTGAAAATGCATGAAATGTCGGATCCCAAGCTGATATGGAGCCGTGATGTTATCGATCGTCAGGTGACCCATATGTCGCGATTGCTCGATGACTTGCTGGATATAACCCGTATTATGCGCGGAAAAATCACTCTGAGGCCTGAGCGTATCGAACTTGCCGACCTTGTAAGTAACGCATTGGAGACCAGTCGCCCGCTGATTGAATCGCGTGAGCAAACCTTGACTGTCTCGCCGATCAAGACGCGGCAGTGGATCCAGGGCGACCTCGTCCGATTGACGCAAGTGCTGTCTAATCTACTGAATAACGCCGCCAAGTATACGCCGAAAAACGGTAATATCATGCTAAACATAAGGCGCGAAGGCTCTGAGGCCGTCATTGAGGTGCAGGACAGCGGCAACGGCATCTCCCCCGATTTTCTGCCGTATGTTTTCGATCTTTTTACCCAGGCCGACCATTCCCTGGCCCGTTCTCAAGGCGGCCTTGGACTTGGCCTGACGCTGGTCCGCAAACTGGCCGAAATACACGGCGGCACAGTCACGGCAGCCAGCGCGGGCGCCGGCCTGGGGAGCACTTTTACGGTGCGGCTGCCAGCCTCATCGGGCAAATTATCTGCTCCCAAATCCACGCCGGCAAAATCTGCGCTGCCAATATCCAAAATCCGCATTCTGGTCGTCGATGACTATCCTGCCGGGGCCGATAGTCTGCAGATGCTGTTGCAAGAGCAAGGGCACAAGGTCGAAACTGCCGATTGCGGCATGAAAGCGCTTGAGCTGGCCCAGATTTTTCACCCGCAGATCGTGCTGCTGGATATTGGCCTTCCCGACATTGATGGCTATGAGGTCGCCAAACGGCTGCGCTTATTGCCTGAGACCCGCGATGCGATGCTGATTGCCTTAACCGGCTACGGGCGGACTGAAGACTATGAGCGCTCGTACTCGGCCCAATTCAATCATCACTTGCTCAAGCCCTTGGATTTTGCAAAATTATCCGCCTTACTGACTTCTTTTCATCAAGCCGAAAGGCCCCATCAGGATAAAGTGAAGCCCTAGCGTTGCTCCCGCCCATTTTGAATATAACGCGGCCTCATGCAGATGAACAGGTTATCGGCGAGCTACTCGTGCAGAGGCAGGCGCAGAGGCAGCATGGAGGAAAGAGCGAAGCCGTGACGTTGATAGAAGCGCTGGGCTGGCTCATTAGCGCAATCGGTTAATAAGGTGATGCGCCTGCATTTATTTTTGCGGGCAAACTTGATGGCGTTTTCAAGCAAATACGAGCCCACTCCCAAACCGCGATAGTCAGGGGCTATGATCATATCCTCAAGCAGTGCAACCCTGGCGCCCAGCGCGGTCGATACGGTATAGAGAAGACAGACCATGCCGGCGATCTCGCTGCCTTGACGAGCGACAAGAACATGGCCGATTTCCGGGCTGTTGATTATGCGGGCAAGGCCCCGGCTCTGCGCTTCGTGATCGGGCGTAAACTCCAGTTCCTGAGCAAACAGGCAATCCAGCAATCCGCAGAGCGCCGGAATATCGGTTAAAATTGCCGGACCTACTTGCGTCGCCGTTTTACTCATGGCTCTCTGCGTTTAACCGGAACAGGAAGGAGTCCGCGCTGCACTATCGGGTAAACAGCCGCAAAAACCAACAGGACACGTTGCATTCAGGAATATTTTCTATCATAAAAAACGGTCAGGCAGCCATCCCCTGTTTACGCCTTCACGGAAACACCAGGCCGGCGTTGTTTCGCTTTTATAACTCCAGAAAAACCAGCCCAGGTATTTTTCAAATGTCGCAAGCTGGGCGGCGGCATAGGCGCGGTAGGCGACAGTCGTTTGAAAGTCGTCCATACCTTGCAGAGCATGGTTGAATGGGCCGTCAGCCCACAGCGATACCTCTTTTAAATTGATGCCCAGACTCCACTCGCCTGCATACGTCCATAAGCCGCGGTCGCGATTAATCTCATCTGCTTCGTTTTTCCAGTCGACCACAGTCTTTTGGATATGCCCGTAAATATCAAGGTCTATGTCTTCGCGGACAAAGCATTGATAGCGGTGAATATCGAAGACCACATTGCTGAATTCCGGTTCGGTAAAAAAACCCGTGTATTCAGTGTAGGGACGGAAGCCGTCATTGAAAACCACAGCAACCTCTTCAGGCTTGCAATAGTTGCGGATTCGATAATAGGCGTCGGTATAATATTTTTTCAGCAGATCGGTAGGAATATCCCAGCGCGGTTCGTTCAATACTGCGATAGCATGCAAGGCGGGCCGGGTGTGGTAGCGTTCGGCCAGCCGTTCCAGCACGAGCAATGAATAGTTAATATACTCCTCTTTGGTGTGCCATTCGCAAATATCCTTGATACCGCCGTGGTCAAAGCCGTTCTGGCAGCCGGGAGCGGCATGCAGATCCAGCACGACATGCAGGCCGAACTCCTCGGCCCAGCCGAAGGCGCGGTCCAGTATGTCTGTGCCGCCGGTCACAAAAGGATGCGCATACTCGCCATAAGCCCTGTGGTAAGGGTAATCCGGCCCGAATAGCCAGTGGCCTATCGGAATGCGCACGGCGTTAATGCCGGTTTGAGCAATCCAGGCAAAGTCAGCGCGGGTGATAAAGGTGTTCCAGTGATGTTTCAGTGTATGCTTGGCGCAGGCACCCAGTTCTACACAGTACGAAGTTTCATCCGTTGCTTGCAGACCGTCAAAAAGGCTGGGCACCATCCATTTTTCAATAACCAGCCAGCTGCCAAGATTAACGCCGCG
Source organism: Candidatus Methylobacter favarea (assembly GCF_902806695.1). GTDB lineage: Bacteria > Pseudomonadota > Gammaproteobacteria > Methylococcales > Methylomonadaceae > Methylobacter_B > Methylobacter_B favarea. Next base: position 108,501 of record NZ_CADCXN010000047.1, on the reverse strand, counting down.
CAGTTTTTTGCCGAATTTGTTGTCAAAATAAGTATTCATTTTATTACCTGTCAGATTGAATAGTAGCGAAACCGGAAGTTTTATAAGGTAATTCGCCGCTGATGAAGCTTCTCCACGGTCGGCTGATTGGTTATCGTCAGCAGCGTCGCCCCGGGCAGTTCCTGACAGATCACCTGGAACATCGCGGTTTCGCCATCTGGAGTAAGCGAATCAAAGGCTTCCTGCAATAAAATCCACTTCGGCCGCTGCAGCAGCAGCCTTGCCAGCCCCAGGCGTTGCTGCTGCTCGCGAGGTAGCGACTTATCCCAGATATCAACCTGATCAAGTTGTTCCGCCAATTCCTTCAAACCGGCAAGTTCCAGCGCCTGCACAAGCGCAGTTTGACTGACCGGTTCGCCGGCCGACGGATAGCAAATCGCGGCGCGCAAAGTGCCGGTCGGCAAATACGGCCTCGGCGGCATAAAAAACATCGGCTCGTCATCAGGCACAACAATGTGCCCCGAGCCCCACGGCCATAAGCCTGCTATCGCCTTGAACAGCTTCGAGCCTGTAAAGGCATTGCCGGCAATAAGAACCCGCTCCCCTGCCTTTATTTCGGCGTTTAATTCTGAAACACAGACGACACTATCGAGCCTGAAGATGCATAAATCCTGAAAACGCAAGACGGAATCCTCGCCTTTTTCGAGCACGATCCGGTGCGGGTCGGTTCGCGCAAGCTCCAGTTCCAGATCGTCCAGCGCCTTCATCAGGCTCAGTACGCGCTCGACCGATGCGCGCCATTGCGCAACCGTGGACATATTATCGACCGGCCACGATAATGCGGAAGTCATTTGCTGAAATGACTGCACCGATTGCATTAATGCGCCCAGCGTAATACTTCCGAGAATATAGCGGGGCGCAGAGACCAGCACAGGAAATGCCATCGACAAGACCGAATAGCCGGAGGTGAACAGCATAATATTCGACAACGCATGAGTTTGCCGGTTAAAGGCGCCGATAATATCCTGAAACAGTCTGAAAAAACGCTTTCGCTCGTCCGCCTCGCCATGAATCAATGCTATTGCCAGCGAATTTTCGCGGGCGGTCACGAGATTGAACCGGAAATTAGCCTCTACCGTTTGCCGGCTATCTGTCGCGTTAATTAAGGGTTTGCCGATACGCCAACCCAAAAAAGACGCTACAACCGCGTAAATAACTGCAATCCAGACGAGATGTCCGTAGATGGGAACTTCAATCAGCCCCAAATCAACAATTATTTTACCCGACAGGGTCCAGAGCACGGCTGTGAAACTGATCAGCACCAGCACGCTGTAAAACAGCGAGTGGCAAAGCGCAATCCCATCCTCGGTAGCAATACGAATATCCTCGGCAATGCGGCCATCAGGATTGTCATGATTGGCTGACTGTATATGCGTTACCTGATAATGATGCGCCTTATCCATCCATTGACTGGTAACGCGATCGGTCAGCCAGCCGCGCCATTCCACCTGCAAACGGCGCTTGATTTTTAAATGGGTAGCAGTGGCGGCCATAGTGGCCGCAAAAATCAGAATAAGCAGGGCAGTCTGTTTTAATAACCTGGGCATCGAATGCTGCTCAAGGGCATTGAAAAGCGCCGCGCTCCATTCGGTAATGACCACGGCGATACCTATCTGTATGACTGTAAGGACAATCATAGCCAGCGTCTGCCTGCGAATTGCGGCTTTGTTGTCAGAGTTCCAGAAAGGGCCGGCCAGGCGTATGAAGCGAATAAAAAATCCATTTGAATAGCGCATGCACTGGGCTCCGGATAGTCAGAAAAAATAGTAAGGCAAGCGTCATATAACTGACCAGATCGGTGGGGGCGTTCTTGAAGCGCTCATAAACAGGTTTGATGCGGATCAGGTATAGTCAGGTGTAGACTGATAAAGACTGCGATGCTGGCTGGATTGCAGCTATCATTGAAAAGGACCAGGCGGTCTCGGCTTCGTGTCTGCGATCATCTGTCTGTGTGAGAATGCTCCCTGATTATTTTTCCTCATCATCCAGAACCTTGTCGTAAATCTCGCCGAGGCTGAGAACGCAGCCTATGCTTTCCAGGGGCACGGAAGCTTCAAGCCCGACGGCTTCCGTTAATATCCAGACATCCCCTTGCCGCATATAGCGCTCGATACTGGGCTGGTCTTGCGAAACCAGCAGATATTCGCGCAAGGTAGGTATTTTACGATAATGGGCGAATTTGCTGCCCCGGTCATACGCTTCGGTGGAAGGCGACAGCACTTCAATCAGCAAGGTAGGATTGAGCAAGGTATCCACATGCGCATCTTCAAATTGCGGTGACCCGCAAACAACCGCGATGTCGGGGTAATGGTAGCTGCGCGCTTCGGCAGCCTTGACGCGCATATCGTTGATATAGGCTTCGCAGGGACGTTTTTTGAGTTGGCTTCGCAATTCTCCGGCAATATTGACCGTTATCAGATTATGTTTCCGGCTTGCGCCGGTCATTGCATAAATCTCACCGTCGTGGAATTCGCTTTTACAGGATGCGCTGCGTTCCAGCGCTAAATAGTCTTCGGCGGTGTAGTGAGTTTGTGTTAGTACGGAGGACATGCATCACCTCGCTGGGGAATAGTTTGTTAAAGATCAAGCATATCATAGCTTTTATCAGCACGATGCGATATGGGAAATGGCGTTAAGATTTCGCTCCGGCATCATGAATGGGTGGTGTGTATTCAACAATATTTTAACGCTTCACATGTACTTTAATTTAAAAAGTCCGGATAATCTCCAGCCTTGTAAATGACTCAGCAACTATGGAATTCAAGTTAATTAATACGGACGGTCACGCGCGGCGCGGCCGGCTTGCTTTTGCGCGCGGCCTGGTAGAAACGCCGATTTTTATGCCGGTCGGCACATACGGCGCAGTCAAGTCCTTAACGCCCGGGGATTTAAAAGGTATCGGCGCGCAAATTATTCTCGGCAATACTTTTCATTTACTGCTTCGGCCCGGCATGGAGGTTGTAAAAGCTCACGGCGATTTGCACGGTTTCATGCGCTGGGATAAACCCCTATTGACCGATTCCGGCGGCTTTCAGGTATTCAGCCTCGGCGCCTTAAGAAAAATCACCGAACAGGGCGTGGTTTTCAAGTCGCCTGTCAACGGCAGCTCAATTTTTATGGGGCCTGAAGAATCCATGCGGGTGCAGCGCGATCTGGGTTCCGATATCGTCATGATTTTTGATGAATGCACGCCGTATCCTGCGACGATTCAGGAAGCGGCGGATTCCATGCGCCTGTCCTTGCGCTGGGCAAAGCGAAGTAAAGCCGCTCATGACGATAACGCCTCGGCTTTATTCGGTATTGTTCAGGGCGGCATGTATGAAGCATTGCGCCAGGAATCTATAGACGGCCTTGTTGATATTGGTTTTGACGGTTATGCCATAGGCGGTTTGTCAGTGGGCGAGCCTAAAGATGAGATGATGGCTGCGCTGGATGTGATTCATCCTGAAATGCCTGTCAATAAGCCGCGCTATTTAATGGGCGTAGGCACGCCTGAGGATTTGGTGGAAGGGGTCAGGCGCGGTATTGATATGTTCGATTGCGTAATGCCGACGCGCAATGCCCGCAACGGTCATTTGTTTACCCGTTTCGGCGTGGTGAAAATCAGGAACAGCCGCTATGAGTTTGATACTAATCCTCTGGATGAAGCCTGCGGCTGTTATACCTGTCAAAATTATTCACGGGCTTACTTGCGGCATCTGGATAAATGCCAGGAAATGCTGGGCTCGCGGCTCCATACCATTCATAACCTTTATTATTATTTAAGCCTCATGCAGGATTTGCGTGAGGCGATCGAAAAGCAGGAGTTGGACAGTTTCGTCAGGCAATTTTACCAACAACGAGGAAAAGCCGTCCCGGATGTGGCATAATAATCAACTTTTTTATTTAATTACGAACAACCGAGGACAACAATGAGTTTTTTTATCTCTGACGCACTTGCTGAAGCCGCGCCTGCCGCGCAACAACCCGGCATCGAAGGCATGCTGTTTCCACTGGGTATTCTGGTATTTTTCTACTTTTTGTTTTTGCGGCCGCAATCCAAGCGCGCCAAAGAGAAAAAGCAAATGATGGCGACCTTGACTAAAGGCGCTGAAGTCGTTACCTCCGGAGGCATTTTGGGTAAAATAGTCGATCTGGATGATAACTTTCTCAAAATTGAAATCTGCGACAATACCTTTATTCGAGTACAGCGCCATAGCGTGGAAAGTCTCATGCCGAAAGGCACTTACAAGGCCATAACTAAAAAAGTTTGAAATTTTAATATACGCCTTTAGTTATACGCATAGCTGGCAGGTAAACGCTTGTTCAAGCCAGGCCCGGTTTAATTGTTGGAATAGAATAATGCAAAACCATTTCCCCCTCTGGAAAAACCTATTAATCCTGATTGTTTTTGTTGTCGGGATTATTTATGCGTTGCCTAATTTATACGGTGACGATCCTTCTGTTCAGGTGTCATCCACGCGAGCCGCGCCGATAGCACAGGAACAGGCAAACCGCATCGAGTCAGCGCTTAAAACCGCCGGACTGGAGATAAAGTCTCTCGAAATTAAAGCCGGGCATGTTCTGGCCCGTTTTAACAATACCGATGATCAGCTCAAGGCGGCTGATTTGCTGCGGGACGAACTGGGCAGCGATTATACGGTTGCCTTGAATCTGGCGCCTACGACACCGGCCTGGCTGCAGACTCTGGGCGCTCAGGCGATGTATCTGGGCCTGGATTTGCGCGGCGGCGTGCATTTTCTGCTGGAAGTGGATATGGATGCGGCGCTTAAACAGGCGGAGGATCGTTATACCGATGATATTCGTCAGGCATTAAGGGCGGAAAAAATCCGCTATCTGTTGGTATCCAAGGATAACGGCGCTATTAAAGTCAAGCTGAAAGCGGCAGACGATAAGCCTGCTTTCTTAGCTCTTCTGAATAAGGACTTTCACGATCTCGATTTAACCGAGCCGGAAGATCAGACTGAAATAACGCTAAAAATCTCTGAAAAAGAACAACGGGAGATTAAAAAGTTTGCCGTGGCGCAAAATATGACTACCTTGCGCAACCGCGTTAACGAACTCGGCGTTGCCGAACCTGTGATACAGCAGCAGGGTGAAAACCGTATCATGGTTCAGTTGCCTGGCGTCCAGGATACGACGCGCGCCAAGGAAATTCTCGGCACTACCGCGACTCTGGAATACCGTCTGGTTGATGTCGAACATGATGTGCAGCAGGCTGTTGCCGGACATGTGCCGGTGAGCAGCCGCTTGTATTATGAAAAAAACGGCAATCCGATTCTGCTGGACAGGCGTGTGATTGTGACCGGCGATCAAATTGTCGATGCCTCCTCGGGGATTGACCAGGACGGCCGTGCCGCCGTATTTATCTCTTTGAACGGCGTCGGCGCGGCGAAAATGGGCAAAGTGACCCAGGCCAATATAGGCAAGCCGATGGCGGTGGTCTTTATTGAATATAAAGTCGATACAAAAACAGTTAACGGCCAGAAAATCCGTCATAAGGAAAAAGTAGAAAAAGTCATCAGTGTGGCGACCATCCAGGGGGCTTTCAGCAAACGTTTTCAAACTACCGGTCTGGACAGCCCGCAGGAAGCGCGTAATTTATCACTGCTGTTAAGAGCGGGAGCACTCGCGGCGCCGGTTGATATTGTTGAAGAACGTACCGTGGGCCCGAGCCTTGGGCAGGATAATATCAATAAAGGCATGCTGTCTTTTGTTGTCGGTTTTGCCTTGGTGGTGCTGTTTATGGCTGTCTATTACAAGATTTTTGGTATGATTGCCAATGCCGCGCTGGCGTTCAACGTGATTATTGTCGTGGCTATTTTATCGATGTTGCAGGCAACGTTGACTTTGCCCGGAATTGCCGGAATTATCTTGACAGTTGGTATGTCGGTGGATGCCAATGTATTGATATTTGAGCGGATTAAAGAAGAGCTCAGAAAGGGTAATACCGTACAACCGAGTATATTCATTGGCTTTGATAAGGCTTTTGCCACTATTCTCGACTCTCACTTCACTAATCTAGTGGTAGCTGTTGTGTTGTTCGCCTTTGGTACGGGCTCGGTCAAAGGTTTTGCCGTGACTCTGATTATCGGTATTTTGTCATCCATGTTTACCGCAATTACCTGTACGCGGATGATCATTAACTGGACATATGGTAACCGTAGAGTTGAGAAATTATCCATTTAATCGATGATTCATAGACTTTATCTCACCTAAAAAAGAATTTAGACATGCTTAAAAAAAATATAAACTTTATAGGTAACCGGAAAGTAGCGCTGATATTTTCCGCCGTCCTGATGGTTATCTCAATCGCTTCACTGGCTGTACGCGGGCTGCAGATGGGCATTGACTTCACCGGCGGCACGCTTATTGAAGTGGGCTATAAACAGGCGGCGGACTTAACGGCATTGCGCAATACCCTGGACAAGGCGGGCTTTACTGACGCTACTGTCCAGAACTTCGGTACGACAAAAGATGTACTGATCCGGTTGAAGTTGCATGAAGGCATTAGCAGTGCGGAATTAAGCGGGCAAGTGCTTTCAGTCATTAATAAAAATACCGCAGAGCCCGCAAGCTTGCGCCGTGTTGAATTCGTGGGGCCGCAAGTGGGTGAGGATTTGGCCCAGGATGGTTTCTTGGCATTGTTGTATTCAACAATCGGTATTTTGATTTATATTGCCTGGCGTTTTGAATGGAAATTTTCTACGGGCGCCATCATTGCGACGCTTCATGACGTTATTGTTACGATGGGATTTTTTTCAATTTTAGGCCTGGAGTTTGATTTAACAGTGCTAGCCGCTGTTTTGGCTCTTATCGGTTATTCCTTGAATGATACTATCGTGGTATATGACCGCATCCGGGAGAATTTCAGGCTGTTAAGAAATAAATCGACCGAAGAGATTATGAATATTTCCATTAATGAAACGTTGAGCCGTACGATTATGACTTCCGTAACTGTCATGTTGGTGCTGGTTTCTTTATTCTTTTTGGGTGGCGAAGTTATTCATAATTTCTCCATCGTACTTTTGTTCGGCGTTATTTTTGGCACTTATTCGTCTATTTTTATTGCCAGTCCGGCGGCGTTGATGTTGGGCATCAGCCCTGAGGATTTAATGCTACCGGTAAAAGAAGGCGCGACACTGGATAGCAGGCCTTAAGCTGCCAGGTTCTTCGAAATACACCCACTGATCGGGTATAATCGATTATTTATATGTTTATTCCTTATTCATACTGGAGTTTTAAAAAATGGCGATAGAACGCACTTTCTCAATCATTAAACCCGACGCTGTAGCAAAAAATGTAATAGGGGAAATTTACAGTCGTTTTGAGAAAAACGGTCTAAAAATTATTGCCGCAAAAATGCTTCATCTAACCAAAAAGCAGGCAGAAGGTTTTTATGCTGTGCATAAGGACCGGCCTTTCTTTAATGATCTGGTGGCGTTTATGATTTCAGGGCCGGTCATGATGCAGGTGCTGGAAGGCGAAAATGCCGTAGCCAGACACCGTGAAATAATGGGCGCCACAAATCCTGAAGAAGCCGCCGCCGGAACGATTCGCGCGGATTTTGCAAACAGTATTGATGAAAATGCGGTGCATGGTTCCGATGCCGCAGAAACCGCCAAGGAAGAAATTGCTTTCTTTTTTTCAGACCATGAACTCTGCTCCCGCACCCGTTAAACCTAAAGCTGTCAATCTGCTGGATTTCGACAGGAAAGGCCTCGCAGCCTTTTTTGCCGGGTTGGGTGAAAAACCTTTCCGGGCTACACAAGTGCTTAAATGGATTTATCAGGAAGGCGTCGAAGACTTCGACCAGATGACCAATTTCAGCAAACCGCTGCGCGCTTATCTGCATGAGCATTGCCATATTGCCGCGCCCGAGATTGTGGTGGAACAAATTGCCGGCGACGGCACCTGTAAATGGGCCTTGCAAACCAGCTGCGGCAATCGGGTGGAAACCGTTTTTATTCCTGAAGAGGAACGCGGCACCTTATGCGTGTCCTCGCAAATCGGCTGTGCGCTGGCTTGCACTTTTTGCTCCACTGCCCGGCAAGGCTTTAACCGTAATCTGACCACAGCGGAAATTATCGGCCAGGTGTTTGCCGCGCAAAAACGCCTGGGTGCGGAAAAAAAAATCACCAATGTGGTTATGATGGGCATGGGCGAACCGCTGCTTAATTTTAACAATGTTGTGGCGGCAATGAATCTGATGATGGATGATTTCGCCTATGGCCTCTCCAAACGCCGCGTAACCATCAGCACTTCCGGCGTAGTACCGGCCATGCACCGCCTGACGGAAGTCTGCGATGTCAGCCTTGCCGTGTCTTTACATGCCGTGACCGATGAATTAAGGGATCAACTGGTTCCCATCAATAAAAAATATCCGTTAAGGGAATTAATGGAAGCCTGCCGCGCTAACGCAAAAATAGCCCCGCGGCGCACAGTTACCTTTGAATATGTCATGCTGGACGGCATTAACGATTCCATGCAGGATGCGCGCGGCTTAATCAAATTATTAAAAACTGTGCCGTCAAAACTTAATTTAATACCGTTTAATCCGTTTCCGGGTTCGATTTACCGGTGTTCAAGCAGCGCAACGATTAATCGTTTTAAAACAATGTTAAATGACGCCGGCATAGTGACTACAGTTCGAAAGACGCGCGGTGAAGATATTGATGCGGCCTGCGGGCAGCTGGTGGGGCAGGTTGAGGATAAAAGCCGCCGACGCTTTGGGAATAGATCAACGGGTTCAGAGCGTGCCGCCTGAGTTCGCCGGCATGTTTAAACGGTTTACAATTTTTTTGCTTTCAGCGGTCTTGATTGCCTGCGCTTCTTCGGCCGGAAATGGCGTTAAAAACGACAATACCTCTGCGGATGTCTATTTGCAGCTGGGCATTCGGTATCTGAGCCTGAACAAGCTGGAAGTGGCCAAAGAGAACTTGCAGCAGGCGCTGAAGAAAGATCCTGACAACACCCAGGTTCATAACGCCCTGGCTTTTTTGTATGAAAAAATAAATGATTATGATCTGGCCAGAGACCACTATGAGATTGCTTTGAAACAAACGCCGGATGATCTGGGCGTGCAAAATAATTTCGGCCGGTTTTTGTGCGAGCGCGGCGAATTTGAAAAAGGTATGGCGTTATTGACCTTAGCGATTTCCACGCCGTTAAATGACCGGCAGTGGCTGGCCTTAACGAATGCCGGACGCTGTCAATCGGGAATGGGACAAAAACAAAAAGCCAAAGCCTATTTCAAGCGCGCGCTGCAGTTAAATGACGCGTATGCGCCGGCATTGCAGGAAATGCAGAAAATCAGCTACGAAAGCGGTGAGTTCTGGGCGGCAAAAGGCTATTTGCAAAGATATCTGCGGGTTGCCGCTCACACGCCTGAATCGTTGGGGCTGGCCGTGAAAACCGAACGCGCGCTGGGCAATGAGGAATTGGCCAGGGGATACCAAAATTTATTACTCGAAAAATTTCCGCTTTCAGATGAAGCAAAACACCTTAAACCTGCTCTGCAGTAATCCTCTGCATTAACTCATGGCCCAGATAATACAAGCAATCCGCGGCATGCATGATGTTCTTCCCGGGCAGACGCCGCTCTGGCAGTATGCAGAGCAAATAATCAGAGAAGTTCTTGAAGCCTATGGCTATAACGAAATCCGCCTGCCCATTGTAGAAAAAACAGAGCTTTTCAAGCGATCAATCGGCGAAGTGACCGATATTGTCGAAAAAGAAATGTACACGTTTGCCGACCGGAACGGCGATTCTTTAACGTTGCGGCCGGAAGGGACGGCCGGCTGTCTTAGAGCCTGCCTCGAGCATGGGTTATTACATAATCAGGTGCACCGGTTGTGGTATTACGGGCCCATGTACCGTCATGAGCGTCCGCAAAAAGGACGCTATCGCCAGTTTTTCCAGTTAGGCGTTGAAACCTACGGCATGTCCGGACCCGATAGTGATGCTGAATTGATTCTGATAAATGAGCGTTTATGGAAAAGACTGGGCATCCAGGATAAGGTTCGATTGCAGCTTAATTCCCTGGGAACCATTGCCGAGCGGGTGCAGTATCGCGACAGGCTGGTTGAGTATTTTCAAAAGCACACGGATCAGTTGGATGAAGACAGTTTGCGCCGCCTGACGACAAATCCGCTGCGGATCCTGGATACAAAGAACCCAGCCATGAAACAGGTGGTCGCCAATGCGCCGGAATTGATGGATTATCTGGGCGAGGACAGCCGCACTCATTTTAATGCCTTGACTGCCACCCTGGATAATCTTGGCATTGGCTATGAAATCAATTCCAGACTTGTGCGCGGCCTCGATTATTACAGCAAAACGGTTTTTGAATGGGTAACCGATGAGCTGGGCTCGCAAGGCACTGTTTGTGCGGGCGGGCGCTATGACAGCCTGATAGAACAGCTGGGCGGAAAAGCCAATCATGCGGTAGGTTTTGCCATGGGCATGGAGCGCATACTGGCGCTGATGGAGACTATCGATAACCTTCCTCTTGCAAGGCCTGTTGATGTCTATATGATCCGGGTAGGCGACCTGGCGGAGCAGGAAGGCATGCGTTTTGCTGAAGTGATCAGGAATGAAATGCCCGGCTTGAAACTTCAGGTAGGTATGGATGGCGGCAGTTTTAAAAGTCAGTTTAAAAAAGCCTACAAGACCGGCGCTGACTATGCGATTATTCTGGGCGATGATGAAGTCAGCAGGGGCGAGGTCGGTGTTAAATTTTTGCGCACTGGAACTGCTCAGGAACCTGCGCAGCAGACTATGTCTCAACAGGAGGCAATCAGGTTTCTGCGCGAGCAACTGCAGCTTAACCAGTATCGGACGCCGGCAATTCGTCAGGACGCAACCGCTTCATTAAAAATATAAAATAGAGATAAAAAGTGGAAATTTACGATACCGAAGAAGAACGGCTTGAAGCCTTTAAACGATGGTGGAAAGAAAGCGGAAAATCCATCATTATGGGTCTGGCTGTGGGCTTTGCAGTAATTCTGGGCTGGAATTATTGGCAGGATCATCGGAAAGATCAGGCTGCGCAGGCTTCTGTCCTGTATGATCAGCTGCTTAAAGCGGTTGAGGCGGACCAAAAAGATACGGCGGAAAAGCTGGCTGAACGCCTGCAAAAACAATTTGATGGAACTGAATATGCGCTATACGGTGAGTTATTCCGGGCAAAATTAAAAGTCCAGCAAGGGGATTTTACGGCTGCTAAGGAAATTCTGAAGAAAATTGCGGCAAGTTCCAATCCGGAGCTGAAAAATGTCGCCACGCTCAGACTGGTGCGCTTAATGATGGCGAACGGGGAATATGAGCAGGGGCTGCAGTTAATCGCCGGCGTTGATGCCGCGGAAACTTCAAGTTTTGCGGGGGCTTATGATGAATTGGTAGGCGACTTGTATGTGGCCCTGGATCGTCTGGATGAGGCGCGCACTTACTATCAGAAGGCGTTAAGAAACGGCTATCAGTCACCCTTGCTGCAACTTAAAATTAATGATCTGACAGCGCCTGAACAGCTTGAAAATCAAAAATAATGCGTCGGCTTATTCTGGTATTGATTTTTTTGGGCTTGACAGGCTGTGCGGCCGTGGATACGGTTAAAGATTCCATTTCGGGCATTTCGGATTATTTTCTCGGCGGTGAAGATAATGCCGATCCCCCGAACCCATTAGTTGAGTATAAGCCCGAGATTGGCATAGATGTAGCCTGGAAGGAAAGTATCGGCGTGGGCAGCGATGAACAATCCCTGAAACTGATTCCTGCAGTCGGTGCTGAAAAAATAATTGCCGCTGACAGGGAGGGGCTGGTGCAGGCCAGAGACCTAAAAACCGGCAAACTCATTTGGGAAGCAGAAACTGAAATTCATTTTTCCAGCGGACCTGGCCTCGGTAACGGCACTGTAATTATGGGTTCCAGTGATGCCGACGTTACCGCATTAAATATGGATAACGGCAAGTTGCTGTGGAAGTCGACCGTATCCAGCGAAGTGCTTTCTGTTCCGGTCATTGCCAAAGGCATTGTTTTAGTCCGCACTACAGATGGCTCAGTCGTCGCTCTTGACGAGAAGACCGGTGAAAAACTGTGGAGCTATGAGCATAACGTACCGGCGTTAAGCATACGCGGAGCCGGTACGCCTGTAGTTGTGGAGGATAATGTAATTGATGGCTATGATAACGGCAAGCTAATGGCGCTGCGCCTGGTGGACGGCAAGTATGTCTGGGAAACCAGTATTGCTATCCCGACCGGGCGCTCTGAAGTTGAAAGACTGGTGGATCTGGATGTTGATCCGATAGAGGTCGGCGGTGTGGTTTATATTGCCAGCTATCATGGCGGAGTAGGCGCTATCTCCGAACTGGATGGCGATATATTGTGGCGCAACGAAACTATTTCTTCATATACAGGTTTAAGCTATGACGGGCGTTATCTCTACCTGTCGGATTCGGAAAGTCATGTATGGCAGCTGGATCAGCGAAACGGCGCATCGTTATGGAAACAAAAGGAGTTGCATCAAAGAAAACTGACGGCCCCTGCTGTTTATGAGGATTATGTGGTAGTAGGCGATTTTGAAGGCTATGTGCATTGGCTGTCCACTACTGACGGCAGACAGCTTGGGCGTGTGCAAATTACCGATAGTCCTATCGATGTCAAGCCTGTTGTCGTGGATAATATTGTTTATGTTTATGCAAAAGACGGCACTCTTGCCGCTTTAAAAGCCCGGTCACTTTAACCATGTTGCCTGTTATAGCCCTGGTAGGGCGGCCCAATGTGGGCAAGTCCACATTATTCAATTACTTAACCCGCAGCCGGGAAGCTCTGGTTGCCGATTTCCCCGGCTTAACCAGGGACAGGCAATATGGACGCGTGAAAGGCGGTGATCGAGCCTGTCTGGTGGTCGATACGGGTGGAATTGCCGATGATGCGGAAGGCATAGAAAGTTTTGCCAGAAAGCAGGCGCAGATAGCCCTGGGGGAGGCTGATATCGTGCTGTTCATGGTGGATGCGCGGGAAGGTCTTAGCGCCTCGGATAAGGTTATTGCGAATAGCCTTAGAAAATTAAATAAACCCGTAGTCCTGGTTATTAATAAAGTCGACGGCATTGACGCCAATGTAGCGTCTTCAGACTTTTATTCACTGGCTCTCGGGGAACCTGTACAAATTGCCGCCTCGCATGGCAGGGGAATACCTGAATTACTCGCCAGAATTAATCCACTGTTGCCGCCTGCTGAAGAAGCGGCCGATGAAAAACACAGCGGCATCAGCATTGCAATTGTCGGCAGGCCTAATGTCGGCAAATCGACCCTGGTCAACAGGCTGCTGGGCGAAGAAAGAGTAATCGTATTTGATGAGCCCGGGACTACGCGCGACAGTATTTATATTCCATTTGAACGTAACGGCAAGCTGTTTACTCTGGTCGATACTGCCGGCATGAGGCGACGGTCCAAAGTCTCGGAAGCTATCGAGAAATTCAGCGTTATCAAGACGCTGCAGGCGATTGAAAAATCCAATGTAGTGATTTACTTAATTGACGCCAGGGAAGGCATTACGGATCAGGATGCTCATTTGTTAGGCCTGGTGCTGGAAGCCGGAAGAGCTTTGATTATCGGTTTGAACAAATGGGACGGTTTGACTATCGAACAGAAGGAGAGCGTTAAGCGGCAGCTGGATGTCAAGCTGGCATTTCTGGAGTTTGCCGAAAAACATCCGATTTCCGCGCTGCACGGCAGCGGCGTTGGAAAGTTGTTTGATGTGGTCGAAAAATTGTATGAATCGGCAATGCTGGATATGTCAACGCCGATGCTTACCAGAATTCTGAAAGAGGCGACTGACGCGCATCAGCCCCCGCTAGTGAACAATCGCCGCATCAAGCTGAAATATGCTCATCAGGGCGGGCGAAATCCGCCTGTGGTAGTTATTCACGGGGTGCAGACAGAGGCATTGCCAAATTCTTATAAACGTTATTTAATAAATTATTATCGTGATAAATTGGCTTTGTCAGGAACTCCGATACGACTGGAATTTAAATCACCGGTCAATCCGTTTCACGGGCAGAAAAACAAGCTGACAGAACGGCAATTACAAAAACGTAAACGTCTGGTCAAGCATATTAAAACTACAAAATAAACTAAATGACATGGGCAGGGAAAGGAAAACAGCGCAAAAAATGTTTCCATGAGTGCCGGTGAAGTTTGACGATGCAACTCTGCGAGGAAATCCAATGGCAACAATTACATTTCAAGGCAATCCATTACATACCTCCGGCGAATTGCCTGCCAAAGGCGCCAAAGCGCCTGACTTTAAACTGGTGAATGGAAAATTACAGGATGTTACTCTGGCAGACTTTGCCGGCAAAAAGAAAATACTGAATATCGTACCCAGTCTGGACACGCCGACCTGTGCCGCTTCAACTCGCAAGTTCAACGAGAAAGCATCGAGCCTGGATAATACCGTTGTTCTGATTGTCTCTTCCGATTTACCGTTTGCTCAGGGCCGTTTTTGTGAAGCTGAAGGCTTAAAAGATGTCATTCCCTTATCCACCTTCCGTTCAACTTTTGCTGATGACTATGGCGTAAAACTGCTCGATACCATGCTTGCCGGCTTAACCGCCCGCGCTATTGTAGTTATTGACGGGAACAACATCGTTACTTATACCCAACTGGTCAGTGAAATAGCGGATGAGCCCGATTATGACAAGGCTTTGGCTGCGCTGTAAGTCCCGTAACAATTTATATCCTTAGCTCCTGAGCTCCTGAGCTCCTGCATTATGTGCTTTCCGGCTCAACCCGAGTAGCTTCACAGCCTTTTTGATAAAACACAAACGAAGGCGGATAAGGAGCGATGTCAATTGTTAACGTGGTTTCTTTTCCGAAAGTAGTAACAGCGCCAGCTACGGCACTCCGGAAATTGCTGGTCAACTGCTTGGCCAGCTTCTCTTGAGCTTGATCTTCTCCCAGCGAAAAAGGGTCTTCGGCCAGGTTAGTGGCGTTAATGGCGTGCTGCAAGACTTCTGTCGAAAACGCCTGGATTTTTCTTTCGAAATCACTAAATACTTTAGGGCCTTTTTCGCGTTTAATGCGCTCTATATCGCTCGGATCGGCATAAATCAGAAATTCCCCTTTAGCCCCCTGAAAATCATTTTTACAGGCGGCGCCATCCATTACTCTGACCAGATTCAAAGTCTTATGATCTTTAATTATGGTAAGCGGCGGATTTGCGCCGGCCTGGTATAGCGATTGATCAGGCGGTGCTGCCGGTGAGCCTTTTGCAGTTTGCCTGACCTCTTGAGTTGAACACGCCGTCAGGGTGATAGCTATTATACTAGCCAAAATTGTTATGCTCGTCTTCATAAAATATGCCTGCTGCTGAGTGTCTGTGGAGGTATGGGGTGATATGGCTAAACCAGGAAATAGTATAATCTCTCGCCCCATTCGAGGATAAAAAAATAAGGCAGTTTATGCATTTTAAGGTAAAAAAACAGGTAGGCTTTTGATTAAAATGATTATATTATCCAGCCATTCATGAAAAGCCTGCGCTATTTATAACTAAAAGTTTATAACTATAAATGCCGGCTCGACTGCCGGTTCTCAGGCAGCGGCTTTGGCGCTAATAAAAAACCGGCTATTGCCCTTTTCCTCAAGCTGGATGCCATTATCAAACCAGATGACCTGATTGCCCGGCTTTTAGTTCCTCAATTGGGTACACTCTTTTAAATCAGTAACTTAGCTCTTGATCAATAACTTTCCCTTGCAGGATCAAAGAAAGGAAGGCAGCGCCTGTGTTATGAATATGAACACATTCTCAGGACCGCTGAGAGCACCGATAGTGTTGCAGTTCGCGCATTGCCATTTTTTGATATGAGTCATTGTTCAGTTTTACCCAAAGATTCATGATGAAATAGCCGTAGGGCATTTTCGGCCCTTGGTCGGAATAGGCGATTTCATAAAAATGTTTTTTCTCATTCTGATGATGACCGATATGGTTGGAAAGCCCGATTAAAGCATAGCTGGTCAGCCAGGAGTTATTGACCCAGCCATAGCTATGGCCGTAGCGCCCATCTTCAAGCCCCCAATGTTGAAAATAATTGACGGCCTCCAGTATGCGAACGGCCGCAAAGGCCTGGTATAAAAACATGAAGGCGGCAATCCAGCCAAAAAATACGGTTATTGAAACAACCAGTATCAATTCAGCCAGCAGCCCATGCAATACCCGATTATGAAGGCTTTTTAAACTGCCCCACGGATTTTGGGGAAGTCCCAGTCTATCCTGCTCGGAGCGCCAGGCGTAGCGTAAATTGCCGGTATAAATCCGCTTCCAGTAGTCATGAAAACTTTCGCCCAGATGCGGCATGGCAATATCCTGCGGCATGCCAATATTCAGGTGATGTCCGCGCTTATGGGTGATGACAAAATGTTCATAACAGACGCTGCATAACAATAATCGGCCCAGTTGCTGCATAGGCCATTGGGGACGATGGATCAGCTCATGGGCGACGACGATTCCTGACGTTCCCGAGCTAGTGCCGACCAGAAATCTGACCGCAACCAGATTGGCCAAGCCGACTATTGCCGCCCCTGATGAAGTCCACTCTAATCGGCTGATATAATCCAGCATTAAACCTACATTTACCATCTGCAAGACAGCGAGGCCGTATAAAATGCCATCATAAAATCCATTTTTAACACTTTGTTGTTGCTGCGTTGTTACTTCAGGGCTGAGCCAGTCAGCCAGCAGGACTGTCCAGAACGGTGTTGTCCAGGCCAGCGCTCCCTCAATACTGTGAGGCCCGCTTAGCAGAAAAAAGAAAACGCTGACCGGTAAAATAAAGGGGAGCAAATGGCTCAATCGTATCAACATCTGTCAACTTGTCATTTTTAATGATGACTTGGGCCAGCCAGTCATTTGCTTTAATAAATATCGGTATATCAATGTCCATTTAAAGTTTCTGCCGACTGTTTGCAGTGAACAATAGCCGGTATGGATGCGCTGCCAGTGACGCTGCATTTCCGACTCTCCATGAGAAGCAGAAATATCATCCAGATACAACTGGACAGCTTTCTTTGCCAGGGCGGTATGTCCCGAAGCAATGTTATCTATGGAAATATGTATGCTGACAATAGCAGGATCGATGCCCCAAAACTTTAATTCATCAACTAACTGCATATAGACCCTGCCCAGGCCGCTTAACTCGATGGCCATATTCAAACCTAATAGCTCGGGCAGAAAAGCAGCCGGGAATTTTGAAATGGCTAGTAAATAGACCGGGATGTCGAAAGCGCCGGCTATGAAACCCGGATATTCAATAAACTGCCGGCTATGAATCGGCGGCACGCTTATGTTCAGGCTATTCAGTAAGCGCTGATAAATATAAGGATGATTTTGTTCGAGCCGGCCATTGCCTGTTTCGTCCTCATAAATCCTGAATAAAATAGCGGCTATGGCAGGGTGGGAATAGCCTAGCTGATTAACATGCTGCAGCCAGCAGCCGTCGGTTAAAATTGTAGGCGCAAACTGTTCAATTCCCCATAAATAGGCTTTCCTTGATAATTTCGGTGATGCTTCAAGCGGTTGGTAAGCCTTGATTTCGCGCTGATAAATCGCGTCAATATACTCTTCAAAAACCTGATGGCTGTATGGCTTGAATGGCAAGCGATTCAGGAGTTTTGCCACTTGTAAAACACGCTGCACTCTCCGTCTCGCCGTCGCCAATACTTCCGGGTATAAGTCGGCGTTTACCAGATAATAATAAAGCTCTCTGGTATTCAGCCTGGAGTAGTTAATATTGGCGTAATCGATATGGGAGCAGTTAATAATCGGCGAGCATTTTTTTTCATCAAACGGCAGCGGGTTTTTAACTTCCATCATAACCGCTGCCGATTTATCCTGACTGGGTATTTCTGAATTTTCAGACCCTAGCCAGATTTTCAGCAGTTCTTTTTCAGATTCAGTCAAAACCCCGAACATGGGGCCGTTGAAATCAAACAGCTTAAGTAATGGACTGTCGGCAGGATTTTGTGTGTTGATATACGGAGATTGTTTTAAGACGGTAAGAAAGTTTTCGCTGTCAAATGGAGATTGTGAAAACCAGTCATCCAGAGATTTGCCGGCCAGTTGAATTTTCGCGTGATGTCCGAAAGCAGAAGAGGCTTTGTATTGCAGCAATTTTGCCAGCGCCTGCCGGGTTGATAAAGGATTTTCCAGCTGCTGTTTTAAATGCCGATAACAACGCTCCGTCTGTTGCTTGTAAAGCCAAAAACCGGTCTGCATGCGCGGCCATAAGGATTCCGTGCGTTCAGCAAAAATCTGTAAATAATCCCTGACCGCTTCAATGATGAAGGGAATCTGAGCGCTCAACAGCTTCTGCCGGCCTGTCAAAAAATGCATCAGGCTGGATTGCGTTTGCAGCTTTTGCGCAGGAAAACAGTGTTCTAGCAGGGTGCGGGATTGACAATAAGCCAATGTAAAGCCCAGTATTTCGGGAAAAAAAACGCGCGGGAAATGCGTCAGAGCAAGCTGGATGCTTGCAAACTCAAAGCTACAGTCGCTAATCTGTTCCTGGCGGGCAAATGCCCAGGTATGCAAAGCCGGCATCTCTATACCTGCCGTTAGTAATAGTGATTGATATAAAACCTTATACGATTCTCGATTCGTTAACCTTGAATAGACAGCCATCAGCTTAACGGCCATTTGAGACTGACTGCTGGCCGCCTGGGAAATAGCCTGCAGCCAGCAGGCTTCAGTCAAAATAACCGGCGAGGATTGCAACAAACAGGCGTTCAGATTTAATTCAACCAATCCTGGATCAGGTAACGGCATACTCAGGGTAACGCCGATAGCATCGGGGTGATATGGTTCGGAAAAATTTATCGGGTATTGCTTGTTTACTTCTGTTAAATGCTGGCGGAGGTAGTGATAAGCTAGCGGAAGAGCGGCACAGTGTTCACTGATATGGATCAGGGTATAAAACAGCTGCCGGCTGTCCTGTTGATAATTTAACGCCGACTTACAGGCCCGGCTGGAAAAAGCCGCTTGCAAGGATGGATTAAAAGGATTCAATTCATTCAATTGATTCATCAGGAGATTTGGTAATTAGATAATCATTTATCACTAACACATCCAGTCCGGTGGTCAAAAACACGGCAACAGCATCTTCCAGCGAATGGACTAACGGCTTGCCCATGACATTAAAACTGGTATTCAGTAAAACGGGAATTTGAGTCAACTGGTAAAAACTGTTCAGCAGATGATAAAAGCGCGGATTCCAATCTTCTTTGACAGTTTGCAAGCGTCCGGTTCCATCGATATGACAAACTGCGACAATACGCTCGCGCATGGCTTTCTTGATTGACAGGGTTTTATCCATATAGGGCGACTCCTGGTAATTTTCAAAATAATCCGCAGCATACTCATGCAAAACCGAGGGCGCGAACGGGCGAAAACTTTCTCTAAATTTAATTTTTTGATTGATGTGATCCCGGGTGGCGGCCGATCTCGGGTCGGCAAGAATAGAGCGATTCCCCAGCGCTCGGGGACCGAACTCGGCCCGGCCTTGTATCCATCCGACCAGTTTTCCTGTTGCCAGCAGTCCGGCGGTAATATCACAGACGCTGCCGGGTAAGTGTTGAACATGCAGCGAGCGGTTGAACTTTAAAAAGCGTTCCATAGCGTCACTGGCAATACTTGAACCCGTATAAGACGTCAGCAGTTTTGGCTGTTTACGATGATTGGAGTGCTCCGCATAATAGGACAGCCACGCGGCCCCCAGCGCACAGCCGTCATCGGCGGGCGCAGAAGGAATATATACCTGTCTGAACGCGGTGCGGCCGGTAATTTGCCCGTTGAAAGAAGAGTTCAGGGCGCAGCCTCCGGCCAGTGCGAGATTTTCACACTGCGTCACTTCATAAAGATGATTTAATAATTTGGTTACCAGCTCGGCAAAAAAAACCTGGCCGGTATAAGCACAGTCAGCCGCCTGTTCTATCGGCCGGTCTTTTGGCCGTCTGAAACGCTCCAGCCGGGTCAGGCTCTGGAACAAGGGCTTGGCTGGATGTTTGCAATCGAAGCCGTTAACGCAGATTACGGATTGCAGCAGTTCATAAAGCTCCTGGTCAAATTTGCCATAAGGCGCGAGGCCCATGACTTTCCATTCTTCGCCTTTCAGCCAGTCAAAGCCGCACAGCTCGGTGATCTTCATGTAATACAAACCGAGACTGCCTGTGCCTATGCCTTTGGTTTCATGCAGGCGTTCCAGTTTTTGATGGTTGTAGCGGTAAAAGGCCATAGCGCCCTTTTCACCATAGGAATCAATAACCGCACAGGCGGCCTGATCGAACGGGCTGCTGTAACAGGCTGTTGCGGCATGAGTCAGGTGATGATCATAGTCGGCAAAGGCGATTTTGCAGCCGGGGTAATATTCCCGAATGATACGCACCAGGTTAATGCCGGCGGCAAGGATACTGTTGCGCTGACAGGCCATCATATGGTGCAACTGGTAATTTTCCAGCGGGGAACGGAGTTTTTTAATGCCGGTTTTTAATAGGCCGGGCGCTGAAAGAAAGCCTAGGCGGGAAACTGCGGACTCATAAACAGGCCGTTTTTTGCGCCAGTTAATAGCAATAACAAATTCGTCGGGGGCGGGGCAATACTGCTTTAGTAAATCCGGAACCAGAAATAACTGGTCAGGCTCGCAGTTTAATGCGCGCTTGTTTTGCAGATAACGCTCAGTCGCCTCGGCAAACAGCACGTCTCCCTGAGCATCAATGATAGCCAAAGCCGAATCATGATAGGTAACCGACAGACCTATATAATATTTATTCACTCCACCCTCGCCTCAATCCCTTGCATTTTTTATTATAATCAGCAATAGATTTTCTATTGCTGATTTAGTTGCATAATGTAACATCTTCACTATTACATAGCCCGCTCCAAGGTCAAGTTTTATGCAAGAAAAGACTTTAACAACCGATCATCCTCTTTCCCGGATGTTAATGGTTTTTTACGGCCTGCCGCATTTGACGCATGCCATCGTCGCCTTGCCGCTGGCGCTTTTTATCCCGTCTTATTATGCTGATGAATTAGCCTTGCCGATGGCATCGGTGGGCCTGGCGATTGCAGCCTCAAGACTGCTGGACATTATTTCAGATCCTGTCGTCGGGATAATCAGCGACAGGCTGCAGACCCGGTGGGGCAGGCGCAAACCCTGGCTTGCTTTGGGGACGCCCTTATTGATTTTATCGGCATGGATGGTTTTTGTTCCAGGTGAAGGCATTTCCGTCGCTTATCTGTTCGGATGGACCAGTCTGTTGTATCTAGCCTATACCTTCGTGGATTTACCGTATAAAGCCTGGGGAGCCGAACTCTCAACCCATTATTCCGAACGTTCGCGCGTGACTGCCTGGCGGGAAGCCTTTGGCGCCTTTGGGCAGATTCTGTTTTTGGGCACTTTAATGGCGATGGCCCTTAAAGACATTACCGATGTTCGCTTGCAACTTTTAGCCATTGCCATTCTCATCGTTATCAGCCAACCCTTACTGGTGACAGTGACTTTATGGAAAGTGCCGGAACGAATGCCGGAAGTTTTGGCCGGAAGTGAACAGACGATCAGCAAAGGCTGGCAGGCGCTGGCATTATTAGGAAAAAACCGCGCTTTTTTACGCACCCTTGCCGCCGTGGTTTTATTCGGCACAGCCGTCTTAATGCAAGCCACCTTGCACCGCTTTGTTTTAAATCATATTGTCAAGGCGCCGGACCTGTTTGCGCCCATGATTCTGGCGGAAAACATCGGTTCCATACTGTGCTTGCCGTTATGGATATGGATTTCCGACCATATCGGCAAACATCGGGCGGTATCGCTTGCAGCCTTATGGATTGCGCTGTGGAGTGTTTTCCTGCCGGTTGTAGGAGAAGGCGACAGCGTATTGTATGTAACCTTGATATTGCTGCGGGGCAGCAGCCTGGCTTCGATTTTCTTTTTATCAAGCTCGATCGGCGCGGACGTAGTTGACTACGATACCGTAGTCTCGGGCAAACAGCGAACCGGTTTGTATTTTTCGGTATGGGGGATGGCGAGCAAGCTTTCAATCGGGCTGGGGGTAGTACTGGGCACTTCATTGCCGGCGTTTTTTGGTTTTAATCCGGCTGAAACAACCCATACAGCAGCGGCCATAAGCTCGTTAATGGTTATCTACGGCTGGCTGCCTTGCCTGATTTTGGTCCTGGGAGTGCCGTTTTTGTGGAATTTTCCGATAGACAAGAAACACCAGCAGGAACTCCGCAATAAAATTACCGCTGCTTTAATGGTTGAAGACCTGTCATCCACCGGCAAATAAGCCTTATTTCAATAAAGAATAAGGGGCCATACGCGAGCCTATTGATATGATCTAATTTAAAATTTTTTTGAACATGGTTTCATAATCTTTTTTTGAGATTACTCCGCTTACGCCGACGCGTGAATGCGTGGCATCCAGAAAATAGGTTCTGGGCAATTCGCCATACCATTTCGGATCAATTTCAAAGCGAAGTTTCTGGGTATTATCTTCAGCGTAAATCCAGTTTTCAATCCCGGATAATTGATTTTTTTCCAGTAGCTGCTGAATTTCACCGGTTGCCGATAAGTCATCAGTGGCCAGCATGATCATTTTAAGTTCCGGCCTGCTCTTATGAATACTGCTCAGTAGCGCCATGTCTTTCAGACAGGAAGAACAATCTACTGACCAGATTACCAGCATGAAGGGCCGGTTGGCGTTGTTTGCCAGCATTTGCTGATAACTGCCGGAGGTAAACGCTTTCAAGTCCGAATTCCCGGCAAGTGCAGAAATGTTGGTCGCGGCTAGAAAAATAAAAACCAAGCCTGAAAATATTTTTTTAAGTGACATGATTAGACCTTTATAAAGTAGTGGACGATTCAGTTCAGGGGAAGCAAGCGATAACCTTTGGTCTTGCTGTTCCACGAAACGAAAATACCTTGATTATTGCTCAGCAAAAATGGAAAGTCGGTTTCATCTGTGGCTTCTGCTATTGCCCTGGGCGGCAGCCAGGTCTGACCGCCATCGTGGGATTGCATAACCATAAGCTGTGTTTTGACGCCGTCAAACTCAGTCCAGGTTAAGACAACGTGTTCACCTTGAGCCATGATATCAGGATGGCTGGGCAGTTTTTCCGAATTGCCAAAAGACAAGGGATTTGAAAAATGCTGTCCCTGGTCGGATGAATAGGCATAGAACAAACCTTGACGGACGCTGCCCTGGGTAAACCAGGCGATATGGTATCGCCCATCACTGATCGAAATGGCAGGACCATGCTCAGGACATGCCTCGATACGCCATTGATCAAAGGTAACCCGCCATGAAAGCGCTTCCTTGCCGCCAGTTGGTATTGTGATCAGACCATGATCACGGATGCCGCCGGGATAAATGAAGCGCGCCAATAACACAGGCTGCTCATTACTATCAAAGGCAGCGGCAATGCGGCAGCAATCGCAGACGGAATCGGACAGCTTTTGGGCAACCGGGCCAGAGCCGCTCCGGGCGTCGATAGTCGTGTAATAAATCGCGTTGCCAAGCTGTCGCCAGTCGCTGCGATCTCGTTCGTCATGCCAGAAGGCATAGGCCCGGCCGGACAGACTCAACGCCAGGCGGCCCTGAAAGGAGTTGGCTTCGGACGCTTTGTCGCTTAAGGGCGACGGCGTCGAAAAGCTGCGGCCGTTATCGGCGGATACACTGAAAAATAAAGCGACTGGCTGAGCCCCTTCAGCCGCATAAATGACAGTGATTCGGCCGGAACCATCCACGGCGATGCCGGGCCGGTTTTCGCCGCTCACCTTGATGGGCTGAGATTCCTTGTTGATGACGACAGGCGCACTGAAGGTTTTACCCAGGTCGGTCGAATAATCCACATAGACATGTTTTTTTTCCGGCACAATCCGCCACAATCGGCCGTCCGGTCCGAACGCGGCAGAGACGAACAGACCGCCGCCTTCAGGATAATGACTGTAATCGGCCGCTCCGGATTTTAGATAGTCCTGGTTGCCATGACTGCAAGCACTTAACGCTACCGCGCTGATCAGCAACACTGTAGAGGCGGCCTTAGCCGCCCAGGGTGTAAAGGGGTAACTGAAGCCGCCTTTAAGGAAACCTCCTGAAAATCCCTTTCCCCTGGTTTTATTAGTGATACGAGCAGCTCTTTTTATAATGGGAAAATCAGGCAAATTTATCATTTAATCATTAAATCAATTCAGACTATGCAAAAATATTAGAATACGGCTACGAAGCGATAAGTAATCCGGTAATCAGGATCGGTCTGAAAGCCGTTATGATCCGTAACTATCGGCGCTCCTATTGATAGCGCGGTGTTCCAGCTTTTGCCTCCCGAGTACCTGACGCCAGGTGAAATAAAAACGCTATGGCCACCGGAATTGGGATCTTTCAAGCCGTCTGTTTTTTGCTGATCCTGCCACTCGCCGTTAAGTTCCAGGACAGCTGTCCATGGCGCATTGTTGCTGGAAGAAAAAAAGGCGTTACGGACTGGAGCGCCGAAAGCATAGGAAAGCGCAAAGTTATAGCCGAAAATATCGCCGAGGTCGGTTTTTTGTGCGCCTTGGGTCGCTACGGTATAAAGAACGCTGGTATCAAACGAGAACGACCCCATCGCACGAGTAAAAGAAAGACCTGCAGAAGGAGACCAGGCGCCGCCGGGTTGATGGTGGGTTTCGAAACTGTTGCCTTGATTATTCTGCACACCTGTTTCACCTGTCGGTGTTTTAAGCGCGATCACCAGAGAGGCATGATTTAAATTATCAGCACTATGAAAAAACCGATACTGGCCAAATACAGAGACATCCCCAAAACCGCTGGGATCACCCTGCTTATTAACGGCATCGCCCTCTTCATTCGGCGAACGTACGCCGGAACGCAAGACATAAGGAATTCTCAGGCCCAGAGTCAGATCGTCGGTAATGCCATAGGCCGCAAAGACCGATGGTATTAATAAAGTATTTACGCTGTGGACATCGCCATGGGCTTCATCCACTGCATTATTCTTGATGTCGAGCAAAGTGGCATCCGAGGCGCTGTCAAGGCTGATAAACTGGGCGATCAAACCGCCTGCCCACATGCCTGTGGGAAGTGTTACAAGTTGACGCGCGCGGATTCGGCAAAAGCCTGGCCGCCTGCCCACATGCCTGTGGGAAGTGTTACCCCTGTTTGCGTGATAATGGGCGATGCGGTGCCAATGCCGAAGCCCAACGAGCCATGATCGGCCAGAACTGCGCCGCTGTATGTGGCGACTAACAAGATTAGGCTTACCGCCAGAGGTATTTTTTTCGATTGATTCATAAATAATCCTGATAATTATATTTTTAAGTTCGGTGAAGGTGTGCTGCAAAAATTTCAGGCGTCTTTATCTGAAGCAGAAAAAGAAACATTGATTTATTGTAAGTTACCCCGGTATTTTACTATATCGGCAGGCTCGCTAGAAAAACCCTGAAACGGGCGGCTACAAAGGCTGATTAGTTAAAAATGAGAAGAATTTACCCATCCAGGTATTTAGATGGAAAATATGACTGACCCCTAAGTCAATGATAAGCAACTATTATACCTGATAGTCTTTAATGCTGTTTGTCCAGTGACTGCGCGCTTATCATGCTCTGCTGAGGGGCGGGAACATAATGATAAGATAAAAAGTGCGTCAAATGACCTATTCCCGGCGTGTTAAATAACATAGTTTAATTTAGGGTGCGTTTGCAGCAGTTACCTGCCTGATCGGATGCAATCAGAAATTCGATAAAATCAGGGCAGTGTTTATTGAGACAGTGCTGTCAATTCGGGTTAGAATATCACTACAAAATCAGTTGGGTAGAGCTGTTTATATGGCCTTGCTCGTGGCTGGGACAGCTTGCGGACTGGAAGTGCAGGGTCGAGCAGGCGTAAATAATGATAATTAAAAGACTAACAAGAGGATAGCGTGTGGCTGAGATAACTGAAGTACCAAGCCCTTTTTGCGGTATTGGAACGGATGATCTGACCATCCAGGTTGACGGGGTATTGCTTAAAGTGACCAAAAACGGCTGTACGGTCAATACCCCGGCTTTTGAACAGGGCATTACCGATACCCGTCCTAGAGTGGATGGAAAGGAAGTCAATCTGGGAGCTGCTGTAGCCAAAGCGGCGGCATTGCTGAAGGCCGCCAATCAGCCTGTTATTGGCGGCTGCGCAACCGATGTCAGTGGTATGCGGGCCTTGCTGGCATTGGCTGACCGCATTGGCGCCGTGGTAGACAATATGAATTTTACCGGCGCCAGGCGCAATTTTCTGGTATTGCAGGATTCCGGCTGGATAAATACGACATTGACGGAAGTTAAAAATCGTTGTGATTTGCTGTTGGTAGTGGGCGTGGATATTGAAGCTTTTGCACCGCGTTTTTTTGAGCATTATTTATGGAATGAAGCTTCCATGTTTCTGGATGATACTGGCAAGCGCGAGGTTATTTATTTAGGCCAGGCTCCTTCCGGTAATGCCTCGACTTCACCCAATGGGAAAAAAGCGCAGGTTTTTGAATGTCCCCTGTCCGCCTTACCCGAAGTTGCGGCCGTGTTAAGGGCGCTGGTCAAGGGTAATCCGATTCGGGAGGCATTGGCAGGCGGAGTTGCCGTAGCCGATTTACAGGCTATCGCCGATAAGCTCAAGGCCGCAAAATACAGCGTTGTTACCTGGGCTGCAGGGGCTTTAGCCTATAGTCAGGCTGAATTGACAGTACAGACGCTTTCTGAAATGGTTAAGGACCTTAACAGCCAGAACACCCGCAGTTCCGGCTTGACCTTAGGCGGTAAGGAAGGCGATCAGACCGCCAATCAGGTTTGCGGCTGGACTACCGGCTATCCGGCGCGTATGCGTTTTTCCAGCGGTTTTCCCGAATATGATCCTTATCTGAATGATGCCAATTTTTTGCTGGACAACGGTGAAGCCGATGCCTTTGTTTGGGTGCAGGCATTTAATGCCGGCGCCGTGCCGCCAGTAACAGCTGTACCTACCATTGTAGTGGGCCGCTCCGGAATGACTTTTGAAAAAGAGCCGGATGTGTTCATACCGGTGGGGACGCCCGGTATCGATCATGCCGGTCATGCCTACCGCATGGATAATGTGGTGGCGATTCGTTTGAAAAAGCTGCGCGATTCCGGTTTGCCCACTACCGCTCAGGTTCTCAGCGCTATTGAACAAGCCTTGTAGCCAGAAAATGCCCGTGCATTATCGGCACTCTTAGTTCCTGTAATTTGGAGAAAAAATGCTAATAAAATTAACAGGCGGCACAGTTTATGATCCTGCCAGCGGGATTGATGGACAGCAGCAAGATATTTACATTCAGGACGGGCGTATTGTTAATAAACCCGTTGAGGATATTCAGGTTGACCGGGAATATGATTTAAAAGGCAAGACAGTCATGGCCGGGGCAATTGATATGCACACCCATATTGGCGGCGGTAAAGTCAATATTGCCAGAACGTTAATGCCGGAAGGTCACCGCGCTGATCCGGTCGCCCGTACGCACAGCACCCGCTCCGGTTGCGGTCATGCCACGCCCAGTACTTTTGTGACCGGATATCGCTATGCTGAAATGGGCTATACCACCGGTTTTGAACCTGCCGTCCTGCCGACTAATGCGCGTCAGGCCCATATGGAAATGGCCGATATTCCGATTCTGGATAAGGGCGGTTATATCATGCTGGGCAGTGATGATTATCTGCTGCGCATGATGGCAGCCAAAAAAGATCAGAAAGCCATTAACGATTATGTGGCGTGGACTATTCATGCGGCTAAAGGCATTGGCGTCAAGGTAGTGAATGCGGGCGGCATCAGCGCCTTCAAATTCAACCAGCGCAGGCTGGATCTGGATGAGCAAAACAGCCATTACGGCGTAACGCCGCGCGCCATCCTGAAAACCCTGGCGACCGCTGTTAAAGAACTGGGTATTGCTCACCCCTTGCATGTGCATGGTTGTAATCTGGGCGTGCCCGGAAACATGAATACTACGCTGGATACCATTCAGGGCATCGGCGGCCTGCCCTTGCACTTGACTCATATTCAGTTCCACAGTTACGGCACGGAAGGCGATTTCAAATTTTCATCGGGTGCTGCGCAAATTGCAGAGACCATCAATAAAAACAAGAATATTACGGTTGATGTCGGCCAGATCATGTTTGGTCAAACTGTCACGGCTTCCGGCGATAGCATGATTCAATTTATCAATCATAAACATGCCAGCCCGAACAAATGGGTGACAATGGACATTGAATGCGATGCAGGCTGCGGCATCGTGCCGTTTAAATACAAGGATCAGAACTTTGTCAATGCCCTGCAATGGGCGATTGGCCTCGAAACCTTTCTACTGGTTGATGACCCGTGGCGTATTTCGCTGACCACCGATCATCCGAATGGTGCGCCGTTTACCAGTTATCCGCATTTGATTCGCTTGTTGATGGATAGAAGTTTTCGTAACGAGGTGCTATCGACAATACATCCGGAGGCTCAAAAGATGACTACCCTGGCGTCAATTAACCGCGAATACAGTTTGCAGGAAATTGCGATTATGACGCGTGCCGGCGCCGCCAGATTGATTGGTTTAAAAGATCGCGGCGGTTTAGGTTCAGGCAACTGGGGGGATGTTACTGTTTATACCGACAATGCCGACCGGCAGCTTATGTTTGAAAAACCGGCTTATGTTTTCAAGGACGGTGAATTAGTCGTAAAAGACGGCAAGATTGTTCATACCAAATGGGGTACAACGCATGTGGTTAAGCCGGACTTTGACGTCTCGGTGGAAAAAGATTTAAGGAAATATTTTGACCGTTTTCTGACCATGAAGCTGGATAACTTTAAAATCAGCGATGATGAAATTACCGAGGATGGACGCGGCAGTCTGACGGTACATCCGACGAAGGGAGAAGCTGTCTGATGAATATTAATGGGGTAGCGATAGATGCAACATTTGCCGAAGCATTTCCGATGAAAGCGACACGAGCACTCATCACCGCACAAAATGAAAAATGGGCGCTGATTGCAGCGCAGACAATGACCGGCTTTGCCACATCAGTGATAGCCTGCGGTTGCGAGGCCGGCATTGAACGTGTGTTGGCTCCATCTGAAACACCCGATGGCCGCTCCGGCGTTTCTATCATGATTTTTGCGATGGGCGGCAAAGGATTGGCTAAGCAGCTTGAAACCAGGGCAGGGCAATGCGTATTAACTTCGCCGACTTCGGCATTATTTTCCGGAATTGATGGCGGCACACGAATACCTCTGGGTAAAAACCTGCGTTATTTTGGCGATGGTTTTCAGGTAGCCAAGCTCATCGACGGCAAACGCTACTGGCGTATTCCTGTGATGGACGGCGAATTTCTAACCGAAGCGACTACGGGTCAGGTGGATGCAATAGGCGGCGGCAATTTTTTAGTATTGGCGCAATCGCAGCCGCAAGCGTTAGCGGCCTGTGAAGCGGCGATTGAGGCAATGCGCAAAATTCCCAATGTGATTATGCCTTTTCCCGGCGGCATCGTGCGTTCCGGCTCCAAAGTCGGTTCCAAATACAAAGCGTTAAATGCCTCGACCAATGATGCTTTCTGTCCGACTTTAAAAGGCATGACCAAAACCGAACTCTCAGCCGATATCGAATCAGTGATGGAAATTGTTATAGATGGTTTAGCCAAGGAAGATATTGATAAAGCCATGCGGGCTGGCATTCAGGCGGTATGCGATTTGGGCGCTGATAATGGCGTCACGCGCATTAGCGCAGGCAATTATGGCGGTAAATTGGGGCCGTTCCACTTTCACTTACAGGAGATTATGGCATGAGCGGTCTGACGTTTACGCTGAAGTACCGGCCTGATCAGCGGGTGGATATGTCGCCGCTGGTTTATCAAAAACTGGCAAAGCTGGAGCCTGCTGAAATTGCTTCACTTACTTTACAGAACGGCAAGCGCAAGAGTCGCGTGGATGAACTATTTGGCATTAGCGGTTCTGATGCAACAAATATGGTAATAAAAAACAGTTTTGGAAAGCTTGACTTTATCGGCCGGGAACTGGAAGGCGGCAGTATAAAAATAGAAGGCGATGCTGGGGCTTATCTGGGTTTAGGTATGAAATCCGGCGCTATTAAGGTATCGGGCAATGCCGATATTTTTGCCGGCTGCGAAATGAAAAACGGTTGTCTGGAAATTGCCGGCGACGCCGGTGACTTTTTGGGAGCCGCTTTGCCCGGCAATAAAATGGGCATGAAAGGCGGAACCATTCTTGTTAAAGGTAATGCCGGCGAGCGCGCCGGCGATCACATGCGGCGCGGCAATATCCTGATTGAAGGCAATGCCGGGGATTATTGCGGTTCAAGAATGACAGCCGGAACGATTGCGGTAATGGGACAAACTGGCCAGTATTTAGGTTTCGCCATGCGCCGCGGCACGTTATTGTTATGGAATCCGCCGGCGCTGTCAGCCAGTTTTAATGATTGCGGCGCCCATACCCTGTCATTCTTGCCTATTTTGTTTGCGTCGTTTAAAAAGCTCAATTCCAGGTTTGCCGCTGCTTCCGCCGCATTTAATCGGGTACAGCGCTATGCCGGCGATATGTCGGAAATGGGGCGCGGTGAAGTTCTGGTTAAAATCACACACCCTGGATTCTAGTCGGGTAGAGTAATTTTATCTCGTCAAATTGAAGCATAATTCGCTGTTATGCTCCAATAGCACAGAAGTCAGGGCAATGTCAGACAGACCTTTAACGATTAATGGAACAGCAAAAAAAGCAGGCGTAGGGATTGAAACAATACGCTATTATCAGCGAATCGGGCTTATCGATCAGCCTGAAAAACCACTGTCCGGCTATCGTGTTTATTCGGAGGATACTATATCCCGGCTTCGTTTTATCCAGCGCGCCAAAGAACTTGGTTTTAGCCTTGCTGAAATTTCCCGCCTTTTAGCCCTGGGTGATGGCAGTTGCAGGGAAACCAAAGAACTTGCAGCACAAAAGCTTGAAATAATAAAAAGTAAGCTTCAAGATTTGCAGTCTATGGCCAGTACACTGGAAAAGCTTATCAAGTCCTGTGAATCCAATCAGGATCATCAGGGCTGTCCGATTATTACGGCTATTGCACAAAGATAAAACTTACTTGACTCTGTGCCAGGGTACAGACCTTATACTCCTGAACACAATTAAAAATTGGGGAGTTTAAAGTATGTCGGAAAAATTAAATATTTCTTTGATTGGCGGCTTGCTCGCAGGTATTGCCACTTCGCTGTGTTGTGCAGGTCCTTTGGTTTTATTGTCATTGGGTTTTAGCGGCGCATGGATCAGTAACTTGGCGGCACTTAAACCTTATCGTCCCGTCTTCATTGTTCTAGCATTGGCTGCATTAGTCGTTGCCTACTCACTTATCTATAACCGGGCACCCGATCAGATGTGCGGAAAAGGAAAGGTTTGTGCAGAACCCCCTGTTAAACGAACGTATGAAGGTATATTTTGGGGGGTGGCCGTGGTGGTTTTAATGTCTATTGCTTCGCCTTATCTTATTTCAATAATTTATGGGTAATAGTATGAGAAATAAGCTGGCTTTTTGGATATTGCTATCTATATCAGGAGTTTTATCCGCGGCAGAGCGATCGGTAATATTGTTTGTCCCAGGAATGAGTTGCCCGGTATGCCCTATTACGGTAAAGAAAAGTTTACAAAAGGTTGACGGGGTCAAATCAGTTAATATCCTTTATGAAAGTAAAGCAGCGGAGGTCTCTTTTGATGATAAAGTTACCGATATAAACAGTTTAATGAAGGCTACGGAAAATGCAGGCTATCCTTCACAGCTTAAAGAGGATAAAAAATAATGGAGAAAGAAATCATCCTTGAATCAACAATAACGTGTCCTGAATGCGGCCATGCAAAGACAGAAACTATGCCGACCGACGCCTGTCAATGGTTTTATAAATGTGAAAACTGTCATATATTGCTGCGCCCGAAAGCAGGAGATTGCTGCGTTTTTTGTTCTTATGGTACGGTGCCATGTCCGCCCGTACAAAAAGATAATAAAGGTTGCTGTCATTGATTATCTCAACAAATGCCTAATTCGTCATTCCGGCATGGATTACAGGAATCCAGGGCCCATGGAGGGGGCAAACTACAGGTTTATTTATTGCTAGGGACTTAACCTGCACACTATCATGCCATCAGTATTAACAACAAGCAGTCATAATCGCGACGCGGCCGGCTTAAAATATGTTTATCCGGTACTATCCAGGCGAGCGGGCGGCTTGTCTATCGGCATTAATTTTAATACCAATAATGCCTGTAACTGGCGCTGCATCTACTGTCAGGTGCCTGATCTTAAAATTGGCGCTGCGCCCGAAATGGATTTTCAGCTATTGGAAGATGAATTAAGGTTTTTTCTTGATGATGTGTTAAATGGCGATTTTTACGAGCGCTTTCACATGCATGAAGATCAGCGGCTTATTAAGGATATTGCCATTTCCGGAAATGGCGAGCCGACCAGTCTGAAAGACTTTGCCCGGGCTGTGACACTGATTGGACAAGTAGCAACTGAAGTGGGAGTTTTGCCGCCTAGTAATTTCGTGCTGATTACGAATGGCAGCCTGATACATCAGTCTAAAGTTCAGGAAGGCTTAAAAAGATTAAAGGAATATGGCGGAGAAGTCTGGTTCAAGCTGGATAGCGCTACCAACCAGGGCAAGGCATTTATAAATAATACTGCTCAAAACAGTCGGGCCGGTCTGGAAAATCTACTGCTCTCAGCAAAGCTGTGTCCGACAAAATTGCAGATATGCCTATTTGACTATAATAAACAGGGATTATCCAGCACCGAAAAAGCAGCGTTTCTGAGTGTGCTAAAAATGCTTCAGGCAAATAGTAGTTTGCAAACGGTAATGTTATATACGATAGCGCGGACCTCATGGCAACCTGAAGCTGTTCACCTGAGTCCACTGTCGGCAGCAACGATGAGCGCGTTTGCTGAAGAAATCAGGCGTTTGGGTTTTGATGTATCAGTGAATATTTGATTTAGGCTTTGATGAGCACTAACCAGCGGCATTTTTACAGTCAGAAAACCTATTTGACTCCCGGTCAGGTTTTCAATCCCTCACAGTTCAAATAATAATTTCCTTGGCATCCAATTAACCGTGCAGTGGAATAATAGAATACTTATGGCCCGCAGCATCGGTCATCTGCGTCAAGGCGACCCGCTGCGCCCTGTCGTCAAATTCGACGTTTGCGGCCTCGTTGTGTTGAGCTTCTTACTTTAGCCTAACCTGCGGCCGCTGAAAACTCAATATTGCTTATCTGGTTAAGTATAGAACTGGAGTATTTTTGCCGTTTGATAATGCCCAAGGCTGGACAATTTGTTGAATTTATGGCTTGTTGTATGACCAAGGATTTGTTTATAATAAGAAGTTAATCATGCGAATGTGGCGGAACTGGTAGACGCGCTGGATTTAGGTTCCAGTAGGTAGCCCTGTGAGAGTTCGAGTCTCTCCATTCGCACCATAAGATTCATGCTATAAATTAAAAATTACCGACTTATATCGTTAATTTTACATATCCTTTAGCCGTTTGCCGGTATCTTATACAAATTCTATTTTAAATTATTTGAGGTAAAGAAATGCAAATTTCTGTCGAAAAGACATCCGAATTAAGCAGAAAAATGACTGTCAGCATACCTGAAGAAGTTGTACAGGAGAAAATGGCGTCGCGCTTAAAAAAATTGGCGCGCGAAGCAAAAATCGATGGCTTTCGTCCCGGCAAAGTGCCTCAGCATGTAGTTAAAAAAATGTTTGCAGAACGGGTGCGCGGTGAGGTTGCCGGCGACCTGATCCAATCTACTTATTTCGAAGCCTTGCAAGATCAGGATTTAAAGCCTGTCGGCCACCCGCACATTCACCCGTCGGATGAGGCTGAAGGTTTCAAATATACGGCCGAGTTTGAAGTTTATCCTGAAATTTCCCTCGAAGGCATTGATCAACTTGAAGTCATTCGCCCGCTTGCAACTGTTGAAGAAGCGGATGTGGATAACATGATAGCCAAGTTACAGGCGCAAAAGAAAGAATGGCATGCCGTGGAGCGGGAAGCCCGGGACAATGACCGCCTGACAATAAGTTTTTCAGGCATTTCTGAGGGCGAGAACTTCACAGACGGAAAAGTTGAGAACTATCAGGTAGTTTGTGGCGCAAAACAAATGATTCCGGGTTTTGAAGAAAATCTGCTTGGCCTCAAGGCGGGCGCTACTAAAACTTTTGAAGTGTTTTTTCCGGAACAATACGGGAATGAAAAGCTGGCCGGCAAGGCTGCTGAGTTTGAAGTTGAAGTTATTCAGGTTGAAGAACCGGCTCTACCGGAAATCGATGAAGCGTTTATTAAAGCCTATGGTATTGATGAAGGCTCCCTGGATGCTTTCCGTAAAGATGTTAGAGCTAACATGGAAAGAGAACTCGAACAGGCATTGCGCAGCAATCTGAAAAATGCAGTACTGGATGCCTTGTATAAAAAAATTCCGGTTGCGGTGCCAAATACTTTGCTGGACCAGGAAATTGAAAACCTGATGAAGCCTTATAGGGAAACCGCTAAAAGACAGAAAGTGAAGCTGGAAGACTTGCGCTTGCCGAGAGAGGTATTTGAAGAACAAGCGAAACGCCGCGTGGCTCTGGGATTGCTCCTCGGGGAAGTCATTCAAAAAAATAACATCAAGCTGGATAGCGGCAGAGTACGTTCTACCGTAGAAGACCTGGCGAAAAGCTATGAAAGTCCTCAGGATGTTGTCAGGTGGTATTTTTCAGATGAAAGCCGCTTAAAAGATGTGCAGCAAATGGTGCTGGAGGAGCAAACAGTCGAAGCGCTGGTTGCGCAGGCAAAAGTGTCAGATGAAACAGTAAAATTTAATGATGTCATGGCTAACCAGAACAATAAGGAATCCTAATGTATAAGAAACAGGTAATAGATCAGGCAATTGCACCGCAAGCTGCAGGCGGATTAGTGCCTATCGTTATAGAACAGACGGCGCGTGGCGAGCGTTCATTCGATATTTACTCCAGATTATTAAAGGAGCGGGTTATTTTTCTGGTTGGCCAGGTGGAAGATTATATGGCTAATCTGGTCGTTGCCCAGCTGCTTTTTCTTGAATCGGAAAATCCTGACAAGGATATTCATCTTTATATAAACTCTCCCGGCGGATCAGTAACCGCCGGTATGTCAATTTATGACACCATGCAATTTGTTAAACCCGATGTGAGCACTTTGTGCATTGGCCAGGCAGCCAGTATGGGCGCATTGCTTCTAACAGGAGGGGCAAAAGATAAACGTTATTGTCTGCCTCATTCAAGAATGATGATCCATCAACCGCTGGGCGGTTTTCAGGGACAAGCTTCTGATATAGATATTCATGCCCGGGAGATTCTGTCAATCCGGGAAAAACTGAACAAAATCCTGGCTCACCATACCGGTCAACCGTTAGACAAGGTGCAGATAGATACGGATAGAGATAACTTTTTAAGTGCTAATGGGGCGGTAAGTTATGGTTTGATTGATAAAGTATTATCGAGTCGAATCACGGCTTCTGAAAAATAACCGTTGGTATCTTTGTCGATTTCGATATATTCTTTATATTATCGACAATAAATACATCACATCGGGATGTTTGCAGGAGTCCAAATTTATGAGTAATGACAAAAACAGCAAAGACGACGATAAGTTGCTCTATTGTTCCTTTTGTGGCAAAAGTCAGCATGAAGTAAGAAAGCTTATTGCCGGGCCATCAGTTTATGTATGTGATGAATGCGTTGAACTCTGTAATGACATTATTAAAGATGAATTGCAGGATGATTCTGCTTCCGGCGCGGACGAATTACCCAAACCAAAAGAGATAAAAAAAGAACTCGATGAATATGTTATCGGACAGGAACGAGCGAAGAAAATTCTGGCGGTAGCAGTTTATAATCATTATAAACGTTTGCGCAGCAAGTCCAGAAAAGATATGGTTGAGCTAGCAAAAAGCAACATCCTGTTGATTGGACCTACCGGTTCAGGAAAAACATTGCTGGCTGAAACATTAGCCCGGTTGCTTGATGTGCCTTTTACTATTGCCGATGCAACCACGCTGACAGAAGCGGGTTATGTAGGTGAAGACGTAGAAAACATCATTCAGAAAATACTGCAAAAATGCGATTATGACGTTGAGAAAGCTGAAACGGGTATTGTTTATATTGATGAAATTGATAAAATTTCCAGAAAATCCGATAATCCCTCCATTACCCGTGATGTTTCAGGGGAAGGCGTTCAGCAGGCTCTATTAAAATTGATTGAAGGAACCATCGCTTCGGTTCCTCCCCAGGGCGGCCGCAAACATCCCCAGCAGGAATTTTTACAGGTAAATACGGCTAATATACTGTTTATAGTCGGAGGCGCATTTGCCGGTTTGGATCGTGTTATTAAGGCCCGTTCTGAAAAAGGCGGGATAGGTTTCTCAGCGGAAGTAAAAACCAAGGATGAAGCAAAAAATGTCGGGCAACTGTTTGCCGAAGTTGAATCTGAAGATTTAATCAAATACGGATTAATTCCGGAATTTGTGGGACGTCTTCCGGTTATTGCAACCTTGGAAGAGCTGGATGAACAGGCCCTGGTACAGATATTGACTGTGCCTAAAAATGCGTTGATCAAACAATATCAGCATTTATTTGAAATGGAAGGCGCTGAACTGGAATTTCGCGAAGAATCATTGCATGCAATCGCCCGCAAATCAATGGAAAGAAAAACAGGCGCACGGGGATTAAGGACAATTGTCGAAAATATCTTGCTGAATACCATGTATGAGTTACCGTCAGCAGATAATATTTGCAAAGTCGTAGTAGACGAAAGTGTTATTGTAGGCGAATCCGAGCCCTTTCTGGTTTATAAAGCCGAGAAGAAAAAAGCCTCGGCAGAATCATAAGGCGGAGATAAAAAAGGAGCTTTTTTCCAAGCTCCTTTTTTTTGCGCTTTGGAGTGCAATATTACTATTTTAGCTGCTCTTTATCCCTTGCTATTTTAATTAGCATCCCCATAATCTTAATTCAACGCAATTTGTTAAAGGTTCCGTGTTATGGAAACGCATAAAGTGAAAGAGTTACAACGCCCCGGTAATTTAATTCCTGTTTTACCCCTTAGAGATGTGGTGGTTTATCCGCATATGGTAATTCCTTTATTTGTCGGCAGAGAACGGTCTATTGAGGCCCTGGATGCCGCCATGAAGGATAACAAACAGATATTGCTGGTGGCCCAAAAAGAGGCGGAAGTTGATGAGCCAGATTTTACTGACCTTTATGAGGTCGGTACGCTTGCCAATATTTTGCAGTTACTGAAGCTTCCTGATGGAACTGTCAAGGTGCTGGTTGAAGGCAGCCAGCGTAGCCAGGTCATTGGCTATAAAGAGACAGACGGCTTTTTTTCAGCTGTCATAATGAAAATTAATGATGTTATGGAACTGCCTGAACAGGAGCAGGAAGTATTACAACGAACCGTGATCACTTCGTTTGACCAATACGTCAAGCTGAATAACAAGATTCCCCCCGAAGTACTGAATTCTCTGGCCGGCATTGATGACCCCAGCCGACTGGCCGATACGATGGCGGCTCATATGACTTTAAAAGTTAATGAAAAGCAGGCCATACTTGAAACCGCAGATATCGAGAAGCGCCTGGAAGATTTGATGACTTTAATGGAAGGGGAAGTCGATCTTCTGGAAATGGAGAAGAGGATTCGCGTACGCGTCAAGCAGCAAATGGAAAAAAATCAGAGGGAATATTACCTGAACGAGCAAATGAAAGCGATTCAAAAAGAGCTGGGCGAAATGGAAGACGTACCTAACGAAATTGAAGAACTGGAAAAGAAAATTGAAAATGCGGGGATGTCCAAGGAAGCAAGAACAAAGGCGGATGCGGAGCTTAATAAACTTAAATTAATGTCGCCCATGTCGGCCGAAGCAACAGTGGTGCGTAATTATATTGACTGGATGATTACTGTGCCCTGGAAGAAAAGAACCAAAGTGCGGCATGATCTGAAAGTTGCCGAGCAGGTTCTGGAAGCCGAACATTATGGCCTGGAAAAGGTCAAGGAGCGCATCCTTGAGTATCTTGCCGTGCAACAAAGGATAAAGCAACTGAAGGGCCCTATCTTGTGCCTCGTAGGTCCTCCGGGTGTAGGTAAAACCTCGCTGGGTGAATCCATTGCCAGAGCCACCAATCGCAAATATGTACGAATGTCATTGGGGGGCGTAAGGGATGAAGCGGAGATTCGCGGGCATCGCCGAACTTATATAGGTTCGATGCCCGGCAAGATTCTGCAGAATCTGGCTAAAGTGAAAACCCGGAATCCGATGTTTTTACTGGATGAGATTGACAAAATGGCGGCTGATTTTCGAGGCGATCCGGCGTCGGCTTTATTAGAAGTGCTGGATCCTGAACAAAATCATACTTTTTCCGACCATTATCTGGAAGTGGATTTTGATTTGTCTGATGTAATGTTTGTGGCTACTGCGAACACCATGAATATTCCTCCGGCTTTGCTGGACAGGATGGAAGTCATACGTCTGGCCGGCTATACGGAAGATGAAAAGATCAATATCGCTCTCCGTTATTTGATTCCCAAACAGGTTAAAAATAACGGTCTGGAAGAGCAGGAAATTGAAATTTCAGAAGCAGCGGTCCGGGATATGATTCGTTATTATTCCCGGGAAGCCGGCGTGCGGAGCCTGGAGAGGGAAATTTCCAAAATCTGCCGTAAGGTCGTTAAAAATCTATTGCTGACACGGGAGCAAACCAAAATACTGGTTGGTCCCGAGAATCTGGATAAATATCTCGGAGTTAAACGTTTTAATTATGGTCTTGCCGAGGAACAGGATCAAGTCGGCCAGGTTACAGGTTTAGCGTGGACAGAAGTTGGCGGAGAATTATTAACCATCGAGACAGCGGTAATCCCGGGAAAAGGAAAACATTCGACTACCGGCAAGCTTGGCGAGGTTATGAAAGAATCAATTGAAGCCGCCATGACAGTGGTAAGAAGTCGTTCGGAAGTCCTGGGTATAGACAATGAGCTGTTTCAGAAAAATGATATTCATATACATGTACCCGAAGGCGCAACGCCGAAAGACGGCCCTAGTGCGGGCATAGGTATGTGTACGGCTATTATTTCGGCACTGACTAAAATACCGGTGCGGGCCAGCGTCGCGATGACCGGTGAGATTACCTTGCGCGGTGAAGTATTGCCTATTGGCGGATTAAAGGAAAAGCTTCTGGCTGCCCACAGAGGCGGAATCACAACAGTTTTGATTCCTTCAGAAAATGAAAAAGATCTGGTTGAGATACCTGAGAATATAAAGCGAAATCTGGACATCAGAGCGGTGCACTGGATAGATGAGGTTCTGCAAGTAGCTTTGCAATATATGCCGGTTCCCGTTCCTAAAAAGGAAAGCGACGAACAGGCTAAAAATGAAGCTGATGCCGGTAAACTCATAAAGCAGGGTCTTACTGCCCATTAAAATCGAAATGCGATTTCGAGCTTATATCCTGAAACCGCAAAAATCGCGGCTTCCAGGGGGTTTAGAACTTGACACTCCGTAAGTGACATTGATATAAAGTGACATGTTTCTTGTGTTGCCAGAGATTGTACATGAGCTAACATACTGATTTTTGATGAATACCAATAAAAATGATTTCCTAAGGGGGGAATAATGAATAAATCGGAACTTATTGATGCTATCGCAGAGTCTTCAGACTTGACTAGAGCGGATGCCGGGCGTGCTTTAGATGGATTTATTAACGCCGTTACAACCGCGCTAAGCAGCGAAGATCCAAAAGATAGAAATGTCGCTCTGGTCGGATTTGGAACCTTTGCTGTAAAGGAAAGAGCGGCGCGTAAGGGCCGCAATCCCCAGACCGGCGAAGAGATTACAATAAAGGCCGCAAAAATTCCTGCATTTAAAGCTGGAAAATCTTTAAAAGATGCAGTAAACTGATTTTCTTTAGTCGGGTGCTTAGCTCAGCTGGGAGAGCATCGCCCTTACAAGGCGAGGGTCGGGGGTTCGATCCCCTCAGCACCCACCAGACTTGGAGTGGTAGTTCAGTTGGTTAGAATACCGGCCTGTCACGCCGGTGGTCGCGGGTTCGAGCCCCGTCCACTCCGCCAAATCACAAGCCCCGAACCGTCTGGTTCGGGGTTTTTTTTTGAGTAAGATTTTGAGTAAGATTAGGTTGATTCAACAGGACAGAGCCAGATATGCTGACAAAAATTAGAGAAAAAGCACAAGGTGCTTTTGCATGGGGAATTTTAATAGTTATTTGTGTCCCTTTTGCGTTATGGGGCATCAACAATTACCTGGATACCGCAAAAGAAGCTCCAGTGGCATCGGTGGGCGATAAGGATTTTTATCAGCGCGATGTTAATAGAGCCTATGAACAATACAGTCAGACTCTCCAGGGCATGGCGATTGATGAGCAAGCCTTAAAAGCACAAGCTTTGGATAAGCTTATAAAAGATGAAGTCTTATTGCAATATGTGCATAAAGAAGGCCTGGTTGCGAGCGATGATACCGCGCGTGAGTTTATAAAATCCTTGGCCTATTTTCAGGTAGATGGCAAATTCAGTGACAAGCAATATAAAGCCTTGCTGAGCTCACAGCGCATTTCATCCTCTGAATTTGTGAACAGAATCAAAAATGCCCTGATCATGGAACAGTTTCAGCGCAGCATTATCGACAGCAGTTTTGCATCGCAAGAGGATATTGAAAATTTCTTTAAAATTCAGAATCAGCAACGCGATGTCAGTTATGTGACTGTTACTGTACCAAAATTGTCAGAACGGCCCACCAACGAAGAGATTGCGTCATATTATCAACAGCACCAGGATTTATATCGAAG
Source organism: Candidatus Methylobacter favarea (assembly GCF_902806695.1). Lineage (GTDB taxonomy): Bacteria > Pseudomonadota > Gammaproteobacteria > Methylococcales > Methylomonadaceae > Methylobacter_B > Methylobacter_B favarea. Next base: position 67,538 of record NZ_CADCXN010000047.1, on the reverse strand, counting down.
ACCTGAACAGGTTGCCATTGAATATGTAGAGTTGTCGTTGGCAGAGGTAGCTAAGACTGTGGCTGTCACCGAGGATAAACTGAAGGCTTTCTATGAAGAGCATAAAGATGAATATAGCACGCCGGAGCGCAGAAAAATCAGCCATATTCTAGTTGCCATTAATGATAAGACTGATGACAAGACAGCACTGGAGAAGGCCCTTAAAATAAAACAGCAACTGGCGAATAAAGACTTTGCAACTGTAGCATCAACAGTTTCCGATGATAAACTGTCGGCAAAAAACGGTGGCGATTTGGGGCTGCTTACCCCCGGCGTAATGGAAAAACCGTTTGAAGAAGCAGCAAGCGCTTTAAAAGCCGGGGAGGTATCGAATCCTGTTAGGTCAGCATTTGGCTATCATTTGATTAAAGTAACCGAATTAATACCGGGAAGTATCAAGCCTTTTGATGCAGTTAAGGAGGATGTGAAAAAGGCTTATCAAAAAGCTCAGGCGGAAACCGCCTTTTATGATGCAGGTGAAAAATTAACCGAAATGAGCTATGAGAATCCCGATAATTTGCAAACAGTGGCAGAAGCTTTAGGACTTACCATTAAAAAAACGGCATTGTTCAGCCGCGATAAAGGCGAGGATATTGCAAATGATCCCAGGATTCGTGAGGCAGCATTCTCTGAAGACGTGCTGAAAGGCAATAACAGCAGCCCCGTAGAATTGGGCGCCGACCGGCTGCTGGTAGTGCGGTTGCTGGAACACAAACCGGCCGCTACGCCAGGTTTAAATGAGGTTAAGCAGGAAGTGGCTGCGGCCATTTTAAAAGACAAAGCCAAACAACAAAGTATGGAAAAAGCCCGGCAGATTAAATCGCGTTTGCAGGCCGGCGAGTCGCTTGAGTCCAGCGCCGCTGAAAATAAACTGGAAGTAAAGAAATTAACCGGATTAACACGCAGCAAAAGTGAGTTGCCTGAACAGTTGAACGAGGCTATTTTTAAGGCGGCGAAACCAATGGGCGGTAAACACAGCGTTTTTATAACTGCATTACCTTCCGGCGAACAGGTAGTAGTAAGCTTGTCCCAGGTGAAAGAAGGGGTCATGAGCGAAGAGGATAAGAAACAGCTGGCGCTGGCTAAAAAGAATATCGCCAAGGCTTTCGGTCAGACTGAATTCAATGCCGTAGTGGGCAGTTTGCAGGCAGAAGCTGATATATCGGTCAGGTCCCAGGCTGAACTGTCAAAGGCTCAATAACTGATTTTAGCCGCTAAAAAAGGGAGCTTAAAGCTCCCTTTTTTAGCGGCTAAAATTTCAAGCCTGCGATGTTATAGCCTGCGTCCACATAAGTGATTTCTCCGGTAATACCCGAGGCAAGATCTGAACAGAGAAAGGCAGCAGCGTTGCCAACTTCCTCAATAGTGACATTTTTCTTTAACGGCGATGAATCGGCCGCCTTGCTGAGCATGGATTTAAAATTATTAATGCCGGACGCCGCCAGCGTCCTGATCGGGCCTGCCGAAATGGCATTGACTCGAGTGCCCTCAGCGCCCAAAGCCACAGCCATATAACGGACATTAGCTTCCAGACTTGCTTTGGCCACTCCCATGACATTGTAATTAGGAATAACCCGCTCAGCGCCCAAATAGGTTAATGTCAGCAGCGAGCCGTTGCGCCCCGCCATCATGCCCCGGCCGGCTTTGGCCAGCGCCGTGAAGCTGTAGGAACTGATATCGTGAGCAATTCTGAAATTCTCTCTGGTAGTGGCGTTGACATAATCGCCATCCAGAGCGTCGCGAGGCGCAAATGCCACGGAATGAACGATACAATCCAAACCATCCCAGTGTTTGCCCAGTGCTTCAAAAACAGTGCTTATGTGCTCGTCCATACCGACATCACATTCAATGGTTATTTTGGAGCCACACTGTTCAGCCATTTCTTCGACCCGGCTTTGCAATTTTTCATTTTGGAAGGTAAAAGCCAATTCAGCGCCTTCGCGATGCATGGCCTGAGCAATTCCCCATGCGATAGAACGATTACTGGCTAAACCCACAATCAAGACCCGTTTGCCCTGCATAAAACCCATTATCATCTCCCGGTGTGTTTATTGTTACAATAGAATTTCAAGTATCTATGACCCTTTTATTGATGTCCAGTCTTTTGTCCATGAAGATGTGCCTCTGCCATGCTCGCTTGCTAGTCCTGCTCGTAGTTGCCGTATTTTTGAATGCTTGCGATTATTCAGAGCTTAATAACCCTTATCCCAAAGAAAATGAAAATCTGCCGATTCTATATCAATCATTTTCAGAACGGCCCAAGCATTTAGATCCGGCGGTCGCCTACAGTGAAAATGAATATGCCTTTATTGCACAAATTTATGAGCCGCCCTTTCAATATCATTACCTGAAACGCCCTTATCAACTGGCGCCGTTAACAGCCACCGGCATGCCTGACATTAAGTATCTGAATGCGCAAGGGCAAAAACTGGAGGAGGGAGCCAAGATCAGCGAAATTGCTTTTACCGACTATGTAATTGAAATTCAGCCTGATATCCGCTTTCAGCCGCATCCGGCGCTGGCAAAAGATAGCCAGGGCAACTATCTGTACCATCGCTTGACCGGTACCCAAATCAATCAGCTTGACAAACTGACGGATCTGGAATCTACCGGCTCGCGCGAACTTACTGCCGAAGATTATATTTACCAGATCAAGCGACTTGCGCATCCTAAAGTTCAATCGCCCATAGCCGAAATCATGAAAAATTATATTGTCGGCTTTGATGATTTTTCCAAACAAGTCAGCGACAAGCAAAAGCCTGATATTAAAGATCTGCCAATAGCAGGCGTTCAGTCCATCAATCGTTATCAATACCGCATACGGATTAAAGGCAAATATCCGCAATTTATTTTCTGGCTGGCCATGCCTTTTTTTGCGCCTATGCCGTGGGAAGCGGATGTATTTTATGAACAGCCTGGTTTAGCTGACAAAAACATCACGCTGGACTGGTTTCCGCTCGGTACGGGCCCTTATTTTCTGGCCGAGAATAATCCCAACCGGCGCATGATGTTAACCAGAAACCCGTTATTTCATTCGGAAACCTATCCTTCCGAAGGCGAGCCGGAAGATAAGGAAAATGGCTTGTTAAAGGATGCAGGAAAAAAACTGCCCTTTATCGATAAAGTTGTTTTTATGCTGGAAAAAGAAACCATTCCCTACTGGAACAAGTTTTTGCAAGGCTACTATGATGCTTCAGGCATTGCTTCGGACAGTTTTGACCAGGCCATACAATTTACCGGCAGCGGCGAAGCGGCTTTAACGCCTTCCATGCAGGAAAAAGGCATCCGGCTGCAAACGGCAGTGGAAACCTCCATTTTCTATATGGGTTTTAATATGCTGGATGCAACGGTAGGCGGAGACAGCGAAAAAGCCAGGAAGTTACGTCAGGCCATTTCCATTGCTGTTGATTATGAAGAATATATCTCCATTTTCCGGAATGGCCGGGGCGTTGTCGCGCAAGGCTTGATACCGCCCGGTATTTTTGGTTACGCGGAAGATAAAGCCGGCATTAATCCCTATACGCACGACCTGGCGAATGGCACGGCGCAGCGTAAAAAAATCGCTACAGCGCAGCAGTTGATGGCGGAAGCAGGCTATGCCAATGGCATTGATCCCAAAACGAAAGAGCCGCTAATTCTGCATTTTGATACGACTTCAGTCAGTATTGACGACCGCCCCAGCATGAACTGGTATCGTAAACAGTTTGAGAAACTGGGTATCAAGCTGGTTATTCGGGCGACCGATTACAACCGCTTTCAACAGAAAATGCGCACCGGCAATGCCCAGTTATTCGTCTGGGGCTGGAATGCCGATTATCCTGATCCGGAGAATTTCTTTTTCCTGTTGTATGGCCCTAATTCAAAAAGCAGGCACGGCGGAGAGAATGCCGGCAATTATCAGAACCCTGAGTTTGACCGGCTATTCGAACAAATGCGCAATATGGACAACAGCCCACAGCGTTTTCAGATTATCCAGCAACTGCAGGAAATCGTTCGGCATGATGCGCCCTGGGTTTTTGGCTTTCATCCGAAAGATTTCGGGCTCTATCATGGCTGGTATAATAATCTTAAGCCCAATCTAATGGCCAATAATCGGCTTAAATATACCCGCATTAATACTGCTGTCAGAGCAGAAAAAAGACGAGAATGGAACCAACCGGTGATTTGGCCGTTGGGTTTGGCTTCCGGTTTGTTTGTGCTGATGCTAATGCCGGCGGTGAATGCTTACCGCCGTCGGGCCAGGGAAACGCTGCAATGAGCCGCTATATCATCCGCCGAATTCTATATGCCTTCCCCTTGCTAATGGGCGTAAATATTTTAACCTTTGTGCTGTTTTTCATCATCAACAGCCCCGATGATATGGCGCGCATGCAGCTGGGCCAAAAGCATGTGACCGAAGAAGCGGTGGCAAACTGGAAACAGCAGCACGGCTATGATTTACCGTTATTATGGAATTCTGAGGCGCAGCACCAGGAAAAACTCACCAAAACCATTTTTTACCAGAAATCCGTTGGATTATTTCTGTTTCGTTTTGGCGTTTCGGATAGCGGCCGAAATATCGGCGCGGATATTAAAGAGCGCATGTGGCCAAGCCTTGCCGTAGCCTTGCCCACTTTGCTTGTCGGGCTACTGGTTGATATCAGTTTTGCCTTGATGATGGTGTTGTTCCGCAACAGTTACCTGGAGCACGGGGGCATAGTCCTGTGCGTTATTTTAATGTCTGTTTCCTCATTGTTTTATATTATCGGCGGCCAGTTTTTGATCGGCAAATTATTAAAGCTAGTGCCTATTTCCGGTTATGACGGCGGTTTCGCGGCGTTGAAGTTCCTCATATTGCCTGTGCTGATCGGCGTGTTTTCGGGCATTGGTTCAGGAGCCAGATGGTATAGAACCTTGTTTCTGGAAGAAGTCGAAAAAGATTATGTGCGGACCGCACGGGCAAAAGGGCTGACTGAAACGCAAACCATGTTTCGGCATGTATTGCAAAATGCCATGATTCCGATTCTGACCGGCGTAGTGGTAATTTTGCCGCTGCTGTTTATGGGCAGTCTGATCATGGAGTCTTTTTTCAGTATTCCAGGGCTTGGCAGCTACACGATTGATGCTATTAATAGCCAGGATTTCGCCATCGTGAGGGCAATGGTGTTTTTGGGATCGGTGTTATATGTCATCGGCCTATTGCTGACGGATATTTCCTACACGCTGGTGGATCCGCGAGTGAGACTGTCCTGATGGTTATACTGTGGACTGACGCGTTGATATTTATCCTGATTCTGGTCATTTTGCTGCTGGCATTTTATCTGCGCGGCAAAGACCATATTAAACGTCCGCTGCAAAAAATAAGCCGCAGTAAAGTGGGCATGGTTTCATTGGTAGTGTTGATATTTTTTATATTGATCGGCCTCCTCGATTCTGTGCATTTCAAACCTGGTGCCGATAAAGGCAATGAAATTATCAGCCTGGTGGATTACTGGGCAACGCCGCTTCGTAAACATGGCGAGAAAACCTATTCAGCGCCTTTTGCAGCGACGCTTTACAGTAAGGAAATAATGACCTCGGCCGATGGCGCTTCCCAATGGGCTTATCCGCGTCTGCAATTTGGCGGCGCCCATTTAAATAATCCCGAGATGGAAAAAATTCCCGATATATTGCAAAAAACCTTCTATGGTTTTGCTCAAGGCGCAGGATTGTTAACTTTTTTTATGATTCTATTGTGGAGTTTTTTGAAAGAGCAGCATAAACGCTTAATGAAAAGCTCAACAGCTAAAGCGGTTTGGATTGTAGTATTTTTTATCGTTTCACTGACTTACACATTAATCCATTTATCGGCCTATTATCATGTTTTCGGCACCGATAAAGTAGGCGAGGATGTGTTTTACCAGGCGGTAAAAAGCATTCGCACCGGTTTGGTGATCGGCACCTTGACTACCCTGATCATGCTGCCTCTAGCCATAATTTTCGGCATCCTGGCCGGTTTTTTCCGCGGCTGGATAGACGATGTCATTCAGTATATATACACCACGCTCAACTCCATTCCCGGCGTATTGCTGATAGCCGCGTCGATTTTGATGGTGCAGGTATATATGGCCAATCATGAAGAGGCGTTTACGAGCGTTATCGTGCGCGCCGATATGCGGCTGCTGTTTCTCTGCATGATTCTGGGCGTGACCAGCTGGACCGGTTTATGCCGGCTGCTCAGGGCGGAAACCCTGAAGCTCAGGGAAATGGAATATGTTCTGGCGGCGCAGGCCCTGGGCGTTAAACGCCGGATGATTTTATTGCGCCATATCCTGCCCAACGTCATGCACATTGTGCTGATCTCTGTGGTGCTGGATTTCAGCTCGCTGGTGCTGGCCGAAGCGGTTTTATCCTATATCAATATCGGCGTCGACCCGACCACCTACAGCTGGGGCAACATGATTAACGGCGCACGCCTGGAAATGGCCCGCGAACCCATCGTCTGGTGGTCTCTGTCCGCCGCTTTTATCTTCATGTTCGCCCTGGTGCTGGCGGCTAATTTATTCGCCGATACCGTGCAGGATGCGTTTGATCCCAGACGCAGCGGGAGTGAATAAATAACTCATGCTTTTGCCGACACTATCTGAAACTATAATTATTCGTTTTCCGCAAAAAGCGGATAATTACCCGGTTTTCCAACGCTTTATTTTAAACCGCCTCTGCTACCGGTTGCTGAGGAACTGTGCAAGGATTTGAAAATATCAAGGGCTTGTTTTAATGACGCTGAAGCACCTTCGGCATCGCCTTTTTGAGCTTGACGGCGGGCATTTGTAATGGCGTTAGTGCCCCGCTGTGTTTTCACTTCAAGACTGCCGCCAATGATATCTTTAGCGGATTGACGCGCGGCTTTCATGTGTTCTTGAGCCGTGCCCAAATCGCTCGCATTGACTGCTTCCAGAGCCGCTTCCAGGTGGGTGATAGTAGCGTTAATAGGTTGCGGGGCAGCTGCTTGGGCAACAGCCACAAAGTTGGTATGAGTGATTGCCGATAAAGACAGCATTAAAAAGCTTGCCGCCAAGATTTTTTTTATAGTATTCATAATCTTATAAACCTCTCAATGATATTAATTGCCACATAAATAATAAGAGCCGTTGGTGAATCAAATTATTTCAAGCAAAAAACTAATGATGATTGTACGACTGCTTTTCTTTATTTTTTATTAAGGTCCAGATTAAACCACATGAATGTGACCTTAAAACATAAACTTTATTGCATGCCTGAAATAAAAAAGGATGCAGTTTATTAGCTGATCAATCCATGATTCTCGTGATCTGATCATATGGAAGCCACGCTTTCGGGCTATCAGACAGGATATATGCCTGATTTAAAAGCAGAAAACTTGATTTTGCAACAATGTCAGGAAAATTAAATTTTCCTTGAGAGGGACCTGCAAAGGATAAGGATTACGAGCAACGGGATCAGAATCTAGGTAAGCAATAAGTGTTGAGCAGCTGCAGCTTACTCAATAATCTCCCGCACCAGGGAAGTGGCATAACTTCCTGACGGCAGCGCAAAACCAATTTCAATAATGTCGTCATTGACAAACCGCCATTGTAAATCCTGCACATTCACCCTTAACGCCCGGCGATCCCTATCAACTGCGCAATCAATCAAGCCTTGGGCCAGCTCGGGATGGTCTTCGATAATATTTGTCTCAATAGCCAGTGCATCGGCTGAGACACCGTCATTGCCTTTGCCCCATAATGCGCCGGTTGGGTGTATTTCTTTTGCATCAACTCGCCGGATAATGTCCTGATCGGGATAGCCTGATTTAAAAACGCTATGCGACAAATCAAATACATAGGTATCACCCGGAACAGGCTGGTTCCACAAATGCTGTGTTACGCGTGCAGCTAAAATCCGGTTAAACAGAAAAGAGCGGGCCGCTGATAAATAGATGCTTCGCTGCTCGCGTTTAACTTTCATGCCTTGAAACAATCCTAACGCTTTGCTGACATTTTCGCCTTCAGTGCCAAAGCGCTGAGGGCCAAAGTAATTGGCTATGCCATTGGCTTTGATCAATTCCATCTGTCGAATGGTTTTTTCTCTATCGCCTTGCCATTCCCGAATAATCATCCTGAAGCTATTGCCGGACAACACGCCGCGCTTGAGTTTTCTGTCATGGCGGATGGCATGGAGCACTTTGATGTTATCTGTTTCAAACTGCCTCCAGTCAGGCTCCTGTTTGCCGGGCAACCAGGCGCTGAACCATTGCGTAGTGACGGCATGCCGGTCTTTTAGCCCTGCGAAGCTTACATCGCGCTGCCTGACCTTGGCAAATCTGGCCAATTGCCGGGCAACAAATTCGGTATTTTCGCCGGTTTTTTCTATCCGTAAAAAGACGTGTTCGCCCGCGCCTGAGGGCTCGAAAGACAGATTTTCCTTAACGATAAAGTCTTCTGGAAAAGTGCGGATTTTGCCTTGGCCGGAAGGTTGGCCGTAGACATAAGGCCACACAGGGATTTCAATATTCTGCATTAGGGAAGAGGGCGGGAAGGTGGTTATTTATATTCCTTGTCGAAGAACTATTTTTCAAGCAGGGCAATTGCCTGTACCGCAATCCCTTCTTTGCGGCCTTCAAAGCCAAGCATTTCCGTCGTTGTCGCTTTAACATTGATGCAGTCACTATTCACTTTCAGGTCAGCTGCAATATTACGGCACATGGTTGCTGTATGCGGCGACATTTTCGGAGCTTGCGCAATGATAGTGATGTCGGCATTAACCAGGCTATAACCTTTTTCCTGCACGATGCCATAGACATGACGCAATAGGACCCGGCTGTCAGCGCCTTTGAATTCAGGATCGGTATCGGGGAAATGCTTGCCGATATCACCTAATGCAGCGGCGCCCAATAATGCATCGCACAGCGCATGCAGAACGACATCGCCATCGGAATGGGCTTCCAGGCCCTTTTCATAGTCTATTTTTACACCGCCTAAAATGATTGAGCGGCCTTCGTTAAAACGATGCACATCATAACCCTGACCTATTCTGATCATTGTTGCTCCAGATAAAATTGTGCCAATGCCAAATCTTGGGGACTGGTAATTTTTATATTATCAGCACGGCCTTCGACGATTTTCGGCTGCAGGCCTTGTAATTCCAAAGCGCTGGCTTCATCGGTTATGGCCGGATTGCCTTGCGCCGCTTCCAGCGCGGTTTTTAACAGCCCATAACGGAACATTTGCGGCGTTAAAGCCCGCCAGATATGACGCCTGTCCAATGTGCCGAGTATGCAATTATCCTGGACATTTTTTAAGGTGTCATGTGACGATAGGGCAAGAATGCCGCCTACCTCATCGTTTACCAGCGAGTCAATGAGATGACCTATATCCGCCGTCGTGATGCAGGGCCTGGCGGCATCATGGACCAAAACCCAGTCATTATCCGAGGCTATTGCCCGTATCGAGTGCAGGCCAGACAGCACGGAATCCGCGCGCTCCTTGCCGCCCGGCGCGATTATTATCTTTTTATGAGCAGCTACTTCAAGGCCAGGCCAGTAAGGATCTTCTGCTGAAATTGCAACCGCGATAGCCGTAAAAGCATCAGCATCGAGCAAACGCAATAACGTATGCTCGATGACTGTTTTACCGGCAAGTTCCAGGTATTGTTTGGGCCGGTCTGCGTTCATGCGTTTGCCAACACCGGCGGCAGGCACAACAGCCCAGAAATTTATTGAATTGGTCATCGATAAAATAAAGGCGTCATGTGAAAAAGTATGTTTACCATTTTTATGGGCTGTTTATTATGCGGGTTGCTAATCTCCGGCATTCGTATTCGCCAGGCTGGGAGCTGGAACCGTATGCAAACATCACTTATCCTTGCCCGCTACAGAGTAGTTTTAAATTGAGGGGTTATATAGTTAAAGGATGAAAATGTCAGGTGTTCATATTACAAAATAATGTCTATAGTCATCTTAATGCAATATGCAGGCTCGCTTCTTCTGCGCCCCTCAGCAGAGCACGACAAGCAAGATCAGTCCCGGGATAATGCCCAGGATCAAGCCGACCACGATGGCGATTACCTCTCCTGTTGAGTAGCTGCATCCGGCCTTGCCCACGTTTACATTCGCTGCCCGGTCATCGTCGAGCCCGGCAAGCATCATACCGGAAAACTCATCCGCAACCTGGCGTGGCATACCGGCATCTTCGATGCGCGAGCGTGCGTCGCTGAGCCGGGTTTCGGCCAAGCGCAGGTCTTCGCTAAAAGGCATAATGGAACGGGCATTTTTGAGGGCGCCAATTGCACCGTTTGTCGGTGCTAGGGCCAGAACACGGGCCTCATTGACACTGCCTGCTTTTGATATTTCATCGCGCAAGCGAACAAGCTCCGGATAGCGTGTTGATCCGGAAGTGCGAGCAGCCTTAACCAACTCCAAAGACTCTTCCTTAGGCCAGGTAGTTGCGGCGGCTGTTTTAGACATCATAAAAACAGCGGCCGGAATTATCGCCAACATCATTAATACAAACAAAAACTTATTACTTGTAGACATGGGCTTTCTCCTTCATGATTCAGGCAATTGGCAAGGCTTGAGATATAACTTAAAAAAACGGATTTATACCAAGTTTATTAGCTTGCCGACTTTCAATGCATTGCTATGTCGCAGATTCCCGGACTAAAAATGGATGTCGCCTGATGGACGGTTTTATTCAGCCACAAACATTAGGCGGCGCGTTGCTTAGCCCAACCTGGGAACTCTAAAAATAACAAGGCAAGGCTAAAAGTGTTTATTCACTTTTAGCCTTATTTGGACTCAAGAATCTGAAAAAATGTTTCATCTTCCCTAATCATCCCTAATTCTTCTCTGGCTCGCTCATCAATTGCTTCCGCGCCTTTTCTTAAGTCCAGCACTTCCGCATAAAGAGCGTCGTTGCGTTCTCTTTTTTCCTGGGCCTGTTGCCTGAGGTCATCAAGCCGTTGTTGATAGGCATTAATCTGCGCAATGCCGCCATCGCCAAACCATAAGCGGTATTGAAGATGAACAATCAACAGGATAATGATTGCAATTAGAATTTTTATGGGTTCCACCTCAATGTATTGGCAAGGGCGGACTGACCGGCCGCCCTTGCCAATTCTAATTTATAGCATTTTAAAGGCGCTGCGGCCTGCGTATTTAGCCAGACTGCCTAATTCCTCTTCAATTTTCATCAGGCGGTTGTATTTGGCAACGCGGTCAGAGCGGCTTAAGGAACCGGTTTTGATTTGACCGGTGCCGGTTGCTACGGCTAAATCGGCAATGGTGACATCTTCTGTTTCCCCGGAGCGGTGTGAAACCACTGCCGAATAAGAGGCTTTATGCGCCATATCAATCGCTGCCAGGGTTTCCGTCAGGGTGCCGATTTGATTGACTTTAATCAGAATGGAATTGGCGATATTTTTTTCAATGCCCTTTTTCAAAATGGCGGGATTGGTTACAAACAGATCATCGCCGACCAACTGAATGCGGTTTCCGAGTTTTTCGGTCATCAATTTCCAGCCGTCCCAGTCATTTTCATCAAAGCCGTCTTCAATGCTGATAATCGGGTATTTATTAACCCAGTCTACAAAGAAATCAGCCATTTGCGCTGAACTGTACTTTTTGCTTTCAGACGCTAAATCATAAACGCCGTCCGTGTAATATTCAGAGGCGGCCGCATCCAGACCCAGGTAAATATCCACGCCGGGTTTATAGCCTGCCTGCTCGATGGCTTGCAGGATAACGCTTATGGCTTCTTCGTTTGAAGACAGGTTCGGAGCGAATCCGCCTTCATCGCCGACTGTAGTCGCCAAACCTTTGGCTTTTAATACTTTGCTCAGGTTATGGAACACTTCCGCGCCGTAACGGATCGCTTCGCGGAAAGTCGGCGCGCCTACCGGCAGAATCATGAACTCCTGCAAATCAACGTTGTTATCGGCATGCGAGCCGCCATTGATAATATTCATCATCGGTACCGGCATGATGAATTCGCCGGATTTATTCAAATACCGGTATAAAGGCATAACCGCTTCCTTCGCCGCCGCGTGAGCTGCCGCCAAAGACACAGCCAACGTAGCATTTGCTCCCAGCCGTGATTTACTCTCCGTGCCGTCCAGCGCTATCATTTTATGGTCAATGCCGGACTGATCGGCGACATCCATGCCGATAATGGCGGAACGGATTTCTGTGTTTACATTGTTAACTGCGTTCAGTACGCCTTTGCCCAGATAACGGGATTTATCGCCATCACGCAGTTCTATCGCTTCGCGTTCGCCGGTTGAGGCGCCGGACGGCACCATGGCATTGCCAATGACGCCGGAGGCTAAAATTACATCGGCTTCAACGGTGGGATTGCCGCGTGAATCCAGGATTTCTCTTGCTCGAATATCTATTATTGCAGCCATTATGATTCCTTATAGCGTTGTTTCTATCAGGCCTTTTGATTTAACGGCCTGATCGATGGTTAATAAAATTTCCAGTAATTCCTTCATTCTGTGGATCGGCCAGGCATTCGGGCCGTCACTTTTGGCTTCCGCCGGATTCGGATGCGTTTCCATGAACAGGCCGGCAATGCCGACGGCGGTTGCGGCTCTTGCCAAGACCGGTACAAATTCGCGCTGTCCGCCGGATGACGAGCCTTGTCCGCCCGGCAACTGCACGGAATGGGTGGCGTCAAAAACGACCGGGCAGCCGGTGTCTCTCATTACCGCCAGGGAGCGCATATCGGAAACCAGATTATTGTAGCCGAAGGACACGCCGCGCTCACATACCATAATCTGCTGATTTCCTGTCGCCTTGGCTTTATTGGCGACATTTGCCATATCCCAGGGCGCCAGAAACTGGCCTTTTTTTATATTAACGGGAATGCCTTGCGAGGCGACCTGCTGGATAAAATTGGTTTGCCTGCATAAAAAAGCAGGGGTCTGCATGACATCGACAACTGAGGCTACCTCAGCCAACGGCGTATCTTCATGGACATCGGTTAATACCGGCACCCCAATTTGCTGCTTGACTTTTGCCAGTATTTCCAAGCCTTTATCCATGCCCAGGCCGCGAAAACTTTCGTGTGACGAGCGATTGGCTTTATCAAATGACGATTTATAGATAAAGGGAATATTCAATGCGCTGGTGATTTCCTTCAGAATGCCGGCGGTATCAAGCGCCAACTGCTCGCTTTCAATAACACAAGGGCCTGCGATCAAAAAAAACGGCAGATCCAGGCCTGCTTCAAAATGACACAGTTTCATTACGTTTAGCCTTTTTATGTTTGGAAGCCGCCACTACAAAACCGGAAAATAAAGGATGGCCTTTCCTTGGGGTTGAGGTGAATTCGGGGTGAAACTGACAAGCCAGAAACCAGGGATGATCAGGCAGTTCAATGACTTCTACCAGCCGGCCGTCAATAGACTTGCCTGAAAATCGCAGCCCTGCCTGCTCAAGCTTTTCAAAATACCGGTTGTTAAATTCATAACGATGCCGATGTCTTTCGGTAATTATCTCTTTCCGGTAAAGCTGAAAAGCCAGGGAATCCGGCTGCAGCCGGCACTGCTGCCCGCCCAGCCGCATCGAGCCGCCTAAATCGGAGTGTTCATCGCGCGTTTCCAGTTGACCGCTGCCGGCTATCCATTCTGTAATCAAGCCGATAACAGGGTGCGGTGAGGCAGGCGAAAATTCAGTACTGTGCGCGCCTTCAAGACCGGCAACAGTACGGGCAAATTCAATCACGGCTACCTGCATGCCCAGGCAGATGCCCAGGTAAGGAATTTTATTTTCCCGCGCATACCGGGCCGTTATGATTTTTCCTTCAATGCCCCGTTCGCCGAATCCGCCCGGCACCAGAATGGCATCAACGTTTTCCAGCCTGGCTATCCCATCCTCTTCTATGGTTTCCGAATCAATATATTCGATATTCACTTTATGGCGGGTGCGGATGCCGGCATGAATTAAAGCTTCATTGAGGGACTTATAAGCATCCGAGTGATCCACATACTTGCCGACAATGGCAATGGTCACTTCATCGGCTGAGTGCGTCAAGGCCTCAATAACATCTTTCCATTCAGTCAAATCGGCGGGGCGCGCATCCAGCTTTAACTTATCGACAACAATATCATCAAGACCCTGCTCGTGCAGCAACAGCGGAATCCGGTAAATGGAATCTGCATCTATCGCCGAAATAACCGCTTTTTCCTCGACATTGGTAAACAGGGCGATTTTACGCCGCTCACTGACAGGTATCGGCTGCTCGGAGCGGCACATCAGAATATCCGGCTGGATGCCGATAGACCGCAGTTCCTTTACCGAATGCTGGGTAGGCTTGGTTTTTAATTCACCGGCCGAACGGATAAAAGGAACCAGCGTCAGGTGGATAAACAGCGATTTTTCATGACCCAGTTCAAAACGCATCTGCCGGATGGCTTCCAGGAACGGCAGGGACTCAATATCACCGACCGTGCCGCCGATTTCAATCAGGGCGACATCGACTCCCTCGCCGCTCTGATAGACACGGTTTTTTATTTCATCGGTAATATGCGGAATAACCTGAACAGTCGCGCCCAGATATTCGCCCTTGCGCTCTCTGCGCAGAACGCTGTCATAGATCTGGCCGGTGGTGAAGTTATTCTTTTTGGCCATCGTGGTTTTAAGAAAGCGCTCATAATGGCCTAAATCCAGATCAGTTTCCGCGCCGTCTTCAGTAACAAACACTTCGCCATGTTGAAAAGGGCTCATGGTGCCCGGATCAACATTAATATAAGGGTCGAGTTTGGTCATCGTAACTTTAAGATTGCGGGCTTCCAGAATAGCGGCAAGCGACGATGCGGCAATGCCTTTACCCAGAGATGAAACCACGCCGCCGGTAATGAAAATGTATTTCGTCATGTAAAAATTTATAGACTACAGATAACAAATTAGAGTAAACACAGACATTTTAATCGACCAGGCGTGTGCCGTCATCGTCTTTCGGGATTTACTGTTGTCTTCGCCTGGACAAACTGATACAGGCCTCTTTTTTTTCGCGGTAAAACGCCGCGCTTATCCATTTGTCACCGACAGCGGCGAGCTCATCATCAAGGTAGACCAGCGGCATAATTTCTCTTTCCCACGGCGGAATTCCTGCTTCCTGAAACAGGTTTTTCAGGGTATGACGACCTTTACGTCCCGGCAAACAGATTTTTTCGCCCCCCCTTCGAAATCTGACCACGATCGCCGAACTGCGCCAATATTCGCCAAGTATGCCTGCCGAAGAGGGCGCACAGGACAATACTTCATCGTCAGCGAGTTGTAAATATGACTGCCCGGCAGGCCAGATAATAGCTTGCCTGGAGTCTGCGGATTGATTCAGACAATAGAGTTTATCGCGATAACGGCGAATGCAATAGCCCTGACCGGCCAACACGGGATCGCTATCCTGTCTTGTCGCCAGCACCTCAGTGAGTATGCTTCCGATAAAAGCCCGGGCCGGCATTTTCAGCCCCAGGCTCTGAAACCAATGCCTTATGACAAGTTGCTGCCTGGCAGGCGTGTGTTCCTGCAGCTTGCTGATGCAAAGCGTCCGGTCGTTTTTGTTAAAAACCTGAGCGAATAATTTATCAGCAAGCGCCGAGAGTAAATTTTGTGCTTCGGCGCAATGGTTAGCCGAACGCGCTACCGTTTTTTCAAGGGCTGGCCAGCGCTGCTTTAACAGCGGCACAACTTCATTGCGAAGGAAATTGCGGTCATACTCATTGCGTTGATTGCTGGGATCTTCAACCCAATGTAATGCCTGTGCGCGGGCATAATCATTTATCGCCTGTTTGGAAACATTCAATAACGGTCTTAGCAGCATGCCCTGGCCGAAAGGCATCCTTTCAGGCATTGCGGAAAGCCCGCGCAAGCCGCTGCCCCGAAACAATTGCAGCAGTACCGTTTCCATCTGATCTTCGCGGTGCTGCGCAGTCATTAAAATATCGTTAATGCCAAGCAGCGGTTTTAAAGCCCTATAGCGGGCATTTCTGGCAGCTTCTTCGGGGCTTTCCCCGGGCAGGGCAATAGCCTTGACCCGGCACATTAAAAAGTCAACGCCTAAATCTTCAGCCGTTTTTCGACAATGCCGGGCCCACGCTTCAGCTTCTGCCTGCAAGCCATGATGCACATAAACTGCTGTAATCTTATCTTTGAGCTGTTCTACTGAAGCGCAGACATGCAGCAAAGCATGCGAGTCCGCACCGCCGCTGTAAGCGATAAAACAGTGCTTTACCGGATTAAATGGCGTTAACGCTGATGCTATCGTTTGGGAGGAAAGGCGCACGATGATATCTGTATTAGCCGTCGTCAAGCTGATAAAAATAAAAGGCCGGTCAGAAGATTATGTGAGCACCTTAACCGGCTTATTTACCCCCTTCCTCGCTAAACGCTCCAAAACTCATAATCCTCTGGTAGCGCCTTTCCAGCAGTTCATCGATGGCTTGCCGTTTCAGGTCTTCCATATGGCGAATCAATGTTTCCCTTAAATTTAAAGCTATAGCCTGAAAGTCCCTGTGACCGCCCCCTACCGGTTCTCTGACTACTTCATCCAGCAAGCCCTGTTCACGGATGCGGTCGGAAGTAATCCCCATGGATTCCGCCGCTAATTGGGATTTATCTGCACTTTTCCAGAGGATTGAGGCACAGCCTTCCGGGGAAATAACCGAATACGTGCTGTATTCGAGCATGATGAGACGGTCGCCCACGCCGATCGCCAAAGCTCCGCCTGAGCCGCCTTCACCGATAATAGTACAGATAATCGGAGTTTTAAGCCTGGTCATTTCAAACAGGTTTCTGGCGATGGCCTCGCTTTGTCCTCGCTCTTCGGCTTCGATGCCCGGATAGGCGCCCGGCGTATCGATCAGGCAAATTAGCGGCAGTTTAAACCGTTCCGCCATTTTCATGACCCGTAAGGCCTTACGATAGCCTTCAGGTCGGGGCATGCCAAAGTTGCGGTAAATCTTCTCCCTGGTGTCGCGTCCCTTTTGATGGCCGATCAGTATAATCGGCTGTCCTTCCAGACGCGCGAGGCCGCAAACAATGGCAGGATCATCCGCATAAGTGCGGTCTCCGTGCAGTTCATGGAAATCGGTAAACATATGCTGGATATAATCGAGCGTATAAGGTCGCCCCGGATGTCTTGACAACTGGGATATCTGCCAGTCGGAAAGATTGGCGAAAATCGACTCGGTTAAAGCCCTGCTTCTATCTTCCAGTTGTCGGATGGCGTCGGAAATATTAATGTTATTATCAAACTCCACATTGCGCAGTTCTTCAATTTTCGCCTCCAGGTCAGCGATGGGTTGTTCGAAATCGAGAAATTTTAGGTCCATGTAGACATGATCTTATGAAATAAGCCAGTAAAAAATCAATTTTATAGAAGTTCAGCAATTAATTCTAAATAAATTCAGGATGGTCCAGGCCTCTTTTATATTAAGAGGCCTGCCAGGAATGAGCGGCGGTTCCGCAAGTGAAGGAGAAGCCGGCAAATTAAAAGCGCAAAAGCAATAAGGAAACCTGACGCTGGCGATCAAGCCACGTCCTGAGAGGGGATTGAAAGCCAATCCCGGAGGCATTGGCCTATTGCCTTATACAGGTTCTTTTTGTCCTTTTACCGGTAGCGCTTCCATCTTGCCTGCGCCTTCAGAAAGCCCGAATACGGCTTGCTTTAAATTATCCCGTATTCATCCATTTGTGCTTGAGTTGCTGTCTGTTTAATGCCAGCCATTGAATCGCGATGATAGGAATCGCTGATTCTATTTCACGGTTTTCCAGCATTTTATAGGCCTCATCAAAATGTACGGTGCGTACTAATATATCCTCATCTTCATCGTCCAGGCCATGAATACCCCCCACTAGCGTAGAATCAACCCGGCCGCAAAAAAGAGTAATTTTTTCAGATGATCCGCCGGGCGTCGTGTAAAACTCATTGATCTTCATTAATTCTTGAATTTCACAACCGGCTTCTTCCAGGGATTCCCGATAGGCGACATGCTCAGCTGTTTCCCCTTCCTCCGTGGCGCCGGCAACAATTTCCAGCATCCAGGCTTTATCAGGCTGTGCAATCGCGCCAATCCGGAACTGCTCGATCAGAACGACTTCATCGGTATGCGGATCATATAAAAGCACGGCAACGCAATTGCCCCGCATGAACAGCTCGCGGCTTATTTCCGCACTCCAGCCGCCCGCGAACAGCGTATGTTTCAACCGGTACTTTTCCATGCGAAAAAAGCCCGGATAAACGATGTCTTTATGAAGAATTTCAAATTGTTTTTTCATGCTAGCCTTTGTATTCAACTTTATAGATTACCCCGAGTTTGTCATCCGAGATCAGCAGGCTGCCGTCCGGCAGTTCCAGGATATCAACCGGCTGTCCCAGAACCTGTTTTTCAGGTGTTAGCCAGCCGCTGATAAAAACCTGTTCTGACACCGGGTCATCCTGTTTGAATTTTACTAGCACGACGCGGTAACCATCCGGCTCGGTGCGGTTCCAGGAGCCATGCTGGGCAACAAATAACTGATTTTTAAATTCGGCCGGAAACTGTTTGCCCTGATAGAAGCGCGCTCCCAATACCGCAACGTGCGCTTTAAATTTCCATACCGGCGCCGTAAATTGGCGGCAATTTTTATGGAAGCCGAACTCGGGATCGACAATTTCTCCGCCATGACAATAAGGATAACCGAAATGTTCTCCTTTGGCGGACCACCTGTTCAGTTCATCATGCGGCTGGTCATCGCCTAAATAATCCCGGCCATTATCGGTAAAAAATAACGTTCCCGTATCAGGCCGCCAATCAAAACCGACCGTATTTCGGATGCCGTGGGCAATAATTTCAAAGTCGCTGCCATCGGGCTTTAAGCGGACCAGCGAGGCATAAATAGCTTTTTCAGGCTTACAAATATTACACGGGGCGCCGATGCCGGTGTAGAGCTTATCATCGGGGCCAAAACGCAGATATTTCCAGCCGTGATGCTGATCTGACGGCAATTTGTCATAGACCACAACGGGTTTGGGGGGTGTAATCAGACGGTTAATGATATTGTCGAAACGAAGAATGCGATTTATTTCCGCAACATAAAGCGAACCGTCTTTATAAGCAACGCCATTAGGCGTATATAAATCCGTAGCAATAACGTAATGTTTATCAGCTTTACCGTCATTATTGGCATCTTGGACGGCATAAACTTTGCCTTGGGATACAGTGCCTACAAATACAGTGCGGTTATCGCCTAATGCCATGGAACGGGCATTAGGCACATTATCGGCAAAAATGGATATTGTAAAGCCGCGAGGTAAATGCAGTTGTTTTAGAACGTCCTGGTGACTCTGTTGTGAAAAAGCCAGACTTGAGTTAAATAAAAAAACGCAAAAAACTGTGACTTTTAGAAAATACATGGGAATGCCCCCGCCAGTAAACTTTTCGCTATATTATCACTCTGAAAATCAGATTGAATTAATTAATTTAATCCCCATATATTTGAAATTTCTTACCATACAAGGGTTTTATCATGATGCGTATATTACTTTTCCTGGCTACCAATGCGGCAATACTGGTAGTGATCAGTATTGTCTTTAATCTTCTAGGCTTGAGCGGAACTTTGGATGCCCAGGGCGTGAACCTCGATCTTAATGCGCTGTTGATTATGTCCGCCGTGATTGGCATGACCGGCTCCTTTATTTCCCTGGTAATGTCAAAATGGTCTGCAAAAAATGCGATGGGCGTGCAGGTAATTGAACAGCCGCAAAATCAGACTGAACAGTGGCTGGTCAATATCGTCGCCAAACACGCCGAAAAGGCGGGAATCGGCATGCCTGAAGTGGGTATTTTCGATATGTCTCAACCTAATGCCTTTGCTACCGGCATGAATAAAAACAGCGCCCTCGTTGCGGTCAGCACCGGGCTTTTGCACAGCATGGACAGCAATGAAGTAGAGGCGGTTGTGGGCCATGAAATAAGCCATGTCGCCAACGGCGATATGGTGACAATGGCCTTATTGCAGGGCGTATTGAACACCTTTGTGTACTTTTTTGCCACGCTTATCGGCCATGTGGTTGACCGTGCTGTGTTTAAAACCGAGCGCGGCTATGGCCCGGCTTATTACATTGTGCAGATAGTGGCGCAAATTGCTTTGGCTTTTCTGGCATCCATGCTGGTCATGTGGTTTTCCCGTCGGCGGGAGTTCAGGGCGGATGCAGGCGGAGCGATTTTAGCCGGTCGCGAAAAAATGATTGGCGCGTTACGTGCTCTGCAACGGGAGCAGCCACAAGAGCTGCCGGGCCAATTTGCTGCCTTTGGCATAAACGGCGGCGGCGTGCGAAAGCTGTTCATGAGCCATCCGCCTTTGGAAGAGCGTATTGCGGCATTGCAGAACAACGGCTAATTAATTTCATCCTGCCGGACCGACATTTGTCCGGCACTTCCTAATGCCGGATACTGGATTCGCTTTTTCTCTCAGCTTTTCCTGCCAAGCCATTAGAGCCTGTCAGTAAAATCATAAGCCTTACCAATCTATCTGGAGCAGATTGGCATTTACCCGAAGAGCTCCACGCAGGATAGCCCGGAGTGACTCCATGCCGGAATGACGAACTTGGAAAAGATGGATCATGTAATCTGCAAAAGTAGTAATAATAACCCCGGTGTCAAAAAATTATCTTTGAAAACCTCTTTTCCAAAAAGATCACCCTGCTTTTTGGCAATGCAGCGCTTGCAGAGAGTAGCCATAGAGCTTCGGCAAATTAAAATTTAGCAAAAGCGCGAGTTTAGTGTTAACCCCTCGACAGCTTTCCAGAGCAGACAATGACGCAGTCTTCCACTCTACTATTATTTGACACATTCAATTAACACCATTACTTTAGATTGCTTTTTAACTTCACTTATATTTTGGTTTATCAAAAGCTGTAATGGAACAATTTCACAGAATAAGCCGTCTGCCCCCTTACGTTTTTAATATTGTCAACGAGCTTAAAGCCGAAGCCCGTGCAGCGGGCGAAGATATTATTGATTTTGGCATGGGCAATCCTGACCAGCCGACGCCGACCCATATCGTCAATAAAATGCTTGAAGCGACCAGCAGGGAGGATACGCATCGCTATTCTGTTTCCAAGGGTATCCCGAGATTAAGAAAGGCTATCTGCAACTGGTATAAAAAACGGTTCAATGTTGATCTGGACCCGGAAACCGAAGCCATTGTCACTATTGGTTCAAAAGAGGGTCTGGCGCATCTGGCGCTGGCGACCTTGGGCCCAGGCGATATCGTGCTAGTGCCCAATCCTGCTTATCCGATACATCCTTATGGCGTGGTCATTGCCGGAGCCGACCTAAGGCATGTGCCGCTGGTGCCGGGGGTTGATTTTTTCGAGGAACTGCATAAAGCCATTATCGATTCCTGGCCTAAACCGAAGATGCTCATTCTTAATTTTCCGGGCAATCCCACCTGTCAATGCGTGGAACTGGATTTTTTTGAAAAAATTGTTGACGTGGCCAAGGAACACAAGATCTGGGTAGTGCATGACATCGCCTATGCAGATATTGTTTTTGACGGCTACCAAGCGCCTTCCATTCTCCAGGTAGAAGGGGCTAAGGATATAGCGGTAGAATTTTTCTCCTTATCCAAGAGCTACAATATGCCCGGCTGGCGGATAGGCTTTATGTGCGGCAACAAGCAACTGGTTGCGGCTCTGGCGCGGATTAAATCCTATCTGGATTACGGTACGTTTACGCCTATCCAGATTGCTGCAATTACCGCCCTGGAAGGCCCGCAGGACTGCGTGGCCGTAATTGCCGATAGATACAGAAGAAGACGCGATGTATTGTGCGAGGGCTTAACGGCAGCAGGCTGGCCGGTTGAAAAACCGAAAGCGACCATGTTTGTCTGGGCGCCAATTCCTGAGGCCTATAAAGCCATGGGCTCGCTTGAGTTTTCCAAAAAACTGCTGGCGGAAGCGAAAGTGGCAGTCTCGCCGGGTATCGGCTTCGGCCAGTACGGCGATGATCATGTCAGATTCGGCCTGATTGAAAATGAACACAGAACGCGGCAGGCCATTCGCGGCATCCGCAATATGATGAAAAAAGACAACATTGTAAAATGATTGGATTTATCCAGCAAAATACTGGGCGGGAGTGGGCTTTGAAACCGGTAAAAGTGGGGGTTTTAGGATTAGGTACGGTCGGCGGCGGCACCGTTAATGTACTGAAACGCAATGCGGCAGAAATAGCCCGCAGGGCGGGCCGGGACATTATTATTACCCATGCGTCGGCAAGGGATTTAAGCCGGGAGCGCATTTGCTCTACTGAAGGCATTATTTTAACGGCAGACCCTTTAATTCTCATTAATGACCCGGAAATTGACATTATTGTCGAATTGATAGGCGGCGATGTTTTTGCCAAGGAGCTGGTCCTGAAAGCCATCGCCAACAACAAGCATGTGGTAACGGCTAACAAAGCGCTGATCGCCCTGCACGGCAACGAGATTTTTGCCAAAGCAAGTGAAAAAGGCGTAATTGTTGCCTTTGAAGCCGCTGTTGCCGGCGGAATTCCGATTATCAAAGCCATACGCGAAGGTTTGAGCGGTAATCAGATTCAATGGCTGGCCGGCATTATTAACGGCACGGGGAATTTCATACTGACTGAAATGCGCGATAAAGGCCGGGATTTTTCCGATGCATTAGCCGAAGCGCAAGCATTGGGCTATGCCGAAGCCGATCCGTCTTTTGACGTTGAAGGCATTGATGTCGGCCACAAACTGACCATTTTGGCCTCAATCGCTTTCGGCATTCCGCTACAGTTTGACAAGGTATTTATGGAAGGCATTACCCGGATCACCCCCATCGATGTTGAGTATGCCGAGCAGCTGGGCTACCGGATCAAGCATCTGGGCATTGCCCGAAAAACGCCCGAAGGCATTGAATTAAGAGTTCATCCGACATTAATCCCCGACCGCCGGCTGATTGCCAATGTTGACGGCGTCATGAATGCCGTGCTGGTTAAAGGCGATGCGGTCGGCGCTACCCTGTACTATGGGGCCGGAGCGGGCGCCGATGCTACGGCGTCAGCCGTAGTCGCTGACGTCATCGATGTGGTCAGAGCGCTGACCAGTGATCCGGAAAACCGGGTGCCGCATCTGGCTTTCCAGGCCGCTTTCCTGGCCGACATCCCGGTATTGTCTTCAGACCGGTTCAAAACCTCATACTATCTGCGCCTTAATGCTGAAGATAGACCGGGCGTTCTGGCAGATGTCACCAGAATTCTTGCGGCTCACCAGATCAGCATAGAAGCAATTATTCAAAAGGAACCGCTGGAAAATGAAACAGCTGTGCCGATTATCATGCTGACGCATACCACGCTGGAAAAGGAAATGAATGCAGCCATTGCTGAAATCGAAGCCTTGCTTACCGTTGCCGGAAAAGTCAACCGAATCCGACTCGAAACTTTGGGATAAATAAAAACATGTTTACGCATAAACGCTACACCGGAATAATTGAACATTACCGAAACCGTCTGCCGGTCAGTGAAACTACCCGCTTGATCAGCCTGGGAGAAGGCAATACGCCATTAATCCAGCTTCAGAATATCCCGCGACTGACGGGTAAGGAAGTCGATATCTATGTCAAGTTTGAAGGCTTGAACCCCACCGGATCATTTAAAGATCGCGGCATGACAATGGCTGTCACCAAAGCCGTGGAAGCGGGCAGCAGGGCGATTATCTGCGCCTCAACCGGCAATACGTCGGCTTCTGCCGCCGCCTATGCCGTACGCGCGGGAATCAAGGCCTTCGTGCTGATCCCCGAAGGCAAGATCGCCCTGGGCAAACTGGCCCAGACCTTAATGTACGGCGCTGAAATTATCCAGATTAACGGTAATTTTGATAAAGGCATGGCGCTTGTTAAAGAAATCGTTAATCATGCGCCGGTTACCATTGTCAACTCCATCAATCCGTTCAGAATTGACGGGCAAAAAACCGCCGCCTTTGAAATTGTCGATGAACTCGGTGACGCGCCTGACTATCACTGCCTGCCTGTCGGCAATGCCGGTAATATTAGCGCTTACTGGAAAGGTTACAAGGAATATTCAACCGCTTCCGAAACGCATAAAGCCGTCACCGATAAACGCCCGGTCATGTGCGGCTACCAGGCCGCAGGCGCCGCGCCGTTCCTGGCTGGAAAAATGATTGATAACCCCGAAACGGTCGCCACCGCCATACGCATCGGCCATCCCCAATCCTGGGATTTGGCCTGGGCGGCACAAAAAGAATCCGGCGGCTGGTTCGACATGTTTTCAGACGAGCAGATTCTAGCCGCGCAAAGACTGCTGTCTCAACATGAAGGCATATTTTGCGAGCCCGCATCGGCTGCTTCCCTGGCCGGGGCATTGCACGATATCAGCACCGGCAAGATCCCCGAAGGCAGCAAAATTGTCTGCACCTTAACCGGCAACGGCCTGAAAGATCCCGACACCGCCATAAAACAATGCATAGCTACCCATCCGGTCACGGTAGAAGCTGAATTGAATGCGGTCAAGAAGGTAATTCTGGATTGTCTTTAAAAATAGAGTGAGTGAGTTTGGCGATTGCAGGGATACGGGAAAATACGGCAGGGAGGCGGTATCGCTGAGCGAAGCCCAGCGTTTTTGATTTGATGGCGCAAAAATGTAGACTGCCGCTGCGCGTTCCGCATGGTTTAGGTATTCTTATAACGATAGGTCTGTAGGGGGATTGGCTAGCCATCCTCTCTATAAACAGAGCGTCTAAATCCAGGCTCTCGTTTGAGCTTTCCTGTTTCCTTGCTCGTGTTAATTTCCCAGCAGGGTTTTAACATGAATGGCGACGCTGGCTGCGAGGGCGCGGAGATTATAGCCGCCTTCCAGAATTGAAATAATCCTACCCTTGCAGTATCTGCCGGCAATATCCATCAGTTCCTGAGTGAGCCATTGATAATCCTCCTCGACCAGCCTTATCGAGGCTAACGGATCATCCTTATGAGCGTCAAAGCCGGCTGAAATGAGCAGTAGTTCGGGTTTGAATTTTTTCAGCGCAGGTAAAATAATGGCGCGGTATTTTTTCCGGAAAGCCAGGCCTGATTCACCGGCTGCCAGCGGTACATTAATAATATTGCCGAGTCCCGTTTCTGTGGGATAGCCGGTGCCGGGGTAATTCGGCATCTCATGGCTGGACGCATACAGCACATCGGCTTCATTATAAAAAGCCGCTTGCGTGCCATTGCCGTGATGCACATCAAAATCAACAATGGCAACGCGTGCCAGCTGATAATGACGGCGTGCGTATTGCGCTGCAATCGCTATATTATTAAATACGCAGAAACCCATCGCCAGATCGGGTTTGGCATGATGCCCCGGAGGACGTACTGCGCAAAAGGCATTATCGGCTTCACCGGCCAGAATCTTGTCTACAGCATTACAGACCGCCCCGACCGCGCGAAATGCGGCCTTTTGTGATCCTGGCGACAGCACGGTATCATTATCCAGATAATGATGGCCTTGTTCGGGGAGGGCGTTAAGGATAGTATCAATATGAGATTGGGAATGAATCAGGCGGATTTGCTCCTCGGCGCCTGGAGGCGCAGCTTCCCGGACTAGACGCGAGAACTCTGGCGCCTCAAGCGCTTTGGCAATGCTTGTGAGTCTGTTTGCACATTCAGGATGGCCTGCACCGGTGTCATGAAAAAGAAAATCAGGATGGCTGTAATAAAGAGTCGTCATAAAGCCTCCTTCAGGAATCAGCCAACTCGCTTTCTTTTTACCGGTTTATTGACATGATTACAAGGGAAACAAATTTCTGTCATGGTATTTTTTTTAATGAGGTATTTTGTGTTCCTGAATTTCTTAGCTATGAATCTGTTAGCTATATTCCGCTATTAGCGGCGTAGTCGCCATTGTCGCGGTAAAATTATGGCAACTATCGTAATTCGCCGGAAATCTGTTTGCCTGGTTTAAGAATTCTTTGCCTGTTGAAAAACTTTGTTAACCGATATAATCCGGATTATAAATCCAGTCAGTGAGCATACCATGGATATTAAAGCATATATGACGAGCCTGGGCCGGCAGGCCAGAAAAGCCGGCCGGGAAATAAGCCGGACTGAATCCGGTAAAAAAGATACGGCTTTGCTGAAAATTGCAGAAGCCATTGAAAGCAGCCGGGAAATGCTGGTAGCTGAAAACCGGAAGGATCTGGATGCCGGCAGAAAAAATGGTCTGGATGCGGCTTTACTGGACAGGCTGGCCTTAAATCCGAAAGCTATTCAGGCTATGGTTGAAGGTTTGGAGCAGGTTGCAGCTTTGCCCGATCCGGTCGGTGAAATCATTGATTTAAGTTACCGGCCCAGCGGCATACAGGTCGGACAGATGCGGGTGCCTTTGGGCGTTATCGGCATTATTTATGAATCCCGCCCGAATGTCACGGTCGATGCCGCGGCGCTGTGTCTTAAATCCGGTAATGCCTGTATTTTAAGAGGCGGCTCGGAAGCCATCCATTCCAACCAGGCGATTGCCTCCTGCATTGCCAAGGGTCTGGAAGCGGCGGATTTGCCAAGGGAAATCGTGCAGATTGTGGCAACGGCGGATCGGGCTGCCGTAGGTGAATTAATTACGATGAATCACTATGTGGATGTTATCGTACCGCGCGGCGGCAAAGGCTTGATTGAGCGCGTTTCCCAACAAGCCACGATTCCGGTAATCAAGCATCTGCACGGAATTTGCCATGTCTATATTGATGATAAAGCCGATATCGACAAGGCGGTCAGGATTGCCGTCAATGCCAAAACCCAGCGTTACGGCGTCTGCAACGCCATGGAAACTTTGCTGGCGGCTGAAGGCATTGCCCGCCAGGTATTGCCGCTACTGGCTGAAATATACAGGCAAAAAGGCGTTGAACTGCGCGGCTGCCTTAAAGCCTGCTCGCTGATCCCAGGCTGTATAAGGGCGACTGAAGAAGACTGGCATACTGAATACCTGGCGCCGATTTTATCCATCAGAGTAGTTAGCGGTATCGATGAAGCGATGGAGCATATCCACTGCTACGGCTCTGCGCATACCGATACTATTGTGACTGAGGATTACGCGCGGGCCCGACGTTTTCTGCGCGAAGTTGATTCCAGTTCGGTTATGGTAAATGCCTCAACCCGTTTTGCCGATGGTTTTGAATATGGTCTGGGCGCCGAGATCGGCATCAGCACCGATAAGCTGCATGCGCGCGGCCCCGTGGGCTTAAAAGGTCTCACTTCATTAAAATATATCGTCCTCGGCGATGGCCATATCCGGCAATAAATGATTGGCATTTTTGGCGGCACCTTTGATCCTATTCATTACGGGCATTTGCGTTCTGCAGTCGAAGTCGAGGATATTTTCGGCCTGACCGAAATCCGCTTTATTCCCGGCGCCAATCCCCCTCATCGTGAACAGCCCGTGGCGCTTGCCGCGCAGCGCATGCAGATGCTGGAGCTGGCAATAAAAAATCGGCCGGGGTTAATAGCGGATGCCAGAGAGCTGGACAGAGAAGGCTACTCGTATACCGTCGATACCCTGAAATCTTTACGCCGGGAATTTCCACGCCTACCATTGCTGTTGTTTATAGGCAGTGATGCGTACAATAATTTAACCGCCTGGCACCAATGGCGGCAGCTATTTGATTATGCGCATGTAGTAGTAATGACAAGGCCCGGCTGCAGGAGACAGGAACTTGATGAGCTTTTTAAAGTCACGCAAGCCAAGGAAATAAAAGAGTTGGCGCAAAATGCAGCAGGGAAATTATTTTTTCAGCGCATAACCCAGCTTGATATTTCGGCAACAGCAATCAGAACTATGATTGCAGAAAAAAAGAATCCGGCGTTTTTATTGCCGGATGCTGTCATAGAATATATTAAACAACACAAACTTTACGAGAGACATTGATCTTACTACAAAGCACAGGAGTTTGAATGCAAGCAGAAAATTTAGTGAAAATTGTTCAGGATGTTCTGGAAGAACGCAAAGGACAACGTATAACAACACTGGATGTTCAGGGCAAAACCAGCTTTACCGATTATATGGTGCTGGTAACAGGCACGTCCGATCGTCACCTTAAATCGTTATGCGATTATGTATCGGAAAAAGTCAAGGAAAGCGGCTTTAAACCGTTGGGTCGTGAAGGCGATCTGGGTTCAGACTGGATATTGCTGGACTTGGGTGATGTCATCGTGCATGCGATGACAGCGCAAGCGCGGGAGTTTTACCAGCTTGAGAAATTATGGTCGGTTGATCGGCCTAAAGAAATCGAGCAGGCAACGGCTTAAATCGTTGGGTTAGATCGTAAGGACGCGATAATTGCGCCCTTACGGTCAGCCGCATAGGCTGGTTCAGCTTTGCATTAACCGGCTTTATGCCGTCTTGTTAAAGCGGGTAATGCATAAATAATCTTAATGACAGCAAGACCTGCGCCTGCATAAATCAAGGCGGCGCTCAGGTAAGACGGATAATAGAGGGCTACCCTTGCAAGATATTCGAGCAGGGATAAGTCATCAAAACGGCCGGAAAACAGATAGAAACTGATGTTTGAAATAATAAAAGCGGCCGTTGTCGCCAGCATGATCAGGCTCATCGAGGTTGCCAGTTCCGAAATTTTCAGGGCTTTGAAGGTTGAGCAGTAGCGGCCGGC
The DNA here is from genome assembly GCF_902806695.1 of Candidatus Methylobacter favarea. Taxonomy (GTDB): domain Bacteria; phylum Pseudomonadota; class Gammaproteobacteria; order Methylococcales; family Methylomonadaceae; genus Methylobacter_B; species Methylobacter_B favarea. The sequence continues at coordinate 38,881 of NZ_CADCXN010000047.1, read as the reverse complement.
TGACCACATTACCGCATAGGTCGGAATCAGAAAAACATAGGCCGGTGATACGCACCAGTCGCTGACGCCGTTTTTGATGGCGATATAATCAATTAAAGCCGCCATAGCCAGTAAAAACACGAAAAAGAACTTTTTCCGGTAAAAGCCGGCAAGGAAAAAAACCGCCAGCGATGCATCCGGCAGGTGTAACACGTCGCCAAAATGATGAAAGCGCGTCAGCGCCATCAAGGCGATCAGCGGCAGGGGTAAATACTCGACTTGCAGCCATTGTTTTATGTTCATCTTGTTATCTCTGCTGTAGGGTTGATTAAAGTAAAGCCATTGCCTGTGGTAGTTAGTTATTATAATGCACTGAAATAAAGAAGTTTCGGCCTGCTGTATTGAAAGTATTCACGGTCTGATAATTTTTGTCCAGCAGATTGCTCAGCTTTGCGCTCACCATCCAGTTTTTATTGAAATGGTAGGCTGATCGTAAATCGACAGTTACAAATCCCGCCACTTTAATTGTATTTTTAGAATCATCAAAACGATCGCCCTGGGCCAGTACATTAGCGCCAAGATCAATCTGTCCAAATGATCTGGATAAATCAAATGACAAGGTTTTTTCAGCGCGGCGCGGCAAGCGCGCATTGGTTTCCCTGTTTTTAGGACTTAACAGGTTAAGGCTCAGCTTGCTGTTCCAGCCCATCAGTTGTGTTCCGATTTCCGCCTCAATACCGTCAATTTGGGATTTGCCAATATTTTCGGCACTAAAATTGAAGGTAACAGGATCCATTACCGGCGTAATCAAGTTGTCAATATTGGTATGGTAGGCGCGTACTTCCCATTGCCCCCAATCATGAGCGCCTGCCAGTCCTGCTTCAAAAGACTTGGATTCTTCCGGATCCAAACTGGCGTTGCCGAAATTAGGAAAATAAAGATCATTGAAGGAGGGCGCTTTAAAAGCATTGCCAAAGCTTGCCAGCAGGCTGATGCCGTAATTCCAGTTATAGCGCAAGCCCACATTGCCGGTTACATAATCGCCGAATGCTTCATTTTCATCCCAACGCACCGAGGCGTTAACAAAAAGGTCATCCAGAATCCGGCTTTGCAGTTCTGTGAATACGCCTGCATCATAACGGGAGCTTTCATTGAATGTTTCCGAGCTGTCCACTTCATCCAGCCGGTAGTCGGCGCCTAAAACCAATTGATGATTATCAGATAAAGCGAACTGGTTCAGCCAGCTGGCATTCCAGCGGGTGCTGTTAAAGCGAGTGGAAAACGAGCCGTCGGGCGCAAAATTATCCCCGTCATCGCGGCTTTGTCCAAAACGCAGGGTTGAATGCCAGTTATCGACAATATCCATGCTTCCTGACGCTCCGACCACCTGCTCAACAAATTCCGTTTTATTTTGAAAAGCGCCGTCATATTCCGTTCTTCCTTCGGCGCGCATGAAAAACGCTTCCATTTCGGCATTATTATTATCAAACCGATGCCCCAACCGCGCATTTAACGCCGTATTGTAATAACCATCCCGGTCGGGCTGATTAATGCCGAACGGCCCGGGCGTGGGCTGTTGCGCATTAAAGCCCTGGCTGTTGAAATGAGAAGTGCCCAGGGAGTACCAGTTATTTTTCCATTTGCCGCTGACAGTTCCCGCCGCCCGGAGAGTATCGTAGGAACCGCCGCCCGCATCGAGAGTGACCGTGGGTGTTTCACGCTGGGCGCCTTTACGGGTAAAAATCTGAATAACACCGCCAACTGCTTCTGAACCGTATAAGCTCGATTGCGGGCCGCGGATAATTTCTACCCGCTCAATTTGGTCAAGGGGAATAAATTCAAAGGGTGATGTTCCTGCTGTAACAGACCCGGCTTTAATGCCGTCAATCAGCACCAATACATGATCAGAATTGGTTCCTCGCATGAAAACACTGGTGATTTTGCCATATCCGCCCGTTTGCACCACGTCAAGTCCATTCGTACCTCTTAAAAGATCCGGTAAAGTATTAACCTGTAAACGCTCAATATCTTTTCGGGTATACACAGTGGCAGCCGATGCCAGCTGATTTTTGGCAGCTTCGGTTCTGGTGGCCGTCACTACCATATCGGGAAGCGTTAATGAATCAGTATCGTTGCGTTGCTGTGCTTGCAACTGCGAATTAAAGCCCGCAATCAATAACGAGCTGAATAGTATTTTTTGCATGTTGTCCTCGGCGCCGCCCGCGCAAATAGTTGTTTACACAACGGAGGACAAAAGAAGAAGTGGGATACCAAGAAGCACTGTCTTTTTCGCAGACAGCCCTCCGCTGTACCGAATTATACTTTCGGGCCGGTCTCCGGGCTTATAAGCGGCGTGGGCCTGAATCATCACCTTCCCATGCTGATAACACAGTGGCATAAGATGACTCTTTACTTAATATACCGTTGCGGGGGCAGCGTCGGATTTGGCCGTAACCTTACCGACTTCCCGTTTAACCATTAGGTGTAAAAACCCTCTGGAACCTGAAAGTAACAGGCATTATAAGATATTGCAGGCGTTAATCAAATTTAATCAACTGTCAACGCCGGTTATTGCCAAACTCCAGAATGACAGTGTCGCCCTGGTTAAAAATGGTTATTTCCCTGTTTTGCCAGTCTTTTTCAGTGTTTTGCTCAATATGGGCAGCAGGCGGCTGCTGAGCGTGTTTTGCTGTGAGGGGGCCGGCTAACGGTATCTGTTGTTGTGGCTTAATTATAGTTGGCTTGGACTGGGTTTTTACTCGAACGGCGGGCGTGAAGGTTTCAGTCTGTTCAGTTTGTTCCGCTTTTTTTGTTGCTTTGGGTTTTATTTTTAGCCGGCTTAGCAGATTATGAAATGAATAAAAATTCTTTTTTAAAACCATCAGATCTTTTACCACTCTGCTAGTAATTGCAGGATTTGTGTTTACTGCCTCTGCCAGAGCGGAAGATACGATCAAGGTCGGCGTCCTGCATTCTTTATCCGGCACTATGGCGATCAGTGAAACGACGTTAAAAGACACTATGCTAATGCTGGTTGACGCGCAGAACAAAAAAGGCGGTTTGCTGGGCAAAAAGCTTGAAGCTGTCGTCGTTGATCCTGCATCCAACTGGCCGCTGTTTGCTGAAAAAGCCAGGGAATTATTGCAAAAGGATAAAGTAGCCGCCGTGTTCGGATGCTGGACTTCGGTATCGCGTAAATCGGTTTTACCGGTATTTGAAGAACTGAACGGATTGCTGTTCTATCCTGTTCAATATGAAGGCGAGGAATCGTCCAAAAACGTATTTTATACGGGCGCTGCGCCGAATCAGCAAGCTATTCCGGCGGTTGATTACCTGATGAAGGATCTGGGAGTAAAACGCTGGGTGCTGGCCGGCACGGATTATGTTTACCCAAGGACAACCAATAAAATTCTTGAATCCTACCTCAAAATGAAAGGCGTTTCCGAGAAGGATATCATGATCAACTATACGCCGTTCGGCCACTCGGATTGGCAAAGCATAGTTGCAGACCTCAAGAAATTCGGCTCTACCGGAAAGAAAACGGCAGTCGTCTCCACCATTAACGGCGATGCCAATGTGCCTTTTTACAAGGAACTGGGCAATCAGGGCATATCCGCAGAAAACATTCCGGTGGTAGCCTTATCTGTGGGTGAAGAAGAACTTTCCGGCATAGACACCAAGCCGCTGGTTGGGCATCTGGCAGCCTGGAACTATTTTATGAGTATCGATACGCCTGAAAACACGGCATTTATCAAACAGTGGCATGAGTTTATTAAAGATCCGAAGCGCGTGACCAATGATCCCATGGAAGCGCATTATATTGGTTTTAATATGTGGGTGAAGGCCGTTGAAAAGGCAGGGACAACCGATACTGACAAGGTTGAGCAGGCCATGCTGGGCATGACTTTTCCCAACTTGACTGGAGGCACAGCCAAAATGATTGTCAATCATCATTTATCAAAACCCGTGTTGATCGGCGAAATTCAGGAAAATGGCCAGTTTGAAACCGTATGGAAAACCAAGGATCTGGTTGATGGCGATGCCTGGACGGATTTCCTGCCGGAAAGCAAGATTATCCTGGCTAACTGGAGTAAGGAGTTACGCTGCGGCAATTACAACAAAAAGACTAAAAAATGTTCTGGTCAAAATTTCTGAGGTTAATTAAGAAATAACAGGGATAGCAACAGAATGCGTATTTATCCGATTCCCATGCGGGAAGCATGGGAATCGGAATCCCGGCCTGTACATTTTATTAAGCTAATACTATGAAGAAAAAGCGGTCTGTTTGGAGCAGCTATCTTGTTAAGCTGTTCAGTTTGATTATTTTTATTTCATCTTTAACTTTCGCCGATAATCAGATAAGCCCGGAGGTTAAAACCCGAAGCGAGGCAGCAGCGCATGAAAAAGCCGCTTCCGTCTTTGAAAATTTGCTTAATCAGTTTAAGGAAGGTGATTTTAGTCAAAAGATAGCGGTAATAAAGCAAATAACCCGGCTCAATGATAAACGGACCCGGCTGGTGTTCGAGCGCCTGGTGCATGATCGTCTGTTTTATGCCAAAGATGCAACTCAGCGTATTTATTCAGCAGAGACTACTCCTGGCGGCTACCGGCTGACTGATGTTATTAGCGGCCAGAACATTGGCGAAGTCAGCCAGGGCAGCGTGGCCAAGATAAAAATCAATAATCGACTGAGAAAAACGCTCAGAACCAGCCTAGCGCAGTTGGATATGTCTGTGAAAGACCCTGACATCCGCCTTAAGGCGGTTAAAAGCATTGGCAACGTTTTGAATGAAGATACCGTGAAATTTCTGAGAACCATTTTGCCGACAGAAACCGATTATGACGTCAGAACCGCCATCAAAGCCTCGCTGGCAATGGTCGATTTGCATGCTGATGACCTGAATGTTCGCCTTGAGGCAATAAAAAGTCTGTCAGTGACCTTGGACCCGGAATTTAACACCGAATTAAAAGAACTGCTTGAGAAGGACAGCGCCGGCAATTACCTGGAACAGGATCCTCAAATTATTGAGGCTGCAACAAACGCCATTAAAAAAATTGAATCAAGAGTCAGCTTTTATGAACATCTGCAAACCCTGTTTTTCGGCTTGAGCCTGGGCTCTGTGCTGGTTTTGGCGGCTATCGGCTTGGCCATTACCTTTGGCGTGATGGGCGTCATTAACATGGCGCACGGTGAATTGATCATGCTGGGCGCCTATACCACCTATGTCGTGCAACTGCTAATGCCCAATCATATCGATATTTTCTTGTTTATAGCCATTCCTGCGGCATTTGCGGTGTCCGGGCTCTTTGGAATTCTTATTGAGCGTGGAGTGATCCGCTTTTTATATGGACGCCCCCTGGAAACCTTGCTGGCGACTTTCGGCATCAGTCTGCTGCTTCAGCAGTTGGTGAGGACGGTATTCTCGCCTTTAAATCGTTCGGTAACCACGCCCTCATGGATGAGCGGCTCGCTGGAAATTAACAGCGTTTTAACCTTGACGCTTAACAGGCTATACATTATCGGCTTCACTTTACTGGTATTTTTGATGCTGCTTGCAGTATTGAAAAAAACCCGTCTTGGTCTGGAAGTCAGGGCTGTTGCACAAAATCGTTCCATGGCCAAGGCGATGGGCATCAAAACCGAATGGGTTGACGCGATGACCTTTGGCCTGGGTTCAGGCATCGCCGGCGTGGCCGGCGTGGCCTTAAGCCAGCTCACGAATGTCGGCCCGAATCTGGGTCAGGCCTATATTATCGATTCCTTCATGGTCGTTGTTTTCGGAGGTGTAGGAAATCTTTGGGGGGCGATGATCAGCGGACTGTCATTGGGCCTGGCAAATAAATTCCTGGAACCTTATGCGGGCGCAGTATTGGCAAAAATCCTGGTATTGCTATTCATTATTTTGTTCATCCAAAAAAGGCCGCGCGGGTTATTTCCGCAGAAAGGGCGGGCGGCGGAGGGCTAACAGTGTTTATTACTAAAATCCTTCAGGATGACTTGAGCGGGAAAATTTTTCTAGCCGTGCTGGCTGCTGTTATTATGCTGGTTCCGTTGTTTAATCTGCTGGTCCCGGCATCATCCCTGTTTCATCTGCCTACTTATACCGTGACATTATTCGGCAAATATTTAAGTTATGCTTTACTGGCGCTCGCCGTGGATATGGTTTGGGGGTATTGCGGAATATTGACTCTGGGACACGGCGCTTTTTTTGCACTTGGCGGTTACGCCATGGGCATGTACCTGATGCGCCAGATTGGCGACCGCGGTGTTTACGGTAATCCTGTCTTACCCGATTTTATGTTGTTTCTGGACTGGCAGGAACTGCCCTGGTATTGGCACGGTTTCGATCAATTCTGGTTTGCCATCATAATGGTGGTGCTGGCGCCGGGGCTTTTAGCTTATGTTTTTGGCTGGTTGGCCTTTAGGTCCAGGGTCACCGGCGTTTATCTGTCCATTATCACCCAGGCCATGACTTATGCCTTGTTATTGGCGTTTTTCCGTAATGAAATGGGCTTTGGCGGCAATAACGGCTTGACTGATTTTAAAGATATACTGGGTTTTAATTTGCAATCTGATAATGTCCGGGTCATTATTTTCATGATGACTGCATTCGCCTTAGCGGGCGGATATCTGGCCTGCCGGGTTGTGGTAAGCTCAAAACTGGGCCGGGTCGTTATTGCGCTTCGCGATACCGAAAGCAGAACCCGCTTTATCGGTTATAAAGTGGAGCTGTTCAAACTGTGGATCTTTGTTTTTTCAGCCGTTATGGCGGGCATAGCAGGGGCGCTTTATGTGCCCCAGGTTGGCATTATTAATCCGGGCGAGTTTTCACCTTTAAATTCAATCGAACTGGTGATCTGGGTTGCGGTAGGAGGGCGCTGTACTTTATATGGCGCTGTTGTCGGTGCTGTTCTGGTCAATTTCGGCAAATCATTTTTCACCGCCGCATTGCCGGAAGTCTGGCTGTTTGCCCTGGGCGCCTTATTTATTCTGGTCACCCTGTTTCTGCCGTATGGACTGGTCGGCTTACTGCGCCCGAAAAGGAGGTCCGTCTAATGGAGCTGTTGACAATAACGCGGCAATTGATGCGGCGCGGTAAAGTGTTTGATTTTCTTATTCCTGAGCCGGTTCAGGACTCCGCACTGGACACAACGCACGGCCCCATACTATATCTGGAAGATATCAGCGTCAGTTTTGATGGTTTTCGCGCGCTGAACAAGCTGAATCTTTATATTGATGAGGGCGAATTGCGCTGTATTATTGGGCCAAATGGCGCCGGTAAAACAACCATGATGGATCTCATTACCGGCAAGACCAAACCGGATACCGGATCGGTATTTTTTGGTCAAAATATTGATCTGCTGAAGCTGGATGAACCGGCCATTGCTCAGGCCGGCATCTGCCGAAAATTTCAAAAACCCACTGTGTTCGAGCAATTGCCGGTATTTAACAACCTGGAGCTGGCTATGCGAACCGATAAACGGGTCTGGTCCACCCTGTTTGCAAAATTAAGCGGCGAACAAAATGATTTCATTGATGAGACGCTGGAAACCATCGGTTTAAAAGAGCTGAGCCATCAGGAAGCCGGATCATTATCGCACGGGCAGAAGCAATGGCTGGAAATCGGCATGCTGTTAATGCAGCAGCCGAAGGTATTGCTGGTTGACGAGCCGGTAGCGGGAATGACGCATCAGGAAACCGAACGCACGGCTGAACTGTTATTGGCGCTGGAAGGCAAGCATTCGGTCGTGGTGGTCGAACATGATATGGAATTTGTGCGCTCCATCGCCAGAAAAGTGACGGTTTTGCATGAAGGCTCGGTGCTTGCCGAGGGCAGTATGAACGAAGTGCAGAATAATGCGCGGGTTATTGAAGTTTATCTGGGAAGCTAGGGAATGCTTAAAATACAGGGGTTAAACCAGTTTTATAAACAAAGCCATACCCTATGGGACATCAGCCTGGATATTCCCGAAGGCGCATGCGTTTGTCTGATGGGCCGCAACGGCGTCGGTAAAACGACGCTGCTGCAATGCCTGATGGGACTTCTGCCGTCGGCATCGGGCTCCATATTGCTGAACTGGCAGGATATAACAAAACTTCCGGCGGAAGCGCGCGCGTCCATAGGCGTCGGGTTTGTTCCGCAGGGGCGGGAAATTTTTTCCCTGCTGACCGTTGAAGAAAATTTGAAAACCGGTTTGAGCGCCCGCAAGGATGGCTTAAAGGAAATACCCGAGCGGGTATTTAAATTTTTTCCGGTGCTGAAACAGATGCTGCACCGGCGCGGCGGAGACTTGTCGGGCGGCCAGCAGCAGCAGCTGGCGATAGGGCGGGCGCTGGTTATTGAACCGACCCTGTTAATTCTTGATGAACCCACGGAAGGCATTCAGCCTAATATCGTCAAGGAAATCGGCGATATTATTATCCGCCTGAATAAAGAGCATGGCCTGACTGTGCTTTTGGTTGAGCAAAAACTGCATTTCGCCAGGCGAGTGACCGACAGTTTCAGCATTATGGAAAAAGGCCGGATAGTCGCAGCCGGAAAAATAGAAGCGCTTAATGAGGATGTTGTCCAGCGCTATTTAACAGTGTAATTCGCCTGGGAGCTTTAGCATTTATAGTAAACAGCTAACTATTGAGCGCACACGAGCCTGATTCCGCCGACTTATTTACAGATGTGCTGGATAATTACAAAAATATTTACTTTGAGAGGTACAACTATGCGTTTTAAATATTGGTCAAGTATGGTCTTGTGTTTAGCGTCACCCGCACTCTATGCGCATTCCGGAGAAATGAGTGATAATGGTTTTTTGAGCGGCTTATTGCATCCTTTAACCGGAGCCGATCATTTACTGGTCTTGATAGCAGTTGGGATTTGTGCAGCTAAACAGGGCGGTAAAGCCATCATTTTGTTTCCAGGCATATTTCTGGCGCTGATGTCAGCCGGAGCACTGATGCGTTCTTATGCTGTACACATCCCTTTTATTGAACTACTTATTACTGTATCGGTAATGGTGTTTGGCTTGCTGGCCAGCGTCAATCAGAAACAACTTTCAGGATTATTTTTTTCTGCTACAGCATTTTTTGCCGTTTTCCATGGCTATGCGCATGCTGCGGAAATTCCGCAAGGCGCCCCTGTCATTAGCTATTTTTCTGCATTATTGCTGATGAGTTTAATGATTTGTATGAGCGGCATCCTCTTGGGCCTAAGTACAGGTAAACGCGCTAATTACCTATTTTCATTGACTTGTTTGAGTAGCGGCTTATATTTTTTAGCGGCCGGTTAAATCAATGCCGGTTCCGTCATCGCTAACTGTTTTATCAGATAAGGAACAAAAATTTAATGCGTGGCACGCTAAACTATCCTTGGGATTTGAAAACCGGCAAGCAACAACCTATTTAACCGATCGCAGCCATTATGGCCCGTTGCTGGTTCAGCGTCCTTTTTACCCTGAAGGTCCGGTTTGCCATGTGTATCTGATTCATCCTCCAGGCGGCGTGATTGGCGGGGATGAACTGGAAATTAAAATTGACTGCCGGGAAGATTCTGAAGTATTAATCACGACGCCCTCAGCGGCTAAATTTTATCGCAGCAATGGTAAAACAGCTTATCAGGATGTGCTTTTAAAAGTAGCCGGCAATGCCGTGCTTGAATGGTTGCCGCAGGAAACCCTGTTATTCAAGGGCGCAAAGGTTGCAAGTTCATTGCGGATAGAATTGGCGGAAAATGCCCGTTTTTTTGGCTGGGAAATGGTCAGCTTCGGACGTCCGGCCTGTGATGAAATTTTTTCCGCCGACGCCGCGCAGATAACGATTGGAATATACAGCAACGGCAAGCCACGGCTGATTGAACAAATCACCGTGGAGAGCGCCATGCTTGATTCGCTTTGCGGCCTGGGCGGACACGCCTTAATGGCTTCATTACTCGCCTATCCGGCCGGCCGGGCCGAATTGGAAAAAGCCTGCGCCATTGCTGATCAATATCGTTTTTTTGGCGCCACATTAATCAATGGCGTATTGGTAGGCCGAATGCTGGGAGAACAGGCCGAACCGGTACGGAAAGTATTCACATTAATATGGGAAGCGCTCAGGCCCGGGTTTAATAATCGCCGCGCCTGCAAGCCCAGGATCTGGGCGACCTGACGCGGATTTACCACGGCGATGCACCACCATTAAATTATCGTGCGTTAATTCTACTTTGTCAGATTATGCGTAAGCTCGTCATACCCGCCGGGAAGCGGGTATCCAGTGCCAGGGATGGTAAGCTCAATACGTCCCTGTAGTGTGAATTCCGGGAAGGATAGCCCGGAGTGACTCCATGCCGGAATGACGATCTTGGAGAATAGTCATCATGTCATCTACAAAGTAGAATTAAGCCATTGAATATTTCTTAAATTACCTCTAAACAGATATGGAATTAACACCCCGAGAAAAAGACAAGCTTATGCTTTTTACCGCTGCTGTGGTGGCCGAGCGGCGCAAAGCCCGAGGCGTAAAACTGAATTATCCGGAAGCGGTCGCCTTCATCAGCGCGGCTATTGTGGAAGGCGCGCGCGATGGGCGCAGTGTGGCGGAATTAATGAATTACGGCCGCACCTTGCTGACGCGCGATGAGGTCATGGAAGGCAGTGCCGAAATGATTCATGATGTGCAGGTCGAAGCTACTTTTCCCGACGGCACCAAATTGGTGACCGTTCATAACCCCATTGTGTAGGAGAGAGTAATGATTCCAGGCGAATTATTTCCCGAGGACGGGGATATTGAACTGAATCAGGGGCGCGATGTGCTTGAGCTGAGCGTCTCCAACAGCGGAGACCGGCCTGTGCAGATAGGCTCGCATTACCATTTTTATGAAGTCAATTCCGCATTGCTGTTTGACCGCGAAGCCGCCAAAGGCTTCCGCCTGGATATTCCGGCAGGCACAGCCGCCCGTTTTGAACCGGGCCAGGCGCGTAAGGTGACGCTGGTAAGTTTTGCCGGAAAGCGGGAAATCTACGGGTTTAACCAGAAAGTAATGGGAGCATTGCCATGAGCCGTCTGGATCGCCGCGGTTACGCTGAAATGTATGGGCCTACCACGGGCGACAGGCTGCGATTGGCCGATACCGGCCTTATTATTGAAGTTGAAGCGGACCATACGGTTTACGGTGACGAGGTCAAATTTGGCGGCGGCAAGGTGATACGCGACGGTATGGGTCAAAGCCAATGCGGCTGCGGCGAATCTGTCGACACCGTCATTAGCAATGCGCTGATTGTCGATAACTGGGGGATCGTCAAAGCCGACATCGGCATCAAGGATGGGCGCATTGCCGCTATCGGCAAAGCGGGCAATCCCGATACCCAGGCCAATGTAACCATTATTATCGGGCCCGGTACGGAAGTTATCGCGGGAGAAGGGCAGATAGTCACGGCCGGCGGCGTGGGCTCGCATATCCATTTCGTTTGTCCTCAACAGATTGAAGAAGCCTTGATGTCGGGCGTGACAACCATGTTAGGGGGCGGTACAGGCCCTGCAACGGGAACCAATGCGACAACCTGCACTCCCGGCGTTTGGAATATCCAGCGTATGCTGCAGGCGGCCGATTCCTTTCCGATGAACCTGGGCTTTCTAGGTAAAGGCAATGCCAGTTTGCCGCTGGCGCTTGAAGAGCAGGTTAAAGCCGGGGCAATCGGTTTGAAACTGCATGAGGACTGGGGAACGACGCCTGCCGCCATCGACAACTGCCTGAATGTGGCCGATCACTATGACGTGCAGGTCGCCATTCCTACCGATACCTTGAATGAGTCCGGTTTTGTCGAAGACACCCTGGCGGCTATGAAAGGACGGGCCATACATACTTATCATACCGAAGGGGCGGGCGGCGGTCATTCGCCGGACATCATAAAGGCCTGCGGCGAGGCCAATATACTGCCGTCTTCGACCAATCCGATGCGGCCTTTTACCGTCAACACCATAGACGAGCATCTGGATATGCTGATGGTTTGCCATCATTTGGATCCTAAAATCGCCGAAGACGTGGCTTTTGCCGAAAGCAGGATTCGCCGGGGAACCATTGCTGCGGAAGATATTCTGCATGATTTGGGCGCTTTCTCGATGATTGCATCGGATTCGCAGGCGATGGGCAGAGTGGGCGAAGTGATTTGCCGGACCTGGCAAACCGCGCACAAAATGAAAGTGCAGCGCGGCAGTTTAAAGGAAGATACCTCCCGGAATGATAATTTCAGGGTTAAACGTTATATCGCGAAATATACGATCAATCCGGCGATCACGCATGGCATCAGCGCTCAGGTAGGCTCGATTGAAGTCGGTAAACTGGCCGATCTGGTCTTATGGAAACCGGCTTTTTTTGGGGCCAAGCCCAGTTTAATTATTAAAGCCGGTTTTATTGCTGCTGCGCCTATGGGAGATCCCAACGCCTCCATTCCAACGCCGCAGCCGGTTCATTACCGGCCCATGTTTGCAGCTTTCGGCAAGGCGCGTTCGGCCAGCTGCATAACCTTTCTTTCCAAAGCGGCTTACGATAACGGCGTGGCGGATTTGCTGAAGCTAAGCAACATGATCAGTCCCGTCTTTAATACCCGCACTATCGGCAAGGCGGATTTGATTCATAACACTTATCTGCCAAAAATTGAAGTGGATCCGCAAACCTATGAAGTGCGGGCAGACGGCCAGTTACTGATTTGTGAGCCTATGTCGGTATTACCCCTGGCGCAACGGTATTTTCTGTTTTAAAAGCCGCTCCTAAAAATATTTAAACAACACGGCATATTCTTACGGGAACAGTCCATGATTAACATTAATGAAAGAACATGGCCTACTAAAAAACCTGCGGCATCTTTGACATTGCCTTTCGAAAGCAGACAAAAAAGCCGGTTACGCGTCATGCTGGATAATGGCGAAGAAGCGGGTCTTTTTTTGCCTCGCGGAACATTGCTGCGCGGCGGCGATTGTTTGCTTGCCGAAGACGGCCGCGTCATTTTAGTCAAAGCCGCTGCGGAATCCACCTCTACTGCTTATTCCAGCGATCCGTTGCTGCTTATGAAAGCCTGCTATCATCTGGGCAATCGTCATATCCCTGTGCAAATAGGGGAAAATTTTGTGCGTTATCAGCATGATCATGTGCTCAATGACATGATAGCCGCCTTTGGTTTGAAGGTTAAGCATGAGCTGGCGCCTTTTGAACCGGAATCCGGCGCCTATCATTCCCATAATCACGGCGGCCATCATCAAAGCCACAGTCATGACCATTAACCCAATATTGCCGTTATTGCGTTTGCTTCAGCTGGCAAGCCCTTCCCTGCCGGTGGGCGCATACAGTTATTCCCAGGGACTGGAATGGGCGGTTGAAGATGGCCTGGTGACGGATGAAATAACCGTGCAGCGATGGATTTCGGCTAGCCTCAGGCAGGCAACGGCTAAATTGGACGGCCCCATTCTGGTAAGAATGCATGAAGGCTGGCAAGCGGGAAATTTAAAGTCAGTACGATATTGGAACGATTTTATTTTAGCCTGCCGCGAAACCAGGGAGTTACAAGCAGAAGACCAGCATCTGGGCATGGCGCTGGGTAAAGTTCTGGAAGGGCTTGAAATTGACTGGACGCGGCGCTGGGGCATGGCGGAATGTTCTTTTGCAGCGCCCTACAGCCTTGCGGCGGTCGAATGGCGCTTATCCATAGATATGATGTTAAGCGGCTATCTTTGGGGAAGGCTGGAAAATCAAGTGTTGACCGCCATGAAGTTGATGCCGTTGGGACAGCGTGCGGGACAACGCATGTTATTTGAACTGGCCAAACCCATTCCTGCCTACATAGAAAAAATAGTCCGGCTGCAAGACCATGAAATCGGCGGTTCACTGCCGCTGCTGGCTATCGCCAGCAGCCGGCATGAAACCCAATATTCAAGATTATTTCGCTCGTGAGAAGAATTATGAAAAAAAATCGTGATGTGCTCAGAATCGGAGTCGGAGGACCTGTGGGCTCGGGAAAAACAGCCTTGCTGGATGTCTTGTGCAAGCAGTTGCGCGGCCGCTTTAATATTGCCGTGGTGACTAATGATATTTATACCCAGGAAGACGCCAAGTTCCTGTGCCGCAGTAATGCCTTGCCGGAAGACCATATTATAGGCGTGGAAACCGGCGGCTGTGCGCATACGGCAATCCGGGAAGACGCTTCTATGAATCTGGTGGCCGTGGAAAAAATGATAGAAAAATTCGGCGATCTTGATTTTGTGCTAATCGAGAGCGGCGGCGATAATTTGAGCGCATCGTTTAGCCCCGAATTGGCCGATTTAACGATTTATGTCATCGATGTCGCCGCCGGTGAAAAAATTCCGCGTAAAGGCGGGCCCGGCATTACCAAATCGGATTTACTGGTCATCAATAAAATTGACCTGGCTCCTTATGTCGGCGCTTCGCTTGCAGTGATGGAAAATGATTCCCTTAAAATGCGCGGCGACCGCCCCTTTGTCTTTACTAATCTAAAAACAGGGCAAGGGTTGAATGAAGTCATTAATTTTATAATGAATAAAGGCATGCTGGAGTACGCCTGAAGCATTTTATACCCATTCCAATAAGTTCACACATGCTATCCCTTCTCCAGCGGGAGAAGGTTAGGTTGAGGAGATTCAAACAGTAACTTATTGGAATTGGTATTAGTTATCGCTGACAATCACTGCAGAATACCGTCGAGCGGTTAGCCAGCCTTATTTCTGTTAAGGGCTGTCGGCAATAAATACAGGGCAGTCCGGCGCGGCCGTAGACACTGAGCTGCTGCTTGAAATAGCCGGGTTTCCCCTTTTCATTAACAAAATTGCGCAGCGTTGTGCCGCCTTGCCGGATGGCATGCTCCAGAATGATACGGATAGAGTCAGCCAGTTTTTGATAGCGTTGCAGGGAAATTCTTCCAGCCTGACGCGACGGCTGTATGCCGGCCATAAACAAGGCTTCATTGGCATAAATATTGCCGACCCCGACAACGATATGGCTATCCATAATAAAAGACTTTACCGGCATTTTCCGGTGTCTGGATAACGAGTAAAGCAGGTCGCCGTCAAAATCCGCTAATAAGGGTTCGGGGCCTAAATCCTTGAGCAGTTGATGGTCTGATGCAGGCGCTGTTGTCCATAACACGGCCCCGAATCGCCGCTGATCATTAAAACGCAGCACGGTATCGTCTTCAAAAATAAAATCAATATGATCATGCTTACCGGCAGTTTGCGCGGGGGACATAATCCTTAAGCTGCCCGACATGCCCAAATGCAGCAGCAACGTACCCCGGTCAGTATTGAATAATAGATATTTGGCCCGCCTAGAGACCGACCTAATGCTGGCGCCTGTTAAAATCTGGCCGAGAAGTTCAGGCACAGGCCAGCGCAGTTTCGGCTGGCGGATAATGACCTGTTTGATGGTTTGCCCTTCAATATAGGGCGCGATGCCGCGCCGGGTTGTTTCAACTTCAGGTAATTCAGGCATGATGGCCAGGGCGGTAATTTTTTGGTTTGGATGGCTGAAAAGTTTAACACTAAAGTAAGCACGATCCTGAGGTTCAGGTTTTTGCACGGCGCCTGATTACGCCAATAATGCTTCTTTCACATCCGGTTTATTGCGCGGCTTGCAATCAAACTCAACCGCTTCCGCCTACTCCATTTTTGTAATCACGGCGACATCAGTCGTATTAAAAATCGTCGAGTATTTGAGAGACTGATTTATGGCCGTCAGCGGCGGCATCAGCACGATGCGTCACGCTTCGCCAAACCGTATCTCGAAGGACAGACGAAATTCCGGCATTTTCGATAAATGAACAGTCGAGTTCGTCCAAATCCCCTCTTCAAGCGCATTTAAAGCAATTTAAGTTTCAAGATGACCGATGTTTCCCGTAACCATTTGTTTGAAGGAGCTTCGGAAGATGCCAGCTGCGCCGCGTCATTCGCCGTCGCCAAATTGGCGGCGAGCGCCGCCATGCAAGAGTTCTCGCGCAAAGATGTTGCTTGGCAAAACCACGTTGTAAGAAAAAAAGCCGAATGTCTTTGATCAGCCCCGACCATGCTTCCCAACTTGAGATAACTTGCATTTATCTGGGTAGCGCCGCGATGCAAATATTTTTCCACCGACCTATGGACCCTACTGACGGCAATCGAAACTTCGTGCAGAAATAGTTTTATTTCGCTTTTTATAGTTTACGGCGTAACGCCCTCCGCACTATTTCAGCAGTCAAGCCATAAACCAGATGCGAACTGAAACTGTAAGCGAGTTTTGAAAAGGGTAATTCCGACGGCGATTTTGAAAGACCGAGCAAAGGCACAACGCCTTCGTCCGCCGTTACCCAGATTAACGCGCCATACGGCAAACCCGCGCCGATGGCTACTTCGGGTAAAAGTTCAGCCGCCATACCGTAAACCCCACCGACTGTTAAACCAAATCCATAATGAAACGCAGTGCCGGCTAAATCCTTTTCTCCCTCCGTCAAATCGTGGTCAAAAACTTCTTCAGAAATAAAGTTGGAAAGCCGTTCGGTTGCGTCGTCATCCGGGTCGTCTTTACCTTTCTCCTGTAAAATCCGTCCCGCGCCGCGTTGCGGCAAACCCTGTTGCATAGATTGTGCGCCGTGCGCTCTTTCTTGGCCTTCTTTCAATTTTTGCCACATCGATTGAAACTGATTCATCGCTACCGAGGCAACCATTCCGCCAACCGCACCCGCTACTAATCCTTTCAAAATATCCCTATCTTGCAGTTTGTCTGGTTTATTAAAATTCATAATTCCTCCTGTCCGTTTTACGATTCGCCCACTATTTCAGCGTGCGATTAAAAATCAGTTAGTATTAAGCGGGCCGATATTCATTGGACGAAGCGGACTTTTTTGGTCGATTTTTATCCAATCAGCCCTAACTGACTGGTGGTGGCCGCCGTTGGGTAAAGACCGGTTAAGCTAACTCGCTATTCAGTCTCGACACTGTATCGTCGCGCGACACGCCAAGGCATAAGTCAAACGAATGTTCCGGTACTCCTGCCGCAAACAGAAAGGACGCGATATCAACCGCTGCCGCTATCCGCCTCCGGCCTGAAGCCACGGACTCAGCCGTTCAGTGAAAAAGTTGCTAACGCACTCTTTTGCGGAGCGAACAAACTTAAAGGTCATCCTGGGTGCTTCCGTTTGTTATTGAGCACACTGCCTGTTTTCTAATTTATTACCGGATCAAGGTATCTTTCAAATATATAGGAATTTTACTATACAACCAATTTTCGAACGGTCAATATAAATCCTGGATAGCCAGGAGCGTCAGCTATGGGAAGACACCCCCGTTTCCGGCATGGCTTCACGTCCGGCTATCCTGCCTGTCCGCCGCCATTCGGATTAATAAAAATCCGTTTCAGATAGAGGGGTACCGGTAGTATCGGGGCTACAGGAGGTGAGTGAGGCAAGCCATCCCTGGCTACTTAGGTTCCGGCCTGCCAACTAGCAGGCAGGCACTCCACGCCGGCGCGAGGGAAGAGAATTATTGTTACGACTTGACTGAAGATTCTTGCTGATCAGTACCAGCAATGATCTCTGGGTAGAAATATTTTGTAATATCAAAGAAAAACACTTACTCCCTGGACAAAACGTCCTGAGCCCAGCTCACCGCTGCCGAAACCGTGGGAAAGCCGATGGTATTCGTGAGCAGGATAATGGCGTGATAAATCTCTTCAGGCGTCGCTCCGCTTTCGAGAGCTCTTCTTACATGACTGTGAACAGCGCCTTCCGAATGTATGGCGATAGCGGCGGCAAGCTGAATAAGATGCGCCGTTTTGGCATCCAGTGGGCCCTGTTTTTTGACTATTTTACCCAGGGCTTCCACTGCCTCAATAAATTCCTCATGCTGCTTTTTCTGAAATAAATAATGGCCGGGTAGTTTTTTCTTTGACATAAGTCCTCCAAGGTTCAGGTTCTAAAAAATTTACTTTGCGTGAAGAGCATAAAAAAGCCGGGTGCATCGGCTTCGTTGACTGACCGGTACACCTTAAAGCGAGTGATATCGAGAAGGAAGATTTTCACAATCTCTCCAGGGACGCATTAATTTCCGGCTGTCTACCTGAAGTAGCAATGCCAAATTAAATCTTGCTCATGCGAAAAATCGCATCAGTTCCAGCGCCCGCGGCAAAGGCCAGCGGTCGGGAAGAGGCTGAGTACATAATTCGCCGTGGCGGCGCTGGAATTGTCTCCGAGGCTTATCCGCTCATGAATTGCATCCGCCGTGATAACTTCTTTACAGAAAATCAACTGAAAGATAAGGCTCTCTACCTAAATTTACCTTCGTCAGGCTCCCTTGTCCACTTAAGTTGCAGATGGCTCAGGCATTAATTTCAAATGGCTTGAGTTTAAGTGAAAAATTGAGATTTAGTGCGAAAATTGACCCGACTGGTTAGTGGGACATTGTTTAACGGAATAAAGGCGAGGGATAAATCGGTTGAGCAATTTACTCGTCTATAGACAGCAAAGACATTGAACCGAAAGCATTGAATTTTTATTAATTCGAAAAAATTATTGCCGTATTGAAGATATTGATTAGAACCGGGAAAAATTTCTAATCAAAAAACGGAAATTTTCATTTCTTAAGGAATATATCAGTCATTAAGACAATTCCTTGGATATATTGCAGCTAAAGAATGGCGCACTGAAACTGCCGATTCCGGTATTAAAAGATTCTAAAAGCGGGCATGAATCAGGATAAACCCAAAAGAAATAATGAGGTCTTATCATGGAAAACTCCCCCCCGATGAAACTACGGGGGGGAAGTATATTAATTTCCTTCAGTTCCAGTAACGTTGCTGGTATGTCTTTTTTCTATTTTAGAAAATGTTTCATTTTGAAGTTGTTGAACAGCACCGCTTTGTAAATGCCTTGTTTCATCTTTCTTTAACAATACAACCAAAAGAATAATCGATGCGATAGCAACTCCAACAATTATCCACGTGTTATCTTTTTCTTGTGCTTCTTCAGCCATTTTAAAATCCTCTATAGTTAATAATAGTTATAAGTTTGTTTCCCCTCTCCTCAAAGGAGCAACTCAAAAAATACATCTTGTGAGCTGGTTGTCGTATTGTTTAAACAACGGGGTAATTTTTATCATGATCCAAGGGGTTGTGTCAAAACTATAAGCAAAAAAAAGATAAAAATTGCGCTAATAATAGTGAATGTTGTTGGCTATATACTTCAATGTTGGCCGGTTCAGTAAATAGGTCTACTTTAACTTACTGAAAATGTTGTCTATTTCTAAACTCGTCGGGCCCTTGCAGACAGGAGGCAAAAAGCTTTTGGTCAAGAGAAGCAGCCTGATCAATACAGGTATTTTTGCTTAATCAGGCTGTCTGCAGAGGTGACTTTTAAGTAGCTGAAAGGGAGAAGTGTTCAGGAATCCAATCTAAATCCCTTGCCATTGCTTTTACGGTACCTCTGCATTGCCCGCTTTATGCTCAATAACTAACTGGCTAACACAGGGAACAAACCTTTTAAACCGCTGGCAATAAATTCGACAGCCAGGGCGGAAAGAATCAAGCCCATCAGCCGGGTAAATATATTAATACCGGTCTGGCTTAGATGTCGGGTCAACCACGGAATACAGCGCAATGTTACCCAGAGGATAATTGCCACAGCGATAATATCAGCACTCATTATTAGGTAATGGCTGATATCGTATCCGCGATTTGCATATAAAATTACCGTGCTGATAGCTCCAGGGCCCGCCAGTAAGGGCATGGCTAGCGGAACCACGGCAATGGATTGTTTGCCTTCTCCTTCAAGTCCTTCTTCTTTCGTGTGTACGGTTTCACTGATTTTGGCTTGCAACATCGAAATCGCCATCAGCATCAGCAAAATGCCGCCGCTGACCCGGAATGAGTTAATGCTGATGCCAAAAAAAACCAGAAGCGCTTCGCCAAAAAAAAGCGCGACCAGAAGAATCGTCGTTACCGAAAGCACAACTATTCTTTCGATTGATTTAATTTCTGATGCTTTGGAGCGTGAAGTTAGGGCGACAATAATAGGCATGCTGCCTAAAGGATCAACCACAGCCAGTAAGGCAATAAAAATTTTTATATAATCGGTATATTCAAGCATAATAAATTTTTCTACAAGGACCGGAAAGCTGTTGAGATATGAAACTCTTGCCAAGAAGTTTACTGGATTAAGGCTTTAATCATGACACAATTACCACTATTAGGCTGGCGGGAATGGGTTGCCTTGCCTGAATTTGATATTAATCAGATTAAGGCTAAAATCGATACCGGCGCCCGTTCATCCGCCCTGCATGCCTTCGCCATCGATCCCTATCGAAAAGGCGGCCAGCGCTGGGTGATGTTTGCCATTCACCCCAAACAGAAACATAGCGATGGCTATATTGAATGTCATGCGCCGGTTAAGGATCGGCGTCTGGTTTCAGATTCGGGCGGGCATAAACAGCGTCGCTATGTTATAGAAACCCGGCTGATTCTGGGGGATACCAATATCAGAACCGAGATGACGCTGACTAACAGGGACAGCATGCTGTTTCGTATGTTGATAGGCCGGACGTTGATAAATACCCGCTTTATTATTGATCCCAGCGCTTCCTATTTGCAGGGGAAGCCGGCTATTTACACTCCTGACCGTTTTCAGGAAACTGCCGCCAGCTAATAGATCATTAATTCGAAGTGTAAGTCTGCAGATCCCCGGTAGAGTGTGTTTATAAGCTTAACTTAACGGCTGATTCCTGATGCCATCCAACTATTTTGATCCGCTGCAAACCGAACTGCTGAAAGGCATAAATCTGCTCGAGGCCAGCGCCGGAACGGGAAAAACCCATACCATAGCCATGCTGGTTCTGCGTTTTGTAGTCGAGCAGGATTTGGCGATAGATAAGCTGCTGATAGTTACTTTTACCAAAGCGGCAATGGAAGAACTTAAAGAGCGGGTGCGGAGCAAACTGACTGAAGCTGGAATGGCGTTGCAAGGCCATACAGCAAGGGTAGACAGCGCTATTATCGATTGGCTGGCCCATCTGGATATAGACACGCAATTGGTCAGGCACCGTTTAAAGTCGGCGCTATTGACAATAGATCAGGCTGGCATTTTTACCATACACGGTTTTTGCCAGCGCGTTTTAAGAGAGCATGCGCTGGAAAGCGGGCAGCTATTTGATATGGAATTGACCGGAGATCTGTCCCTTGTCAAGCAGGCCTGTGCCGATGATTTCTGGCGGCAGCAGGTTTATAACCGTCCGCTTCGGGAAGCGGCGGTATTAACGGCGGACTATAAAACCCCCGGGGACTTGCTGGCCAGCATTGACTGTATTGGCGCTCCCGTCAGCGTGTATCCTGATTGTAAAAGTCTGGATGAGGAATTAAAACAGCTGCAGCAACTGACAGAGTTGGCAAAAAATGCCCTGGACGATTGTGCCGGAGCTTTACTGGCCGGTTTTGCCGATCAGAAATTCAAGCCCGGCTATAGCCGCTCGTTTGATCTGCACTATTGTTCCTTAAGGAATTGGCTGCATGGCCATAGCGCACTGCCGCCGTGCGCAGAGGCCTTGGCCTTGTTGACCCTAAACGGGCTGATGGAGGCGCTGCATGGCAGCAAATTCAAAGCTGATAAAACCCGGACCTGCGAGCAGCGCAAAGCCGATTATCTGGCTGAGCTGGCGTTAACCACTGAGCCTTTCGATAGCCTGGCTAAGGCGCTTAAACACATCACGGTGGTATTTCGCAGAACTCTGCTGGAAACCTTGCGTAAGGATTTGAACAGTCGCTTGCTGCAACAGAATGCGCTGTCGTTCGATCATTTAATCAGCCGCCTGGCCGAGGCCCTGCAAGGTAAAAAAGGCGCATTGCTGACGACTGAACTGCAGCAGCGCTTTAGAGTTGCCCTGATCGATGAATTTCAGGATACCGATGAGAGCCAGTGGTTTATTTTTTCTACGCTGTTTGCAGCGCCCAGCCATTATTTATATCTGATTGGCGATCCCAAGCAGGCGATTTATAAATTTCGCGGGGCCGATATTTATTCTTATCTGGCTGCGCAAAAACAGGCTCAACATCACTTTACGCTGGGAAAAAACTGGCGTTCCCAGCCGCAACTGGTGGATGCCGTAAACAGCTTGTTTCAAAGAGAGCAGGCGTTTTTGCTCAAGGACTTGGCGTTTAAAGCAGTCAAGCCGGCTTTGACGGCTGATAATGGCGTATTGCAATCGGCAGGGCAGGCAATAGCGCCGCTGATGCTGTGGCAGCTGCCGGAAAGCCGGAGCAAAACCGGCTATTGGACAGCCGGCAAGGCAGCAGAAGCAATCAGAGCCGCTGTTATTAATGAAATAGTGAATTTACTTTCAAAGGCTTATGCCATAGAGCCTGGCAACAGAGCCCTTCAGCCTGAAGATATTGCGATTCTGGTAAGAACAAATACCCAGGCAAGAGAATATCAGCAGTTATTGCGCGCGGCAGGCGTGCCTTCCGTATTAAACAGCACCGAGTCTGTTTTTGCTTCGCAGGAGGCGGCGGATTTGTATTTTTTATTGCAGGCTGTAGCTAATCCCGCAGACAGCATATTGCTCAAACAGGCCTTGGCCTTAAACTGGTTCGGTCTGGATGGCCAGGCGCTTTGCCAGATTATCAATAACGACACGGCGCTGGATGTCTGGATGTCGCGATTTTTATCCTATTATCAGGAGTGGCGGCAAACAGGTCTTATGGCCATGATGCAGCGTTTGCTGGCGCAGGAAAAAGTCAGGCTGCACTTGTCAAAAACGCTCGCGGCTGAACGGCAGTTGACCAATTTGCATCATCTGATCGAACTGTTGCAGCAGGCTGTCGTGGATGAACGGCTGGGCATCAATAAAACGCTGAACTGGCTGCGCATAGCCATTAGCAGAGCGCATCAGGATAAAAGCAGTGCCGAAGATCAGCAACTGCGTCTTGAAAGCGATCAGAATGCAGTGAAGATAGTTACCATGCATCGCTCCAAAGGCTTGGAGTATGCGATTGTATTTTGCCCCTGTCTCTGGCAGCGCAATAGTCATTCAAGCAGCGAAAAGCTGTGGGTTACCTGTCATAAAAATGGCCGGATGATAATGGATATAGGTTCGGACGATTTTGAGGAGCATCGCGCTCTGGCTGTAAAGGAAGAATTGGCGGAAGACTTGCGGCTTGCTTATGTGGCCGTTACCCGAGCCAAATACCGGTGTTATATTGCCTGGGCCGATGTTCGTTACGAGAAGGCCGCAAACGAGTCGGCTATGGCCTGGCTGCTTGATTTTGCCGAAGCTGATTTTTCCAGACAGCAGACACTATTGCAAGCTTTCCGGGATAAAGCTGCACAAGCCTTTAATTATCAACTGCTGGAGGCGCCGGGCGTCATAAACAGACTGTATCAGATGCCGGCTGCTTCAGCAGATTTCTGCGCCAGGCGGCGGAAAAGATATTTATTTACCAGCTGGCAAATGAGCAGCTATACGGCATTATCGGCATTAAGCTTGCCTGATGCGCCGGAAATCCCCGTCGATAAGGCTGGAGAGCAGCAACAGGATGAGATCGATCAGCCGGCATCGGCAGTAATCACCGGAAAGAGGGAGATAGAGCCGCGCTGGGAGCAGTTGCCCAGAGGCAGTCATACCGGTAATGTCGTGCATGAGCTTTTGGAAAATTGCGCTTTTGCCGATCTGTCCGAACGCATGGATATTTCGAAGCAGCGCGATAAGGCTTGCCGGCGTTATGGCTTGAAGCTGGAACAGCCGGCTGTAATTGACGAGCTATTGCAGGCTGTCGTTTCAACGCCTCTGTCTGAAACAGACCACGCTTTCTGCCTGAAAAATCTGCCCGAACGCACCTGTTTAAAGGAAATGCCGTTTTATTTATCCATGCAGACTATGGACACCAGCCAGATCAATCGCATCCTGCAGAACACTCCTGTTTTTCAGCCCCTGACCGGCAAGCAGATGTGCGGTTATCTCACCGGCTTTATTGATCTGATTTGCGAATATAACGGCCGCTACTATGTCATGGACTACAAGACCAACGGACTGACCGGCTACAGCCGCGAATCCTTATTACACGCCATGCGCGAGCATAATTACGGCTTGCAGTTCTGGCTTTACACCGTAGTGCTGCACCGCTATCTGCAAATGCGCTTGCCTCGGTATGACTATGAAAGGCATTTTGGCGGCGTGCGCTATTTGTTTGTCCGCGGCATGCAGCCGGAGACGGCGATGCGCGGCGTTTATCAGGACCGGCCGGCTTTGGAGAAAATCGAGGCGATGGCGGCATTGTTTGGAGATCGGAATGCAAGTTGATGCTAACGCCTTTAGCCGCCTGGATATCGCTTTTGCCCGCTTTCTCAGCCAGAGGACAAAATTTGATGAAAACCGGAAACAGGAATTTGAACATATCGTCATGCGGGTATCGCATGAGCAAAACCAGGGTCATAGCTGCATTCAACTGGATGATAAAAGCAGGGCGCTGATGCTTGCCTCCGGCCTTGCTGCGGTGCCGGCGCAGCCGACAGGGTGTTTGCCGCTGGTGGTCGATCAGAATCGCCTGTATCTGCACCGCTACTGGTTTTATGAAAACCGTCTCGCGATGCAGATTAAGATGCTGACAAAGATAAACTTTCCTGTTGAAAACCTTGACCCGATGCTTGAGCGTTATTTTGAGGACAGGGGGGATGAAACGGACTGGCAGCGCGAGGCTGCGAAAATGGCAGTCCGGCAGGGTTTCAGTATTATTACCGGCGGGCCGGGAACCGGTAAAACGACCACCGTGGTCAAGATTCTGGCTTTATTACAGGAATTGGCGGCAGAAAAATTTTTGCATATCGCCTTGGCCGCGCCCACCGGCAAGGCCGCCATGCGTCTTCAGGAATCCATAGCCTTTAACAAGGCCGCGCTGCCGTGTCCGGAACAGGTAAAAGAACATATTCCGGCAACGGCGACTACGCTGCATCGCCTGTTAGGGGCAAAGCCGCCGTCTCCGTATTTTAACCATGATGCCGAAAAGCCGTTAATGTATGAGCTGGTTGTGATGGATGAGGCATCCATGGTCGATCTGGCCTTAATGAGCAAACTGGTCGATGCCTTAAAGCCCGGAGCGCGGTTGATTTTGCTGGGGGATAAGGATCAGCTGGCTTCAGTAGAATCCGGCGCGGCACTGGCTGATTTGACAATGGCGTTACCGGATCATACGGTTGAATTAAAAAAATCGCACCGCTTTGATGAAAACATAAAACACTTGGCCGATGCTGTGAATTGCCAACAGCACGATACGGCCTGGCAGATTTTACGAAAGCATAATAAAGATTATGCTGTACAGGAGCCGAATCTGATCGATTATGTGGCCGGACAACAAGCAGAATATCTGCAATTGATTAAAGCCCAGGCGGAATTTGATGAAATTTACCGGGCCTTCAGCCGTTTTCAGGTGTTGTGCTCCAATCGCCACGGAAAAAACAGCGTCGCCGATATTAATTACCAAGTTGAGCAGAAGCTGGCTGTGCAAAAGCTGATCAATTTGTCCGGCGCCTGGTATTCAGGCCGTCCTGTTCTGGTGACGCAAAATAACGCCGCCATGCAGCTTTATAATGGCGATATCGGCATCTGCATGCCCGATAAAGAGCAGGATGGAAAACTCATGGTGTTTTTCCAGAGCGCGGACGGCGCTGTTAAAAAATACTTGCCCACGCGCCTGCCGCATTGCGAGACTGTGTTTGCGATGACCATACATAAAAGCCAGGGCTCTGAATTTGAGGAAGTGTTAATCGCCCTTCCCGACACCGTCAATCCTGTGTTGACCAAGGAACTGCTTTACACGGCCATCACGCGGGCAAAAAAAACGCTCAAGCTGGTCGCAGATGAAGCCGTTTTTGCAGCAAGCTTGAAACAAAGGGTTCAGCGCTTTACCGGCCTGGTTGATAAGTTTTCTAATCCGGATTGAAAGTGACGGCAGCGAAAATACGGCAGGTTGTGTGTGCGAACCTCAACATTTGCCGCTTCGAAACGCCCTTGCTGCCAATCACTCCAGCCTTCTTCGAACCTCATCTTGCGGGTCTCCTGTAGCCATTCTGTCCGTATCATTCGGCGCCTCCTTAGGCACTTCGAAACCGGACAATTAATTTACTCCCGATACAAATGCTTGACGATGCGTCTGTGCTTTTATGCCGCAGCCTCGCTTTTGATTTTTATAAAGCTCCTGTCATTCCAGGCGGCTGGAGTTTTAAGCTGGGGTTAAGATACGCAGAATAAGTTCATGCCCACGAAAAGAAGATGCCGATCTACTCATTCCACCCCGGAGGACAAGCCCATGAGACATTCAACCTCAACCTCAATCGCCGGTCGCTTCAGCATTCTGGGAATGGCATTCCTGGGCTCCGTCCAGGCAGCTTCAACCGCAGAAGACTTCCAGACCTGGTCTGCCATTGAGGCGAAAGGGAGCCTCGAAGTAATCCACCCCGATTTAAAGGATTTTCGCTACTGGCTGGAAGGACAGGGGCGGTTCGGCAACGATACCTCGTCATTATCCCAGGGTATATTGCGTCCGGGTTTGGGTTATTCCCTGAATGAGCATGCGAGCATCTGGCTGGGGTATGCCTTTGTTCCGACGATAGAACCGTTTACCGACGCTTCCTACAACGAGAATCGTATCTGGCAGCAGTTCCTCTGGACCGGCAAGACTTCCTTGGGCAAGTTCACCAGCCGCAGCCGGTTCGAGGAACGCTTCACCGATCAACCGGATGTCGCCTACCGCTTCCGGCAGCTGTTGAAGCTGTCCTATCCTTTGGATTTTGCGCCGGATTTCAGGCTGGTCGGTTCGGACGAGTATTTCGTCAATGTCAATACCACGGGCATGATAGATTCCGGGTTCGATCAAAACCGGGCATTTGCCGGAATCGGCTATCATTTCGACGAAAATATCGAGATGGAAATCGGTTATATGAATCAGTATATCCGCAGGGCGGAGCGGGAGGATTTGATGAGTCATATTCTGTCCCTCAACCTCCAGCTCGATTATTGAAACGCGGCGCCGCAAAGTGCCGATGCCATTCCGGGCTCCCATTCTGTCATTGCAAAGCGGCAATGGCAGAATGGGAGCCCGGCTTCATGGTTTTGCGCGATAAGGAAGCCGGCAGCTATGTTTGTTATCGTACAGACAGCCCTGATGGCTGGGTTATTTTGAAAATAACCCTTAAAAATGAAGTAAAAGCCGTTCGTCCAGGAGCTTTAAAGGTGAGGGTGAAGGATCGAGTGGAAGGTTTGTCCAAGGCCTGATCTTCCAAGCTCGAACCGGAATTTTCGGAAAGGAGTTCGAACATGACCGCAAGCCAACCTTATGAAAAGGAGACATCCAGGATGCATCTAGAACCGGAACGCTTTCTCACGAACGCTCTCCCTTCCGCAGGCTGTCAGCAGGCAAAGTCACCGGCCGGCATGCAGCAAATACGGGCCATTAGCGGAGCTGCAGCGCTGGCTTCGTGCTTGCTCGCCGTGTCCATAGCCGCTTGCACGCCATCGCCTTGATTCCGGGTTAGAGCCTGATGGACGCACGCAACGGCATTGAAACAAAGCCCCAGCACGTCGCATGGCACTCGGCGCGGGCACGCGGGAGTATTTGGCGTCTGATTCTGACCATTCTTCTTTTGGAAGCGACCGCAATGACTCGTATCGAAGCGAAAAATTTCGATCCTCCCTGGGAAGGGGAAGATCCCTCCTCGCCGCGCAAGGGCGTTATCTTTACGGCGCCGGATGTTGATAATATGCCCGACTTCCACGGCAACCCGGTCGAGGCGCGCTTCGTTATCTTCGCGGGGGGCAATTATTTCTTCGCCCTGGGCGAACTTATCGCCGCCTTCGAGAACGAGCAGCCGGGACTCAAGGGCAAGGTATTCTACGAGACGATTCCGCCGGGCGTTGTGGCGAAGCAGCTCCAGAGCGGCAACGCAATCACCGTGGGCAACCTGACGCTGTCCGTTCGGCCCGACGTGGTTCAGGCGGGGCGGGAACAGGTCGAGGAACTAATTGCGCGGAACCTGCTGGAGGGGCCTCCGGTGAGCTTTATCGAGAACCGGCTGGCCATCATGGTCAAGGACGGCAATCCCAGGCATATCGAATCCCTCAATGACCTCGCACGACCCGGCCTCCGGCTCGCCCTTCCCAATCCAGAAACCGAGGGCATAGCCAAAAAGATCAGGATTGCGCTCCAGCAGGCGGGCGGCGAGAGACTGGCCCATGAGGTGCTGGAAAACAAGATCCAAGGCGGCGAAGCGCTTTGGACCCAGATCCATCACCGCCAGACGCCGCTGTGGATCCTGAAAGGCCAGGTCGATGCGGGCGTGACCTGGCTCAGCGAAGTTGTATTCCAGCAAAAAATCGGGCATCCCATCGGCCTGATTTCCATAGCGCCGGAATATAACCAGGACGGCATTGAGGCGGCGGCGCTGGTCAGGAGAGCGAGGCACTCCGAAACGGCGAAGGCCTGGCTTCGGTTCCTGCGCTCCGACATCGCCCGCCGCATTATCGAGAGCTATGGCATGGCGGCTCCTCGTTAAGGGGAGTAATTAAATTCGTAAGTCCTGAAAGGAATAGAGGCTGATTGCGCGTCGATGAAGGAAAGCAGGAAAATGGCGAGACTCGGGGCAGGGTTCTGCTCCATGACATCGGGCGATGCCGGTTCCTGTAAGAGGTCAACGATCTGGTGTTGGCCGGATAAACCATAACTATAACAGAAATAAGGAGACGAACATGACACTGAACCCATTATCGGCTACACCCGCCGCGGCGCTGGCATTGCTTGGAGTGTTTTTGGGCAGTGGCAGCTTCACGCTCGCCCTGGCTCAGGATGAGCCCCCAACGAGGACGCGCGCTGATGCTGTGGCTGATGCGCAAACCCCGCAGTCAGTTCCTATAGAGCGGCCCGAGCAGAGGAAAACCCTGCATGATCGCTCTAACCTCTTCGATGTACGCGAAGCCAAACCTTCATCGCCGGTCTTTGAAGATCAACCGAAGCAAGGCAAAATCTCGGGCTTTGATTTCTATAGGGATCCGCTGAACGCTGACAAGCCTTTCCAGGAGCCGGCCGCTATCATGGAAAAGGAGATCGCTAATAAACCTGCGGTGATGTCGGCTCAGCGCGAGTTGCTGGAGCGACGCTATAACCTCAAGCCGAAATTTGACCCGGAGGTCAAAATGTCGCGCGGCAAACCCGTGCTTGTAGGGCCTACTGTCAAACTGGCCGACGACACGAGCTGGGATGAGCTTGCTTCGCTCACGCCTGAACAGATCAAAGATCGCGGCATTTTCCCTTACCCTTCACTGCCGCATCCGTTGCAGTCTAATGGCGGTCAGGTTTTCCCCAAAATGCAGATCAAGATGTTTCCCAGGCTCGAGCGTTTTGATGTGGACTTCGACCTGCCAGAGGAATTCCTGCCTGAGTTTCCGCCGGCCATTTTCCTGCAGAACCGCCCCGAGCTCGGCGATGTCTCTCGTGGCGAAGTCGTCTCAATCAATAACTTCTACAAATTGTTCAAGGATATCCTGACGCCAGTTCAGCTCAATGGCTTGCAGTTTCTGTTGACACCTCTGCCGCAGGAGGAATTCAACCCGACCGATGATCGCAAAAGCCGCGAGGCAAGTCTCGGAGTGGCCTGTTTTGACTGCCATGTCAACGGCCATACCACCGGGCAGTTTCATCTCAATCCTGACGACCGGCCGGAGGAGCGGCGTTTCCGGCTCGATACCACCAGCCTCAGGGGAATGTTCAACCAGCAGATCCACGGTTCCAAGCGGAGCCTGCGCTCAGTCGAGGACTTCACTGAATTCGAGTTCCGCACCGCCTATTTTAACGGCGATCCGATACATGCCATGAAAAAAGGCTTCCCCGTTCTGGACCGCATCCATGTGAGCCACATGGCGCAGTTGCAGAACATGCTCGACTTCCCCCCTGCGCCCAAGCTTAATCCCATAACCAAACGCCTTGACCCAGCCAAGGCGACCGAGAGTGAGCTGCGCGGCGAACAGGTGTTCTTCGGCAAGGGCCAGTGCAGCAGCTGCCATATCCCGCCGACTTATCTTGATCAGCAGATGCACGATCTGCATCTTGAGCGTTTTTTGAAGAACGAGCCCGGCGACGGCCCGATCAAGACCTTTACCTTGCGCGGCATCAAGGATAGTCCGCCTTATCTGCATGATGGCCGGGCGCTTACGCTTGAAGATACGGTGGAATTTTTCAATCTTGTCCTGGAATTGAAACTGAATGCCCGGGAAAAGCAGGATCTGGTCGCTTTTATGCGCCAGTTATAACGGACAGCAAAAACCAATTTATTTAACGAAAGGAGAAAAACTATGCCGCCTATTGTTCAGCCTGTATTTCGAGCACTTAAGCCCCTAGCTTTTATTTCTGCCGGCCTAATGGCGGCCGCCTGCACGCCATCCGTTCAATCGCCCTTGCAGCCGCAAGGCGTGGAGAAGAGCGCCAAAACCCGGGTGCTCGAGGCGGGCGCGACGATGCTGCAGACGGATTCGCCCCTGGAACCGATGAATATCTATCTGGACGGCTTTCATGCCGCCAAGGATAATCCTGCTCACCAGATGGAAGCCCACCATTTCTGCCGCCAGGTTAATGAAGATTTTGCCCAGTGCGCGCTGTTCGACGGCAACACCCGCGAAGCCAACCTGATCGGTATTGAATATATTATTTCCGAAAAGCTCTTTGAATCCTTGCCGGGGAAGGAGAAAAAATACTGGCATCCGCATAATTTTGAAATCCTCTCCGGGGAACTCATCGCTCCTGCCATCCCTGCCGCCGCCGAACACGAGCTCATGAGCGGCAAGATGAACAGCTACGGCAAGACCTGGCATGTCTGGAATTCCGATCCTTATGGAAGAAAGGGCGACCAGATGCCGCTTGGCGAGCCGATGCTGGAGTGGTCGTTCAACCGCGACGGCGAGGAACTGCCGGGCCTATTAGAGCAGCGCGACCAGCGGATGGGCATCAGTACCGAAGAGAAGCGCCGGAGCCGGCAGGATCTGGCGCCTCTGGCCAAGCCGCAGAACGGGGTGGATGCACTCAAGGGCAAGTTCCCAAGGCCCCCGACGCCCATTCCCGGCGTTGTGGATAAAAAAGCCGCGGGCCCGCGCTAGCGTGGAAAAAGGAGCCTTACCATATTCTTCCAACGCATCAAGACGCCGGGCATCGCCCATAATGCCTATGTCATCGACCCGCGGGCGCGATGTCGATGAGTACCTCCGGCTCGCCGGCACGCAGAAACTCACCATTACCTATGTCATAGAGACCCACCGGCAGGAGGATTTCGTGCTGGGCTCCTCCGAGCTCGCCCGCATCACGGGTGCGAGGATCGTCAACGGCGCCCATGAAGGCTTCGGCCACGGCGACATCCGGCTGAAGGACAGGGAAGAACTCTCGTTCGGAGGCTTGCGGCTGCGCGCGCTTCACAC
Source organism: Candidatus Methylobacter favarea (assembly GCF_902806695.1). Taxonomy (GTDB): domain Bacteria; phylum Pseudomonadota; class Gammaproteobacteria; order Methylococcales; family Methylomonadaceae; genus Methylobacter_B; species Methylobacter_B favarea. Next base: position 7,467 of record NZ_CADCXN010000047.1, on the reverse strand, counting down.
GCCGGGCCATACCCCCGAGAGCCTGTGCTACGCGCTGTACATTCCCGATTCGCCCGAGCGCGCTTGGGGCGTCTTTACCGGGGATGCCCTATTCATCGGCGAGACCGGCCGCACCGATCTTCCGGATCCCGGCAAGACCGGCGAGAACGCGGGGCGTCTTTACGACGCCGTGCATGAAAAGCTGCTGCCCCTCGGCGATCAGGCGCTGCTCTATCCCGCGCACGGTTCCGGCACCGTCTGTGGCGGCAACGTGGCGGATCGGGACGAATCCACGCTCGGGCTTGAGCGCCTTTACAATCCGGTGTTCACGAAGACGCGCGAAGAATTCATGGCCGCGAAAGTCAAAGAGCGCCTGCCGCGGCCGCCCTACTTCGCGGTCATGGAAAAACTGAACTCGGCCGGCAGCATTGCGCTCGCCAGGCGGCCCGAGGAGATCACGGTATTGCAGCCCGAGGCGTTCTCGCGCGAAATGGGCCGCGGCATCGTTATCGATACGCGAAGCCCGGAAGCGTTCTCAGGAGGCCATATTCCGAACGCCTTAAGCATCTGGGCAACGGGACTGCCCGTCTTCGGGGGGTGGGTTGCAGGCCCGGATACCCCGGTGTATCTGCTGTTGGAGAGCCCGGGCGCACTCGACGAGGCAGTGCTCGCCCTCGCCCGCATTGGCGTGGACGGCGTCCAAGGCATTCTCGCGGGAGGCTTCGAGGCCTGGCGCGATGCGGGCCTTCCTATTGAAACGTCCGGCACTATCGCGCCCCGCGAGCTCGAGGCCCGGCTCGATCAGTTCCGCGTTATTGACGTCCGCGAAGACAGCGAGCTGGAGGAAGGCCATATCCCGAATGCGGCTCACCTTTACGTGGGTTATCTCGACCGGCATCTCGGCAGAATCACGCCTCCGCTGGATAAGTCCCGGCCCATCGCCGTGACCTGCAGTGTCGGCCACCGCGCGAGCCTCGCCGTAAGCCTCCTGCAGCGCCAGGGCTTTCCGCGGGTCGAAAATCTTCTCGGCGGCATGACCGCGTGGTCGGCGCTCGCGCTTTCCAGGGAGACGACGCCGGATTACCCGGTGACCACGACGGACGTGGAAGGTCCGCGCCAATGAGGCCGTTCATAGCGCGAAGGCTTTCCGCGAGAGAGCTTCGCGGGCGAGGATGTTTGGTAAAACGTTAAAGTTAAATAAACCAGGGGGTCTGATGAGATTATCTTACGGTGTCGGTATTCTGACGTTGGCGTTGTCCGGCTGCGCCCAACCCGCACTCTCCGCGGTCCAGGAACGGGACGCCTGGCAGTATCCGGCGATTCCGGCCTACGGGAAAGTCCGGTCCTATCCCAACGCCGCGGCGCGGCCAGTGCCCGACCGCGACTACCGTGTGCTGTTCGACATCACCAAGGCGGCGGGTACGCCGGACAAGGTCAATCCGGGGCTCGACCATGTGGCGCGCCTTCTTAATCTTTTCGCCCTGTCCGGGGTTCCCGCCGAAAGCCTGAAGATCGCGCTGGTGATTCACGGGCCGGCGACGCCCATCGTGCTCGCCGACGAGCGGTACCGGAAACTCCACGGGAGCGACAATCCCAACACCGAACTCATCGGGCTGCTCAAACGCGCCGGCGTTACCCTGTATATCTGCGGCCAGGCGCTGGCGGAAAAGGGCTTCGATCCCGCCGGGGTTAATCCGGCGATTACGCTCGCGCTCTCGGCCCTGACAGTGCTGCCCATTTACCAATTGGACGGCTACGCCCTGATTCCGGACTAGAACGGCACAGGGAGAGGCTTGGAATGTGGTTTCACCGGCCGCGATTTGAGAAGACATAAGGCGAGGGTGAAACAGGTGCAAGCTTACAGTATTCGCCGCCCTCCCTTTAGCGATTGACGGCGATGAGCCAAACCGGGCAAATGCGTTTTACCCGTTCCGGGACCAGGATGATCCTGCCTCGCCCCGAAAGCGCATCAGCATGCTCATCGCAATCCGGTGCGCTTGTTGTCCTGAGCCAAGCATGCCTGTTCCCTGTGCACAGGCGCTTGAAAAGGCTTGAGCTGATAAAAACAGGTTATTTCAGGGTTGCCGCCAGGCGCTTTGCCGGTTTAGCCCGCGCGAACGGATAGGTTTCTCTGGCGTACCAGGCGGCCAGCGCAGCGCCGCCGACCATCATCAGGGCGCCTGTCAGAAAAGGGTGAAGCTTGGCTTGCTGGTAGACGCTAGTCTCAAGCACGACGCGCTCGCCGGCTCCGCGCTGTTGCAGTTGGGAATGGGTTTCGTACAAACTGTCAGGCCGCAGCGCCGCTGCCTTCTTACCCGAATTCTGTCTGGAGTCAAGCAGTGATTCATTCATCTTCTCATAAAGACGCGGCATAGTGCGTGCCATGGCCGAATTAAGTTTCGCCATTTCGCCGACAAAGAATTCTCGCTGCGCCTGTTCAGCGCAGTAGAGGATGGCTTCGGCGACAAGCTCCGGTGCGTAAACCGGGGTCGGCAGTTTCGGCTCATAGGGCAGATAGTTTTTTGCATGCTCTGGAAACGGGGTATGAATGGCGGTGGGCTTGATCAGCGTCACGGCGACCGGCACGCCGTCGCCTTCAAGCTCCATGCGTAAACTGTCCGTGAACCCCTTGACAGCCTGTTTCGAGGCGGTATAGGCGCCTTGCAGCGGAATCGGCGCATCCGAGGCTTCGCTGCCCATATTGATGAGGGCTCCGCCCTTGCCGCGCAGATGATCGACGGCGATTCTGGAGCCATTGACCACGCCCCAAAAATTGGTTTCGAACAGGCGGCGAAAGTCTTCCTCGGGTACTTCCATTATCCGCCCGTAAACAGAAACGCCTGCGTTATTGACCCAAGTGTCAAAGCCTCCCCATGCGGCGATGGTTTTATCGGCGGCCGCCTGAAGAGCTGGTTTATCGGCCACATCGGCTATCGTATAAAGGGCTTGTCCGCCGCTCGCGTTTATTTCGTCCGCCAAGGACTGCAAAGCGTTTTCGTTGCGGGCTACCAGCATAACCCTGGCGCCCTGAAGCGCCGCCATGCGCGCTGTCGTCAGGCCGATGCCCGAGGTGACGCCTGTAATCACAAGAGTTTGTTCTGCTAAAGGTTTTAAATTCATTTTTGCCTCCTGTCTGCTTCTTCGGATTAAAGCCGCTCTATGCCGGACAAATATCAACCGGTCGGAAATGCTGCTCGAAACTGGAATAATAAAAGAAGCTTTTTCAAGCTCTCGTAGGGCCTACGTTCAGGTACTATGAAAAATACAATGAACCGCAGACGCGAATGCTTCCGTACGGTATCTAACGCATAGTTAAAAAACTGGCTCGAGAGGACAGGGTCCCTGCTAATTGCCGGTATAGCAGGAGCTTAAGTCTTTAACCTATATTTTCCAGGCTTACGCTTGCACCTATTCGCCAGTCTGCCGAGCATGCGCTTGGTCCGGAAGAAAAGCCGGAAAATGGCAAGGCGCCCGCTTATTCCCCCTGCCATAACAACGCTAATCGGGCTGCCGCTAGCCGGCTGGGCGTTCTGAACCAGTGGCTTCATTATTTTTCCTGATGATGCAAATGTGAAAATTAATCTGTAGCGCGAGCGATGAATATCCTCTATGTAACAGTAGCTTAAAAGGCTGCGCCTGATGAATTGAAAGAAGCGGGGAAAGCAATCGATAAGAATTTACCAGGCCTTTCATCGATTATTTGCAGGAAAGCGGAAGTCCAGAATGTGGTATTAATGAACATAAACTCATCATACGGCATGCCAAGCCGACGAGGCAGCGAAAGAGCAGAGTGTCAAATGATTTATAAATCCTTAGCGTGCAATTTTTTCAGGTTACGCCTTTTTCTTTTTCATCCCAGCTCTCTAATCGCATCCTCGGTGCGAAAAAATACTTTGCCGGGCGCTAGGTGATTGAGGAAATCGGTTTTTTTCAGTTTGTCGAGCACCGGCCCTTTGGCTTCCGACAGATGCAGGGTAATGCGGGCGGACTGCAGGGCACGATTAAGCTCTTCCAGTACTTCCAGCGCCGTGGTATCGATATCGCTGACGGAGGTAAAGATAAGAATGATATGTTTAACAGCCGGTTGACGCAGCAGTTGGGCTTCAATGAACTCTTCAATATAATTAATATTGGCAAACGTGATGCTTTCATCAATCCGCAGCAGGAGCAGATGGTTCCAGGTTTGCACGGCATGCCGTTTGATATTCCGGTAATGCTCGGTATCGGGTATGCGGCCGACTACGGCAATATGCGGCTGGCTGGTTTTTCGTAAATGGCTGAGAATGGTCAGCACAATACCCAGCATAATGCCTTCCTCGATACCCACCGCCAGAACCGCCAGCAAGGTGATGATTTCAGCGATGCCATCGCCGCGATCATAACGCCAGGTATGAACAATATTGTCCAGCCGCACCAGCGGTATGATGGCGACCAGAATAATGGCCGCCAGCGCTGCTTTCGGGATGGTTTCAAACCAGGAACTAAAGAAGATAACGATCAGGGCAAGCAAACCGGCCGCGATCAGCATAGCCATTTGCGTGCGCGCGCCGGCGTAAAAATTGACCATGGTACGGCTAAATCCCCCTGCAACCGGCATGCCGCCCGATACGGCAGCCGCCATATTCGCCAGGCCCAGCGCAATCAGTTCCTGATTCGGAGCGATTTTTTCGCCTCTAAAATGGGCAGTCACCTTGGCAATGGCAATGCTTTCCACATAGGCAATCAGGGCAATGAACAGCGCATAGGGCAACAACAGCCGCCACTTTTCAGCATTCGTGAAAAAATCCAGGCTAAAGCCGGCAAAGCCGGAGGGAATATGGCCCACAACAGCCACGCCATGCAGCTCTGCCAGCTTAAAATAACGGACGGCGAAGGCGGCAAGAATAACCGACAGCAAAGGTCCGGCTTTGCTGACGGCAGTCACTGATGCAGATTGCCAGCCTGCTTTTTTAAGAAAAGCGGGGAGGGGCTTGCCAAAAACCATCAGCAGGCTCAAGGTCATAAGTCCAATGGATAACCCGGCGGTATTAAAGGTCTGAAGATATTCGCCATAACATTCAAAATTCATTCCGCAAGCTGCTTTTTTCAAGCCTGCCAGGTGAGGCAGCTGGCTGAAGATAATCAGAATGGCTGCGCCGCTGGTAAAGCCCGTAAGGACAGGATGGCTGATAAAATTGACAAGTCCGCCCATGCGCAGAACCGCCATCAGCAGCATGACCGCGCCGCTTTCCGCCGACAGAATCAGAGCGCTTTGCACGGCGTTGCCCAAACCGCTAACTGCCGGCGTGGACAAGGCGGCGGCAATCATGATGGCCGCGATTGAAACCGGTCCGACGGATAAGGTTCGGCTGGTGCCGAGCACAGCGTAAAGCATCGGCGGCAGAATGCTGGCGTACAAACCCATCTGCGGCGGCAAGCCCGCCAGCAGGGCATAGGCAATGCCCTGGGGCACCAGTAAAATGGCGGTAATAACGCCGGCAAACAGGTCATCGTTAAGAGTCTGACGACTATAGGTTTTTAGCCAACCGGCAGGAGGAAATAACGAAGTTAACCACAACGCGTGGTCATGCGAATTAGCCATGTCAGTTAGTTTCAAGTAAAGGAAATCGCCGGCCTTACAGTCAAGGGCGTGCGAAATAGTGATTTACCTGACCTTTAACATCACTCAGGGCGCGCTAGTGCTTGTCCTGAGTGACGGATGCGGATCAGTTATCGGTCATGAATTTTTTCGCGTAGCTTTCCTTATGCGGAATATCAATGCGATAGCCTTTGAGCATGATGTGCCAGTACAGCCACGGAAAGCCCGTGGTTTTGCCCCACCACCAGATATAGCGGTTTTCGCGCGGATCCAGAAACGGGAAAGAGGGCGTGACTTTGCCGTCATAAGCAAACTCAGCCAGCATGACCGTATTCAATGACGTAGTTAACGGACAGGAGCCATAACCGTCATAACCTTCTGCCAACTGTTGGCTGTTTATCAGGCCAAGTATATTATCGACTACTACCGGAACCTGCTTGCGCACGGCTGCGGCGGTTTTGGCATTCGGCGTCGAACCGGCATCGCCCAGGCCAAAAACATTGGGATATTTAGTGTGCTGCAGGGTTTTGGGATGCACGTCCACCCAGCCGGCGGCATTCGCCAGGGGGCTTTTTTTAATAAAATCCGGCGCGCTTTGCGGCGGAGTCACATGAATCATGTCAAACTGCCTGACCACTTGCTGTTTATTGCCGTCGCTGTCCGTGGTTTCAAAGGTGGCAGTCTTGGCGGGGCCGTCGATAGCCACCAGATTATGGTTAAAGGACGTTTTAATCCCGTAGTGGGTCACGACTTTCATCAGGGCTTTCGCGAAAAAAGGCACGCCGAACATGCCTGGGCCGGCATTTAGAAACTCAATCGTAAATTTGTCGAGAATGCCTTTTTTGCGGAAGCGGTCGGCGGCCAGATACATGATTTTCTGCGGCGCGCCGGCGCATTTGATTGGCATTGGCGGCTGCGTGAACAGCGCTGTGCCGGATTCGATATTTCTGATACATTCCCAGGTATACTCGGCCGTATCGGGCGAGTAGTTGCTGCAGACATTATTTTGGCCCAGGGTTTCTTTCAAGCCGGCAATTTTATCCCAATCCAGTTGCAGGCCTGGGCAGACAACCAGGTAATCATAGCCAATCGTATCGCCGGAGCGTAGCGTGACGGTATTATCCTCAGGCTGAAAGGTTTCGGCGAAGTCTTTTATCCAGGTAACGCTGGGATGAATTAAATCGGCCTCATTGCGCAGGGTCTGCTTTAAGGTATATTCGCCGCCGCCGACAATAGTAAATCCCGGCTGGTAATAATGCTTTTCAGAAGGTTCAATAATGGCGATATTGATATCGGGATTCTGACGGCGCATGTTATTGGCGATGGAAACGCCGGCCGCTCCGCCGCCGACAATCAATAGAGTATGGTGTTGATTTGACATAATTCTCCTCATTTTATTGTTATTGTTGTGTATTGGTCACGGCACGCCGCATTAAACAAACACATTTATAGTTATAGGTTGATATCGGGTAAAGCTATTGACGATTGACTATCTCTCAACTGTTTACTTTTGACTTAAAAGGCGTGTTAAGTCAACTTATCTTTGAACTATGACTTCTGGTTAAATGCCTGTTGCCATGCTTCAAACCCGCCTGCCATAGACAGGACATTGTTATAGCCTAATTGCTGCAAGGTTTGCGCGGCCAAGGCTGAACGGCCGCCGGTGCGGCAATATGCCAAAACCGTTTTGGATTTATCGGCCAGTTCGGGAATGCCGCCCACTTTAAATTCCAGTACCCCGCGCGGCAACGGAACGGCATTATCAATATGTCCATTGGCGTATTCGCTTTCTTCGCGGACATCAACAACAACGATATTGCCTTCCTCCAGCAGTTGCCTGGCTGTAGCGGCATTGACTTCGGTAATGTGCTGTTTGGCTTCGGCTACCAGGTCTTGAACGCTGAGTTCAT
>NZ_CADCXN010000046.1 GCF_902806695.1 Candidatus Methylobacter favarea | reverse complement strand
CCACGGGCCCCGCTACACATCGCGAAACATCACAGGGATTGTTGTTTAAGCTCTTCATAGGAATTGCCTCTTAGCGTTATTGGAGAGGTTCAAATTATAGGCAGCGTTAGTGACAGGATGATTAAGAGGACAATGCGGGCGTTTTTTAGCCGAACGCCGCAAATGGTAAAAATAGGCAACAGCTAATATATAGATGCCTTTAAATTCAATGTTTTGCCAAGCTATTAATGCGGTTTGGCTAAACCGAACGAAACCTGATTCGGTTGGCCGTTGACAACGCTGTGTTCACGCATCTGCCCACTTTCTTCTGCCGCTTGCCGCTCTACGACGAAGGCGGCTTTATTGATTGTTGAATGGAATTTACAAGCTGGAGGGACGAATGCAGTGATTTTTTAATCAGTTTAAATACCCGAGTAAAAACGCACTTTACCGGTTTCAATATCGTACATGCCGCCGACTATGCCGATTTCACCGGTTTTTTCCATCGCCTCCAGCACCGGACTTCTGCTACGGATTTGTTCGACAGTTAACTGTACATTTCTGTCCGCCACTTTTTGCACAAAAGCACAGGAGTTGCCGGTAATGTTTGAAGTCGCTTCCGCCAGAACAGAATCAACAGCCGGCTTGATCTTGTTCAGCAGTGCGGTCAAGTGATCCAGCTTGACATCAGCGCAAGCCCCTTTAATAGCGCCGCAGTGTGAATGTCCCAGCACCACAACCAGTTTGGAGCCGGCCAGTTTGCAGGCGAATTCCATGCTGCCCAGGATATCCTCATTGATGACATTGCCCGCTACCCTGGCGCTGAATACATCACCCAAACCCTGATCAAAAATCAGTTCAACGGAGGTGCGCGAATCCACGCAACTAAGAATAATGGCAATCGGGAATTGGCCCTGCCGGGTGTCATTAACCTGCTCCAGCAGATTTCGATGCGATTCCAGATTGTTGACAAAACGCTGATTGCCTTCTTCCAGCAGCGCCAAGACTTTGGCCGGCGTTAATGATTGCCGGGAATCATAGGTTTGCGGCCTCGCAAATTCGACGGGCTGGAGCACGCCGTAGCCGCGCAGATTTTCAATAGTCAGTTTGATATGCTTCAGTTCAGCCTCGATTTTGAAGTTTTGAATAATTTCAAAGACATCATAATCAATATATTTTGAACGGCTTGCATCAATAATGACCTCTGAAAAGGGCCGAAGCTGCTCCAGAGTCTGTTTGATATTGGCTTTATTAAGAAATGAGACATGCTCAGATAATCGAAGTACGGTTTTATTGTCAAAGTGCTGTTCATGAAAGTAAAAAGCGCTTTTATAGTTTTCCAGCAATATTGAAAATAAAGCCGTCGTCAGACCAATCGCCAAGCCTGTCAGCATGTCGGTAAAAACCAGCCCAAGAATGGTGGCGCAGAACGGGATGAAATGATACATGCCGGTCTTGTACATGATTTTAAAAGTATCGGGTCTGGCCAGCTTATAACCCAGCACCAGTAAAATAGCGGCCAGACTGGCCAAAGGAATTTTGCTAAGCAGGGCGGGAATAAAGACTACGCTAACCAATAGCAGGAAGCCTTGAATAATGCCGGCTGCCTTGGTTTTTGCGCCGGCTTGAACATTCATGGAACTGCGTGGAATCACCTGCGCGAGCGGCAAGCCGCCAATCAATCCCGAACTGATATTGCCGATACCCTGAATAATAAGTTCCCGGTTTGCGGGTGTTGCTCTTCTGGAAGGATCAAGTTTATCAATAGCTTCTACAGACAGCAGTGTTTCCAGACTCGCTACAATCGCCAGAGTTAACGCGGTCAGATAAATTTTCGGATCGGCAAGTTGGGAAAAATCAGGAAAATGAAGCTGATTCAGTAAATCGGCGCCATTCCTGACAACCGGAATCATGACCAGATGAGCGTCTTTAAGCGCCAAGTCAGGATAAAGGTTTTGCAGCATTTGATTCATTAACACGCCGCTGATAATTACCAGCAAAACTCCCGGGAACAGTTGAAAAAAGCGCTGCTGTTTTAGCCGGCGCTTTTCCCATAACACAAGTATCATCAGCGATAGCGAAGAAATCAGAAGTGCAGCCGGAGAAATAAACGCCAGCATGTGCAGTAACTCCGAAAAAGAAGAGTAGCTATCGGCCTGAAAAAAGGAGAGATCGCCTTCGTAATCGCGGTCATAGCCAATAATATGCGGAATCTGCTTGAGAAAAATAATAATGCCTATCCCTGCCAGCAAACCATCAATAACAGATGAGGGAAAGTAATAGGCAATAACCCCGGCTTTGGCAAAACCCATGATTATTTGAAAAACGCCTACTAACACCAGGATCAGCAGAAAAGCACTGAAGCCGAATTCCTGTATGGCCGTTAGGACAATGACGGACAGAGCTGCAGACGGCCCGCTGATGCCCAAAGAAGAGCCGCTTAAAGGCGCAACGATTAACCCGCCGACAATGCCGGCAATCAATCCCGAGAACAGCGGCGCCCCGGATGCCAATGCGATGCCCAGCGACAATGGCAAAGCCACCAGAAATACGGCGATACCGGCGGGAATGTCGAATTTTAAGCTGACAACCATCCCTCTTGTCCGCGCAGATAATTTTGACAGTTGATTACCCGTCATTTTTACCGGTCCTGTCTGCGAAATTCACTGGTATTGCTTAGGCCGCTTGTGATTGAATTTCCTGTTTTCCGTGCAAATCACCGCGGATTTCTACTGTGATATTATCCTCATGCGCGCCTTGTAGAAAATCCTCGATGGTTTCAAGGATGTCATGATCAATAAACTGGGTATTGGAAGTATCGATCAATACCGTGCTGTTCGCATTAATCTGACTGAGAAATTTTCTGAGCAATGCTTTATTTAAAAAGGAAACATCTTTATTTAGAGACAGCAGATAATGGTTTTTTTTCCGAGTCATCGTAATAGCAGCGTGATAGTTCGCCCGAATCACAAAATACAAACCGACGCCGATGCCGATGAGGATGCCTTGTAATAAGTCGCTTATTAAAATCGCGATAATGGTTGCAGCGAACGGGATAAATTGATTCCAGCCTTTCCGGTAAAACTCCATGAATAATTTCGGTTTGGCCAGCTTGTATCCGGTTTGCAGAAGAATGGCGGCCAGACAGGCCAGAGGAATTTTATTAAGGAATTGAGCAAAAAACATCACGCTCAACAGCAGCAGTATGCCGTGCAAAAAAGAGGAAACCTTGGTCTGCCCGCCCGCATTGATATTAGCCGAGCTGCGCACGATAACAGCGGTAATCGGAAGGCCGCCGATCAGTCCGCTGATCAGATTGCCAACGCCCTGGGCTTTCAGTTCGCGATTCGTTGGCGCGATGCGTTTTAACGGATCCAGTTTGTCAACAGCTTCCAGGCTGAGCAGCGTTTCAAGGCTGGCAATAATGGCAATGGTTACAGCGGCGATATAAACTTGAGGATTATTTAAAAAACTGAAATCCGGAAATGAGAAATTATTGAAAAATTCGTGTGTGTTTTCTGGGACCGGCAAAGACACCAGATGTTTTCCGGTAATAGCCCAGGCGGGTGCAAACTTCTGGGCTACAGCATTGTATAAAATACCCCAACTCACTACGATCAAGGGGCCGGGAATCAGTCGTAACAGTGAAAACCGCTTGAACAGTGAGGTTTCCCATAAGATAAGAATCAGTATAGCAACACCGGTCACGACTGTTGCGCCGGGTGAAACAGAGCCGAATGAACTGATCAGCTCTTGAAAACTGGATGTCGCCGTTTCCTGCATATAGCTTTCATCTCCTTCAAAACTGATTTCGTAACCTACGGCATGAGGAAACTGTTTGATAATCAGAATCAAACCAATCGCCGCCAGCATGCCTCTAATGACGGAAGCAGGGAAAAAAGCCCCAATTATGCCGGCTTTAAAATAGCCTAACGCGAACTGAAGAATGCCCGCCAGCACTAGACTGGTCAAAAAACCGGAAAAACTGCCCAGCTGCTCAATGGCATTGAGTACGATAACGGTCAGGCCGGCTGCAGGGCCCGAAACGCTAAGCTGGGAACCGCTGGCCCAGGAAATGAAAATACCGCCGACAAAGCCGGCGATCAGCCCGGAAAATAACGGTGCGCCTGAAGCCAGGGCAATGCCCAGACAAAGCGGTAAAGCCACCAAAAATACTACAATGCTGGCTGGAATATCGTGTTTTAAATGGCTTAAATAGTAATTCATAGATTTATTGATCTGTTAAATGCTGTATTTTAATCTTTTAGCAATAAGGTAACATTCCTTGGGGATGAAGCCAATAATCGGCGACGGCGTCAACGATGCGCCGGCTTTAAAAAGCGCAGATTTAGGCTAGCGATGGGCATCATCGATAGCGACGATGGCTGTCGGTACGCTGGGTGTTCTATAGGGTTTGGCAAACCGCGAGCCTGAACATGCCGGAACCTTGGCTTTCACAACTTTTGTGCTGTTTCAGGTATTCAATGTTTTCAATGCCTGAGCTGAAAAAAGCAGCGCTTTTAAGCTGCATTTTTTCCAGTCAGGTATTCTGGCTGGCCATTGCCTGAGTGATTTTGCTTCAGATAGGAGGCATTCCCTGACCGTTTGCTGAAGTCATATTTCACCCCGCTGCCTGACGCCGGCAAAATGGGGCCATCGACGGCTGTCGCTGCGTCTGTACGGCTGCTTGAGGAATTGCGCAGGTTATTGGGAATAGTCGGTCGTAAAGTAATATATTTAAGCCCCAGGTTTTTTGAAAATTAAAGTTATCGACTAATGAGTGAATTATTAAGTGAAAAACCCATTCGCTATCTTATCCCCGGCATTCTATTGGCGGGTCTTTTATGGCTGGGCTTTATGGTGTTGCGCGAGTTTTTGTTCACCTTGACCTGGGCATTGATCCTAGCTTATGTCATGTGGCCTCCCTACCGTTTATTGAGAAGCCGGCTTAAAGGCAGAGCGACTCTCAGCGCCGCAGTGATGACGGGAATTATTGCAGTGGTTATTTTTATGACTGTTTACTGGCTTGGCGCCATGCTGCAAGTTGAAATAAAAATCGCCTATCAAACACTGGCCTATAACTTTGTTCAAGGCCCATTGCGGCTGCCGGACTTTATCAGTCACATTCCCGGCTTAGGCAAGTATTTACAGGAATGGCTGGACCGGTTGAACAATGACCGAATGGAAGTCGCCGGGCAACTGGCCAATTGGGCGCGGCAGTGGCTGGGACAATTTGCCCGCTTCCTCGGCGGTATCGGCGGCTACCTGCTGAGGCTGGGAGTTATTTTAACTACGGTGTTTTTTTGCTTTCGCGACGGCGACGAAGTGCTGCGGCAATTACACCAGGGACTGGTCCGTTTTCTCGGAAAATATCAGCATGTTTATCTGCAAGCGGCCGGCGATACGACCCGCGCCGTAGTATACGGGCTGGTGCTGGCGGCATTGGCGCAGGGCATAATGGCCGGATTGGGCTATGCCGTAGCCGGCGTCAAGGCGCCGGTACTGTTTGGCGCCATTACCGCGCTATTGGCGATGCTTCCTATGGGTGCCACCTTGGTGTGGATGCCTATTGGCATTACACTGATACTCACAGATCAGTTTTGGCCGGGAATTGGACTGTTGCTGTGGGGGGTTTTGGTTGTTAGCACGGTGGACAATGTTATTCGTCCGATAGTGATCAGCGGCGCCAGCAGAGTGCCATTTCTAGTTGTCCTGTTCGGTGTGTTGGGCGGACTGACGGCCTTCGGCATGGTCGGACTTTTTTTAGGTCCGGTGATTCTGTCCGTATTGCTGGCCGTATGGCAGGCCTGGTTGAAGCAGCAGCGGCAAGATGAAACTGCGGTCGAAAACCCTGGGGAAGAAGGCGGAAATAAGGGTCAATAATCGATCCTATCGGTCCTTGAGCTTAACAAATTAATCAATATGTTCTCATAAATCATTGATAATGTGTCCAGGTCTTCCACGCCGATATTTTCATTGATTTTATGAATGCTTTCATTCAGCGGGCCGAGCTCAATAATCTGGGCGCCGGTCGGTGCAATAAAACGGCCGTCGGACGTGCCGCCGCCGGTATCGTCAACCGGGTCAATTCCGGTAACGGTTTTTATGGCGGCGTGGGCGGCATCAATTAATGCGCCCTTTTCAGTTAAAAACGGATTGCCGGACAAACGCCATTGCAACTCGTAGTTAAAACCGTATTTATCCAGAATGGCGCAAGTGCGCTGTTTAATGGTTTCTTCGTCGAGCTCGGTGCAAAAGCGCAGGTTAAAGTGGATTTCCAGGCTGCTGGGGATAATATTTTCGGCTCCGGTTCCGGCATTAATGTTGGAAATCTGCAGGCTGGTCGCCGGAAAAAACCTGTTGCCCTGATCCCAGATTTCTTCGGTCAGTTCCTTTAAAGCCGGTGCAAACGTATGAATCGGGTTTTCAGCCAGTTCAGGATAGGCGACATGCCCCTGAATGCCCGCTACAGTTAATCTGGCGCACAACGAGCCCCGCCTGCCGATGCGAATCACATCGCCGATCTTTTTATCACTCGAGGGTTCGCCGACCAGGCACCAGTCTATTTTTTCATTGCGCCGCTCCAGAACTTCAATGACTTTAACCACCCCATTCGCAGCTATGCCTTCTTCATCGCTGGTCAGCATGATAGCGATAGAGCCTTGATGGTCAGGGTGGGTGGCAATAAAGCGTTCAACGGCAGTAACAAATGCGGCGATACCTCCTTTCATATCCGCTGCGCCGCGGCCATAAAGTTTGCCGTAGCGAACAGTCGGCTCAAAAGGCGGTGAAATCCAGGCTTCCAGCGGACCTGCAGGCACCACATCGGTATGGCCGAGGAAAGTAAACAGCGGTAAGGCATTGCCGCGTCTAAGCCAGATATTTTGAGTATCGGCAAAATCCAGCCGTTCTTCGGTGAAGCCCAGCCTGACCAGGCTTTCCGCCAGCATATTCTGGCATCCGCCATCGTGCGGCGTTACCGATTCACGACGAATGAGATCTTTAAGGAGTTCCAGGGTTTTGCTCATAGCTCGGCTTTATAGGTATCGGCTTTAAATCCCAGGATCAGCTTGCTGCCGGTATCCAGAAGGGGACGCTTGATCAGGGTAGGGGTGTTCAGCATTAAGCGGAGGGCTTTTTCCTGAGTGAGCCCGGTTTGCTGTTCGCAATCCAGTTGACGCCAGCTGGCGCTGTTGCGGTTAAGCATGGCGTTCCAGCCCAAACCGGCTTCAAGGCGGCTCAGTTGTTCCAGCGTCAGCCCATCAGTGCGATAGTCATGGAACCGGTAGGCTATGCCGTTTTGATTCAGCCATTGCCGCGCTTTTTTGACGGCATCGCAGTTTTTTATCCCGTAAAGTATGTGCATGGCCTGGCTTATAATTGACTATTAAGCAGCTCGTCAATATCCGGAAGCTGCTTGTCAGTTTTACAGCGGTTTTTATAAAGATCAACGAATTCCATAAAAGCCTGTTCAAGGTCAGCCAGAATCTCTTCTTCATTGTCGCGCTCATCCTCAGGAACATCATCCGAATCCAGATACTCCCGCTGCAGGTCTACTTCGCTGTTGAGAGCCAAAGTAGCGTAAATCATCGCATTATTTGATATTTTTTCGCTCATGGTAGGATTGCCCGATAGTAAATAAAATATAAGATTAATTGCAGGTTGAGTTAGCGTTGCAACCCCATAGTTTATGTCCGGGATTGCGCGTTATGCGCCTCTAGTTGGATGCGCCAGGGTTTCTAAAATGAATCGTAAGACCTTGTAAAAAATTTCTTAGAATTTGATCGCCGCATTCGCGGTAATGTTTGAGCCCTTTTTGTCTGAAAAAAGCGCTGAGCTCACCTTTAGATAATTTAAAATCAGCCAGCTTTAAGGCGTTAAGCATGTCGGCCTCTTTAAATGCGAGGGCTATTCTCAGCTTTTTGAGCATGCTGTTATTGGTTAGCGGTGCTGCAGGTTTTTTCTCCTGTCCGGGCAGGCTTTCCTGTTTGCCTCGTTTGTAAATAATCAGACCGTCTAGAAACTGATCCAGGAGCTTGTTTTTAAGCTCGACGAAACCGGCTTGATTATCCTTCTTAAGCAGCTTGAGTAAATCATCCCGGCTAATCTTTACACCGCTTAATGCAAAGATCTCAATCATGGTCTGGTCGTTAAGATCCAAAGCGTAGCGTAGCCGGCGTAGAACTTCATTGTTAATCATGGGTTTGGCATTGATAGCGTTAGGTTTTACGGACCTTAGAATTGATAAACCCGGCAATTAACGCTAGTTGATTAATCCTCAGCAAATGCCGGGATTATTAACCCGGCCTAGGCCCTGTTCGCAATTGATTTCTATAGAACTTTAGCGGTTTTTTGAAATGGAATAACCGTTGATTGAGAATGATTTGAATATGTTTCCCAGTCAGGAGCATAGTCCTCTGCTTGATTACCCCAAACGAACCAATCTTTTCTCGGCCCTCGCCCGAATAGTTCGATACGAGGCCCGGAACTACACGCTTCTATAAGATCATATTGTTCGTCCGGCTTTCTGCTGTGCTCCCGCTTTCTTGATGAAATAATGTTTTCCCGGCTCCTTCCGGGCTGCAAAGTACGTGCCTTTTTTCCACGAACACCAAACAGAATTATTTCTGTTACATTCCTGAAATAGAAGCCAACTCCTCTTCTATCAGGCCTCCATCTTTACGAATTTTATACCAGATTAAATTGGTTTTATATTTTATTGGATTTAAATCCGAACCACTATTTCTTCAAGTAAAAATTTTTTAACCGACTTTCGTGTTTCTAAATCAGAAAAATGTGCCATACGATGATGATGCGCGCACAATACTGATAAATTCCATATTCTATCTTCACCGCCATGACAAAGAGGAATAATATGATGGACTTCTATATAAGGTTTGCCATCTTCACATAGGAAAGTATTTTTACAATCGTGAAACAAGCAATAATGACCTAATAAATCAATTGCTTGTTTTGCCCATTTAACTTTTCTTACATAAGTTTCAACAAGATACTCTCTTTTTTCAGGTGTTTCTTTAGTCAAGTTAATTGATGAAACTTCTTCCTTTTCGGCGTCAAGTAAATCGATTCCTCTCAACGTATAATGTCCAGTATTATCCAAAAAACTTATTAAGTTATCATCTCTTAAAACTTGGAGTTGTTGCCTTATTTTGGCTTCAGTGTGTTTATTGTTAGGACGATAAGATTGAAATATTTTTAATTTTTCTTTTAAAATTTCTTGCAAAGAAAATGTTCTTGAGCCTGTGTAGTTACAGTGTTCAATAACTTGATGATAAACAAAATCTTTCCATGTCATCCGAATCAATTCCGGGCGTAACTCGATAATCATAAGTTTCCCTTACATCATCCGTATTTGTAAAACTAATCCCTCAACAATTCATTAATCCCCGTTTTGCTGCGCGTCCTTTCATCAACCTGCTTGATAATCACCGCACAATATAAACTGTAGCTGCCGTCTGCCGAGGGCAGGTTGCCGGATACGACTACCGAACCTGACGGAATGCGGCCAAAGCTGACTTCGCGTGTCATGCGGTTGAATATTTTGGTGCTTTGGCCAATAAAAACGCCCATTGAAATAACGCAGCCGTCTTCAACGACGACACCTTCAACGATTTCCGAGCGCGCGCCGATAAAACAGTTGTCGCCGATAATGGTGGGGCCTGCTTGTAAAGGTTCTAAAACGCCGCCGATGCCGACGCCGCCGGATAGATGTACGTTTTTGCCGATTTGCGCGCAGGAGCCGACGGTTACCCAGGTATCAACCATTGTGCCGCTGTCTACGTAAGCGCCGATGTTAACGTAAGAGGGCATTAATATAGCGCTGGGAGCAATGTATGAACCGCGGCGGGCAACCGCATTGGGCACAACGCGCACCCCGGCTTTGGCGAAGTCTTCTTCAGTGTAAGTTGAAAATTTGCTTTCAACTTTATCGTAATAGCGCGTATTGCCGCCATCCATCAGGCGGTTTTCGTTAATCCGGAACCACAGCAGCACGGCTTTTTTTAACCACGGGTTAGTAACCCATTCCCCGTTGATTTTTTCTGCAACTCTGGCAGTGCCGCTATCCAGCATGTTAATAGCTTCTTCAACGGCATTGCGAATTTCTGCAGAAACAGTGGCGGGAGTAAGGCCTGCGCGTTGTTCAAAAGCAGTTTCTATAATATTTTTCGTGTCAGTCATGAGTTGTCTGTTTATAAGGTGTTGAGAAAATTTTTAATTCGATGGGCGGCTTTTATACATTCATCGAGCGGCGCGACCAGAGCGATTCTGACATGGTTCATACCGGGATTTATGCCGGCAGATTCACGCGATAGATAACTGCCTGGCAACACCGTGACATTCTCCTGGGCAAAAAGCCTTTGGGCAAATTCGGTATCGGAAATCCCTGCCAGTTCCCCTTTGTCAAGGGAGGAAGCCGAAGGCCGGGGGATTTTGAGCCAGACATAGAAACCGGCCGCAGGTTTGTTGATTGTGCAAACATCGGCAAGAATGGTGAGGAAAGCCGTAAATTTGTCACGGTAGTGCTGCCGGTTTTCCTGAACATGCGTTTCATCGTGCCAGGCCATAATGCTGGCATGCTGCGTGGGTAAGGGCATGGCGCAGCCGTGATAGGTGCGGTACTGAAAGTAGGGTTTCAAAATTTCAGCATCGCCGGCGACAAAGCCTGATCTTAAGCCCGGCGCATTGGAACGTTTGGATAAGCTGTGGAACACAACGCAGCGTCTAAAAGCGCTGTTGCCCATGGCGAAAGCTGTTTGCAGCAAGCCGGCGGGCGGATTGCTTTCGTCATCATACAGTTCGCTATAACATTCATCCGAAGCAATCACAAAATCATGTTTTTCTGCCAGATTAATCAGTTTTTCATGACTGGCCTGAGAAATCACTGACCCGGACGGATTGCCGGGCGAGCAAATATAAATCAACTGGCATCTTTGCCATATTTCTTCAGGCACCGAATCAAAATCCGCTAAATAACCGGATTCTTCCAGCGTATTCAGGTAATAAGGCTCTGCGCCCGCCAATAGCGCCGCGCCTTCATAAATCTGATAGAAGGGGTTAGGCATGATAACAACAGGTTTTTTTGTCGTATCAATAACACACTGGGCAAAGGAGAATAAAGCTTCGCGGGTGCCGCTGACCGGTAATATCTGCGTTTCAGGATCAATAAAATCGGCCGGGATATGAAACCTTCTGGCCAGCCAAATAGCAATTGCCAGCCTGAGCTCCGGCAAGCCTTTCGTGCCGGGATATTTTGCCAATTCCTCTAAATGAGCGGCCAGGGCTTCATGAATAAAAGGGGGAATATCATGGCCGGGCTCCCCTATCGACAAGACAATCGGGGGTTTATCGATGGGGGGAACGATTCCCGATTTGAGCTGCGCGAGCTTCTCAAACGGATAGGCATGCAAATATTTTAGGTTTGGATTCATTGATTACGGCTAAATGCAGTGGGGTTGCTTGCCCGCAGCCTGCGCTTGCTGGAAAAGCGCGAGCGTCTGCGGCATGTGCTGCTCTAAATCGCGGATACGGGTCTCATTTGAAGGGTGAGTCGACAGGAATTCAACGGGCTGCTGGCCTTGAGATGCACGTTCCATTTTTTGCCATAGGGAAATGCTTTGCCTGGGGTCAAAGCCCGCTTTAGCCATTAAATCGACGCCAATGATGTCCGCCTCGCTTTCATGCACGCGGCTGTAAGGCATGAGTATGCCGAATTGTGCGCCAATACCGAGCAGGCCCATAGCTGTTTGTCCCAACGCTGTTTGCGGTGCGCCAATAGCCTGAATTATATTCATGCCCTCGTTTACCGCCAGTTCTTGCGAAGCCCGCTCGTTACTGTGCTTGGCTAGAACATGTCCAACTTCATGACCAATGACCGCAGCTAATTGATCCTGATTATCGACCAGCTTTAGCATGCCGGTATGGACGCCGATTTTATTGCCGGGCAGAGCAAACGCATTAGGCGAGGCGTCTTCAAAGACCACTACTTCCCAACTGCCGCCGGTTTCCTGAGTGATTGCTTTAGCGATGCACTGGGCAATTTGATTGTATTGGGCATTATTGCTGACGGGCTTTTCTTTTTTTAACGCATCAAAAGCCTGCAGGCCCATCTGGTTAACCTGCGTATCAGGCAGAAAAACAAACTGTTTTCGGCCAGTGGGACTGGTAACGCAAGCGCTTGCAAGGAAGCTAATAACTAGAGCAGGAAGAATTTTATTGAACATGGCTGATGACCGGCAGTTTCGGGAATATCGGTCATTTTAACGTAACTTTATTATCTTGGGTTTAAAAATAATAAGGAAGAGCAGGGAAATAGGTTAGCGAAATTGCTCCCGTCTGGAAGGCTGACCGCATGACGGCAAGATTTTAAAAAGGCAGGGTCAGCGTAAAAGTGTCTCGTCCTAAGCTTTTTAAAATTTCCAGCTGATAATTTCAGCATGAAGAATTTTTATTCCTCTTACTCAGTCAATTTATTTATGACGGGTGTTAATTTAAAAGAGCCATTCGTGGTGAGCTTGCCGCTCTATGAACACAAGTTCTTCGACAAGGCTCTCCTGAGTATAACCGAAGGGCTCAAGACGAACGGCATGTTAAAGAGTACTCGTTGCAATAAAAGGGACTGATTACTCTGATTGCGTAAAAATTTCCTTAAAAACGCGCTTATATGTCATGCGTTAATTTTTTCCATACGTTTTTCCATTTCTGCAGCAATCAACTGGTCATAGTGCCGCCGCAATACTGAATCGCTCGGGCAGGGCGGCAGGCCGGACTCAATCTCGGTTCTTAGCCGGCCAAGATAATGGCGTTTAAGTATGGAATCTTGTGGAATTTTCTGTGTTTTTTCAGGTAGTTGATGATTTTTGTTCCCGTATTTGACCTTACTTATCATAGCCTCGGCCGCAGCAATGATTTCCGGCACAATTTCAGCAGCAGCTTCAATAGCAGGAATAACTTCAGGCACAATCTTCGCAATCAGCACTCCGGCTTGCGTATCTGGTTCCTTATTGGACTGTGATAGTTTTTTTTCAGCTAATGATTTTTCATAGCGATTTAAATCAACCATGAGTTGTTGCATTGCTTCGCTTCTTTGTTTATAGCCAATCCAGGCTATAAAAGGTATCACCATGCCAATCAAGGCAAAGATGCCCGACAATACCGCCCATTGCGCATAGCCCTGCTTGATGAGGTAAAGACTCCACCAGGTAAAGCCGATAAATACCGCCATTCCAAAGAGAAGCTGGCCCAGCAATTTGGCACTGGTAATAAACGGGCGATCTGTTTCCAGATAAAATGGCTCAAGTCTTTTTTTTATCAGGTTTTTAAAATCTGCTTCATTACAATTCAGCCGCTTGGCCAGTTCCAGAACTTCAAGGCTGTGTGTGAGTGTGGCCCGCAGCGATGCACTTCTCTGGATCAGTAAAAGAGTGATCAGGGCAATCACAAAAGTTGCAACAAGTGTAATTACGATTTCGAGCGCGATCATAATTCCCCCTTTTTTATTATAGAGAATTCATTAGAGGTAAACCTTCCCCTTTAATCAACACATGGCAACTTTATGCGGATGAAATATCAAGATGAATTCTCCTCTTCGACTCCGGTTGATTTTTATGTTTTTGAATTTACCAGAAACACGTCTGCTGATCTAATAAATTATTTCGGTTTCAGTTAAAAATAATAACTATTTTCTTTATGGATCATTTTTTACTGTCGAGCAGAATATCGCCAGGGCATATTTCCAGAAGCCTTTAACTCACTCAGGCTTTTTTTACCGGAGCTGTTTAAAAATTAGCTGTTTTCTGCCGTTTGTTAAAGGGTCTGTTAAATTTCCATTATGGAATACCGGCGGAACTTAAGGTACCATGAAATCCGTTATCAAGCGGATAAGCGTAGGCAGGCTATTCATTTTAGCCTGGCTATTTTTAATATTAACAGGACTAAAATTAATATTTTAATATGTCTAATCCAGCCAAAACGCCATGCACCCTTTACCCGTAAAGCTATACCGCGCTGAGCAAGTAAAAGAACTGGACCGGATCGCCATACAGGACTGTGGCATTCCCGGTTATGTTTTAATGAGCAGGGCCGGGCATGAAGTCTTTCAGTGCGCGAGATATGGCTGGCCGGAGGCCCGCTCAGTCGCGGTATTTTGCGGCTCTGGCAATAACGCCGGCGATGGCTATATTGCTGCCCGACTTGCCGTTGAAGCGGGCTTGAAAGTAGCCGTTTATACCTTGTCGGCGCCTGAAAAACTTGGCGGCGATGCCTTGACGGCTTATCACCAATATAGGGAAGTTAATGGAACAGTTATTCCGTTTCAGGCTGACCAAGCCATCGATGCAGATGTGATTATTGACGCCTTGTTGGGATCGGGTCTGGATAGGCCGGTCACGGGGCTTTATGCGCAAGCGATTGACATCATCAATAAACACAAGGCTTCTGTTGTTGCGGTTGATATTCCCACAGGCTTGAATCCCGATACCGGCACTGTAATGGGATGCGCGGTAGAAACCGATTGCACGGTTACTTTTATTGGTCTGAAACAGGGTTTATTTACCGGTTTTGCGGCCGATTATTGCGGTAAAATTTCTTATTCCTCATTGGAGGTGCCGGATGATGTTTTTGAAAAAGTGCCATCCGCGGCCCGTCGCATAGTCAAAAAACCTCTGCCGCGCCGTAGCCGCTGCGCACATAAAGGCAACTATGGCCATGTATTAATTATAGGCGGAGAGCGTGGTTATTCGGGTGCGGTTAGACTAGCAGGAGAGGCCGCTTTGCGAACAGGCGCCGGCTTGGCCAGTTTGGCAACCCGATCCGAACATTCAGGAATATTAAACTCAAGCCGGGCCGAGTTAATGTGTCATGGAATAGAAACAGCAGGTCAGTTGACAGGGTTATTGGAAAAAGCCACTGTCATTGCGGCAGGTCCAGGACTCGGACAAAGCGATTGGGCAAAAGAATTGTTTAGCGCCGCGATAAAATCCCGAAAACCGCTCGTAATCGATGCGGATGGCTTGAACCTGCTGGCTAATTCTTCCGTAAAAAAAACTGACTGGATTTTAACCCCGCATCCCGGCGAAGCAGCCCGGCTATTAAAATGTTCCACTGCCAAAATACAGCAGGACAGATTTTCCGCAGTTTCGGCCCTACAGGCCAAATACGGCGGTATTGCCGTGCTTAAAGGGGCGGGAACATTGATTGCCTCTGATGATGAAACGGCGGTGTCTGCCACAGGCAATCCCGGCATGGCTTCAGGCGGTATGGGCGATGTCCTTTCAGGAGTAATTGCGGGTTTACTGGCTCAGGGGTTTTCTCTGAAAGATGCGGCAGAACAAGGTGTTTATATTCATGGGGAAGCGGCCGATTTAGCGGCAGAAAAGAACGGAGAAAGAGGTTTATTGGCCAGCGATTTAATGCCGTTTCTCAGACAATTGATGAATAAATGAAAAGGTTTCTGAAAAGTGCAGAAGAAACAGAGCAGTTTGGCGCACAGCTTTGGCAGCAACTGCCGTCGAAAGGCCTGATTTTTTTACAGGGCGATTTAGGCGCCGGAAAAACCACGCTGGTCAGAGGCTATCTGCATGCTGCTGGTCACATCGGGGCGGTTAAAAGCCCTACTTATACATTAGTGGAAGAATATATGCTAAACGGCCTTAAAATCTTTCATTTTGATCTATACCGGCTTGCCGATCCTGAAGAACTCGAATGGCTGGGCATCAGGGATTATTTTGACCAGGATTGCCTGTGTTTTATTGAATGGCCTGACAAGGGGAAGGGCAGTTTGCCGGAGCCGGACTGGGTTATTACCTTGACTACGGAAGGGGATGGGCGCTGCTTAACTTTGGAAAGCATCCCTAAACAATAAAAATTAATCTAGCGGTTGTATAAAAAACAAAGGCCTATTGCTATAATTTAAACCGGATTATCGTTTTGTGGGTTAGGGCTATGAGAAACTATTACAAGTTACTGTGTATTGTTGGATTACAGTTATTGCCTGTAATTATATATGCCCAGCAAATCCATATTAATTCAGTGCATTACTGGACTACACACAAGCAATCGCGGCTGATGATCGATGTTAGCTCAATGCCTGTATATCGGGTTTCGTTGCTTGAACACCCCCTACGCTTGGTGGTCTCTATACCTGATGCCCGCATAGGACGAGCATTGGCCCAGCCACCGCCATCGGATCCGGTGTTTTCCCGGATAAGGGCGATTCAAAATAAAAACCAGGTAAAAATCACTGCTGATTTAAAAAAATCGGTCAGCACCAAAAGCTACGCCTTGAATCCGAATAAAATGTATGGACATCGCCTGGTTATTGATGTATTTGGCAAAGGCCAGACTAGTTATGCTGGACGGGAAAATAAGGCAATAAACTCATCGGCTGCAAGTAAAACAGTAGCCAGCAGACCAGCTAAATCGATCAAGCTTGCCCAAAGCTATAAAAATATGATTGTGGCCATTGATGCAGGGCATGGCGGAGATGATCCCGGAGCCCTCGGTCCGCGCGGTACCGAAGAAAAAAAGGTGGTCTTTGCAATTGCTAAAAAACTTGAGCAATTAATCAATGCGCAACGTGGGATGAGAGCGGTAATGGTTCGCAAAGGCGACTATTACGTGGATCTTAGAAAAAGAATGCAGATTGCCCGGGCAGCCAAAGCTGATTTATTTATATCGATACATGCCGATGCGTTTGAAAATGCCACTGTCAAAGGCGCTTCTGTTTACACTTTATCCACCAGAGGCGCCTCAAGCGAAGCGGCGCGCTGGCTGGCAAAGAGTGAAAATGCATCGGCTTTGGTCGGCGGGGTGAGTCTTGATGACAAGGATGAAGTTTTAGCTTCGGTGCTGCTGGATTTATCCCAGACAGCAACGCAAGAGGCCAGCTTTAATGTAGCCGGCGAAGTATTAAAGGGCTTTGAAAATATTGGTGAATTGCATTTTGGTTCGGTGCAAAAAGCCGGTTTCCTGGTCTTGAAATCCCCGGATATTCCGTCTATTTTAGTCGAAACCGCTTTTATCTCGAATCCCTCGGAAGAGCGCAAATTGTTGAGCACGCTTTATCAGTCGAAAATAGCGCTGGCTATATTCCGGGGCGTGCGCAATTATTTCAAAGAATATACGCCTTTTAACAGCAGAATAGCCGCGCTTTAGCTATCCGGTTTAAAGCGGAGATTGAAGTCAAGGATGTGAAAACATCCATTAACATCTTTCATCACTTGCCTTTTAATTAAACGACGATCTGCTCGTGCGAACACCTGTGCACAGAGCGCAGCTTTTGTCTGCTCACCGGCAGCGCATGTTAGTGCAGTCATTGAGCAAAAGTGGCACATCCAGGTGACTAGCGCCCGCCTGTATTAAGGGTTCGGCCAATGAGGCTTGCCCACCGTGACTATGGCCCTGCCAATGCAAAAGAACAGGCTCAATCAGCGCCGACTTAAAAAAACAGCACAGCTCAGTGAAGACACCGCTAATTGCCTCGGATGAATTTGCTTTGCAGAGCACGCCTTACAGTCATTACGCCTGGGTTGAGAAAAACACCAAGCCGAAGATGCCGAGCGATGAACGCCACCGGCAAAACTTAACGGTTTTTTGACCGTGGATGGGCAACGCACAAGCGTGTGTTGACTTTAAAAGCCAAAGCACAACTGAAATAGGGGTAGGAGTCATCGTACTAACTGTGCTGATTTATCTGCAAAAAGGCTTCAATCATTTAACCTTTTTGCTCGACAATGCCAAAATTCATGGCAAAAAGATGAAAGCCAATGTGCCTAAAGAGCGTGCCGAAATCGCACAGCAGGTAACTCTGCCAGATTTTACCTTCAGCTTTGGCCTCCGCCGAGCTACTCGCCACAGCTCAATGCTGCTGAATATCTTATTCACGTGGTACGGCGAAACAGTTTATCTCAATGACCTTGTACTTTAACCTTACAGGCGAAGACTGAGCGCATAAGAACTTAACCGGCGAGCTTCGCCCATGAACGATCAACCCATGCGCAAGCTACTAGATAATCTAGCTCGCTCTAAAAGTTAAGCAGTTTTAGAGTCAGAGGGGAGTAATAACCGCCCCGCACGGGACGCGGAGACTTTAATTTTTGAATAAGACTTCATAAAGCTTATAGTCCTGTTATAAAAATTATAAATTGTACGAGAAAAAGACAGAAAAATAAGTAGACGTTTATACCCTGTCTATTGTAAAAAAAGCGCGATAAAAATAGCCGGATTTGTCGGTTCAGCTGGAAAAGGCAGTATGCCTAAATATATCAAAGGCGCAGGAGGTGCTCTTGATTAAAAAGGGTCCATATCGTTTAAGCAAACAGGAAGCGCTGTCAATTGCGGAACAATCAGCTTTAATGGATTATTCTAGCCGCTTGGGCACAATAATTTAAAAAACAAAACCTTATGAAAGTTCCTGATCTCTGGCCTTGCGATTCCAATTGTCTGGCAGCGGCGCTTTTAAAGCACTCGCCGGTATCTGCTGCTGGTCACCAGGTTATTTTTCAATAAAGGCACACGGGAGCATTTACACTCCACCCAGTTAAAGGAGAAAACTATGCGTTTCATAAAACACACGCTTACTGCTTTCCTTATCTTATAATTGTAACCCTACTCGTCAGCCGGATTTTAATATTATCATCCGTTGCGATCGCCAAAGAAAAAAAGCAGAGCAACCCAGGGGATCCGCAAGCAATGATGGAGCTATATACCATACTGGCTGGGCCCGGCGAGCCTCATAAACTGTTGGCCGGGCTCACTGGAAGCCCTAACTAAAACCTAAGAGTGGATGAAACCACCCAAGACTCCCCCAGAAACGACAGGCTCTGCGGAGATGAAGATATTGCTGGACGGGCAAGCATGCTGAACCGGGAGGCGGACAGATGAGAGGCATCGCGCTATCTGGAAATTATAGACAGCAACATACAGACGTTTGATATTTATGGCGCTCACCACGGCGGCAAGGGAATGAAAATTATGGAAATCATCTACATGAGAAAGCACTATTCCGAAGAAACTCTGATTTAGTCTTTCGCCAGATGCACTTTAATCAGAATCTATCAGTTATAACCGTTCGTCTGATCAAGCCGAGGGACTTATTTTAAGTTTTCCATGCTTAAGATCTAAGCGTCTTAGGAGATAATCATGCCGCTCAGTAACAATTTAAAGTCTACATTATCTTGCCTGCACTATCGACGCCCCTGTCATTGAATAGTTATGTCCGGCTTTCGGTTTGACCAATATCCTAACGAGGCCGGCACAATAACGCATGCCCAACTAAGTTAGGATAATGGCATGATCAGAAAATGAATGTGATAACAATTAGGCGAGGTTTTTACAATTTATTATCGAAGTGTTGACCCATGAGCTGGCCTATTAGGCACAAATTCTTCGATCTCCCTCAAGCCAACCAAAGCCCGATGCCCAAAGAGGCTGTGGAACGTATTGCCTTGCTTGATGCTGTCGAAGCCGACTGCAACACCTTAAGCAACGATGTCAACAAGCAACTGCGTCAGGAAGAAGTCAGCTTATACTTAATAACTTATCCACTTGGCTACAGGACACTTTGGCCAGTACAGTATCTGGCGGCGTTTCGGCTAATGCCATCCAATACGCTCTAAAGCGCTGGCCGGCATTGATTCGCTATCCGGCTTATCGCCCGGGGCAGGAAGAATTGACTCTTTGCTGGTTACGAACGGGCGCGCAAACGTGCCGCCTCCCTCAAAGCCTGCTTGGTAACGGCCAGTCCGATGAACTTATAACCCATCTGAATGGTTAAAAGATAGCCTAGAAAAACTCCCGGTTGGGCCTAATAGCCGCATTGACGAATAGCTACCGTTTGCTCATAAATAAAAATAGGATAAAAACAGATTTTTTTTATCCGTCAACGCGAAGCGGATAACCCGTTACATTAATTTTAATTATTATTAAACAAGTGGTATCGTATATTTAAGTTGTATCTCCTGGAGTTCAATATGAATGTACGAGAGCTTTATCGCCATCCCTTGTTTTATTGTAAGGGGGTAAAGAACCATGCTAATAAAAAAATAAAAACCCTTTACCATTCACTTCGGCAAAGAAATAATCAGGGCGTTTATGCAATAAATATAAACGTTGCAGTGGGTTTTTCCGCGCAATTAAATTGGTGTCTTTATATTTTTGACCATTGCGAGCGTTATAACCTATTACCTTATATCGTCTTATCGAGCCCTTTCTATACACTATCTCAGGGAGATAATTGGTTCGACTATTATTTTGATAACCTCAAGCTTACAGAAATAGATAAAAAGAATGTAATGAATGGCCTGGTTAAAGTCAGTAGCATCTCTCATATTAGCCATATAGGTTTACCTTCCACAAATGGCCGGCAAATGAGCCTGGAGTATGCGCACGAACTCCTAGAGAAAAACATACGTATCAAGGACGAGATTCAGGAGTACGTTGATTCTTTTGTCAATACACACTTCGGGCAAAAGACAGTGCTAGGCATTCATTACCGGGGAAGGGATAAACAATTAGAAGCAAAACCAGTATCTTGGGAATTTTGTGCAAAGGCAATACATAATTATCTGGACACAAATCCGCAGGTTGAAGCTTTATTTATTTCCAGCGATGAAGGCAATTTTATTGATTGGATTGAAAAAGAGTTTAAATCTCTCGAAGTAATCTATCACGACGATAAAGAAAGAGGCAGCGAAGGTAATGCTCTTCATACTCAGCCGGACCTAGGAAACAATTATACCAAAGGTAAAGAAGCTCTTATCAATTGCCTACTTTTGTCGAGGTGCAATGCGTTAATCAGGACTGCATCTTTGTTATCGGGATGGGCAAGTATTTTTAATCCTTCTCTGCCTGTTACCATGCTAAATAGGCCGTATCTGAACAAGTTATGGTTCCCCGACGCCCTGATCCTCAAAAAGTCCAGGAGCGAGTATTTGCCCAGTCAAATCTGACAAAGCCTACCATTAAGGAGTTAAATTTCGACCTTTTTAGCTTCTCCTAGTTTCCTAAAAACTATTGCAATAGCTTAGTTGTTTAGTCCCTCCTATATAAATAGTTTAAGGTATGCCTACCTGAGAGAGAAAAGCGATAGGACAAATACTCCACGGAACAGCCATGACCACCCAGACTGTCCGGGAAAAATACCAGACTCTAAAGTGAGTCTCGTTAATTTCGCTCAGCGCTACGGCACTAACTCCAATACCGTCCAGCAGTGGCGGCAGCGGAGTCGGCCGAAGACTTCAAGTGCGGCAGCAAGCGCCGCCTGGGCAGCGTGCTGCCGCCGAAGGACTAAGCCGTCATCGTCGAAAACCGGGGTGAGATCTTGGTTGCCCTTGGAGACCTGTAGGCTCTGCTGCTATCATAGATACCGGAGCTGAACCGCTCCGACCTGCACTGTTGCCTGCAATGCCACAGTGTCAGCCCTCTGGCCGGACGAGAAAAGGACCCTCATGACGGTCAAAACTACGCACCGGGCTTTCTTCATCTCGGTCCCAATCAACTTGGCTAAAGACAAGGGATGCCTGTTCGTTGCCATTGACAATTGTGACATTCGACAAAAACGTGCTCTAACATAGATGTCAAGATACGTTTTCGTATCATCGCACTTTAAATCCGTTTATTTCTGTCCTGAATTGAAAAATTTTAAAATAGTTGAGAAAAACGTTCTGTGATCTGTAAATTTTCATTAGCGCCGAGAAATGAAAAGATAGCCTTCAGCTTGAATTATTATTGGCTTTCATTTATCAAAAGTTCCTCACATTTTCCTGCTCGGTTAAAATAGGCTTTTTACTGTAAATTGTCTGATGCGCATTCATTCGCTCCCTACTCAACTCATTAATCAGATCGCGGCAGGCGAGGTAGTCGAAAGGCCCTCCTCCGTGGTGAAGGAGCTGGTTGAAAACAGTTTTGATGCGGGCGCCGGGCAAATCACTATCGATATAGAGCAGGGCGGCGCGCGATTGATAAAAATCCGCGATGACGGCTGCGGCATAATAAAGGAAGATTTGCCGCTGGCGCTGTCCCGGCATGCTACCAGCAAAATCGCCACCTTAAAAGATTTGGAGCAGGTTGCCAGCATGGGTTTCCGCGGTGAAGCGCTGCCCAGCATCAGTTCCGTGGCCAGACTGACTTTGATTTCCCGCACCCAAGATTCTGACTGCGCCTGGAAAATAAATGCCGACGGCGCAGAGCCGGATTTCGATATTCAGCCCGCCCCGCATCCTGCGGGCACGACCGTTGACGTGCGCGATTTATTTTACAATACGCCAGCCAGACGCAAGTTTCTGAAAGCCGAAAAAACCGAGTTTGCGCATATTGAAACCTTAATAAAAAGAATGGCGCTAAGCCGGTTTGCCACCGGTTTTACACTCTCGCACAACCAGCGGGAAATTCTGAACCTGAGACCGGCAGCAACCGATATCGAACAGGAGCAACGGATCGCCGGTATTTGCGGTTCAGCGTTTATTGAAAATTCGGTGAAAATCGACTTTGAAGCGTCGGGATTAAAATTAACGGGTTGGGTGGGATTGCCTACATTTTCGCGCAGTCAGCAGGATATGCAGTTTTTTTATGTTAATAATAGGCTGATAAGAGACAAACTGGTCTCACATGCCGTAAGGCAAGCGTATCAGGATGTCCTCTTTCACGGACGGCAGCCGGTCTTTGTTCTGTATCTGACGCTTGATCATGTACTCGTTGATGTCAATGCGCACCCGGCAAAACTGGAAGTCAGGTTCAGGGAAGGCCGTCTGGTGCATGATTTCCTGTTTTCGGCCCTGCATCGGTCCCTGGCTGATGTAAGACCTGAACACAGCATAAGCCGGCAACCGGAACCTGAATCGATGCCAGTACGCCCCGGCCCTGATTCCAAATCCGTTTACAGCAACCCTTATAACAACCCGGCTCAGCGCCAGGCGTCATTGCCTTTACATGTAGAAGAGGCAGTAAAGACTTATGCGTTGCTGTATCCGCAGCCTGAACAAAAGCAGCCGCAATCCCGGGAAACGCCCCCGTTGGGTTATGCCATTGCGCACCTGCACAATATCTATATTTTATCTGAAACCGCAACAGGCATTATCCTGGTGGACGCGCATGCAGCCCATGAACGGGTCATCTATGAGCGCTTGAAACAGCAATTTCAAACCGGCTCAGTGCCAAGCCAACCCTTATTATTGCCGGTTAAAATTAAAGTCAGTTCAACTGAAGCGGATCTGGCGGAACAAGAGCATGAGTTTTTCAGTTCGTTAGGCTTTGAACTCAATCGGTCCGGACCTGAAACCCTGGTTTTGCATTCAACGCCGGCCCTATTGGGCAGTACCGATATGGACACATTGATTCGCGATGTCCTGGCCGATATTTCCGAACATGGCTTAAGCCCGCGACTACAGGAACAGTCCAATCATATTTTATCCACCATCGCCTGTCATGGCGCTGTGCGCGCTCATCGTCGCTTGAGCATAGACGAGATGAATGCATTGCTCCGGGATATGGAGAAAACCGAAAGAGCAGGGCAGTGCAATCACGGCAGGCCTACCTGGATAGAATTATCCACCCGTGACCTCGATAAATTCTTTCTGCGCGGCCAATAGCGAAGGTAAAATTGCCTGCACTTCATACTCCGCGCTCAGTCTGTCCGGCCAAAAGATATAAAATCATGCAAAAAAATTATCCGCCCGCCATTTTTCTGATGGGTCCGACGGCTTCCGGAAAAACCGCCCTTTCCGTTCAGCTTGCGCAAGCGCTTAACGGCGAAATCATCAGCGTCGACTCGGCGCTGGTCTTTAAAGGCATGGATATCGGCACTGCCAAACCCGCGCTTGAACAAAGAGGCGGTATCCCGCACCATCTGATTGATATACTGGATCCGGCGCAATCATTTTCAGCCGGCCAGTTCAAGACCCAGTCGCTGACCTTGATGGAGGACATAACGAGGCGTAAAAAAATCCCGATACTGGTGGGCGGCACCATGCTTTATTTTAATGCCTTGAACAGCGGACTTGCCGTGCTGCCTGAAGCAGATCCTGAGATCAGAAACCGGCTGGATCAGGATTTGGCCCAGTTCGGCAAGGAAGCCTTGCATCAGCGGCTGGCTACAATCGATCCTGAAGCGGCGGCGCGCATTCATCCCAATGATCCGCAACGGGTTCAACGCGCTCTTGAAGTCTATGAAATCAGCGGTAAACCGTTGACATCATTTTTTCAAAATGCCCGGACGCAGCAGCTGCCTTATAAAATACTAAAACTTATCATTGCTCCCCCAGACCGCTCGATGCTGCATGACCTTATCGGCAAGCGCTTCCGGCAAATGCTGGAGCAGGGCTTGGTCGATGAGGTAGAGGCGCTTTTTAAACGCGGCGATCTGAGCGAAAATCTGCCATCAATCCGGGCAGTCGGCTATCGGCAGGTATGGTCATATCTGCAAGGCAACTATGATTTTAAAACCATGACCGAAAAAGGCATTATCGCTACCAGGCAGCTGGCCAAGCGTCAATTTACCTGGTTGCGAAGGGAAAGGGATGCGGCAAATTTTCAAACGGGCCAGCCTGATCTGTTGCAAAAGGTAGTGGCGATGCTTGAGGTCGCTAGCGCAGTTTGATTGTTCGGTATTGACAGCGGCGCGTGACTATCCCAAATTTTTAATCAAATCGCCCGGCCGCTTTCAGACTTCGGTCTGAAGATTCCAGGGTGCCTGCAAAAAGCGTAGCTTTATGGCTTTCCCTGGTGCCGATGGGGCTGGGCGCAGACCTCATCCCATCATTGGCTTTATCGACAAGGGAATGTTTTCTTATTGCTCTGTTTATAACTTCGATTCCCAGCCGCCGCCTAACGCTTTATAGAGCGTTGCGAGCGCAGTGGCGGTGGCGGTCTCGCTCTGGGCCAGGCGATCCTGATCCTGCAGCAGGCGCAGTTCGGTATCCAGCACGGTCAGAAAATCGGACACGCCCTCCTTAAAGCGCAGACGAGCCAGTTCCTGGGCTTTTTTGCTGGCTTGGGCGGCCGAGGCGAGCAATTCCCGGCGGGCGCGTTCCCGATTGTAATTCACCAGCGCATTTTCCGTTTCCTCCAGGGCATTTAGCACGGTTTGCTCGTATTGGGCAAGATTGGCTTCAGCATTGGCATCGGCCGCCTTTATCTGGGCATAAACGCGGCCCAGATCAAAAGCGGCCCAGCTGATTCTGGGCCCTACCGAACGGGAATCTGAACCGGCCGCGCCCAGGCCGGAGAACGTGCTGGCCTCAAGCGCGATAGTGCCGACGAAGGTTACGCGGGGAAACAAGTCGGCGGTAGCTACACCGATGCGGGCAGTCGATGCAGCCAGCGTCCGCTCGGCAATACGGATGTCGGGGCGCCGGCGCAGCAGGTCAGCAGGCTGGCCGATATGAATCGTGGCGGGAAGCGTCGGCAATGGCGCAGATTGCAACAGTCTTTGCGTAAGCGCTGCCGGAAATTGCCCGGTCAGCACCGACAGTCGATGGATCGCCTGATGAATTGAATATTCCAGCGGCGGAATGCTGGCGAGGGTGGAATCCAGTTGAGCGATGGCCCGCGAAGTGTCAAGTTCCGTGCCGCGTCCGACTTCGAGCCGGACGCGGGTCAGTTCGAGAGTTTGAGTCTGGTTTTCAGCATTCTTTTTCGCCACCCCCAGCTGATTCTGCAAACCGCGCAGTTCAAAATAATTACGGGCTACTTCCGCAATTAAACTGACTTTCAGATCCCTGAGCCTTGCTTCCTGGGCTTCCACTTCATCGCCGCTGGCCTCTACGTCGCGTCGCACGCGGCCGAAGAAGTCAAGTTCCCAAAAGGCATCGAAGCCGATGTTATAGAGTTTAAGTCCGCGCGGGAAAACGGCGCGATTGTTAAATGCGGCGGCGCTTCGCCGCTGATCCGTATAAGTGGCGTGTGATGTTACGGCAGGCAACAGGTTCAGGCCGGCTTCCATATAGAGAGCCCGCGCCTCCCGAAGGTTGGCGTCAGCCGCCTTAAGGTCGCGGTTGTGCTGCACTGTCTGATCGACCAGATCCATCAGTTCCCAGTCATTGAACAGCTTCCACCAGTCTACTTCAATGCTGTGATCGGAAAATTCAGCATGCGCGGCATTGGCAAAAGCGGGATCAGCAGGCATGACCGGCCTCTTATAGTCGGGGCCTACCGCGCAGGCGCTTAATAAAATGACCGCCGGAAGCACCCGCGCGGGAAATTTACCAGAGCCGGGCGCAACAAATAAAATCTTTTTTAACGTCAGTAGGATAGGTAAAAATTCTGCCGCATGCATGGCGAATCCCCGGTTCATAAATCGGCGCCGGCAGGAGGCTCAGGCTTTAATGCGCCCGGCTTTCGGCGGGCAGCCTGCCAGCGTTCCGACCAGCCCTGCACCAGCACATAAAAGACCGGCGTCAGCAGCAGTCCGAACACGGTTACGCCGAGCATGCCGCTAAATACCGCCGTGCCCAGAATCTGGCGCGATTCCGAGCCTGCGCCCTGAGCCACCACCAAAGGCAGAACGCCCATAATAAACGAAAAGGACGTCATCAGGATGGGGCGCAGCCGGATGCGTACGGCTTCAACGGCGGCATCAAATCGGTTGAGTCCGCCTTCCTGACGCCGTTTCGCGAATTCCACAATGAGGATGGCGTTTTTACTTGCCAGCCCGACCAGCACAATAAAGCCGATTTGCGTGAAAATATTGTTGTCCATATCGCGCAGCCATACGCCGGTCAGGGAGGACAGGATGCACATGGGTACGATCAGGATCACTGCCAATGGCAATGACCAGCTTTCATACTGTGCCGCCAGCGCCAAAAACACAAAGACCACACTCAAAGGGAAAACCAGCAGGGCGACATTTCCCGCCAATATCTGCTGCAGGCTGAGCTCGGTCCACTCGAAGCCGAAGCCGGGCGGAAGCTCTGCGCCAATCAGCTTATCCATGATGTCAATGGCCTGACCGGAGCTGACGCCAGGCAGCGTGCTGCCATTAATTTCTGCCGCCGGATACATGTTGTAGCGCGTGATCTTATCCGGCCCGGTAGTATCCTGGACAGCTAAAAGCGAGCCCAGAGGCACCATGCCTCCCTGCCGGTTCCGCGTCTTCAGTTCGGCAATGTCGGTTGGCTGCTTGCGAAACTTCGAGTCGGCCTGCGCCACTACCTGATAAGTCCTGCCAAAAAGATTAAAATCGTTGACATAGAGTGAGCCCAGATAAATCTGCAGAGTATCGAATATTTCATTTAAAGGCACATCCATAGCCTTGGCCCGGGTGCGATCCAGGTCCAGGTAGAGTTGCGGCACGCCGGTGCGGAAGGTAGTGAACAGCCCCACCAGTCCGGATTGCTGATTGCCCTTGCCGATAAGCTCGCCGGTAATGCGCTGCAATTCATCAATGCCGCGGTTGGAACGATCCTCGATTTGCAGTTTGAATCCGCCCACTGTGCTCATGCCGCGGATGGGAGGCGGCGCAAAAACAGCGATCTGAGCATCTTTGATCTGGGCCAGATTCTGCGTAAGTTGTTTAATAATGGCATTGGCGGTTAGCCCTGCCTGACCAGCCCGATTTTCGAAGTTATCCAGCCGCGCAAACAATGTCGCTACATTGGACTGATTGGCTCCTGTCAATACTGAAAAACCCGCGTAACCATTCACGGTCTTGAGCCCTTGGGTTTCGAGAATAATGCGCGAGGCTTCATGCACCACTGCTTCGGTGCGGCTCAACGAGGCCGCATCGGGCAATTGCGCATACAGGATCAGATAGCCCTGATCCTGCTGCGGAATAAAGCCCGTCGGTACTTTTTCAAAGGCCAGAAAGTTGAGTCCGTTGAGCACGGCATAAAGCACCAGCACTACTGCAGTCATGCGGATAATGCGCGCCACAAGCCGGGAATAGCTGTCGCCAAACCATTTGAAAAACCGGTTAAACCGGCTGAAGAACCAGCCGAACAGCCGGTCGAACAAGCGGGTGAACCAATCCTTATCGCCATGCGCGCGATCCAGCAGCAGAGCGCACAGGGCCGGGCTCAGAGTAAGCGAGTTGAAAGTCGATATCAGCGTGGAAACCGTAATGGTCAAGGCAAACTGCTTGTAAAAGGCGCCCGAAACACCGGTAATGAAGACGGTAGGCACGAACACCGCCAGCAGTACCAGCGAGGTGGCGATAATAGGGCCGACCACTTCATCCATGGCTTTTCGGGTGGCCTCCCGCGCCCTTAATCCCAGACCAATGTGACGTTCCACATTTTCCACTACGACAATGGCGTCATCCACGACAATACCGATGGCCAGCACCAGGCCGAATAATGACAAGGTGTTTAATGACAAGCCCAAAGCCGCCATCACGGCAAACGTGCCGATCAGCGAGACCGGGACGGCGACCAGCGGAACCACAGCGGCGCGCCAGTTCTGCAGGAATATGATAACCACAAGTACAACCAGCAATATGGCTTCAAATAAAGTTCCGATTACCGCATCGATGGATTGCTGCACAAAGACAACGGTATCATAGGCAAGCAGATAATCCAGCCCTTCGGGAAAACCTGCTTTGAGCTTGGACATGGCGTCTACTACCGCTTTCTTGGTATCCAGGGCATTGGAGCCGGGCAGTTGAAAAATGGCCAGACCCACGCTGGGCTGGTTATTCAAATACAGGCCGGAGTTATAGTCCTTGGCGCCCAATTCAATGCGGGCCACGTCCTTGAGCTTGGTTATCCGGCCGTCTGCCCCGGTCTTTATAACGATGTCGGCAAATTGATCGGCCTTCATTAATCGTCCCAGCGTACTGACCGTATATTGAAAGTCCGTGCCTTCCGGCATGGGGTGCTGGCCCACCACCCCCGCCGTCACCTGAATATTTTGCTCCCGCACGGCCGCCACTACTTCGCCGGCCGTCATATTATTGGCGGCAATTTTTTCAGGATCCAGCCACAGGCGCATGCTGTAGTCGCGCGCCCCGAAAACCAGAATGTCGCCAACTCCGGGAAGCCGCGCCAGAATATCCTTAATCTGCAACAGCGCATAGTTGCTTAGATAAACGCTGTCATAGCGATTATTCGGAGAAATCAGATTAACCACCAGGCTCAAATCGGGACTGCGCTTTTTGACGGTGATGCCTTGCCGGTTTACTTCCTGGGGCAATCTGGGTTCGGCCAGCGCTACGCGGTTCTGCACCAGCACCTGAGCCTTGTCCAGATCCGTACCGGGCTTGAAAGTAATAGTGAGGGCCATATTGCCGCTATTGGTGGATTGCGAAGACATATACAACATATCTTCGACGCCATTGACTTCCTGTTCGATGGGCGTGGCTACGGTTTCCGCTACGACTTTGGCGTTGGCGCCGGGATAGACCGTAGTTACCACGACAGTAGGCGGTGCAATTTCCGGATATTGGGCTACAGGCAGAGCCAGGAACGCCAGACCGCCGACTAAAATAATCAGCAAAGAAAGGACAGTTGCGAAGATTGGCCGGTCAATAAAAAAGTGGGTGAATCCGCTCATGGTTTATGCGCCTTTCTTTGCGTGAGTTTCGGCGAGCGAAATGCGTTTTGGATTGACTTTCATCGCGGGCCTAAGCTTTTGTAAACCTTCGATAACAACCCATTCCCCAGGCTCAACTCCCTCGGTGATCACGCGCATATCGCCAATTAATGAACCCAGGACTACATTCCGATAGTCCACCTTGTTTTCCTGGCTGACCACCCATACGAAGCGCCGTGCCTGATCGCTGCCGATAGCATGATCCGGGAGCAGGAGGGCGGGATAGGCAGGACGGCCCTGGACCCGCATGCGGGCAAAGAAGCCGGGGCTTAATAAGCCGTCAGGATTGGCGAATACGCCGCGCAAGGTCAGAGTGCCGGTAGCCACATCTTCACGCGGGGCTATATAATCGAGACTGCCTGCATGGGGAAAGCCGGATTCATCAGCCAGCGCCAATTGCACCGGCGGCGCTTTATCGGCAATGTCGTGGCCATGCTCTTGAGCCAGGCGCCGGTATTTCAATACCGAGCGCTCATCCGCTTCAACATAGACATACACGGGGTCGGTAGAAACTATGAAAGTCAACAGACTGGGATCAGCCCCGCCGCCATTTACCAGATTGCCTGCGGTAATGAGTTCCCGGCCTATCATTCCATCGATTGGCGAACGTATATAAGTGAAATCGAGATTTATGCGGGCGGCATATACATTAGCTTTCGCAGACTCGACTGCGCCCGCTGATTCTCTTACTCCCTTGCTGCGCGCATCGTATTCCTCTCCTGAAATCGCTTTGGCGCGATAGAGATGTTCGGCTCGATCCAGGTCATTTTTGGCCAGTTCCTGCTTAGCTTTGGCCTGTTTCAGTTCTGCTTCGGCGCGGCTTAGTTGAGCCTGAAAAGGCTTGGGATCTATAATGAATAAAAGATCGCCTTTTTTTACCCGGTCGCCGGCCTTGAAGTTCACTTTCTCCAGATAACCGCCCACGCGGGCGCGAACGTCAACCGAGTTTACAGCTTCAATGCGGCCTGTGTATTCATCCCAATCGGTGACTTCCTGCGAGAGAGGCTGTGCGACAGTAACAGCGATAGCCTGATTCTGAAGCTCTGGCTTTGCTGAGTCAGGCTTGTTTCCGCACCCATAGATAACCGCCACCGTTAGCGCAGCTACCAGACCCTGCCGGACTTTGCGGCGGACGAGACAATAATTGACAAGAGCCGGGTATTTTTCTTTAATCGCGGCGGCAGGGAATAAAGTCGGAATAATTAGGATAAGGGCAGGCAGACGATGAATAATAGGCATGCGCATTCTCTTTGTCATCGCTGAAATACCTCTGTATTAACAGAAAAATTAAATGGTAATATATATTATCATTTAATTTAATGTACTATCCCTATGGGAGTCAACTTATTTCGTGAATACCAACATAATTAAATGCGGGCGGCCCCGCAAAGGAGAGGAGCTGTTAAGCCGCGACCGGCTGCTGGATACCGCCGTTATACTTTTCCTGGATTACGGTTATGGAAATCTCAGTCTGGAAACCATCGCCAGGGATGCCCGCGTATCGATGCGGACTATCTATAGCCAGTTTGGTGGTAAAGCCGGGTTATTCGGCGCGGTGATAAGACGTTGCAGCGATCAGTTCGTTGCCTGCTTATCAGCGGAGCAGGCCGAAGAATGCTTGACAGAAGAAGCGCTGCTCTCCTTTGCCAGGCAGTTTTTATACCGCCTCACGCGGCCCGACGTAGTGCGCATGCGCGCTGTCATTATCGGCGAATCATTGCGCTTTCCGGATCTGGCGGCGCAATACTATGAGCAAGGCCCGCAGCGCACGCTTGATCAACTGGCGAAATTTTTTAAACGTCAGCAGCAGACAGGGGATATAGCCCCGGTTGATCCGCATTTCCTGGCCGGCCAGTTGTTGAGCGCCTTGCGTAGCGAGCGATTTCAAAGACTTCAACTTGGCCTGGAGCCAACTCCTGACGAAGCGGAGATTGACCTGTGGGCGCGGCAGAGCGTCGAATTGTTCCTGCATGGCTGTTCGGCAGCAAATATAACAAGGCCGATAGCTGAATTGCCATCACGATGACAAGGAATAGGTTGCTTCTGAACCTGTAAAACTTATGCCTATTATTATACGGTTTACCGTAAACTCGCATACAGATAGGCCAGCCCAAACAGCGCTATCAGTGCCATCCCTAACGCCGCGCCTATCGGCTTTGGCCGGCATCGAAGCGGTGCAAAAGAGTAAGTGCGTAGAAGACCGGCAGTACTATACCCTGATGGCCGATTTCGAAGCCAATACTGAACGACGCTATTGCTCATAGTGCGCCGGCTAGCGGCATACCCGCCAAGGCATCGTGAAGGCCGCCGGCGAAAGCCAGAGCGTGAAACAGACCCAATCCAAAAGCCAGCAGCAGTCGCGCCCGGCCGCAGCTGTGCCTGGGCCAAAAAAGAGTCTGGGCGGCCACGGCCATGATGCTAAAGGCGTACATCGGTTCGGACAATTCCTAATGCGCCCATGCGGTTTCATTGCTGCCCCGGCTTAAGGCCATAAGACCTCTTTGAAACTTAACCCAGGCAAAAGAACGCATGTCCTTGGCGGAAATTTCATCTTCCGCCTCTGAATAAAACGGTCAGCGCCTTTTTGGTTTTGCCAATATTCGGGCTTTTAATCAGTATCAGTTATGGACATTATCGTTGCTGTACTTGCCATTGCTGATCTTCAATATTGAAAGCATCAGCATCCGCTGCTCACTGTTCGTCCTCCTGACAGCTTGGTGGGCGCTGCTGTTTGCATCGGCCAGCCGCGGTGTGTTATTGGCCTGGCTTGTAGCCATGATGGTAACGGCCGGGTGTGATCGGCGCTTTGCCTGGCTATCGCCAGCAGCGAGGACATAGTAAATAACCCATTGTAAAATAAAAGTATTTTATAGTTTCAAGCATCTATGAAGCAGAGATAATCGTCGTTAAAAATGGCTTTAGCACAAGAAGATGTTGAGCAAATTCGCTTACTCATCGAAAAAATGTTATCGGAAATCCGTAGACATTAAACGCTAATATGCGTTATGAACTGGATTTGAGGGAAAGAATCATTCGCGTGGAAGAGGAGTTGAAACATTAACGAGAACTGATGCTTGAAGGCTTCAAGCAGATGGAAATGAGCAAATACAGTTGAATATGGACAAGCGTTTTGCCCAGGTGGATAAGCGCTTTATGCAGGTGGATAAAAATTTGAACAACTGCATCAGGAGATTATGGGCTTGCATTATGAAATAAAACTGCTTATGCGCTGGAGTTTCGGCACATTACTGGCAATCGGGGGTTTAATTATTGCAGTGCTACGGTTGGCATCGTAGCCGCGGTTGGGTTGCATCATTTCGCCTGTCCGCCGGCCCGGTTCCGGCAAGCGACTCAACCCACGCCCTTAACTTTAATACACAATATTATTCGCAATCCATGACGCCGCTGTCACTGGCTTTTTATATCTAGCCAGATATTGTAAGCAAGCTGCACTGGAAAACCCGACCACCATCCAATCAGCATCACAGCAAGCCAAATGCTGTTCATTTCCCAAATCCTCCACTAACCGTTTTATTCGATTGTAATTCCACAGCACAAAAGCCAAACTACAAGCCTGATGCACATAGCAGCAATAATCATAAACAATCGTGAACAATGTTGTGCCTACCATGCCGATATTCCAAAACCGGTATTTTTAGCGGGTCAGAATTAAAGCTGCCCTAATTTTAAATTATGAGATCTAGATGTGCCTCAGTCACCCGTCAACCGATCCTGGTAATATTGTTTAACTTTTATAATACAATTTTCATAAGCCTGACATATAAAACAGGTATCTTCAGGCAGTATTTTAGCTCGTGGAGAATAAAGTGGAAGTACTATCACCTCTCCGTTTTGCCTGCTTTGTGCTGATTTTGTCTTTAGTTGCGACTGGATGCGCAAATCATTCCAGCAAAATCCAGGCAAAGGAAAGCGCTGCATTACCGGCCGGGATAGCTGAGCTCAATTTAAGGGAATTCTACAGATTTCCTGTAGGCGCACGGGAAATGGAGCCGACGGAAAAACTATTGAGTCTGAATAATAAACGGGTTCGGGTCACAGGCTATATGGTTAAAGAAGAAGAACCGACCGCCGGTCTATTCATGCTGGCTCCTCTTCCTGTGGACCTCGCGGAAAAAGAAGATGGCCCGGCCGACAATCTGCCGCCGGCAACCCTGTTTGTGCATATGCCTGAGGCGGATGCAAACAAGGCCATTATTTACCGCACCGGGCTCTGGGAGCTAATCGGCACGCTTAGACTGGGTAACTTCGAAGAAGCCAACGGCCGTATATCTTACGCTCGATTAATTCTTGACCAGCTTGGCTCCACAACGCGATAAATCAGCAGAAGCTTGCTAGTGAAAACCGGGGTGAGAAGTCTTGGGGCCGCAAGCTCCAAACGAATTACAGTAGTTAATTAACTTTAAATGGGGAATACTTGCGATGAAAAATAATACCACTTTATTGGCATTAACAGTTGCTTCCATTCTGGCGGCTGGCGCGGACAAAGTGCATGCGGCGCCCTTAATCAGCCGCTTGACTCCGCCCAGTCAATTATTTGCGACCAACGGCTCTCAATCCGATCCCATGATCGCACGTTTTGCCCCCGGTCAGCGTTTTGATTTGCAGGCGACCGTGCGGCCTGACACCGGCACCGCCATTTCGCAAGTCGCTTGGCTTATTGACGGCAGGCCGCTAAGTCCGGCGCCAGGCACCACCCGTTTTGCAGCAGCTGATGCCATTGCGGCAATTGCCCCTAATGCTGTAGTTGCTTCCTTGCGCGGCTATTCCACCCAGAGGCAGGGCCTACATACGTTTACCGCTATCGCGACTCAAAGTGATCACTCGACCGTTACCGCCACCGGCAATTTTGAAATCGTTAAAATTAATCGCGGCGGCCGTAAAGCCAAAAACGTGATCATCCTGCTTGGCGATGGCATGGGCGCCAGCCAGCGCGCCGCAGCGCGCATTATGCTCAATGGCTACTCTCAGGGCAAGGCCAATGCCAAGCTGGCCATGGACACTTTTCCCCATACCGCCATGATTATGACGGCATCGCTTAACAGCATTGTAACTGATTCTTCGCCGGGCATGAGCAATTACGTGACAGGCAACAAGTCGGTCAATAATCAGGAAGGCGTATGGCCCGATGACACGCTTGCCAAATTTGATAATCCGCGCGTGGAATATCTGTCCGAATATCTGGCTCGCAGGCAGGGTAAGAAACTGGGCATTGTAACTACGGCCGATGTGTTTGACGCCACCCCGGCGGCGATGGCCATACATACGCAGGACCGTGGCGCAGGCACAGGCATAGTCGATCAGTATTTTGATGATGCGCACAATACCGGACTTACCGTATTAATGGGCGGCGGCCGTAAATGGTTTTTACCAAAAGCTGCTCCGGGCTCGGCTCGCAGTGACAAAACTGACTATGTGCTGCCCCAGGACATTGTAACCGCCTGGCATGCGGCCGGCGGCGCACTCGACAGCAGCCGCGATTTGATCGGCAATTTCCAGGCCGCCGGATGGACGTATGCATCAGACAAAACCTCGATGGAGGCGGCAGGCATCCCTGACAAATTGCTGGGCCTGTTTTCCTATTCCAATATGAATGTCGCTTTGGACAAGATTGACGGCCGCCGCGGCTCACCTGCGGTAGTTAATGATTATGGCTTTACCGATCAGCCGATGCTGGATGAGATGGCGGCAAAAGCCATCGAAGTTCTGGATGCAAACAGTCCTGACGGCTTCGTGCTGATGGTGGAGGGGGCGTCCATTGATAAACAGGCGCACAACATGGACAGCGAGCGCATGATACTGGACACCATAGAATTCGACCGGGCTGTGAAAGTAGCAAAAGACTATGCCGCTGTCCATCGCGATACGCTCGTGCTGGTCACAGCCGATCATGAATGCGCAGGCGCAACCATTATCGGCGCTTCTAAAGTTACCGATGCCGTTCTGCAGGCCAAGACCAATACCCCTGAGTCCATGCGCGATTCCGTCGTAGGGCTTTACGAAGCTGCCGGCTTCCCGCAATACACTATCGCCAGCGATGGTTATCCGACTACCACCGATGTCGATAAGCGCCTGCTTATCGGCTATGGCGCCAATGCAGATCGTTACGAGGACTGGCAAACCAATGCGCAGCCTGCTCATGACTCGCAGCAAGCGCTGGATAAAGAGTCTCCGCTGTCGAGTTATCCACGCGTGAATATTTACGATAAGGGTTCTGCAATTAATGACGGCCGTCTTGTTCGTGATTCGGCCACCGGTTTTTTTGTCACGGGTCAGGTTCCGGGAATCACGGCAGCCCACTCCGGCGGCGATATTCCTCTGTCGGCCTATGGCCGCGGCTCGGAATTACTTGACGGCACTATTGATAATACCGACGTCTTCTTCTCAGTTATACAAGCTGTTGCCGGCGGCGTTAAATAATCCCTTGGCCGGCCTATGGACTATTTTATAGCGTGCTTCCACGATATAATACTATTGAGGTTATAAGATGACTGATCAAGATTTAGTATAAGTAGCCGGTTTCAATAGCGGGAGTGTAGTGTGGCAAAAGCAAGTGATTTAAAAAGGGGCATGGTGGTTGAAATAAATGGCGTACCGCACGCGGTCAAGCAGGTCGATGTTAAAAGTCCTTCGTCCCGCGGGGCGTCAACATTGTATAAAATCCGTTTTACCA
Organism: Candidatus Methylobacter favarea; assembly: GCF_902806695.1. Taxonomy (GTDB): domain Bacteria; phylum Pseudomonadota; class Gammaproteobacteria; order Methylococcales; family Methylomonadaceae; genus Methylobacter_B; species Methylobacter_B favarea. Next base: position 22,558 of record NZ_CADCXN010000046.1, on the reverse strand, counting down.
ATCTTAAAACCGGGCAAAAACTCGATACCTCATTAAAAGGGGATGATTTTTTTAAGGATGCTGACTGTGTTCGCGCCAAAGTGCAGTTTTCGTATGTAGACGGTGATAATTACATATTCATGAACATGGAGGATTACACACAGTACAGCTTGAGCAATGATGAACTGGAAGGCAAGACAGACTATCTGACAGATGGTCTAGAAGGAATCGTCGCAGTGCTGATAGACAATGCAATATTGGGTATTGAACTGCCCGGCTCTGTAGTTATGGCCATTATAGAGACAGCACCGGCAATCAGGGGCGCCACCGCAACAGGGCGTACCAAGACGGCCAGACTGATTACCGGCGTAGAGGTTCAGGTTCCGGAATATCTGGAGACAAATGAGCTGATTAAAATCAATACCGAGACCGGAAAATTTATGTCCCGCGCCTAGAGCCCCAATCAAAACCGCGCAATTTATCAGCTGATACTATCATTACGAATAGCCTTTTATAAAAGCCATAAGGAAACAGGCCTTTAAGTACCAAGCCCCTGATCGGAACGAGGTCTGCACACCGCACTATCGGAGTCCAAGGAAAGCCATGACGTTTCGCCGGGCTACAGGTGCTTTAGGCCGAGGTCTGAAATCCGCTAGATGAATGCATTAAACAGCTAAGGCAATCATTCATTGAATGGATCGGCTTAAAAAGCTAGCCTGATAGCCTTCGTTTTAAAAATATATTGCTGAAAATGGCAGCAGTGGCAAATAAAACGGTTGATAAAATAAATTCGCCGGAAATAAAACCAATAATACCTACTACCAACATCAGCCCGATTAACAGATCTTTTTGAAAATCTTTCATTGTATAATCCTGAAGTTTGTTGAGAAAACATTTAATATTTAAATGTACTCTACATGTGTATCTATTAGTTGATAATAGATTATCTTATTAATTTATAATTTCCTTAAAAGAAATAATATTCATTCCCGGTATTTTTCCTAAATTTTTTTGGAATAAAACTGAGAGGCCTATATTTTTAAGCTGCCGCTACGCGGCTGTAAGCTTACCTTTAAACTAAAACTCAAGCGACGTTAAATGCTTAACTTAAAGAAGCGTGACGCCTAATCCCGCATTTGCATAAAACCTTTTTGAGGATAATTTACCACCTGACGTTGCAGTTTCTGTTAATTCCAGTTGGTATTCTTGCTTTCGCTTTGGCCATAGGGAAATGCCTGCCGAAGTGATAGACTTATAAGTAGAGAGTAAAGCTTGAAAATGGCAACTTCTGAATATTTAAGGAACTGAAACGGGATTTAATTTATGGTGGCGAGACGATATTGCTTTATAAATCTATTAATTTTATGCATGACAGTTATAGTATCTACGGCTTGAGGGAGTTGAAAGAATGTTAAGCCAAGTACATGGCAGAAGGAGAACACTTTTTCAGAAAGGTAATTATGAAAAGGGCACATGCTTTTAATGAAAGCTAATGAACTTATCCGAATTCAGCGGCCGCCAGTTAACTTATCCGCATGAGTTATATCAAGGCAGGCGATAAAATTCATGTCCGGACTAGCTGGAAAAAGCCGTTAATAAAAAAGATGATTTTACAGCTTGACTGAAGATGAAGAAATATTGAAATTGATTAGCGAAGGTTCATAAAAATTTAATAAAAAGTCTTTCCAATATTACAGCCGCAAGCCTTAAAAAAGACTCTATTCCGCGACACGCCTTTTATGTCGCTCCGACGCCTACTTAAGTCCTTGGGGGTTAAGGGGTGAATATTCACTTTAGCTATGTCTCGTTTTAATAGCTTGGGCAGGTCGAACTTTTTACTTCGTCCGGTTCGAATTCATTTAGGTATTGTTCTATGACGTTTTTAAGGGAAAGCTATTCCTGTTTTTTATAAACCGTTTGCTCTTGGAGTGCTGTTTCTCGGCGCATACCCCAGTCTTTAGCAAGCTTTAATTTATTGAAGGATTTCTTTTCTCGGTAAACGACTTCACCGTGTTTTCGGATTAGGATTGAGCAATCGAAAACAACTTGGCCGTTTGATTTTATTCGCTTAAATATTGAAGCCATTGTGCTAGTCTTTTAGGCCCCATGAAAAATCATAAGGCCTATATGGGGCCTAATAGTCCATTATTACCCAAAGATAACCGCATGAACACCGCTAAAACCCTTAATAAATACAGTCACTTGTTCTCCATTGCACCGATGCTCGACTGGACGGACAGGCACTGCCGCTATTTTCATCGGCTGATTTCACAACATGCCTTGTTGTATACCGAGATGGTCACCAGCGGGGCGTTGATGCATGGCGACAAACACCGGTTTCTGCAATTTAATGTAATCGAGCATCCGGTTGCTTTTCAGTTGGGGGGCAGTCATCCAGAGGATTTGGCTATCTGCGCAAGGATGATTGAAGACTATGGTTATGATGAGGTGAATTTAAATGTCGGCTGTCCCAGCGATCGCGTTCAAAATGGCCGCTTTGGCGCTTGTCTGATGGCCGAACCCGGTCTTGTTGCTGAATGTGTGGCGGCCATGCGTCATGCGGTTTCAATTCCGGTAACGGTTAAATCCAGAATCGGTATTGATCAGCATGATTCTTATGAAGAGCTGGCTAATTTTATTTCAACCGTGGCCTCAGCCGGATGCAGCACCTTTATTGTTCATGCCAGAAAAGCATGGTTAAGCGGCTTGTCGCCTAAACAAAACCGTGAAGTTCCGCCGTTGCGCTATGATATTGTTTATCAGATCAAAAATGATTTTCCAGAGTTGGAAATCATAGTCAATGGCGGTATTAAATCGCTGGAACTGGCTGAGGACCTAATGAAGCAGGTTGATGGAGTGATGGTGGGAAGAGAAGCTTATCAAAACCCATATTTACTGGCTGATGTGGATAGCCGGCTTTTCGCGGACAGCCGCGCTCCCCTCTCTCGGGAAAAGATCGTGAGTTTATTAGTCCCTTATATCCAGGAGCAGCTTAAAACCGGAGTACGTTTAAATACTATTTCCCGCCATATTTTAGGCCTTTTTAACGCTGTTTCAGGCGCTAAAGGCTGGCGAAGGCATCTTGGTGAGCATGCCTGTATGTCCGGCGCAGATGAAAAAGTGATTTGGGAGGCATTAAAGTTCACAGCTCAATGATGTATACTTCCAACTTATTTATAATAACTGAGACAGAACCATGGAAGAGCACTTTTCCAAAATTATCGAAGCAGTTGGCGAAAACATACACCGTGAAGGTCTCATAGATACTCCAAAACGCGCAGCGAAAGCTTTTAAATTTCTCAACAACGGCTATGATAAAACGCTCGAAGAAGTACTGAACGGCGCGATTTTTACAGCCGATACTGAAGACATGGTTATCGTCAAGGATATTGAATTGTATTCTTTATGTGAGCATCATTTACTGCCCTTTATTGGTAAATGCCATGTCGGCTATCTGCCGCAGGGTAAAGTAATGGGATTATCTAAAATCGCCCGTGTTATTGATATGTATGCCCGGCGACTGCAGATTCAGGAAAAGCTGACTAAACAAATAGCTGATGCCATTGAGATGGCGACTAATGCCCGTGGGGTCGCGGTAGTTATTGAGGCAAAACATTTATGTATGATGATGCGGGGCGTTGAAAAACAGAATTCGATAATGACCACTTCAGTAATGACGGGTATTTTCCGAAAGGAAATCAGCACTCGCTCGGAATTTTTGAATTTGCTAAACCGATAAACTTAATGTCCACAAAGATTGTTGAAGGGGCAAGAAAAACCGGCGTAATACTGGCGAATCTGGGTTCGCCTGCTGCACCGACAAACTCGGCAGTCAGACATTTTCTTAAGGAGTTTCTGTGGGATCCTCGTGTCGTCAATCTTCCGCGCCCCTTATGGTGGGTAATACTGCATTTTTTCGTGTTGCCTTTCCGTCCGCGCAGATCAGTGAAAGCTTATCGCAAAATATGGGACAAAAAAGGTTCGCCGCTGGTTTTTCTGACCCGGCAATTAACGCAGGGAGTTGCTGACAAGCTAAACGCTCAAGGCATTACCACAGATTATGTGATGCGTTATGGCGAACCTTCCATGGCAACGCGTTTAAGAGCTTTTAAAAAAGACGGTATTGATAATTTAATTGTTTTGCCCTTATATCCCCAGTATTCTTCGACCACTACGGCATCCATCTATGATGATATGGTCAAAGAACTTAACCAATGGCGGCATCTGCCCAACATTCATTTCATCAGTGATTATCATCAGGATAGCGGCTATATCAATGCCATTGCAGATTCAATTGAAAGAGTATGGCGGGAACATGGCAAAAATGAGCTGTTATTAATGTCTTTTCACGGTCTGCCCGATCGATTGACTAAATGGGGCGATCCCTACTTTCATCAGTGTCATAAAACCGCAGCCTTGATTGCAGAAAAACTGGGCCTTGATCAAAAGCAATGGATGATTGTATTTCAATCACGTTTTGGCAAAGCGCAATGGCTTAAACCCTATTGTCTGGACATTTTACAGAATCTTCCGGCGCAAGGAATTAAAAGAGTGGATATAGTTTGCCCGGGTTTTGCGGTAGACTGCCTGGAAACGCTGGAAGAAATTGCCCTGGTAAATAAATCGGTTTTTATTAAATCCGGCGGTATAAGTTATCATTATATACCGGCTCTGAATGACTCTGAATCTCATGTTAAGGCTATCGTTAAATTGCTTGAACAAAAACTCTAAAAAGCTATAGTTATGCACGGGAATATAAATTCATTTATTATTTAATGCTTACCGAGCTGATTTAAAATTGCTGCAAGGGACTGGAAGAAACAGTTAATCCGTTAGATATTTCAAATAAAATCTCAGGATGCCGGATTGTATAGTTATCGATTAAAGTTTTTTGGGGTGATTTCGAAATGAAAAAGAGCTAATGCATGAATGAAACACTATTGCAAAGCTGGAATGATGCCTGGCCAGCTGTTAAATGCAGCAAGCCCTTAACTACCGGTGCAGGTGTCATCGACGAAAGTACGTTTAATACCATTGAAGTCGAGAAAGTTTTTAATACCCTGAATTATGCTTCAACACTTGCAGGTCAGGCTGTGTTGTTTCGCTCTTTAACGCAGCCTTTGAATTCTTTGGAGAAAATCAAGGCAAAACAGGAAGCGCTTGAGGAACTGCGCACTAATTTGCCGCTAAAGGAAAATATCGAATACCTTATAGAAAATGCTGCGGCACAGGAAAAAAACTTTTATTTGTTATTGTTTGGCAAATTTCTGGGGTCGTTTGAGACCGCCAGGGAAGAGCATGAAATTGAGGGTTACGGCTACCTGCAGTATAAAAGAGGTGTTCGTTTTATGCTTGAGCTGGTTGCCAGGATCAAAGCTGCTGAAGCGCCTCAAAGTGCCTATTTAAAGAGCATTTTTGACAAAATAACAGCGTTTGCGGATACACGGCCATATTCTCTGATGGAGGGCCCTGCCTATATCACCGAGAATGGTATTAAATGCAAGCAGGAAAGAAAAGGTTTATTTCCGCTGGCTATTATTTTCAGGCCCCGAATCTTCAAGCCCGTACTGATTATCCTGTTTTTTGCAATGGTTTGGACGCTGGCTCACTTTTTTCCTACGGACATATTCGCAATTTCAGTTGAAGCTATTCCGACCGCCTTCATTTTTTTTGTGCCTTTGCTGTTGATTTATTTTCCCATCGTCGGGGGCTTTGATCGTGACAGCTGTATTATCCCGTTAAGAAATGAATTTAAAAATTCAGAGGCGGTTGCACAAGCCTTGGATGCGTTGGGGCAATTGGATGAACTGGTGTCATTTTTAAAATTTGCTGAGGCATTTGCTCACAGCATGGTATTACCCCAGCTGATCGATGCGGCGCATCACCGGATAAAGCTGATAGATGCAAAAAACCCGGTATTAGGCAAGGAAAATACTAGGTATGTTGGCAACGATTTTGTTCTGGAAGATGAGAAACTGGTTTTTATAACCGGGCCTAACAGTGGCGGCAAAACCGCGTTTTGTAAAACCGTCACTCAAATACAATTGTTGGCGCAAATAGGTTGTTTTGTTCCTGCCAAGTCCGCTACGCTTACAGTAGCAGACAAAATTTTCTATCAGGTGCCTGAAATCAGTCATTTAAATGATGGCGAAGGGCGTTTTGGCACTGAATTAAAGCGGACAAAAGATATATTTCTGGCCACCACAGCCAGAAGTCTGGTAGTGCTTGATGAACTGTCCGAAGGTACAACGTTTGAAGAAAAAATGGAGTCTTCGTCTAATGTTCTTAATGGCTTTTACCGAAAGGGGAACAGTACAGTTTTGATTACTCACAATCATCAGTTAGTCGATAATTTCGTTAATCAGGGTCTGGGTTTGTCAAAACAGGTTGAGTTTGCCAATGAGTCGCCCACCTATAAATTGATTGACGGCATTTCCCGCGTCAGCCACGCTGACCGGGTAGCTAAAAAGATCGGTTTTTCAAAAGAAGATATTGACAGCTACCTGGCCGGTTCAGAATGAAAATAGGGACTGCGCTTACTAAAGGTGCGACCAAAGCTTTGCTGCTGGGCAGCGGCGAATTGGGCAAGGAATTGACTATTTCACTGCAGCGTTACGGAATAGAAGTCATTGCCGTAGACCGTTATCAGAATGCTCCGGCACAGCATGTGGCCCATCGCAGTCATGTCATAAATATGACGGATACCGATGCGATGAAAAAACTGATTGCCCTGGAACAGCCTGATTTCATTATTCCGGAAATAGAAGCGATTGCAACTCAGGCGCTTGCGGACATTGAAAAAGAAGGAGGGTGTACTGTTATTCCTAACGCCCGCGCCATTCAATTAACCATGAATAGGGAAGGGATTAGAACCCTTGCCGCAGAGCAACTTAAAATTCCGACTTCGAACTATGCATTCGCGCAATCGTTTGAAGAATTGCAAGCCGTTGTTGATAATAGTATTGGCTATCCATGTTTTATTAAACCGACGATGTCATCGTCAGGGAAAGGGCAATCAAAAGTCAAAAATCCTGAGCAACTTAAACAAGCCTGGGATTATGCCCAATCCCGGGGTCGGACTGTTACCGGCAAAATCATTGTCGAGGCTGAAATCGATTTTGATTTTGAAATAACCTTGCTCACCGTCCGGGCGCTAAATCAAAATGATGAGGTCGAGACTTATTTTTGCCAACCTATAGGGCACAGGCAGGAAAATGGTGATTATCGGGAAAGCTGGCAGCCGCAGAAAATGAGTATTCCGGCTTTAAAAACAGCCCAGGAAATTGCTTTTAAGGTAACCAGTGAAATAGGGGGCCGTGGACTTTTTGGGGTGGAATTATTTATTAAGGGAGATACTGTCCTGTTTAATGAAGTAAGCCCCCGGCCCCATGATACGGGTATGGTTACTATGGTGACTCAAAAACAAAATGAATTTGAGTTACACGCCAGGGCTATTTTAGGACTGCCGGTCAACACGGCCTTACGGCAAGCCGGCGCGAGCGCAGTTATTTTAGGCAGCTTTGATGCTCAGGGTGTGGGTTATGAGGGACTGGCTGAGGCATTGGCTGTTCCTGAAAGTGAAATCAGGTTGTTCGCCAAGCCCGAGTCATTTGTAAACAGGCGTATGGGAATTGCTTTAGCCAATGCTGAAACCGTCCGGGAAGCCAGAGAGCGGGCGGTTAAAGCTGCCAGCCTGGTCAGTATAAATCATGGGGGTAAATGAAAAATGATAAGAATTACAGTAGTTTTTTTAACCTTACTCGTTTCAAATGAGACGCTTGCCGATATCTATAAATTTATCGATACTGATGGACGCGTATATTATACCGATGAACCCAAGCATGGCTTATATAAGCGAATAATTCAGTCCAAAATACGTCACTATTCCCAAAGCCGGCCTTTTTTGAGCGCTAATAAAAAGAAATTTGCAGAACTTATTGCTCAGGCAGCGTCCCGGCATCAGGTTGATATCAGACTACTGCATGCAGTTATACAGGCGGAATCGGCTTACAATGCTACTGCAATTTCATCTGCCGGAGCAGTGGGTTTAATGCAGTTAATGCCCGATACGGCAAAACGCTACGGTGTTATGGACCGGAATGACCCGGATCAGAATATTAACGGCGGCACACGTTATCTGAAAGATTTACTGAAATTATTTAATTCAAATCTGGATCTGGCTGTTGCAGCTTATAATGCCGGTGAAAATGCTGTGATCAGATACAATAATTCCATTCCTCCCTTCCCTGAGACACGTAATTATGTGAAACAGGTTTTGACTCTATATAACCAATAAATTCTATAAACAGGGATAAAGTAGTTTATTATTTTTTAGTTTGCTATACATTTGTCCGGCTGCATTTATCGTTTGCCTTCGGCCACACTATTTTAGTGTACGCCCGTAAAGCCCTTCTGTAAGTAAGTTTAAAATTCCCTGCGGCATCTTTGTTGCTATTGGTTGGGTGTTAACTTCGGCAGCTATTTAAAGCCTCCATACAGGGCTTTCAGTGATTTGGAGAATTTGACGCATTTAGCATTTCCCTATATCATGTCAGATTATGTTGAATCGATTGCCTGAATATATTGATCCTTTACAGTTGGCTGACAAGCGCGGCAGTTTAAAAGGTCAAATATCATTAAATAGTCTGGATCGTTTGAAAGAGGGATTATCAAATGATGAAGGCTGTGTTGATATTGAGCTTTTTTTTGGGCGCGAAGGGAGGTTGGCCAAAATTGAGGGACAGATAAAGACAATTCTGTCGCTCGAATGCCAAAATTGTCTGCAAGCTCTGGAATTGTCTGTTGACAGTGTCGTAAAGCTCGGTATTGTTAGCTCGATAGATGAGGCAAATCGATTGCCAGACGATTATGAGCCTTTGTTAGTTGAGCAAGAAAACATTTCTTTAAAAACTCTTATTGAAGACGAGTTGCTGCTCATTTTGCCTGCCTTTCCCAAGCATGAGCATAATTGTTTTATCCCGTACTCAGACAATAACAAATCAGATTCATCATTGGTTGGCGGCCAGTCAACCATAAAAAGCCCTTTTTCCATCTTAGCCAAACTTAAAACTTCCGGAGACTTGTAATGGCAGTACAAAAAAGCAAAGTATCACGCTCAAGACGTGGTCAACGTCGTTCACACGATTCTTTGACAGGTCGGGCATTATCACAGGATGCCATGACAGGTGAAACTCATTTACGTCATCATGTTACCCCGGACGGTTTTTTTAAAGGCCGTCAAATAGTAATTCCTGACCAGGAAGAAGTGTAATCCTTTTAAACCTTCCATTTTTTTTAATAATGCTGTGCCGAATCAAATCTGGTTCGGCTTCTTTCAATAACTCCAGGGTCATCCGCAAGCGTGAGTCTAACAATTTCGATTGATGCAATGGGCGGGGATTACGGTCCTGAAGTTACCATTCCGGCATCACTGGATCGTTTAAAAAACAATCCGGACTTAAAACTGATTTTAGTGGGTGATGAAGCAGTTATTGCACAACATTTAGCTCAAAACCGGGATGAATACAGGGAGAGACTCACTATCAAGCACGCATCGCAATGTGTAGCAATGGATGAATCCCCTGCTAAGGCACTGAAAAATAAAAAAGATTCATCAATGCGAATTGCCATTAATCTGGTTCATGATGGCTATGCGGATGCGTGCGTTAGCGCCGGCAATACCGGAGCATTAATGGCTACTGCGCGCTTCGTGTTGAAAATGATTCCAGGTATTGATCGTCCGGCCATTATTTCCACATTGCCCACTATTTATGGTCATACCCACGCGCTGGATTTAGGGGCTAATGTTGATTGTACCGCTGAGCATCTTTTTCAATTTGCGGTCATGGGAGCGGAGCTCGTTAAAGCCGTTGAAAATATAGAAAATCCAAGGGTGGGCCTGTTAAACATTGGCGAAGAAGATGTCAAAGGGAATGAGCAGGTTAAAGCGGCGGCGAAATTACTGGAAAATTCGGCTTTAAATTATATAGGCTATGTGGAAGGGGATTCTTTAAATGCAGGCAATATTAAAGTCGATCTGATCGTTGTGGACGGTTTTGTAGGCAATGTTGCACTTAAATCAATTGAAGGTGCAGCAAAAATGATCGGGACTGCATTAAAAGATGCTTTTAGCAAAAATAGCTTGACCAAGCTGGCGGGATTGATTGTTTATCCTGTTCTTAAATCCTTTAGGAAGCGCATAGATCCTCGCTTATATAACGGCGCCAGTTTTTTAGGGCTGCGGGGACTCGTGATTAAAAGTCATGGCGGCGCCGATATACTGGCTTTTAGAACGGCAGTACATCTTGCCGAAATTGAGATTAAAAAGGATGTCATCAGAAAAATAAGCGAACAGGTTGAAAAAACCTTGGCCATGAGGGAAACAGCATGAGCCGTTATTCCAGAGTGATGGGCACTGGCGGCTATCTGCCAGAGGAAGTTCGCACGAATGAACAGATATCACGAATGGTTGATACCTCGGATAACTGGATTTATGAAAGGACAGGCATTAAAAGCCGCCGGATTGCCGGGCCGGAGGAAACGGCTTCAAGTATGGCTGAAATTGCTGCAAGACAGGCACTGGAAGCCAGCGCTTGTGATCCTGAAGAAATTGATTTGATTATCGTAGCAACAGGAACTCCCGATCGTATTTATCCCAGCACCGGCTGCCTGCTTCAGCAGCGCCTGGGCATTAAGCGCTGTGTGGCATTTGATGTGCAGGCAGCCTGCTCAGGTTCAATCTTTGCCTTAAGTATTGCCGATCAATATATTAAATCAGGCGCCGCTAATAAAATCCTGGTTGTCGGCTCCGAAATCTGTTCGCGCGTTGTTGACTGGACCGATCGCGGCACCTGTATCTTATTTGGAGATGGAGCCGGAGCCATATTACTCGGTGCTTCTGATGAAAGGGGCATATTGTCAACGCATATTCATTCCGATGGAGAATATGAGTCTCTTCTTTACTGCCCCAATCCGCAAGCCGCCGTAGCTAACAAACAGGAAGCAGGCTACATATACATGCGCGGCCACGAAGTATTTAAAATTGCCGTCAATACGTTAGGGCGCATTGTCGAGGAAACCCTGGCGGCGAATAATATGGATAAATCTGAAGTTGACTGGCTGATTCCGCATCAGGCGAACATACGGATTATTGAAGCAACGGCTAAAAAATTAAAAATGTCTATGGATCAGGTTGTTGTAACGCTTGAGAATCAGGGCAATACGTCGTCTGCTTCAGTGCTTCTTGCCTTTAATGAGGCAGTTCGTGACGGACGCATTCAGCGTGAGCAAGTTATATTACTTGAAGCATTTGGAGCGGGATTTACCTGGGGTTCTGCATTAATTAAATATTAAATCCAGATAATTAAATATGATCAGGCAAAATTATAAGTTAGCTTTTGTTTTTCCAGGTCAGGGTTCTCAATCCGTAGGCATGTTATCCGAATTCGGCGCCGCATACCCTGAAGTAAAACATGTGTTTGAGCGGGCTTCCGATGCACTGGGCAAGAATTTATGGTCTATCGTTACCGAAGGCCCTGATGATGAACTCAATCAAACGCATAATACCCAGCCGGCTATGCTGGCTGCCGGCTTTGCAATTTGGGAAGTCTGGTGCAAGCACAGTAAAACACGGCCGGGCTGGATGGCCGGTCACAGCCTCGGGGAATACACAGCACTGGTTTGCTCAGACGCTCTGTCTTTTGAAGATGGCATAAAGCTGGTTGCAGAAAGAGGACGCCTGATGCAGGAAGCGGTGCCGGCAGGAATGGGTGCAATGGCGGCAATTTTGGGTCTTGAAGATCAGCAGGTTGTCAGGGTTTGTGCTGATGCGGCAGAAAAGGAAGTGGTTTCTGCCGTCAATTTTAATGCGCCAGGCCAGGTTGTTATTGCCGGAAACGTTGCCGCTGTGGAAAGGGCGATGATAGCGGCTAAAAAGGCTGGAGCTAAACGCGCAGTAAAATTACCGGTGAGTGTTCCTTCACATTGCGCATTAATGGCCACGGCTGCGGAAAAGCTCAATGAATACCTGCAAAATACAGTTATCAATATGCCGAAAATGACATTGATTCATAATGTAGATGTCGCTGCCCATACTGCCCCGGAAGTTATTCGTAAGGCACTCAAAGCACAGTTATATAAACCTGTTCGTTGGTCTGACACTATCAGATTTATGCATAATCAAGATGTTACGCATTTTGTTGAGTGTGGTCCCGGCAAGGTATTAGTCGGGTTAAACAAACGCATTGTCAAGAACGCTGAGCATGGGGCCATATATAACCCGGAAACACTAAATAAAGTATTGGAGCAGCTAGATGACTAAACAAATAGCTTTGGTTACAGGAGCCAGTCGCGGCATAGGCAAAGCGATCGCAGAAAGACTGGCCGAAGATGGTTTTTTTGTTGTAGGCACAGCAACATCCGATAATGGCGCTGATTCAATTTCCGCTTATCTGACTGAGAATGGCAAAGGTATAAAGCTTGATGTAGCTGATCCTGAGTCTATTGCAGAAGTTGTTAAAGCTGTTAATGACGATTTTGGGACGCCGGCTGTACTGGTCAATAACGCAGGTATTACTCGCGATAATTTATTGATGCGTATGAAAGATGAGGAATGGAACGACATTATTACTACTAATTTAACGTCTGTTTTTCGCATGAGCAAGGCAGTGCTGCGGGGCATGATTAAAGCCAGGGCAGGGCGCATCATTAATATTTCATCGGTAGTAGGGGCGACCGGTAATGCAGGGCAGGCAAATTATGCCGCAGCCAAAGCCGGCATGATCGGCTTTGCCAAATCCATAGCTAAAGAAGTGGGTTCGCGAAATATCACCGTCAATACAGTGGCGCCCGGCTTTATTGCTACCGATATGACCAAAGCGCTGGGTGAGGATTTTAAAAATGCGCTATTGGCGTCTATTCCCCTGTCTCGCCTTGGGGACGTCAGGGAAATTGCCCATACTGTCTCGTTTCTGGCTTCTGAAGGTGCGGCTTATATTACCGGTGAAACCATCCATGTAAACGGCGGCCTGTTTATGCCTTAATAGTGTGACATTATTGCAATATAAAGTATAATTCCCCCGCCGTCTGGAATTGCCGGAGACGGGATTTCTAGTAAAAACTAATAACAATACTATTGTAGGTAGCAGATTAGACCCTGCTCAACCTACATTGTTTGAGGATGATAATTATGAGTAATGTTGAAGAACGAGTAAAAAAAATTGTTGCAGAGCAATTGGGTGTTAAAGAAGATATCGCTACTGATGCCTCATTTGTAGACGACCTTGGTGCTGATTCTCTCGATACAGTTGAACTCGTCATGGCTCTTGAAGAAGAATTCGAATGCGAAATTCCAGACGATGAAGCTGAAAAAATAACAACCGTTCAACAAGCTATAGATTACGTAGAAAAAAACGCATGAACTACTGCTACTAAGGGGCAGTATTCTATTCCTGCCTCTTGGTAGCACTCCCTCTTTGTCCCTCCTTCACTTTTCTTACAGTACGGTATACTACAGTGACCAAACGTCGGGTTGTAATAACTGGATTAGGCGCAGTTACGCCCTTAGCTAACACAGTCCCGGAAACCTGGGACGGTATAATTAATGGCAAAAGCGGCATAAGCCTGATTGATTCTTTTGATACTGCTGCTTTCGCCACTAAATTTGGCGGAGTCGTCAGAAATTTTGATATTACCCGATATATTGAAGAAAAGGACGCCAAACGTATGGATGGTTTTATCCATTATGGTATCGCTGCGGGCTGCCAGGCTATTGAAGATTCGGGACTTGAAGTAACCGAGGCCAATGCAGAACGTATCGGCGTTGCTATCGGGTCTGGGATTGGCGGCATTACTGGAATTGAAGACTGTTATGCGACCTATGAAAAAAGCGGTCCACGCCGCATATCACCCTTCTTCGTTCCCGGTAATATTATTAATATGATTTCCGGTAATCTTTCCATCAAATATGGATTAAAAGGTCCTAACTTCGCTATTGTTACCGCTTGTGCCACGGGCACGCATAACATTGGCGATGCCGCGCGGTTAATTAAATACGGCGATGCCGAGGTGATGATTGCCGGAGGCGCAGAACGCTGCACGACCTCACCGACTGCAATGGGAGGATTTATCGCCGCAAAAGCTTTATCCCGTCGAAATGATGATCCTCAAGCTGCCAGCCGGCCCTGGGATAAAGACCGCGATGGATTTGTATTGGGTGATGGCTCGGGTGTTGTTGTTCTTGAAGAATTGGCGCATGCAAAAAAGCGCGGTGCAAAAATTTATGCAGAAGTGGTTGGCTATGGCATGAGTGGCGATGCCTTTCATATCACTACGCCTTCGGCGGGCGGAGAAGGCGCCGCACGCTGTATGAAAAATGCCTTGAGGGACGCCGGCTTAAACAAGGATGATATCGATTATATTAATGCCCATGGCACCTCAACCCCGGCCGGCGATATCGGTGAAACCCATGCCATGAAAGCAGCATTGGGTGCGCATGCCTATAAAGTCGCAATAAGTTCGACAAAATCTATGATTGGGCATTTACTCGGTGCTGCAGGGGGTATTGAAACTGTATTGAGTGTACTAAGCATCAAGAATCAGATTGCTCCACCCACCCTTAACCTGGACAATCAGGATCCTGAATGTGATCTGGATTATGTGCCGAATAGCGCCAGAAATATGAAAATCGATGTCGCTATGTCCAATTCATTCGGTTTTGGCGGCACTAACGGCACGCTAATCTTTAAGCGCTTCGATTAGTTTATTAAAGCGTATTTCTAAATAGCTAATGCTTTTTGCTGATGATCCTGATCAATGGGGAATACAAAGAGCATATCGAAGTAGTTGATCGCGGATTTCAATATGGCGATGGACTATTTGAAACGATAGAAGTGAATAACGGACAGCCGATATTTCTGGATCGGCATTTAGACCGGTTAAAGGCAGGCTGCAACCGGCTTTATATCCCTTTCCCAAATAACGAGCTCCTTATTACTGAAACTAAAGAGCTTTGTAAACATTCAACTACTGCTGTTCTCAAGCTTATCATTACCCGCGGCTCAGGCGGACGAGGTTATCGTCAGCCGGATATAATTCTGCCTAACCGCGTATTAAGCCTGCATGCTTTTCCTGATTATCCCGCTGCCTATAAAGAGCAGGGCGTTACTGCCCGTTTCTGCGCTACCCGCCTGGGTTTAAATCCTGCGCTTGCAGGCCTTAAACACTTGAACCGGCTTGAACAGGTATTGGCAAGGGCTGAATGGAATAATCCGGCAGTTCAGGAAGGCATAATGATGGATATGAATGATCATGTTATAGAAGGTACAATGACTAATCTTTTCTATATTAAAAAGGGTAGTCTTTATACCTCATCACTCGTTCAATCAGGTGTAGCCGGCATCATGCGCAGTATTATTATGACCTTATCTTCCGAGCATCATCTTCCGGCAATGGAATGCTCTTTTAGCAAAGATGTTTTGCTGTCCGCCGACGAAGTATTCCTCAGTAATTCCATTATTGGCATATGGCCGGTTAATCAAATCGCAAATACATCCTATCAGGTGGGACCGATAACCAGGCATATACAGCGATGGCTGGATAACTTTAAAAATGAGGCGCTGCGGATGTGATCAATAAGATCATCGGCTTTATACTGATAATATTAAGTTTCCTCGGCGGGTGGACATGGATGGACTACCAAAATGCTTTAACTCTTCCGGCGCTAACCGGCACGCAACCAGTTTATATAGAAATCGGGAAAGGTGACTCTTTAACCCGGATTGCCGATAAACTGGTTGAGCAAAATCTTACTTTCAAACCGTTCTGGTTTAAGGTAATTGCTTTTCAGAAAAAAGTCGCGAAAAAACTCAAAACAGGGGAATATGAGTTAACGCCCGGTTTAACGATACCGGAAATACTAGCTCTATTTGAGCAGGGTAAAACCAAACAGTACGCGATTACTTTCCTGGAAGGCTGGCGCTTTAGTGAAATTATGCAGGAAGTGGCAAGCAATCCTCATCTTGAACATACCCTTAGCTTTAAAGCTGTTCCGGAGCCTGACAGCTCAAGCAAAACTGTTGATTTTCAGGAAGTAATGTCCAGGCTGGGGGCTGACACAAAATCGCCCGAAGGCTTGTTTTTTCCCGATACCTATTTTTTCGAAAAACACATGCCGGATATGTCTCTATTAAAAAGAGCCTATGACAGAATGCAGTCGGTTCTGCAACGGGAATGGCTTAACAGAGCTGAAAATTTGCCCTTCAAAACTCCTTATGAAGCCTTGACTCTGGCTTCCATTATTGAGAAAGAAACCGCTACAGTTGCCGAGAGGCCTTTAATAGCAGGGGTTTTTATTCGCAGACTGGAAAATGACATGCTGCTCCAAACCGATCCTGCGGTGATTTACGGGATGGGTGAAAACTATCAGGGCGATATAGGTTTCGCAGATATAAAAACGGCTACACCTTATAATACCTATGTTATAAGGGGTTTGCCGCCAACCCCTATCGCCATGCCCGGACGTGATGCAATTTATGCCGCCTTGCATCCGGATAAAAGCAAAAGTCTTTATTTTGTGGCCCGGGGTGATGGCACTCATGTATTTTCATCCACATTAAAAGATCACAACCAGGCTGTCAATAGGTATCAACGGAAGAAAAAATGACTTTTTTTACCCAGACGGGCAGTTTTCGAAGGAGAGAGGACAGAGGCAAATTTATAACTCTGGAAGGCGGAGAAGGGGTTGGCAAAACCACCAACATGCCTTTTATTCAAGAGTATTTACATTACCATAATATTCCTGTCATGGTAACGCGTGAACCCGGGGGAACCAAGCTTGCCGAAAAAATACGCGATCTATTACTCGATGCTGAAAGCGAGAGTATCTCGGAGCAAGCCGAATTATTGCTGATGTTTGCAGCCAGGGCGCAGCATATTGGAAATGTTATTGAACCTGCGCTGTCCCAGGGAAACTGGGTGCTATGCGATCGTTTTACTGATGCAACCTACGCTTATCAAGGCGGCGGGCGGAATATGGATATGGGCACTATTGAGTGGCTGGAAGATCTTGTACAAGGCCCGTTAAGACCAGATTTAACTATTTTACTGGATATGCCTGTTGAAGCAGGCATGGCGCGGGCAAAAAAAAGGGAAGGTAAAGTTGATCGTTTCGAATCAGAAAAAATCAGCTTTTTTGAAAGGGTCAGGCAAGCCTATTTAAGGCAGGCGGAACGCTATCCGGAGCGCATTAAACTTATCAAAGCGAATCAATCGTTAACGGAAGTTCAAAATGCAATTGCTAACGTCATTCAGCCGTTATTAACATGATATTGCGTGATCAGCTATTGCCCTGGCAGCAACAAAACTGGCAACATCTTTGCCATTATATTTTGCAGCAGCGTATTCCCCAGGCGTTGCTTATAACTGGTAAAAAAGGTCTGGGCAAGCAGCATCTTGCCAGGCAGTTTGCTTTTTCACTGCTTTGTGCAAGCCCCCGGCCTGACGGCTTCAGCTGCGGTCACTGTGACAGGTGTAAATTACTTAATGCTGAGACACATCCTGATTATATCTGTTTAAGCCCTGAAGAAGCCGGTAAAGCCATTACTGTCGGGCAGATTCGCAGCCTAGTCGCTAAATTAACCTTGAAACCCCAGTTTGAAGCTTATCGTATTGTTGTCATAAATCCTGCCGAGCAAATGAATAATGCTGCGGCCAATGCTTTTCTAAAGTATCTTGAAGAGCCGACCGAACGCACTCTCATTGTGTTAATTACTGATAAGCCGGCAAAACTGCCAGCGACGTTAGTGAGCCGGTGCCAGAAACTGGCTGTCGACACTCCCGATAAAGAAACTCTCTCTGCCTGGTTTAAATTACATAATACAAAGCTGTCGTCTGAAAATATTTCTGTACTGTCCGGTCTGGCGCAAAGTGCTCCCTTATTAATGCTGGAATATGCGCATGATGAAACGCTAAAAGTGCGTAATAAATGTTTTAATGCCTGGATAGCCATAGCAAAACAGCAAAACCATCCCGTCATTATTGCTGAAGAATGGTATAAACTGCCTGAAGCGCCATTGATATTCTGGATTACCTCGTGGATTATCGATTTAATCAGGTGCTTTTATCAAGTTACTACTGAAAATTTATATAATCCGGACTTGAACAACCCTTTGCAAGAGTTGTCGCAGCAACTAGAATTAAAAGGGATTTATAAATTGTACGATTTATTACTCAACAGCCGACAACGGCTGGGTACGCAAATAAACAAACAATTAATGTTTGAAGAAATTCTAATTCAATGGTCTGAACTTAACCTGAGCAGATAAATACCATGGCAGAATCGGCAGCGCCCCGGCAAGGTATATTGTCACTTTCCATCAAAGATAAAAATGCATTATATGCAGCCTACATGCCTTTTGTTATTAATGGCGGTTTGTTTATTCCAACCAACCGGCAATATGAAATGGGCCAGGAAGTGTTTATGTTACTTAATTTAATGGAAGAAACCGAACGATTGCCCATTGCCGGTAAAATAATCTGGAAAACGCCGCCGGGTTCGGAAGGCTACAGGACAAGCGGCATCGGCGTCCAATTCAGCGATCAGGACGGTGGCGCTGCGCGCAATAAAATTGAAACCTATTTAGCCGGAGCCTTAGCTTCCGACCGTTCAACCCATACCATGTAATTTCGCTGCACATGCTGATTGACTCCCATTGTCACCTGGATCGTATTGATCTGGCCCCGTATCAAAATGATTTTGCCCGCTTCATGCAGGCGGCGGAAAACAGCCAGATTGATCACATGCTCTGTATCGCTATTGATCTGGAATCGTATCCGGCCATGCTGGATTTGGTGGCAGGATATCCGCAAATATCCGTTACCGTCGGCGTGCATCCCAATACCCAGGATGGGAAAGACCCGAGTGTTGATGAACTTGCCGCTTTAGGGAATCAGGACAAGGTAATAGGAATAGGGGAGACAGGCCTGGATTATTTTCGCAGTGAGGGCGATCTTGACTGGCAGCGGCAACGTTTCAGAAATCATATTAACGCTGCAAAGCTATTAAAAAAACCGTTAATCATACACACCCGTGAAGCCAAACAGGACACGCTACGCATTCTGGAAGAAGAGAGCGCCGGCGAAACAGGCGGTATTATTCACTGCTTTACCGAAGACTGGGAATTTGCCCAAAGAGCGCTGGATTTGAATTTTTATATTTCCTTTTCGGGCATTGTGACTTTCAATAGCGCCAAAGAAATCAAGGAAGTAGCGAAGAAAGTGCCGGCTGATCGTTTTCTGATAGAAACCGACTCTCCTTATCTGGCGCCGGTACCGTTCCGTGGGAAACCCAATTATCCAATTTACGTGCGCTATGTCGCAGAACATATAGCGGAGCTGCGCGGCACCACATTCAATGAAATTGCCGACTTATCAAGCCGAAATTTCAAATCGCTGTTTAAACTTCACGGTTAAATTACACCATTGATTGATCAACTTGCCTTGCCAATTTTGGATTTCGGCCTGACGAGCGCAGGGAGCAGGCAAAGCTTTATTGCTTTCCATACCGCGGATGGGACGGAGTGAGACTTGGCAGCGTTATTGGCTTTATTCTCAAAGACAGGTTTTCTTATTGCTTGAAAACTATTTAATTCTTGCAGATAATCGCATGACAAGGCTTTGAAACCCTTACAAGGTTGAATTCAAGGTTCCGAAAAACCGCGGGTTAATAAACAACTTCGGATAGCGAATCTCATGACCGGATTATGGAACTCGCTATTCGAAATTACCGGAGTTCTTGAGATGTCTAGTTCTAATTCAATTTCAACCCGCTTTAAAGTCATCCTGCGCTGGATTGGTATAATTCTCCTGATTTTATGTCTGATCGGTTTTGCCGTCGTCTATTTTATGCCCGGCGATTGGCTGCGCCATACAGCTGGTAGTAAAGTTAGCGCTTTGCTCGGACGCGAATTTGCGATTGATGGCGATATTAATGTCGATTGGGACTGGACGACCCCTGAAGTATCTCTCCATAAAGTGCGAATTGCGAATATACCGGAAAGTAAAGACCCTAATTTGCTGGCGATTGACGAGATTAACTTCCAAATTAAAATTTGGAAGCTGCTGCTGGCAGAGCTGAATTTGCCCAGCCTTAATTTCATCAAGCCAAAAATTATATTGGAAAAATTCGCGGCGAATAAAAAAAACTGGGATTTTCCGCTACTCTCGATGGCTAGCAAGGCGGTATTGCCCGAGGACCGTTTTAATTTTCCCATTATCGGCTCGCTTTCGATAGAGGAGGGAAAATTAGCCTACCGGGATAATCCAAAAAAATTGGCCATTACACTTGATATTGATACCGCTAAGGGCAAGGCGGAGTCTCAAAAGGACAGATATAGACTGTCCGGTCAGGGTACCTTGCAAGATAAGCCATTTAGTCTTCAGGCCAAGGGCGGATCGCTGTCCATGCTGCGTAATAATACCGCTCCTTATCCGCTTGACCTTGTTATTAAAATGGGCAGCACCAGTATGTTCATAAAAGGCACGTTTGCTGATCCGGTGCAAATGGCGGGAATGAATGCGCAACTTAATCTGCGGGGCAATAATCTTGCCGATCTGTTCCATCTTACGCAGATACCTCTGCCGCCGACGCCGCCCTATAAATTAAGTGGCCGTTTGCAAAAGCACAATGACGTCTGGGAATTTCAAAAATTCAAAGGGCAGGTCGGGGACAGCGATTTATCTGGCGATTTAACTTATGATGTTAAAAGAGAACGCGGTTTTGTTAAAGCCAATCTGGTTTCACAACTTCTTGACATGGATGATCTTTCCGGTTTCATCGGCGCTACACCCTCGAAAGGGACTTTGTCCGCTGAACAAAAGGCCCGGGCCGAACGCGAGAAATCCAACCCGCGCCTGTTGCCTGACGTCCCGATCGATTTAACCAGGCTGCGCGCCGCCGATATGGAGGTACGACTAAAGGCCCATAGGATTAACGCGCAGGAGTGGCCGATTGATAATCTGGATATAGGCTTTAACCTGCAGAAAGGGGTGTTGCGTCTCGATCCGCTTAATTTCGGCATTGCAAATGGCACGGTCAGCGGTAGTCTGGTACTGAACGGCCAGAAAAATGTCCCGCTAATTCAAACCGATCTGATGATCAAGCGGTTGAGTCTGAAACAGTTCTTCAATAATCCGCAATTTGAATCGTTATCAGCAGGGCATTTTGGCGGACGGCTAAAAGTGAAGGGCAACGGCCGTTCCCTTGCCGATGTTTTGGCAACAAGCGAGGGCCGCATTACTTTGCTGATGACGGGCGGAAGAATCAGCTTGCTTGTGATAAAAGGAGCGGGGCTTGACGTTGCTGGAGCTACTCCCTTGCTTTTAGGCAAAGACAAATCTACCGATATCCGCTGTGCAATCGGGGATTTCAAGGTCGATAACGGCTTATTGACCTCGGATATTTTTGTGTTTGACACAACCGATTCGAATATAGCCGGGAATGCGCGCATTAATTTAAAAGAGGAAACGATTGATGTTAAAGTGGAAGCTCATCCGAAAGACTTCAGTCCTCTTAGCGCCCGAACTCCTATTACCGTTACCGGCCGCCTGAAAAAACCGGATATCGGACTAGATCCTAAGGAACTCGCAGCCCGCGGTGCAAGCGCCGCAGTATTGGGGGCCGTTCTTACCCCATTGGCTGCTATTATCCCGTTCATCGAGCTGGGCCTTGGTGAAGACAGCGATTGCAGGGAATTAATCCAACAAGCCCGCAGCCGTTCAGTGCCTCAGCCAGCGTCCGGGAAGACGAAAGTCAGGCAATCTAAAAGCCGTATTAGGAAACCTTAGCTAAGGTCTGAATATAGAAAAAACCAGCCTGATTACGAGGATTCCGGCAATCCATGCCGGAATGACGGCTACTTCCTTATAGTAATTAGGTATATCTGGCCAACTACATCTGATTTAAAATTACTTTCATCTTTTGGCCTTAAGATAATTTTCATCCGCTGATAACCTTCTGTATTCTAACAATTCTCTCCGACCTGATCAGTTGACAGATTTATGCGATGGGCAAGATTATGATTCGTAGCTTTATTGCTTACTGGTCATTTTGCACTAAGCTGATTATCAATTAAGCGGCTTTTAATCCCTTTTTTATCGGGGTAGTGCAAACTAGGTGTCTACTTGTGGTTATGGTTCTATAAAGTTGATTAAACACATAGGAGAAAATAATGAATGATGTTGACGTTAAAATTCAAGACGGTAGTTATATTTTCCCCGCTGGTCGCGCTGTTTGGGTTTCGCGCTTATGGATGGAGCATACTTATGATGGCTGTCTGGAAGGAACGCTCGAAACATGTTCTCTTTATCTGCGGCAGAATATGAAAGAAAGTATGCAATATCGATTTAAACAAAAAGTTGTTGTTATCGAATCGACCGAAAATATTTTGCCGAATATTACTAGTAGATCGTTCCATTAATAGATTTACAGATTAGTCTAAAATAGCCATGATACTTATTCACCTAATGACGGAGGTGATCATGGCGGGAAAGACGAAACGCGCAGCACTGATATTGACGGACCACC
>NZ_CADCXN010000045.1 GCF_902806695.1 Candidatus Methylobacter favarea | reverse complement strand
CCGCCATGCCCCCTCACTCAAATTACTCGGGTAACGTTTTTTCCGTTTTTTGTGCTCATACTATTTATTTCATAATCAAAATTGATACCTTATGGGCGAAAAGATGAATTTCCAAACAGCTTCTTAGTCAGCCAGGTTGACCACTCGCCCTTGGGCAGCGGATTGCAGGGCAGCAACAATGAGTTGGCAATTGGCTTTCGCATCATCGAGTGAAAGCAACGGTTTCGAGCCGGTTAACACGCATTCACTGAAATGCTCGATTTCAAGCCGGAAATGATTGGCCCCAGGCAGATGCTCTTCGCACTGCCTGCCCTCTTCAGTCCACCATGAAATGACCGGCACATCATTCGGCAACAGCCATACAGTGTGGCATTTTATACCGCCCTTGGTACCCGTGATTTCGTATTCACTGCGCCGCGCACGCTCAAAGCTGAAATCGAAATGGGCGTATTGACCTGCACCAAAATCAATGATACCGCTGCTGGCGCTATCCGCGCCGCTCTCTACATACTTGGCCATAGCTGTCACTGCTACCGGGGTTTGCTCAAAAAACATCCGCGCTGAATGAATGGCATAACAACCGATATCCCACATCGCGCCGCCGCCGAGTTCGACACTTTTTACCAGACGATACTGTCGCGCCGGCCGCATCATGAATGAATAGCTGGCGCGTACTGACCTGACTTCGCCTATCGTTCCCGAACGAATCAATTCCTGAACGCGCGCATGTTGAGGATGGAACCGATACATAAAACCTTCCATGACCGTCACTTTATGGGCACTGGCGGCAGACTTGATGGCTTCGATATCTGCCACGGTCAGCGCCATCGGTTTTTCGCATAGCACATGTTTACCGCGTTCAATGGCGCGCAACACCCAGTCGGCATGTTCCTGATTGGCAAGAGGCACATAGACGGCCTGAACGCCGGGATCGTCCAGTAGCGCCTCAAGACAGTCATAAGTCTGTACATTCTGTTGATGCGGAGCGAACTGCGCCAAAGTTTGCGCAGCGGCGCCGGGGCGCCGACTGGCAATCGCGACCAGTCTAGCATTGGCTGCCTCGACGATGGCAGGAAGCAGGCGCTCATTGACGCGCGCGGCGCCCAGGATGCCCCATCGTAATGTCGATTCGGTATGCATAGTTAAATCCTTTGCGTATTGCCTCGTATTTCATGTCACCGCATTTGGCAGCAGGCTATTTTTTCCAGCCTAAGCTCAACGGCGAGAACTGCCGAGTTATTATAAGTATGGGTAATATAATAGTTTTTTAAGTAGTATTTGAACTTTTATAAAATTTGAAAAGAATCTGGCACCTTGCCCGGTCTTATTTAGCTTTGATTAATTGTCGGTATTTTTCGTGTTTCGCCCTTGCCTATCGTTAATAAATCCCAGACTAACAGAATAAATCCGGCCAGGGTTATACCTCCGAACAACAGACGCCAGCCCATGGCACGCTGAAAGGAAGGCTCATTCTGCGCGGCAAAATAACCGCCCCAGGTTGAACCTTCCACAGCCCGCTCGATAAACGACTGCTCGTATCCGGCGATCAGCAGCGCGATGGTCATGCCGACTACACCGGCATTTAACAGGCCCAGAGCCCATTTCCAGCGCCAGGCATGGTGAGCGCCGGCCGCCATCCAGACGCCGCCGCGCCATTGCTGGATCGCCAGATAAAAGAAGGCGATGTTGATGGTGGCGTAAGCGCCGAAGAACGACAGATGCCCATGTGATGCGGACCACTGCGTGCCATGCGTATACATATTGATTTGCGGCAATGTATGCATGAAGCCCCAGACGCCGGCGCCGAAAAAGTTGCCGAAGGCATGGGCGACGACCCAGGCCAGGGCTGGATGATTGACAGTTTTGAAGGCATGCACGCCGGCATCATAAACGGCATGCACCACCATCGCCACTAGTGGAATCGGCTCCAGCGCAGAGAAAAAGCCGCCCACCGATAGCCAGTATTCGGGCATGCCGATCCAGAAGTAATGATGTCCCAGCCCCAGGATGCCGGAACCGAACATCAGCGCAACCTCGATATACAGCCAGGTCTGCACGATCTTGCGCCTGACGCCCAGCAGCTTCATCAGCGACCAGGCCATAATCACGCCGACCAGCACTTCCCATGTCGCTTCAACCCATAAATGAATCACCCACCACCACCAGTATTGCTCATGGGTAATATTGGTCATGTAAAACATGCCGGCCAGATATAGCCCCACCAGCGCAATCAAATCCAGGACCAGGACCCCGCCGATGCCCGACCATTGGCCCTTGCTGAAAGTCGCTACGACGTTGTAGAAAAACACCAGCATCACGGCGGTAATGCCGAGGTCGGCCCAGCGCGGCGCTTCGATATACTCACGGCCTTCATTGATAAACCAGAGGCTGGAATCCTTGCCCGGGCCGATCTGGATGAACAGATACACCAGCACCACCAGCGTGACGGCGCCGGTCAGTACCCAGAAGGCGATATTGGCCCATTTCAAGCCGACGATGCCGGTGCCGCTTTCATCCTCGATCAGCCAGTAAATGGAGCCGATGAAACCATACAGCATCCAGACAATCATGGCGTTGATATGCACCATGCGATTGACATTAAAATCGAGAATTTCGTATAGAAAACCAGGGTAGATAAACTGTATCGCGGCCAACATGCCGAACAGAAGCTGTGCAAAAAACAATATAACCGCAACCGTAAAGTATTTAACGGCCAGTTGCTGCCCTGTGCTCAGATTGCTGCTGTCCAGGTTCACCCAGGCTTTGAAGTCGTCGAGGTAAGTGCGCGCTTTATCCAGCAGCCTGTTCGATTTGGGAATGATCCCGTTTAAGTCGCTCGTATTCATGCTCACTCCTGCGCTTCGATGGTTTTGAAATTATAAGGAAAGCCATTGGTATCAATACTCGACATCCATTTGAGAAAGGCGATAATGCCTTTGGCTTCCTGTTCGGTAATGGCCAGATTTGGCATTTTCCGGTTGCTGCCGAAAGTACGGGCGTTGTTGGCAGGATCCATTAAAAATTTCACCATCATGTTTTCGCGCATCTCGCCGGAAATCCAGCCCTGATCCAGCCAGGCTTTTGTTAAATCAGGGGCATAATAAGCGCCATTGCCCAATATGGTATGGCAATTCATGCAGTTCTTGGTTTGTGTGGTTTTTTTGCCCAAATCGACTAATTGCCGGGCTTCTTCTTCAGAGTATTCCTTGCCGAATAAAAACTCGTTGTCACCAATAACCGGCATGGATTTATGCAATGCTGTCTTAAATTGATAATCGATTTTTTTGTTGATGACGGCGTAAGCAGGCACCCGTTTACTGCCTGCGCCGGTTTTGCTTAATGAATCCATGGTCAATATCACCAGAATCACGAATGATCCCGCTGTTACCCAGATTGCTATTTTTTTCCAGAATGATTCTGAAGCCCACAAAGGTGTTTCATTCATCGTCTGCCCCCTTTTGTTTTAATTAAATCCTGGTCAGCATGCGTTTTAACGCACAGATGCCAGATACCTATCGGTGCAAAAAAATAGCCAACCGCCATCGCCATCGAAATGATCAGCCAGTAACCTTGAAAATGTGCCGCCCTTGTTAATTCAGCGACTGAGAGTATCAGCACGGCATAAGAAACCAAAGCTGCAATTTTAATGCGAAAATGCGAATTCACTTTGGACCAGGCAAACAGTAATGCATAGCTTGCGCCTGCCAGTATGATTAAAGCGGCTGAAAAAAACGTGATGAAAAAATCTTGTAAAGCGACGGGCTCGATCATAATGGCTTAACTTCGGTATGGTTTATTAAAAACTGCGCAAAAATGAATAAGGGCAAGAAATGCCGGTCGTGCTCCAGGCCGCCCAGGCCGCTGTAAAAAGGCTCCAATTGGGTAAAAATTAACAATTGGGTAAAAATTAACTTGCATTCATAAAGACTTGATAAGTTTCCCAGCAGTATACAGCTTAATACGGTTTACGCCCGAGAACTGAATTTAAGGCTTTTCTAATCATTGCTGAGTAAAATAAATGCTTGATATCTCGTACTTCCCAAGACGCGATTCGGAACAGATCCAGTAGGATATTGCCGATAAACCGGGCATAACGTTCACGATCATCATAACTTTGGTTCAAATAAGTCATTAAAGCGTAAGCAACTTTTTTGTTTTTGTTATTTATTCATGCGTTTTCCCCTTACTTTCACAGTACTTCCCCTGAACTTTACCTGCATGCAAGACACAAACTAAATTTCATCACATTGCCTTATCAGGATATCGAACAAGGTCGTTCCATTCTAGTACAAAATCAGTTTTTCAAAAGCAGTCAATAGAATTAATCAAATCGCCTTGCCGGTTTCAGGCCTCGGCCTGAAGGCCTTATCTGGCCAACAGTCGTTTCTTTCCCTTGCGCGGATGGGGAGTGCAGAGCTTGTCCGGATCATGGGCTTCATCGAGGGATATGCGGACTTAAATGTGGAAAATAAACAGCAGCTTAAAAGAAATTCTATTGAGCTTTACGAAGAAAGCATTGCGAACTCATAAGTTAGAATGGAATACGCAGGGAAGTTATTATAAAAAATGGAAGACGCATTGAACGGGAGGCGCTTTTTTTGATACGCCTTCGTATCAAAGATCCGAGCTTGCTATAAAGCTGGGCTGCTAGTTCAGGAATGCACGGATGCGCCGTCAAGCGCAGCGCTCATGATGGGATGATTGATACGTCAAGGCGTAAAGTACATCCTCCACGCCTGCAAATTCCTGTCACTTTGTTGACGCCGGATATGTTAACGGCCCTCAGTCATCATGACTGAACCTGACCCGTTCCTCAGCCGAACGCCCCAGTATTTTGGCAAACCACGGCGGCGGGGCGGCAAATACCTTTTGAAATTCCTTCAATTTATCCTGCGCTTCGGTCACTTCTGGAACCTTGATCGGGTAGATATCGGCGCGTATCACTTTTGCTGCGGCCGGCCCGCCTATGGACTGCACGAACATGACATGACAGTCCTTAATCAGATTCGCACGAAACAGGTTTCGATCATCGCTGCTGTCGGCTTCAATAGTTGAGCGTATATCAACCAGTCGATAATCGTGCTGTGATAACTGATAAACTAGAAAACGTATGCAGGAACCGAAATGCCCGTTAATCAGCGCGCCGCTGTTTGAGCCTATCGCGACGCGGATGGAATCGGGCATGTCGCCGTCTTTACAAGGCATAATCTCGGGGATATCTTCATCTTGCGCCTCGTCACCCCACAGATAGCGCACCGCCAGTTTGATATTGGCAAGACCGATGCCTATATCCTCGCCGTCTTCTTCACCATCCAGGCTGCCTATGCCGGTTTTAAGATTGGTGACAGTGATGGCTTTCAGTTTTTCATCATCCAGAGGCGAGCCCACCCGCTCATGTAATATTTCCACCAGTCTGGCTATATCGATACCGGGCAGGATGCGCGATGCCAGAGCGATGCGCAAGGCCAGTTCACGAGGCAGTGCTTGCATTTTCAATCTCCTGATGAGGATGTTCTTTCCAGGCGGAATAGCCGCCTTCCAGGTTGTAAACATGCTTGAAGCCGAAATCGCTAAAAAATTCGGCAAGATGCTCGCTGGCATGCCCGTAATAGCAGTAAATCAACAAACTGCGTTGCTTGTCGCCGCGTTTAAGCAGTGACTCTTTCAAGCCTTCATGGACATGCAGGGCGTCTTCCAGATGGCCCGCCCTGTAATCTTTCAGCTCCCTGCAGTCCAGGATCAGAGGCTTCGATTCTTTAATCAGTTTTTCAGACTCGGTAATGGAGATGGTTTTGTAGTTCATGGCAGTGTTAATGACAGAA
Organism: Candidatus Methylobacter favarea; assembly: GCF_902806695.1. Taxonomy (GTDB): domain Bacteria; phylum Pseudomonadota; class Gammaproteobacteria; order Methylococcales; family Methylomonadaceae; genus Methylobacter_B; species Methylobacter_B favarea. The sequence goes on along the minus strand of NZ_CADCXN010000045.1, from coordinate 53,787 downwards.
AGTCATTCCTCAAAAGGATGCGAAGGTTGTAGCAAAACCGACAATAAAGTAGAGTTTGTTGCTGTAAATGTAGTTATCAGACTTTTCACGTTGCCAGTTCCTGGAGTTAATACGACTATGGATTAACAAGCAAAGCATTTGCCACTATCTTCAGTCGCCTTTATTTTTACGGGTCAGCAGAGATCATCGGCAAAAAAAAGCGCCCCGTACGAGAAAACAGGACGCCAAAGGGACCACGTATTAGAGAGGAACAAATCAAAAGCAGTTAAGTTTATAAATTATACAGCACTAATAATGCCAATATTTAAATTGCACCCACTGCGGCTTCTTTAATCACCACAATGGTGTTTTCTTCCGCTTCTGCAAAGGATACAAGCGGCATTTTCGGCTTGTACGATTTGGCTGCTGCATAAGCGACGGCGACCTTATCTTCACCCGATTGATTTTTCAGCTCGCTTTTTTCAATATACACTTCTTCAAGCAGTTCATTCCATACCAGGCCTTGCTTGAAAGGCAGCAAGTGATAGCTGACGCCTTCCAGTTCAACCTGCATTCCTTTAGCGATATTTTCTACATAAATCAAGGCAATGCAGTCAGGGGCTATATCGTTTTTATATTTATCAACCAAAACAGGCAGTAAATCGAGGGTAGGCAATAGCCCGTTGATAAATTTGATCATGTCGTTTTCAACAATCAAGGCCGAATGAATCAACAGCGCTTCCGGAGGTTTACGGTCTGTTGTTGAGCCTTCGCGCAGAGCGCCTTCTTTTATAACCAGATCGCCGCGGTATGCATAAACTCCGGCATCGCCGGTTTGGCCATTGACCAACGTCACTGTTAATAATCCTTTGGTCTGATAGGTCTCGAGCAGCATTGTTTTTTCTCCTATTTGGTAAAATGTAGATCAGTCTGTGTTGACATAATCCGGAAACAGCTCATAAATTAGCCGGTTTTTCCCTATCAGCCTGTGGGCATTGATAATAACTTGGCTTCAGCTTTAATGTTTTCGGCTTTACCCCAGGCAATAACGCCTTCAACAAACCATTTTGATTTGCCCGGATGGGTTTTAATCACATCGTATTCCGCATAAAAGGTGCCGTCGCTATTAAACTGAAGTCTGCCGATACGCTGTTTTTTAAATTCATCATACCAATAACACGTTAAATTATGCGCTCCGGTATAAGGATCTTTGATGAGCTCAAAACTGGCATGATCGTAATTCGGATAGTGTTTGATTTCGGCTATAGCAAAACCCAGCTTATCTATTTCTTCATTCAATCGCCGGCAAATGGATACGCCCAGATTACGGTTGCTTTTGATCTGCTCGGACAAAACCATAAAATGACCCGGGACTACCAGATCTCTGCCGGCACCATCAGATCGGCAACCGGCTCGCCGCCGAGCAGATGCTGTTCGATGATGGTAATTACATCGTCTTTTTTCAGCTTGCCGTACATGACTCCTTCCGGATAAACCAAAACGCTGGGCCCCATCATGCACGGACCCATGCAGCCGGTATTGGTCAGGGCTATTTTTTCAAACAGATTCCGGGCCTGGATTTCATTCATGAATTCATTCATGATTTCGGCGCAGCCCGTACTGGCGCAGGAACCTCTGGGGTGGCCTTGCGGCCGGTTTTGAGTACAGACGAAAACATGTTTTTCAGGTCTGGGCATATCGTGATCCTTTTAAAAGTCAGGCGGCTTGTTTATGTTCGTGGGTAAAGCAGTCTTTCGGGCAAACTTTCGAGCAGGCTTCGCAACCGATACAGTCAAGGCTGTTTTTTATGCTCATGACCATGCTGTTGTCATCATCGTCTTCAAAATCGCCATAATCATCATCAAAGTCCTCCGGATCAAGCGCATCGGCTTTTTCCACCAGATCGAACACATCACGTGGGCAAACCTTAAAGCAGCGCCCGCAACCTATGCAGGTTTTCTGATTGATGTCAGCTACATAAGCAGGCGTCCATACCGCGCCGCCAAAGGTAACGCCGGTTACAAATTCAGACATGACTTTCTCCTGCTCAGGCCGCTTCAGTTTGCGCTGCAAGCAGTTTTTTACTGGCTTCATCCCAGGCCTTGCAGGTATTATAAGTGGCCTCCGCAATAGCCATCAGTTCACCATAAGCATCAGGCAGGCGGTCTTCAATCAGGTCATGCAGTTCCATGGCCTGTTCGCTGGCCAGGCGTTTGGTTTTTTTGACGTCCTTTTCCAGTTTTCTTAACTCTTCTGCAGTCATTTCAACTCTCCTCAATCAGTAGCGGCGGCGTGGTATTTTTCAATTAAATCCAATGCCTTCTTGATGGCAAGGTCGCTTTTTTCGCGCAGGTCTTCAAGGCTTGAGAAGCCGAAACGATGGGTGTCGCGCAATATTTTATCGACCACAATGAGTTTTCCGACCATGATCAACGCCCGGCCAAAGCCTTCGTGGCTAAGATAGACGATAGGCGCCGCCATCAGACCGGATTTTTTCTCAATCAACGTAGCCAATGAGTTGTAATAGGCTTTCAAGCGGGCTATCGTAATTTCATCGGGATCACCCACTACCGGAATGTCTTTTTTACGTTCCCTGGTCAATACCACGGGGTCGATGATTTTTGCTTCCGGCCAGCCCGCATAGGTATCGTAAGTATCGATTGCGCGTAATTGTTTAATGTAATCCTTGACAATATCGGAATTTAAATTGGCGTCATCTTCCTGCACGACTAATGTAGCGGTGGTCATATTGTTTTCTCCGTTAAATAATTATGGTTTCGCGTGGTCCCGAGCGCTCGGCCGGGAGCCATTGTAAAGGTCATTCATCCCAGCCTTCATCGGCCATTTTATTAAACCGTTCCGGGTCGGGACTCTTATGCTGATTAATTGCTTTTGCCAGCCAACTGGACGGCCCGGCTTTAATTTCATTTTGCAGATCAGCGATTAAGTCTTTAATCCTGCTGCCTTCATGGACCTTGACAGGCTGTATGTTTTTGGCGATCAGCTGATTAATGGCCGAACCGCCTATGGCCTGACAATACACCGCCGCACAGCCGCCCAACAAGTCGATCTTGACGGACAGCTTGTCTTCATTGCCGTCTTCCCGAAGCTCCCCAAACTGGGCGGCTTCCAGAAATTGCGCATCGCCCATATTCACTGCATAGACGGCGAAGGATTTGGCCGAACCGAAATGCTGGTTGACTGTTTCCATATCGGTGGTAGCAAATGCGATTTTTAATGCAGTTTCCATAAACTTTTTCTCATCAGTGCCCTGCACGAGTGCCAAGCGTCTTGTTAATGGCATGACAGCGGGTAGTCGGTTATTTCGCTGGCGGGCTTTTGCGCATATACCGAGCGGTAGACCGGAATTTCTTCATGTGAGTAATTGATGACCAGGTTGGCCAAATCAAACAGCGTTTGCCGCGTTCCGCGGTAACCGATCCAGGTAAGCTGGTAGCCGCCGATAATGTCGTATAGCGGAAAACCCGCTCTTAAAATTGGCGTGCCCAGTCTTTCAGCGGTATCAACAGCATGGGAATTGCCAATAACCAGCTGCGCCTTATTGACCTTGCCGATGTGCTCCAGGTCTTCAAGATCGCCAATTTTGATATTGGCGACAGGAATCCGCGCCAGCAAGGGCACATTGCAGGAGGTGACGGCGGCGACCACTTCTGCGCCCATTTCCTGAACCAGATCAACAAACGCAGCCAATAAATCCGCATCGGCGCCAATAGCGATCCGCAATTGGCCCAGCATAAAATGCGTATCCAGCATCGCATCCTGCAATTGAGAGCGTTGCCGTTCAAGGCGTTCAGGCACATCTTGGCCGCTGATTTCAGCCAATACAGAAATCAGCGCATCATTGGCTTTCAAGCCGTAAAGATGATCGAGAAAATAGCTTGGCACACCGGTTTTTTGTTCCAGCAATTCCGCCGCTTTAATAAGAGATGGGCCGATAACCACGGTCGCCAGGGCATCGCCCAAGGTCGCCATTTCCGATAGCGAGGTGCCGCCTGTCGTCACCGGGCTGAAATCCTCATCAGTGAGACAGCCGTCCAGCGAATCGGAAATATCGGGTACAAAAACGGGCCTGAGCTGGAACTGCTCGAAAATATCCCGCAGAGCTTCCAGGTCACCCGGCGTCAGCATATAACTGACCAGGACATTGACCTGGCGTTTGCGTTTGCCAGGGCAGGTCCCTGCGTCCTTGGCATCCGGCACCAGGGCGCGGATTATTTCGGTGAGGGTCGCCGCATACCCGGTTTCAACACTGCCGCTAAAATCGGGGGTATTGACCGCGACGACGGCAACATCGGCAAATTCCGGGTTTGCTTCCCTGAATTCCCTGACATTCCGCTGCACATCGCAGCCTTGGGTCTCCGCCAGACCCGTAGTCAATATGGTAATCAGGGCCGGGCGGGATTTTTCGGCAATCGTTCTAATGCCCTCGCGGACATTTTCATCTGCCCCCATGACCGAACTGCCCTGATCCATTGCCGTGCTTTGCAAGGGAATGGGTTCTCTAAAATGGCGTACAAAAAAGACCTTGGCAAATGCGGTGCAGCCTTGCGAGCCGTGCAGCATCGGCATCGCGCGATTAAAACCCAGAGTCGCCAGTGAGCCGCCGACCGGCTGGCTGGCTTTTAGCGGATTGACCGATAGCGCCTTGTTTCTTTTCAGAATGTCGGCCATTACGCAGCCTCCTCCCGTTGCAGGCTTTTTTGCTCACCAGAACATTCCTGTTTTTTCCAGGGCGCTGGCGCTCTAACGGCCTTCCATACCGGGCTTTCAATCGTCAGCGCCAGTTGGCGCACCAGTTCCAGCATGCCTTGATAACCTTCATAACCGAATTCGCGCTCCTGATTAATATCCAGGAATGGCACCTTGGCTTTTAACGCGGTATACATGTTGCGGCCGCCGGCGATCAGAATATCCGCCTTGTAATCATGGACGATTTTCAGTAAGGCCCTGGGGCTGCCATCGTCAATCATTACGGTATCCTCGCCCATCAGTTCACGTATTCTGGCCTTGTCCTCTTCGGTGGATTTCTTGGTGCCGGTGGCAACCACCACCATGCCCAGATCCTGCAAGGCGGAAATCACCGACCAGCTTTTTACGCCGCCAGTAAACAACAACACCCGTTTGCCTTTCAGACGGACTTTCCACGGCTCCAGTTCTTTTCTGATCCGGGTTTCTTCACGCTGTATTAATGCCTCGGTACGTGCTGTTAAATCCGCATCGTCAAGTGCTTTGGCGAAATCTCTCAACGCCTGGCTGGTATCGGTAATGCCGTAAAAGCTGCCTTCAAACCAGGGCGTGCCGTATTGCTGCTGCAGCTTGCGGGCGACATTCACCATCGCTTTCGAGCACACCATCATATTGACTTCCGCCTTGTGCATGCTCTGCACTTCCCGGAAACGCGCATCGCCCGACAAGGTGCACAACACGCGCAAGCCCAGTTCATCCAGCAGCGGCAGCACATGCCAGAATTCACCGGCAATGTTGTATTCGCCGACCAGATTAACGTCATGGACTTTAATGCCGGAAGGTGCGGTGTTCAGAGGCAATGGATCAGGATCGCGCGTACCGATGACATATTTGACCATTGCATCACCGGCAATCCGGTTACCCAGATTCTTAGTGCCGTAAAATCCGGCACTGTCGATCGGCACGACCGGAACGCCCCAGCGCTCTTCCGCCGATTTGCATACGGCGCCAATATCATCGCCCACCAAAGCCGGAACACAGGTGTTGTAAATAAACACCGCCGGCGGGGAGTAAGTCTCAATCGCCTGTTTGATGGCGTGGAACAGGCGTTTTTCCGAGCGCCCCATAATAATGTCCTGCTCGGTCAAGTCAGTGGTCATGCCGATGCGGTATAAATCCGCCCCGGAAGAACGCGTGCCGCGGTTATCCCAGGAACTCCCCGCACAGGCAATAGGTCCGTGCACGATATGCGCGACATCGGCAATCGGCAGCAAGGCAATCTGCGCCCCGTCAAACGCACAGCCGCCCGCCGCCGCCCCCGGTTTGGGCTTGGCGCAACCGGACTTTTCCTTCTTGTTATGCTCACAGGCAGGTTCGTCCAGCAGTTCGGCAATGTCTTTGGTTGATTTCATGGCGGCTTTACCAATAGCTTTGTTTAACTTGACTAATAGCAAGCCTTGTGCCATTTCGTATAGCATTGAAATTATTGGGATTTGTTAGGTACGGGTTTGTAGGAAAGCCTACAAAGCGGAGGGATGGATATAACAAGCGGGCTTGTTGGAGCAATCTTGAGCAGGCATAGAGACCGGGGCGTAAGTCATATTGTCTCGTTTAAACCGGGCGGGAATTAATAGCCGGCATCATGAGCATCGACATTCACAGGAATAATCTCCGTGTCAGCCGGCAGAGGGATTTTCAACGGATTTTGTGATCAGTCGCGCGAATCGATGCGGCTATCAACGGAACCATTGTTTTATTGGGGTCAATGCCAGGCATCAGCTCCACGACAATATGCCGACAGTTGTCGCCGTCTTCGGTTTCCCGCGCGAACTTACCGGTCACCCAGGCCCTGATCTCCGGCTGTTCCAGACCTACAGCGACGTTCTCCGGATAAATATTCGCGCCGTAATAGGACACGGTAAAATCCGGCCTTCCGAATACATAGACAAACGGCAGGCTACGCGGGTGCTTATCCTCATTCAGGCCCAGCTCGCCCAGTCGATACCCTCGGTGGCGCCGGCACCGGTCACATCCTGACGAAAGGCGGATAACCCTTGCGCGCCAGATGCCAGCAGCAGGATGTCGTATACAGGCCGCCCACCCAATTGCCTAACGCAAAGCATACCACAGCCAGCGTGTTGCGTTCATGAGCGCGGAAGCTGTCGCAAAATATTTGCTCCAAACGCACAGCGATGTCCAGTTCATACAAGGCGGAGCGCGGCCAGAACGCAGGTTTGCCGGTAGAGCCGGAACACACCGCCACCCGGTCAGAACCTTTGAGACTGCAGTCCAGGCAGCGCTCCGGCAGCGGAGCCTGCATGTAATCGGCCTTGCCCATCATCGGCAACTCTTTAAATGCTTGAAAAGAAGTAATCTCCGCAGGATTTACGCCGCGTGCTTCCAGAAACTGTCGATAGGCCGGAACCTCCGCCGCGTAACGCTGAAACAGGGCCAAAACCTTATCTTCGGGATTGATGGACTGGTGCTCCGCCAGAAGCGTGTCCAGCGGAAATGGAGTCGTGATAATAGATAAATGGCGAGCAAAAAAAGTCTGTCCACCCAGCTTAACCATTTTTTATATTTGTAAAAAAATATAATATTCGGTATAAACCAAAGACGATCATTTAAGCTTTATCTGTTCAAGAACGTGGAAATCGTTCAATAACTGTTAAGTAAGAGGGTTGTGAAATGAATAGGCTTTATCTGGTTTTTATCGGTTCTTTATTTGCTTCCTTTAATGTTTTTGCCGATGTCCAAGGTATCAGAAATAACCCTGATTCCAAGGCTGTGCCTCCGTTAGCGCCAAGTGCGCAAGACTACAAAAATGCTAAAGGAGAATTGCCGACAGTGGATTCGGTACCGCCATCGGCTTATGATAATAATGTGCCGCCTACGAGGGCGACAAGAAAAGGGATTGAGGGACAGGCTCCGAGCGTAAAGTATAAAGGCAAGCCGGCGAAGCTCTATGATTCCGAAGCGCCGGCTCAGCAGAAGACTATGCAGAAAAAATAGGCCTCAATGCAGGAGATCGAGAGGTTAAAAAAGCCCGGTTATACCGGGCTTTTTTATAATATAGGTTATGTGTGCATTAACATGCCCAAGGATATCTTGAACAGGTATTGTTCAGTAAAGTTTGAAACCGGCTGTCAAATTGGCTTCCGCCTTGCCTCATTAATGAGGTATCGGTGGCTCCGTATGACACTACAGATACCAGCCGGTTTGGATTATGCTCCCAACCTGAGGCTACCCCGGTGTATTCCTGCCGTAGATTGAGCACAATAGCGCCGCCGCTCGACCCTCCTGTCATATCAGAACCAAATACACCTGTATTGCCACCGCCCTGATTGACATTGCTGTCCACCCGATGGTTGACGCTACCGCCATCTAAATTATTTGGATAACCTAGTGTAGTTATATGATGGCCGATCATGGATGGATATTGCCAACCTAACCAACCGGTATAGTCACCAATACGCCTACCTGAGGCATTCTTGTTGAAAACGATAACGGCGTAGTCGGCATCATTTGGAACGCTGCCGCCGCCACTATACCAAGTGCCTGTAGTATTGGCGAAAGCCCAATTTCTCCAGATTCCATAGGGCGCACTGCCGCTTCGATAGGCGGGTGCGAATTGGAAGTTGGAATACCATCCACTACTGGCATTATTGCCGGAGTGTACACAATGGCCAGCAGTAACAACGATTCCTGGCTTCACCATGCTGCCGGAGCAGACTTTCCAAAAACCATTAATGGTAAACCAGATCTTGCCGGTAGTGCTGAGGGGGTAGGCGGTATCGCTGGCTTGGGGGAATACTTTGGATGAAGTGAATTGCAGTCCGCTCCCTCCTGCTGCCTGCGGTATAGCCTGGGAATCTTGCTCCTGAGCCTGTGAATCCTGGGGAAATAGAATGGGATTAAAAAGAGTTGTCGCCTTGCCTCTATATTTTATTCGAGGTTCGTGTCCCTCTCCGCTAACCACTTGCATTGATCCGCTTTGCAACACATTATTATCGAATGCAGAATCTGGAAGAGAATCTACCATTGGCATCTCGCTTTTAGCAGTAGCATAGTCCTCTGGATTCGGCATCTGTATCATCTCAACTTGAGAGCTTTTTTCACTGGTAATGCCTTCAACATCAGCAAATGAAAGGTCTGAAGTGAATACCAAAAAAGATAGAGAGATTCCAATTGCAGAGGTTAGGGTTGTATTTTTATTAAATTTCATGGTTTGTTCCTCATAATTAAAATATATAGCGTCAAACCTGTCGCTAGATTTAGATAGATTTCCGGGCTTTCGGAGTCATCTACAGCTTATTGCCACGAGACTAGAACCTTAACGAATGAGTTCTACCCTATAAACCCGCCTGACTTCACTCGTAGGGTTAATACAAAGCGGACAGTAAACATAATCAGCTTAGGTAGTTTGTTCCAATGTGGTGCGATTGATAAAGGGTCAAATGTGAAACATTGAAACTGGCTATAATTTATCTTTTTTTGAGAAGAATGTTTGGCGCATAATTCACTAGAGAAATATGATATATTTCATATTTTTACGCTTTTATTTCACTACTTTAAGACAATATTGTTTATCAAAATAATAAAGCACGAGATATTTCTTCTCCGATTTGCTGGCCTTTAAGGAGGATTTATTTTCTTTATGAGAGCAAGAGAGGATGCTGTATCTAAAAAAGGTGGGGTTTACCTGACAACAAGTCTAATTTGCCTTTAAATGAAGGAGCACACGCAGGTCGTCTAAAACAACATTGCCGTTCTAATCAATAAACAGGCAAGTTTTTTCTTAAAATCTTCTTCTACAATTCTACTGTAAAGCAAACTCTTCTAGTGATTAGTGAAATTACACCCTCGTAAACGCCATATCAATGGCCAGACGAAACGTCTGGTTAGTCATAAAACAGAAGGCTAAAATAGCACCCAAGCGTTCTTCATTATTGAAGACGCAACCCCAAACCTATCAGATGGAATCATTGCATGAAAATAATTTCCTGGAATGTCAATGGCGTTCGCGCTGTGCAAAGCAAGGGCTTTGCCGAAACGCTCGCCCTGCTTGATGCCGACTGCATTCTGCTGCAGGAAACCAAGGCCCAGACCGATCAGATCGATAAGGCGCTCGAGGGCATCGATAGTTACCGGATTTATTCCAACTGTGCTGAACGCAAGGGTTATTCCGGCGTCACGATTTTATCCCGGAAAGAACCGCTGCAAATTATCTGTGATATCGGCATTGCCGAGCACGACCGGGAAGGTCGTGTGATCGTCGCCGAATTCGAACATTTTTTCCTGCTCAACGTTTATGTGCCGAATTCGGGCGAGGCATTGGCCCGGCTGGATTACCGCCAGACCTGGGACCTTGAATTTCTGACCTATTGCCGGCAGCTGCAAAGCAAAAAACCGATCATTGCCTGCGGCGATTTCAATGTCGCGCACCGGGAAATCGATATCGCCCGCCCGAAGCCGAATTACAATAAATCGGCCGGCTATACCCAGGTCGAAATCGACGGCTTCAGCCGTTTTCTCGACGCCGGACTGGTCGACACTTTCCGGCATTGCCATCCGGACACCGTCGCTTACAGCTGGTGGAGTTTCCGCGCCGGCGCCAGGGCAAGAAATGTCGGTTGGCGGATCGATTATGTGTTGACCAGCGAAGTTCTGGCCGGCAAAGTCAGGCGAGCCTTTATTCTGCCGGACATTACCGGATCGGATCATTGTCCGGTCGGCATCGAGATCGATCTTTAAGGCTATTTGAATGAATGCTGACGATTTAATCCTCCCTTATCCCAGAATAATCATGCCGGGTTTTTCTTCCGCTCCTTGCGCCGCATCACTAAATAAAATGAGTTTTATTTTGTTGGTTGGTTGTGAGGTGCTAAGCCCAACAATCCGGTGCTTCAGCTGTAGGGGTTTGCACCTCGGAATCTGCAAAATCTTAAACCCTCAATAAAGCCTTGGCCATTCTTTCGGAAAGCTGCGCTTCGACGAATTGCGGTTCGTTGGGCGGATAAAGTTCGACTTCATCCAGTTCAAAGTTATATTCTTTTCCCAGCGCGATCAGTTCCCTGACTTTTTGTACGGCTAACAGTTTTTCCTTCAGTTCAGGATCTGTTTTAGCGTGTTCAGAGAAGGCTTTAATTTGTGCAATTGACATTGTGTTTACTCCTGTTTTTAAAAATAAGCTTTGCCTTGCAAAGCAGTTGATGAAAATCCGATGTTAGAATCGCTACAATAAATCAGAAGATATACAACCTCCGTCGATATACTGAATTTACTTTGCAGCCTGCGACTCGGGCACCGCTCTGTCAGAATGGATTGGCATAGGCCGGAAGGCCATGATTCCATGCCGAAATAACGGAATAGAAAATATACTTTGACTTTGCTGGTAATTATTGCTAAACGCTATAAGGTGAGTTAACCCAGTCTTTAAGAACCGCTATATCACGTTCCGGTAAATAAGAAAAATCTCCGCTGACATCCTTGAAAACCGCTACGCCGCTGTGCGACGTAACCAGTTTGCCTTTCACCATATAAAAAAACCAGGCAAAGGGATAGCCTGCCTGACGATCGAAACGGCTTAACAGGTTATGCAGCGAGACGCCTTTTTTGCCGTTAAGATTTCCCATCTGCGGCATGTTTTTTTGCTGGGTATTGATAATTTCAATGTTAATTTGTTGTTCTCCGAAGCGGCCGGTATGCCGGAAAGGGCGCACTATCCAGTCATCGGAAAGTACAGCTTTTTGCAGAGCACTGCTTCGGTTCCAGTCATCTATAAAACGTTGTACCGGATGTTCTTCGAGATGGTATTTATTGATTTCATCCATGAAAATCGCCACGTCAGTTTTACGCCGATACGAATAACGTGCGGCTCCGATACAGAATGTTTCCATAGATTCCGGGATCAGGGGATCAATAAACTCTTCCAGATCTTCGGGCGGATTATGTTCACCGACCAGTAAGCGATCCGACATTTCACGGGTTTTATCGATGTCGATCTGTATGAACTGCTCTGCTTTACAGCCCGTTTGAATCACAAAATGCAGGGTGTTGCCGGTTTGCCGCGTGGCAATCAGCTTTTGTTCCCGTGCATGATCAATCAGGGTTTGCAGGTTTTTGCCGCATTCGATATAGGTTCTTTCCGTCCATTCGATCAAATCATTAGCGATACGGTTGCCAGCCATATCGACAATGCCGCCCAGTCGATACCATTCTTCTCCCGTTTTGGCCACCCGAACAGGATAATCGGGGTTGAGCGATTGCAGCCTTGATAATAAAGTGTCGTCATTCCGGCCGGGCAAAGTGCGCTTGCATATTTTTGCAAGCTGTTGCCCATCAAGTTGAAAAGGTTGATCCGCCATAATCAGGTTTAGGTTTTCTCGATTCCGTTTGCGCCGTTCGCATGGGCAGTTAATCGTTCCCGCGCCGACGCTCTGACATCAGGCTCGGGATCATTGATGAGACCGGCCAATGCCTCGGGCGCCACGCGCTGGACAGCAGTATAGCGAACCATCCAGTCGGGATCCTTTAAAAGCGTCACGGCATCCGCAGGACTCATGCGTTCAGCTATGATGCGCCTTACTTCAGGCGCATCATCATGAGCCATCAAGCCCAGGCTGACTTCGGGTAAACGTTCGGCGACCACTTTTCTGACCTGCAAATCCTTGTCGCGGATAAGACGGAACAGGCGGCCGATCGGCAACCGCCGGGCCACGGTTAATCTGACAATGTAATCACGGTCACTGGCCAGTTTTTCCAGTTCTTCAGGTGCAATCCGATCGGCGACGGTCATGCGCACTTCCCGGTCAGGATCATCGATCAGCTGATTTAGCTGGATTTGAGGCAGGCGATAGGCGACTGCCCGCCTGACCACTTCATCTTCATCATAAATCAGCTTGGCGAGTGCTTTCTGAGGTGCGTAGCGAACGGCAATCGCGCGTCTTTCCCAAAACATATCGCCCAGGTAGTGCTCGGCATAAGCCGGATTGATTCGAAAAAAGCGGTCAATTTGCCGGCCGCTTTCAACGAATACACAGGCATCGCCGGGTATACAGCGCCCCATCAGCAGGGTTTTGCCGCGAACAGGGCATAGGCTGCAATCGGCAACAGGAACACTAACGGGGCTTTCAGGGGCAGACATGCAATCAGTTCCGTTCAATCAGCGATGATTTCCGCAACCACAATACCCGTTGCAGTCTCATAATCATTGGTCAGGCACAGGCAATGTTCACGGCCGTCAATCAAATAAAGATTGAAGTCTTTATGCTCAATGACCGGCGTATTATTGGGCAGATCGTCATCCATGCAATAAGTGAAATGGATCGATTGATAGTGCTGCCTTAAGGCAGAAACCGTAGTTTCATCAACGCCCGAAGTTTCAATTGTTGCCGCTATGGCATTGACCTGGCTTTGGCTAATCATCCCGTCGCTTCCCTGTCGAATCTGAACCGATTATTTACTTCAATACCCATGACTTTAGCCAGCCAGGGCGGCGGCGTATCGGCAATAACAGTTTGCAGTTGACTGACAACTTCAGCAATGGGATCAATAGCAGGTAGTTTAACGGGATGGATGCCCAGCTTGACAATTTTTGCCGCCGCAGGGCCGCCCACAGAGGCCATGTAAATTACTTGGCAATCCTGGATCAATTCTGCTCTAAACAGATTTTTATCATCCACTTCCAAACCAACAGGACTTTCCGTGGAGCGAATGTCGATTAAACGGGCTTCATCGGCTAAAACCTGGTAGATCATGAACTGGCTGCAGGAACCGAAATGACCATCAATGTTAATGCCGTCATTGCTGGCGAAGGCAATGCGAACAGAGCCCGGCATATCGTCTTCGCTATAGGCATCAATTACGGGTTTCAGTACTGTATCCGTTTCGGCGCCAGATTTAAGAATGTGCAACGCCTTTTTTAGTAAAACGTCATTCATGTCTGAAAACTCGCCTTCATCGGCAAATTTAAATGTTTTCAGCTTAATGCGGCCCAATTTATCTTCCGTTATCGGTAAGCCAATGCACTGGGTCAGCACATTAAACAGGCGTCTGGCATCAGTATCCGGCAAAGCACGTGCGGCCAGTCCGATACGTAAAGCCAGTTCTCTTGAGAGTGTGTCCTGGCTGCTCATAGGTTTATGCCTCTAGCGGCAGTATGCAGTTATCAATTGGACAGACCTTGACGCACTGGGGCGCGTCAAAATCCCCTTCGCATTCGGTGCAGGTTTTTTTGTCGATTTTAAAAACAATAGCGCCTTCGGTGATGGATTGGGTAGGGCACACGGGCTCGCAGTCGCCGCATGAAATGCAATCCGCTTCAACAATATATAAAGCCATGATTAGTCTCCTGAATCTAAACGTATTGCGCGCAAGGTAACGGGGAAATCCGGCTGTTCATCCATCGGTTCAAAATAATACTTTGAACCGTCGCTGAGTAGAACTTCACCGCCCCATTTATCGGAGCTGTCAAATTCAACGGATTCCGCCACTTCTTCCAAATCTTTTTTAGCTATGTAGAAGACCAGCTTGCCTTCCGGGTTTTTTTTCAACATGACTCTAGGCATCGGGTTCTCCGTTTACACGCATTAAAGTTGTGGGGCAAAAAGCCCTCTCCAGATGGAGAGGGTTGGGTGAGGGGAAATCAACACATGAAAAAGCCTATTTTTATCCCCTCATCCCGGCCTTCTCCCTGAGGGAGAAGGGGCGCGTACTAACGAACCAAATCGAAGTTATAGTCAGTCGTACCCATGCCGCTGGTATCTTTATCCAGCTGTTCCAGAACGGCATTAACCAGGGTTGTCAGCATGTAAATAGCGCCTTCATAACCCAGCGTGGTCATTCTGTGCAGATGGTGCCGGTCAAAGATCGGGAAGCCGATGCGTATCAACGGCACTTCAAAGGCTTCGCCTTTCCATAAGGTATCGCGTTGAATGTACTTGCCGTAAGAATTGCCAATCATGAAATCCGGTTTGTTGGTAAACATCAAGGAACGGAAATGCCATAGATCCTTGCCGATATGAACCTGGGTATTTTGGCCATAGGGTGATTCCTTGAGCATTTTGTCCATCGCTTTCTGCCAGCGTTTGTTGGCGTGATTGCACAACACATCCGTGGGTTCGGCGCCCAATTCCAGCAGGAATTTGGTCATGCCCATACAGAAGTCGGCGTCTCCATACAAAGCAATCTTTTTGCCGTGCATCCAGGTGTGCGAATCCGTCATCATGTCCACCAGACGGCCGCGTTCTTTTTCCAAAGATGCGGGAATCGGTTTGCCGGTAAGTTCCGAGATTTTCATCAGAAACTCATCGGTCCATTGCAGGCCCATCGGAATATTGATGGCGGTGGCAGGCTGGTGCCAGGTATTTTGGACAAATTTTTTGGTTTTTTCCAACTGCCAGGGTTGCAGCAGCAAAGTATCAATCGCATTGGGCGCGTCCTTGATTTCATCTTGCGTGGTGCCGCCTGAATACATGCGGAAAGTGCCGTCCGCAGGCGTGTCCAGCACTTCGGAAGGATCGCTGAGCAAGGAATAATCAACGCCCATTTCCTTCATCATGCGATGCATGACGCGGTAGTTGCCCAGATAGGTTTCAAAGCCGGGCACCAGGTTGATCTTGCCGTTGGAGCCGACTTTCTTGTCGTCCATGTAGTTGAGTGTGAAATAACGGGCCATGCCTTCGAACATATTATCCCAACCGGTGGTATGACTGCCGACAAAGCTGGGCGTGTGGGCAAAAGGCGTGGGAAATTCCTGCTCGATATTGCCGGCTTTTTTGACGTTGTTGATGAAGGCGTTCAGGTCGTCACCGATCACTTCAGCCATACAGGTTGTTGAGACGGCGATAATATCCGGCTTGTACAAGGCTTTGGCGTTTTCCAGCCCGGCCATCATGTTTTTCTGGCCGCCGAAAACAGCCGCATCCTCGGTCATGGAATCGGATACGCAAGAAACAGGCTCTTTGAAATGGCGGTTAAAATAGGTGCGAAAATAAGCCACGCAGCCTTGCGAGCCATGCACATAAGGCAGGGTTTTTTCAAAGCCCAGAGAGCACAGTACCGCGCCTAGCGGTTGACAGGCTTTGGCAGGGTTTACGGTTAATGCTTCGCGCTTGAAATTGAGATCCTGATATTCCTTGGTAGTCGTCCATTGGAAGACCTCGTCCGTTTTTTCATCAGAATAACGTTCTTCGAACGCTTGACGTTTGTTGGCCAGGTTTTCCTTGTATTCATCGCTTCTGAATAAGGGATAGCTGGCTTTAATGTTATCGACTTCTTGACTCATGATAATCTCCTGCGCGCCACTAATCTGTGGACGACGCGTTGAAGGAACTGTAGGGGTGGGCAATGCCGTTCTGCCCACCAATTTTGTTACCCTATTTATCGGTGGGCAAAAAGCCTGCCCACCCTACAAATTACGCGCTAGCAGCGACCTCTGTATTAGTGCTTTCCTCTGTTTTCCAGGGCGCTTTTATTTGCTTCCAGCAAGGATTATTCAAGGTCATGTCCATATCGCGGGCAAAGATGGCGAAGCCGTCATAGCCGTGATAAGGACCGGAATAATCCCAGGAATGCATCTGCCTGAACGGGAAGCCCATTTTCTGGAAGATGTATTTTTCCTTGACGCCTGAGCCGATCAGGTCGGGTTGCAGCTTTTTGACGAATTCCTCAAATTCATAACCGGTGACATCGTCATAGAGCAAAGTCGCATTGCCCATTTCCTTGATGGTGCGGTCATAGTCGTCATTATGGGCGAACTCGTAGCCGGTGCCGATTACCTTCATGCCGAGATCCTCGTAGGCGCCTATGGTATGGCGCGGGCGCAGACCGCCGACAAACAGCATGACGGTCTTGCCTTCGAGGCGAGGACGGTACTTGGCGATAACCGCCTCATATTCCGCCTTGTATCTTGCGATGACCCGTTCCGCGCCTTCCTTGATCTTGTCGTCAAACAAGGCGGCGATGGCGCGCAGTGATTCGGCGATTTTGGTTGGGCCGAAGAAGTTGTATTCAATCCATGGAATACCGTATTTTTCTTCCATGTGGCGGGTAATATAGTTGACCGAGCGGTAGCAGTGCAGCAGGTTAAGCTTGACCTTGGGGGTCAGTTCCATTTCAGGCAGGGTGCCGTCGCCGGACCATTGCGCAATCACGCGCAGGCCCATTTCTTCCAGCAGAATACGGGAAGACCAGGCATCGCCCCCAATGTTGTAGTCGCCAAGAATAGCCACGTCATAAGGCGTGCCAACAAAGTCATTGTGCTTATTCTCAGCCGGGTCCAGCACCCAGTCGCGAATCGAATCATTGGCAAGGTGATGGCCCAGGGATTGCGATACGCCGCGGAAGCCCTCACAGCGAACCGGCACGACCGGTTTGCCGATTTCCTTGTTGGCTTTTTTGGCAACCGCTTCAATATCATCCCCAATCAAACCGATCGGGCATTCGGACTGAACGGTGATGCCCTTGTTCAGCGGGAATAATTCCTCGATTTCATTCATGATTTTCGCGAGCTTTTTATCGCCTCCGAAAACAATGTCCTTTTCCTGGAAATCGGAGGTGAAATCCATGCCGACAAAAGCGTTAACCCCGGTAATGCCGATGTAGTAGCTGCGCCGTCCCCCGCGGGCATATTGCCCGCAGCCGACCGGGCCGTGCGAGATATGAATCATATCCTTTACCGGGCTCCACACCACGCCGAAGGAACCGGCATAGGCACAGCCCCGGATAGTCATAACGCCAGGCTGTGACTTGCGGTTTGAAGTAATGCATTTATTGGATTTTTCCAAAGATTGATCGTTTACAGCCAAATGCTTGGCGCGATCTTTCCTGGCTTGTTCGGGATAGACTTCAAGCACTTCCTGAATAAGCGCTTCGGTCTCTTCTCTTGTTAGAGCTGCCATGAGTATCTCCTACTTATGCCGTGGGTAATCTCCCACAGACAGGTTTTAGGACAGGAATCCTGTAGAGAAGCAAGATTTTGCGTCTCTACAGGTGTTCATTTATTAAGCCGTTGCTTCCGCGGCAGCTGTTTTGCCAACGATAGATTCATCTATTTCATCGATAATACCGAAATCCATCATTAATTCTTCCAGCTCATCCATCGTGATCGGAGTCGGAATGACGAAGTTCTTGTTATCACGAATCTTCATCGCCAGTTGACGGTATTCCTCAGCCTGTTTTGCTTCCGGTTCGTATTCGATAACCGTCATGCGACGAATTTCAGCGCGCTGCACGACGTTGTCGCGCGGTACGAAATGGATCATTGTCGTGCCGATTTTTTCAGCCAGGGCCGAAATCAATTCATCTTCGCGCGCAGTTTCACGCGAGTTACAGATTAAACCGGCCAGACGCACGCTGCCGGTGTTGGCGTATTTCACAATGCCTTTGGCAATGTTATTGGCCGCATACATCGCCATCATTTCGCCCGAGCAGACGATATAAATTTCCTGCGCCTTGTTTTCACGGATAGGCATGGCGAATCCGCCACACACAACATCACCAAGCACATCATAAAAAACGAAATCCAGTTCATCATCATAAGCGCCTTCTTCCTCAAGAAAGTTGATTGCCGTGATGACGCCGCGGCCCGCACAACCAACGCCGGGCTCAGGACCGCCTGATTCAACGCATTTAATGCCGCGGTAACCGGCTTTCAGTACATCTTCAAGTTCCAGATCTTCAACGCTGCCTGCTTCAGCCGCAAGACTCATAATCGTAGTTTGGGCTTTCGCATGCAGAATTAAACGGGTAGAGTCAGCTTTGGGATCGCAGCCTACGATCATTACATTGTTACCCAGTTCTGCCAGCGCAGAAACCAGATTTTGCGTTGTAGTAGACTTGCCAATTCCACCTTTACCGTATATTGCACATTGACGTAATGCCATGATTTTCTCCTCTTATAGGACGTTGTTGTTAATGACATCAGGAATAGAGCAAGTGCTGTGCCAATTATGTTTTTGCATTTATGCTATTGAATATATTAATTTTTTTTATTGTTTTTCAAGCGTAAGCAGCGTTGTATTTCAAACATTTTGTCAGGTCGCTGTAGGCTTGATAACAGTGTGGTCATTACTATTCGATGGTAGGCAAGCCTTTAAAATACTCAGGCAAGTCAGCTAATCGGTATTTCCTTATAATTTTTTATATACAAATCAGTAGCGCAGGGGGAACAGTCTTTTTTGCCAGTCCCCGGTTTTGTGCTTGCAGTTAGGCAAGCAACAGAAGGATTGTTATAAAAAGAACAAAATATTAGGGGCAACTCACTGAAAATTTAGCCAGGATTTATATAAGCTATTGATAATAATAAAATTAAACTATTTATGCAAATCCGAGGAAAAATGGATTAATTATTGCTTAAGCATAAAGATACACCTACTTAATAATGGAGTTTGCAATGTCTTCTACAGTCTTTTCTGAAATATTAAATGGTTTGTACGAAAACAGGATTGTGCCTTATCTGGGCCCCGGCGTTCTCTTTGATGCTAGCAATAAAGCAACCGGAGCCGCCATGCCGGCAACTGGCGAAAGTCTGATTTTGGCCATGAATAACGGCAAGCCCATGGCGCCTAAATTAATGTATGAGTTTCCTCGCGCTGCCATGAATCTGGAGTTAAAAAGAGGCAGAAATTTTCTGGGCCAGTTTCTCACTAAATTATACGGAGAAACGGAATGGACGCGGGCCTCCGTCCATAATTGGCTGGCGACATGGAAACCCGCTTATGTTATTGATATAAACAGGGATACACAATTGCAGGACAGCTATGCCGATGAAGAGCATACGCTGATTGCAGGGCTCGCAAGAATTTCCGCCAGCCCGTTTCGCTTTAAAATATACCATTTTGATGGCAGTCATTATCTTGAAATACTCCAGGAACAGGTTGACGCCAGCCTGCCCATTTTATTCAAACCCATGGGTACTGCTAAACCGGAAGCAAACTTTATAGCTTCAGATGCTGATTATGTCGATTACATAACCGAGCTGATGGGCGGCTTCGCTATTCCTGATTTTCTTAAAGAGTACCGCAAGGGAAAGCAATACCTGTTTATAGGATTGCCGCTCAACAGGGATTCAGAACGTATGGTGATGAGCGATATTATTTATGGAGCGGCGGAGAAAAAAGGCTGGGTGCTGAACAAAAATCCGACCGATAAGGAACAGCGGTTTTGTAAAAAGCTAGGCCTGGAAATCATTGATGCAGGGGTTGAAGAGCTGCTGAACGCCGTGGAATTCAGCAGTGCGACCGCCGCCTAGTAAGGGTTTGGCTGAGTTTTTACAGGCTGTCCTGCCGCTAATGATCCACGAGGAGCGGGCCATGTCCGCAAAAATATAGTTTAAATTATGACTAACCCGAAACGGCTCTACGAACTGCTGCTGGATTACTGCAGCAGCGATGCGGTTGTCGATAAGCTGATGGTCGGTTTGGTATGGACGCTTTGTCAGAGCAAGGGCGGCGCCGGTTTGGCGATGAGCCCCGGCTTCTCGACCCGCACCCTGCCGTGGTCCGGCACTTTGTCAGGCAAAGCCGTCACCGATCTGGCCGCGTGGATATGGGAATGGGAGCCTTACAAAGCCACGGTGGCGATGGCCGCCATCAACAGCTGCATTAACAGCAGGCCGTTACCCGACTCCGTGGCCCTGGATAACTCTGCAGAGTATGCCAATCTGTCCGTGTTCGAGTATTTCCTGCCGCATCTGCAGAACAAAAACGTAGTGGTAATCGGCCATTATCCCGGCATTGAACGCTATGAAAACGTTATGCAGCTCAGTGTGTTGGAGAAACAGCCGAGCGGAGGGGATTTGCCTGATTCAGCCTGCGAATTTTTACTGCCGAATGCCGACTGGGTGTTTTTAACCGCCAGCTCGATACCCAACAAAACTTTTCCGCGCCTGGCGGAACTGTCGGCCGGCGCCAAAACCGTATTAATGGGCCCGACCGTACCCTGGCTGCCGCAACTGCATGAGTTCGGCATCGATTATCTGGCCGGAGTGGAAGTCACCAATGCTATCGCGCTCTATGATACTGTCGCCCAGGGCGGCGGCGTGAGGATTTTCAACCAGGGCCTGCGCTATCGCATCGCCGAGCTGACATCCTCGACCAGCATGAATTGGCTAAAAAGGCAAATCGCCGATTGCGCTGCCGAGAAAACCCGGCTCACCATTGAAATGGAAAGCTGGTACGCCGCGGGCAACACTAGTCGCTTCCCCGCTTATTCATTGCTGGAGCAGGCCAACACCCGACTGGCGCGGCTGGATAGCAGTTACAAGCCTTTATGGGACAATCACAGCGCTTCTTACCAAAAACCAGTAATCAACCTATGACCCAGCTCAGCACATTCAGCCAGCACCGCCTGCTGCTTTACTATAAGGGCGACATTAGCGCCTTGACGCTGTTTGCCCAGCACGGCAATGGCAGCGTCTGTTTTCCGGAGCCGCTGCCAGTCCTAGCGGAAATTCTTGAAGCAGAACACGCCGAAAGCGGCAAAGTCAGCAGGCATCCGGCAATGCTGGTCAATGTGATCAATCAGCTTTTGCATTTGGACAATGACCTCCTGCGTATCGAGCCGGGATTCAGCGAACACGTCAATAATCCCGGCGGCATTATCACCGTCCATATGGCGCGCTTCATGCTGCTTGACCCGCCGCACAAACTTATGCAAAGCCGGCAGTGCCGGATGAGAACCCTGCCGGAGCTGCGCGGCAGGCCCCAGGTGGAAATGGAGCTGTTGCGCCGCGCCTATGTCAAGGTGATGGAGTCCTGAGGTGTTTGACTTCATGGACATGGAGTACACTGAACCTGTCGCAGCAGCGGGCCCTAATGAGCCCTATATTCCGGAAGCAAGCGAATGCCTTCGCTGCGGCCTCTGCGTCAGCAGCTGCCCGACTTTTCGCCTGTTCCGAATTGACGAAGAAACTCCGCGTCGGCGTCTTCGCAGCATCAGCAAAATTTTGCTCGAAAAGCTGCCGATCAGCGCCGCTGAACGCCGGCATCTGGATAACTGCCTGCAATGCCGGGCCTGCGAGACGGTTTGTCCAGGACGGATGGCCTACGGGCAGTTGTTCGATCAGGCTCAGGCCCAGTTAAAGGCGGCGCCGGATTGGCTGGCAAAACTGGCGTTCAGACTGGTGGAAAACAGGCGCTGGCGAGTACGGTTAATGCCCTGGCTTGCCGTTTATCTGAAGTCGGGTTTGCAAAAACCGTTACGGCGCAGCGGCTTGCTAAAAAAACTGCGGCTTGCCGATGCCGAAGCCCTGCTGGCTAAGCCGGCATTGCAGGCGCTGGCAAGCCGATATCCTGCCCGCGCCGCAACGCGGGGCAGGGTCGCGCTGTTCACGGGCTGCATCGCAGAACATTTCGACCGCGACACCTTGCTGGCAGCGATCAAACTGCTTAACGCCACAGGCTACGAGGTGCTGATACCTCGGCAGCAAAGCTGCTGCGGGGCGATTCACCAGCACAATGGCCAGTCTGCCGCCAGTTTTATCGATACCAATATCAGGGTATTCAACTCGCTGGATGTCGAAGCCGTGCTCCATACCGCCACGGCTTGCGGAGCGATGTTAAGCGCCTATCAAAGCGGCGATGGCGAAGCCACAGAACGGTTCCGGCAACGTTTGGTCGACATCAACGATTTTTTGCTGAAACGCTGGCCGGACGATCTGCAACTGCTTCCCTGCAGCCTGAAAGTCGCAGTCCACGAGCCGTGCAGCCAGCGCAACGTCCTCAAGAATCAGCAAGCTGTGTATGCGCTGCTGCAAAAAATTCCAGACCTGAGCATTGCTGAGCTGGCAGATAACCAAACCTGTTGCGGAGCAGGCGGCAGCTACATGCTGACTCATCCCGACATTGCCGGGCAGTTACTGGCTTTAAAACAGCAAACTATCAGCGCTTCATCAGCGGATTTAGTAGTCAGCAGCAATTTTGCTTGTGCCGTTTATCTCAATGCTCATGGTAGTAAGCTAGAACATCCCTTACGATTACTGGCCCGGCAGTTGCCCGCTGCGTAGATTGTCAGCGCGTCTTTTTGCGCAGTAATTCAACGGAGATCAGCATGGGCTGGTCAGGTTACGCTGCGCTAACCCGACCGGCATACTACCCGATTTTAATCGGTGCTCAGTATATGCTGACTATTAATCCGCAACAGCCAGAATCACCGCAGCGGCCTTGAATACCACAGTGGCCTGCTGGCCTTGGCGCAAGCCCAGGGCTTCGACGCTGTCATTGGTAACAGTGGCGGCAACCTGCTCGCCGCCCTTTAAGGCAATAACGACTTCAGTGCTGACCGCTCCGGATTTAAGCTGGGTTACCATGCCTTGCAGCTGGTTGCGAGCCGACAGCCGGTAGCCGCCAAAATCGGTGATAATAATAATTTGCGGGGCCTTGACCAGGGCAATGACTTCCAGGTCGGTCTTGATTGCCAGCGTTTCGGCGGATTCCCTGGTAATCGCGGCCACGATGGTTTCTCCGCCCTTCAGGCCGATATGAACTTCGGCATTGACCACGCCGATACGCACCTCAGTGACGGTGCCGGTAAATTGATTGCGTGCGCTTGCTTTCATGATAATTCCTGGTTGTTGGTTAATTTAATGTGAATTAATTTAATATTGATGTGCCTTTGATCTGCACATAAACCGGCATGCCCACCTGCAAATCCAGCAAGCGTGCGGATTTTTGGGTGATATGAGCGAGCAGCGGCTGTGTGCCGGCTTGCAGTTTTACTACGCTCTGACCTCTGTGATCATCGGCAATGCCGGTGATAGTTGCCGGCAATACATTCAGGATGCTGGTAGCGGCCGGCGACTCAAGGGCTATGCTAACATCGCGGGCGTAAATTTGCACCCGCAGCGGCGTACCGACCGCGGCATTGATTATCGGCAGGCTGAGCGTGCCGCCGGCAAAAGCGACGCGGGTTAAATGATAATCGGCTTCATGTTCGACAATGGTTACCGGCCAAACCGTGGCGGCCTCTCGGTCTTGCGCCAGCGGCAGCTCGAGGCGGGTTAAAGTATCAGCCGGCAGACCGGATGCAATTTCCCGGCCATCGGCCATAATCACCAGATAATCGGCTAATTGCGCCATTTCCTGTTGGGCGTGAGTGACATACAGCACCGGAATCGCTCTGTGCTGATGCAGACGGCTTAAAAACGGCAGGATTTCCTGCTTGCGCTTGAAATCCAGCGCCGCCAGCGGCTCATCCATCAGCAGGATGTCCGGATTGAGCGCCAGCGCGCGCGCGATGGCGACTCGCTGGCGTTCGCCGCCGGACAAGCGTTCCGGCATGCGCCCCATTAAGTGGCCGATGCCCAGTAGCTCAACAGTTTGTTCGAGGTTGACCGGCTCAGGATTTTGTTTGATCCGCTTCAGCCCGTAATGCAGATTCTCCTGAACGCTTAAATGCGGAAACAGGTTGGCTTCCTGAAACACATAACCGAGCGGCCGCTTATGGGGGGGCAAAAACACCCCGTCTTCGCTGTTCTGCCAAATACTGCCGTTGATTTTCAGAAAACCTTCGGGCGGGCATTGCAGCCCGGCGATGCAGCGCAGCAGAGTAGTCTTGCCGCAACCGGAAGGGCCGAAAAGAACGGTAATGCCGGCGCTGGGCAGTTGTAAGTCGACATCCAGCTTAAAGCCGCCGTAATCGAGCTGGAAGCGGGCCTCGATCCTTGTCATCCAGGTAACTCAATCATTTAAGAGGATGGGCGACAGGTTGGGTTTTCAGCACAGTGTAGAGCACCAGCAGTACGCTAAATGAGAATACCAGCAAACAGCCTGCCAGCCAGTGGGCCTCGCTATATTCCAGGGCTTCCACATGGTTATAGATTTGCACCGATACGACGCGGGTTTTATCAGGAATGTTGCCGCCGACCATCAGCACGACGCCGAATTCGCCGACAGTATGGGCAAAGCCTAAAATAGCGCCAGTCATGAATCCGGGTTTCGCCAGCGGTACGACAATGCTGAAAAACGTATCCAGGGGACCGGCGCGCAAGGTGGCCGCCGCCTCCAAAGGCTGCGCGCCGATGGAGGTGAATGAGGCTTGCAAGGGTTGCACAACAAACGGCATGGAATACAGAACCGAGGCGATTACCAAGCCGGCAAAGGTAAAGGGCAAGCTGCCCAAACCCAGCCAGGTCGTGATTTTTCCAACTGCCCCGGCCGGACCCATCAATACCAGCAAATAGAAGCCCAATACGGTCGGCGGCAGCACCAGCGGCAGCGCCACGACGGCATTAATGATGCCTTTCCAGCCGGAACGTGTCCGCGCCAGCCACCAGGCTAGCGGGGTGCCGAGCAGCAGCATCAACGCTGTGGCGAGGCTGGCCACTTTGAAGGTTAATAACAGGGTTTCGATATCGGCGGGGGTTAGCATAAAAGCCTCATTTACTTTTTGGTAAACCGTAGCCGTATTTTTCGATAATAGCCAATGCTTCCGGCGATTTCAAAAATTGCAGCAGCGCCGAAGCGGCCGGGTTTTTCTCGCCGGTTTTCAGCAGTACAGCATCCTGCAGAATAGGACTATGGAGATTTTCGGGCACAATCCAGCCCGAACCGGTGATGATTTTGCCGTTATCGATGATTTGCGACAGCGCTAAGAAACCAAGTTCGGCGTTGCCGGTGCGTACGAACTGATGAGTTTGGGCGATGTTTTCGCCCTCTACGAACAAGGGCTGTAGTTTTTTCAGTAGCCCCTTGTTTTTCATCACCTCGATTGCCGCCGCGCCGTAAGGGGCCAGTTTCGGGTCGGCCAGGGCCAGATGCTTGAAACCGCCCTTGTCGAGAATTTGTCCCTGCCCATCGACCAAACCTGCTGTCGCGGACCATAAAGCCAACTTACCAACGGCATAGGTGAAGCGGCTGCCGGGCACCGTCAAGCCGGCGTGTTCCAGCTTGAGCGGCTTTTCATTATCGGCCGACAGAAACACTTCAAAAGGCGCACCGCTCTCGAATTGGGCGACAAATTTGCCAGAGGAGCCTAACGACAGTTTGGCGCTGTGGCCAGTGGCTTTCTTAAAAGCCCCAGAGATTTCTGCCATCGGTTGGCCAAAGTTGGCGGCGACCGCTACCAGAGTCGTTTCGGCGAGTGCGATCGCGCTGAACGAGACCAGAAACAAAGTCAGAAAAATGCTCTTCGAAAACAGATTCAAAGTCAGCAGGAGGCTCTTTAAACAATTAAATGACATGGGTTATCTCCAAAATAAAAAGGCTGTTGAGCGGGCGATCCTCTTCCCTCCTGCCAGCGAGAGTCGGCTTTAAATAAAGCGTCAAAGCGTCAAAGCGTCGCAAGGCCGACACGATACTAAAATCGAAACAAACTCTGCACGTAGAAATAATCAAGATCCTTGGCATCGGGCGCATAGGCTGCGCGTTTGGCGAATTCGCCCTTGAACAGATGCGCCCAGCCAGTTTCCAGATTCAGGCTGCTGTTGACGTCCCAGCGCGTGGACACCTCCAGTTGCTGACCGACATAATTATCGGTATTACCGGTTTTGTCGCGGAGATTTGCGGTAGTCCAGGCATCTTTGTCTTGCGCCAGCCAGAAAAACCGGTGGCTTAAGAAGGCTTGCACGTCCGGGTGCGGCTTAATGCCGATCCGATAGCCCGGCGAGTTGATGTTGCTGCGGGCAAACGTCCCATAGATGCCGGTAGGTCCATATTGAAAACGGCGCGCGCCAAACAGGGTATCGAAACGTTGATCCTTGCCGTCGTTCGGATCGTGATCGCCGCTGGCATAGTCGTATTCGAGCGACAGGCGCGGTGTCCAGGGCAGATTGAAGGTATAGCTGGCATTGAAACCCTGATACCAGGCCTGATGCTCTAAGTCTCTACCGTCGGAGGCTTTTTTACTGGAGCGCACCGTGCCGATCTGGCCGATGGCTTCCAGTTCGAAATCGAACTGCTCTTTGGCGGGCTTGCGGTAAACCCGCAAGCCGGGCGTGAAATAACGGCGATTACTGGTGGGGTTGCGGTTCCGGTCGCCTTCATCCAGATGGTACAAATACAGTTCGGCGTTAGTTTTCCAGGGTAAATCGAAGATTTCCAGAAAACCGCCGGAGAACCAGGTCTGGTATTCCGGTTCGTCAAAACTGTGGAAATGGTCAAGCAGCTGCGCCGAATTATTAGGATAACGGCCGACCGGCATGGTGATGAAAGCGTTGAACTGCCAGTTGCCGTAATCGAGAAGCCGTAGCCGCAAACCGTCAAAACTGTTGATGGCATTGCGGAAGGCGTTGCGGGCCACCAGGCGGCGGCTGCCTAAATTCAGGGTCTGCCGGCCAGCGACGACTTCCGCCCCCAAGCCGTTGTAAGCGACGTTCTGATCGGCCCAGGCCAGATAGCCCTGGATAAAATCGGCTTCATCGACATGGGTATTGTTGATGCCGGAGCCTTGATCCGCGCCGAATTGCCGCGCATCCAGGAATTCGCCGCCCGCGCGCCAGCGGCCGAAGCGTGCTTCCAGCGACAGGTCGATCTGCATGGGAATTTGCTGGTCGCCGCCTTTTCCGTTGGCTTTGAAACTGCCGTCCAGGGTTTCATAGCGAGTGCGTTGCTCCAGCGACACCGACAGCCAGTCCGGCAAGTTCAGAGCATTGTGCAGATTCCAGACCGGCTTCTCATATTTACCGGAACCCAACAAGGCATCGCGCATTTGGCTGGAAAATGAGGAGAAAGGCGGCTTTGCATAGTTCTTCTTCGCTTCTGCTGCCTGAGCATTATTACTGTTCACCATGTACAAGTCTCCAGCCGCGATCAGGTTCAGGGAATAGCTAATAATAGCTCCTGCAAGGCGTTTTCTTTCCATTCTCAATGCTCAGTAATTTTAATTGACAGGCGCAACTGCATGGTTTTATCGGATAGCCGAATATGATGCGCAGTTCATAATTAATAAGTCGGGAATATGGCACAGCCTCAGTATAATACGTTATATATAAATGTAAATAACGATATTGAAAAATTATTGTTGCTGAGAAATAATGCTATTCAGTTAAAGGTCTGGTAGCCTATCAACTGATAATTACCAATAAAGGCGCTTCAATTTAATACGGGCATCGTTAGCGGTAAATCGCCAGTTGACTGATTTATCGACTTGGTTTCGGCATTTTCAACCCTTCACGAAGAGGTGCAACATAACGCGGCTTCATTTGAAATGTCCTCAATTGATTGAGGTAATCTCGTAAAATATCATTATAGCCTCCTCATTTATCTCATAGGGAAACGAGTAGTCTGGCCCGATGCAAAATGACCCTGACAATTGCTTAAATCACGTTCATGACAGGAAGGTAACTCATGAGCATAAATGAGCTCTTACGTGGCAATTACAGCCATTTTTGACAAGTGGCCCTATACAAGCACTGTTTATTAAGGAGAAACCAAACTAGAAATAATGCCTTTTTCAGGATATCTCAGAAACGTCTTTTACCTGAAGAACCGTACAGTGATCAGTCTATTTTTGTTATGCCTTGCCCCAGGGGGCACCTTCTCACTATAAAAACCCTGCTAATTTATCTGAAAATATGAAGTGTATTGATTTGGCTCATAGTTATGACAGCGCTATCTTGTATTGGCCCAATAACAAGAAGGGGGTGGAACACATTAACTATTTAATAAAAAGACAGCCTGTTCATAGGAAGCTATAAAATACAATATACTGGGCTGAAATTGCTACGGCATGGGGTGAGTACTTGATTATAATTCGCTCATCCCTGACCATTCGATGCGGATTAAGGAAGGCTTTTCTGGGAGGGAAAAGTGGAATGACTACAAGCGGGGGTCATTGGCGCCATTAACTCCTGGTATAGCTCTTGTATGGCTGGACGTCTCCCTTTAGGATAGAGGCACACTATTCTGCCAGCAACGGTTGGGCAGCCGCTGTCATGGGTGATCGATTAAGTCTGGGGGTAGCAAGGTTTTTTAAATTAGATAACAAAATGAAATGTTTGTTTGGCCGTTATAAATTACTTGAGTTTTGCAAATAGACCTTGGTGCTATGGACATTTACCTTCATTTTTAGAGAAAGGGCAAATGGAACAGCCTCTTCTAAAGACTATGACAGCGATGTGTTTATTGAAACCATTCAGGGCTTAAGCTGTTGAGGCGGTGATTCCGCCTTACAGGCACGGTAAACAATCCCGTAGCTGTGACGGGTTTATTTATAAGCAGCGCCGTTTGAGTGTTTGCTTTTCAATAAAAGCAAACACTGCCGTCAAATTTAATCCCGGTTCAAGAAACTGGCCCGGAATTATTCCACTCGTGTGCATGTTGTCTCGGCTTTGATTTGGCTATTGGCTACGCTGAAATGTCAACAGAAGCTAGAGAAGCTGGGAATTTTAAGCGTTCTTACCTTAGTTTCTCAAACTCTTTGAAATTAAATTAGCTAAATGAGATTGTTTACTATACTCAATTCAGCTTATTTTAGAAGATAAATTCTTGACGACACTTAATTTATTTAAAATAGGACGGCTGGATTTATAGTGCGCAACTGATCTAATCCATGATTCGTGCTTTCACCTGCTTATTAAAGAGAAACATTATGTATTACAAGAGACACAGCATTAAAACAAGCCTGTATATTTTTTCGACAGTTATAGGAATAATAGGCTTTTTTCTGGCCCTGCAGATAGGAAATGCGAAGGCTGCAACATTCGAGCTCTTAAAAAGCTCATCCTCCAGCCGAAGCAATGCAGTGCCCTTAGCAAATGCCTCTGTGGCAGGCAATATCTACGCCTTTGTTTCACCTGAAACGGGAATTTCCAAGGTCAGTTTTTATCTCAATAACCTAATGATGGGGGGGGGGCCACGGCAAGTGGAAAATTTTGGCCCGTGGGATTTTGCAGGCGGCTCAACGACAGCCGCTAACCCGTCTAACACCCACGCATTTGCTAACGGAAGCAATACTATTAGCGCCAGGATTACCTTGACCAGCGGCGGCACTCAAGTAATTAATACTCCTTTTACAGTGAATAACGGGACTACAACGCCAGTCCCTTCATCCGATTGGGGAACATATTTAAAACCCTTCGCTGCAAACTCTCCGTGGAACAGTCGGCCCGTTGCGCCTGTTTTTGGTCAGTTTGTCATACCCACTTCATCGTATTTTCCCAGTGTTGCAGAAGGGGCGTATTCAACCGGTATATTCTTAAGCACGGCAACCGATGCAGCTGTAACCGTAAAAGGCCTTCCTGGTACTAAAGGTTTGTGGAATCCCGACGATGAAACCTATCACGACGTCAAGATTCCCCGCTGGCCCTCAATTGTAAAAGCGGCTACAGGAAATGATGGACATGCGGATATCGTCGATCCTGTCAGTGGTATTATGCATTCCTTTTGGCAGCTCAAATACCAGGATGGCCAGTGGGTTGCCGCACAATATGCCTGGTCGCGAATTGATGGTAGAGGCTGGGGTGATCCCGCCCATTATTTCCAGGGGGCGCGCGCTGCCGGAGTACCTACCGGGGCAGGTTTGATGCGAAAACATGAAATCGCAGATGACGATGTCCTTTACCGTCACGCCCTGGCAATGTCGCTTACCTATAATGGATTGTCTCCGAAGCCAGCCTATATTTTTCCGGCAACTGCAGCGGATTCAAGTGCCAGCCAAAATACCGGCATAGTTCCTGAAGGCGCGCTGATGATGCTACCGACATCCTTCAATACCCAACAGATCAGTAGTTTAGCGTTACGCAAGGTAGCAGAAACCCTGAAAGTTTATGGCGCTTATGTCGTCGATCGTAACTACGGAACACCTTTTGTTATTTATGTAGAAAATGGTTCAGGCTTTAATTTGCATAACGGGGGTTGGGATACTAAGGTGGCGTCGGAACTGGATTTGATCAGAAAGTCGCTTCGGCAGGTAGTGGCAGTGAGTGGGTGGCTGGATGGCAATGGCCAGACTTCTAGTCTGTCCAGGAATTTCAATTTACTGTCGATGCGCGGGCCATGGCAGCTTCAATGGGGGTCAACGGTAGCCGGCGTTTATGATAGCTGGGCTCAGGCAGTAGTTTTTCCTAAAACCTTAACTCCGTCAGTTCAAGTAAATTGGAACGTAGGGGTGAACAGAGTCTATTGGGCCATTCCAAACGCTGGCACGGCTTATCAGTTGACGGCTCAAACACAGGGCGGCGGCAAGCTTAGGCTAAAGGTTTTGGATAAAGACAAAAAGACGGCCTATGATAGCGGCGAACTTGAGAATGGCGAAACCGTAGCTTTTGACTGGCCAGCCCAAAGCGCCAATGTAGTTGTTTATGCTATTAGTGGCGTAGGGGAGTCCTCTCTGGTTCGGGGCAAGCTGATAAAGCTTGAACAGTAGCGCGTTAATTCTTCCTTGAGCGTTTCTGCCTTTAAATTACGAGAGAGTTTAATCCTTTTGCTCTATGTCTTTTAATAAACGATTTTGTTCAGAGTCTTCCATCAATTCCCTGAATTTATTGACTGCCTCAATAAACAGGTGCTTCTGGTTGATATCAGGCAGATGATTTTGTCCACACTGTTCCAGAGCGTTAATAACATAGGCAATAGTCAGTATGTTAATATCGACGGCAGGCTGGTAAACCTCATCATCGGCCTGATTTTTAAGCTCGACAATAATATGACTGGCTATCAGGTTTGATAGAAGGGGCTGAATAAGGGCTATCGGTATAACCAGTCTTGCCGCTATTTCGGCTGCGGTTAATGGATTATTCACGTGCATGAAATTCTTGATAATCAGATGGGTTATTTGTAAGGCGATGATCTTTTTCAGGGAAAAGCTTAAGTCAGAAAAGCGGATATTGCTACGGTAAATCTCATAATTCTGGTGAAAAAAAGCGATTTCACACCCAAACAGAACAATCATCCAGCCAATTTGCAACCAGACGACAAATAAGGGCAACGCTGCAAAACTGCCGTAAATTGCATTATAATTTGACACGCCAATCTGCAGGCTTAGATAAGCCCACTGCGCCAGTTGATACATAATGCCGGTAACAATGCCGGCAATGATGCCGGTCCTGTAATTAATTTTATGGTTGGGCATAAAAATAAACGTAAAGGCGAATAGGCCGGACATAAGCACTAAAGGTAACAAGCCCAGCGCTCTAATGACCAGCCAAGTGCCAGCTTTCGGTAATTGAATAAGGGTTATTAGCCAGGTTATCTGTGTATTCAGGAATACGGTAATACTGCTCGAAGTTATTAATATTACCGGCGCCAGCAACATTACCGATAAATAATCGCTAAATTTCCGGCTTATTGATCTTGCTTTGTCTATTTTCCAAATGTAGTTAAAAGATTCTTCTATATTGCCAATCACCTGGATAATGGTCCAGAACAGGATAACAATGCCGATTCCGGCAACGACCCCCCCTTTAGTGCTTTCCAGCAGGTTGTGGGCAAAGCTGATGAGCTGCAATACCATCGTTTCCTGGGCCGGTACTTGTTCGATTAAGCGTTGCTGCAGCATTTTTTCAAACCCGAACCCTGTGGCGATCCCAAACAGCATGGCGATGACAGGCACTATCGACAATAGGCTGTAAAGAGTTAAAGCGGACGCCCTTAACGGACACAGATCGTCCGTGAAGCCCTGAACAGACAAGATAACAATTTTTGACGACTTGATGAATGTCGCTTTGACTTGTGAAAGCCCTTGCTCGTGTAACCGCCATATATCTTCTTTAATAAAACGGATTATGTTGAGTCTCATAGGCTGATTTTATGCTTTTGAATCAAGGTTAATAAATCAAGGTTGATTATTGTTGAGCAGCTCAGCTAATGTAAAAACTTGTTGCCATTGCATAAAAGCGCAAGAATTGGCCGCAAGGCATGATGCCATTTTCCTCACGCTTTCGATGAAAGGAGCCCTATAGTCCAGGCGAGCAGTAAGATAGGTCACAATGAGTCATTATGCGTACCACACCAGCGGCTGTTCAATAGCTGGATTTCGCTCTGCGCTACTCCGGTTTCATTTTACTGAATTCTGATCAGTTCCTTGCCACCGCTGGAAAAGCGGCACT
Organism: Candidatus Methylobacter favarea; assembly: GCF_902806695.1. Classification (GTDB taxonomy): domain Bacteria; phylum Pseudomonadota; class Gammaproteobacteria; order Methylococcales; family Methylomonadaceae; genus Methylobacter_B; species Methylobacter_B favarea. Next base: position 21,116 of record NZ_CADCXN010000045.1, on the reverse strand, counting down.
TGCCTACGGCAAAGTTATTGCAGTCGCCCCCTTCCTCAATTTTTGCGCCGTTCGGACTAAGCTGGATTTTTAGCTCGCAGAAACTTGCGTCAGTTTCAGAATGTTTTTTCATCACCAACTCGTTTTCACCTGCGCTTTTGGCTTTACCGGAAATCTCCGCCGAACAATGGTCAGGGCCTGCTTTATTGGCGGGAGATTCAAAATCTACATCGGCGCTGACCATGATCTCGTCGTTAAGGGTGGTGATTTTCAAGTGCCGGACATGATTATCATCGCGCAGGGTATAGTGATCGGTAGCGGCGAACAGCGAACTGGAAATCAATAGCGCAATAGCCAGAAAGAAAAAATTTTTCATAATGTTACCTCTCTTTTTAGTTGAACTTGATTAACATAAGGGAACCCGAAAAGTGATATTTATGCCGCATATTAACTTGACTGTACCTGTCTCAACCCAAAGATATTGTATCCAATCCTCATCCAAAGCGATAAAACCGGTTAAAAATTACCTGCAGCTAGCGATATTTTGTTTATAGTTCAATGACCTTGTTAAATTTATATACTAACTAGTTTCCGCTATTGGAAACCCGCCGTTTAAGGTAACTGTTCTGCGCATCTTGGTAATAAGGCATCTCATAAAAAACGCTTGATTTTAGCCCTTGCAGCGGTGCTGAACAGTTACTCGTTAACAACCTACTGAATATCAATGCCGTTCATACATTGCTATAAATATCAGACAATTGATGTCAAGTTTGAGTTCATGGACAAAATTCAGGCGAAATTCAAACTGTAGTGACCTGAATCAACTGATTCGCTGTCTGGCTGCCAGCCGGTTTACTATTCAGCAATATGATTTCTGGCGCGCAAGAATCGGTAGCCGTTACTAACAACGCCTATTCTTTGCCGCTATAATCTGGCCTTCGCCTTGATTATAACTCCTACTAATCAATGACCGATTTGTCGTTATATTCGGCAGATTCAAATAAACACATGGGATATAATAAAATTGTAAATGATCCATTTCCCTGACCTGGATGGACTGTTGAATACAGTTTTAGCGTGACCATCTAGCCCTGATTTTAATACTCGCCCATAGCTGCTGTCCGATGGCTGACACTTTAATTTTCTCTCCTCAAGTTCCGCAAAGAAAAGATCAAACGATTATCTGGACTGGCCTGAGCGGCTGCGGAGATTCGCTGGCGCTGGCTTCAGCCATTAAAAATGAAGCGCGCCTGTTTGTTATCGTTACGCCCGATAACCAGACGGCTTTGCGGCTTGAGCATGAGTTGTCGTTCTTTTTGCAAAACGAGCATCCCATCCTGCATTTTCCCGATTGGGAAACCCTGCCTTACGATGTTTTCTCGCCGCTGCCGGAAATTATTTCAGAACGCCTGCGAACCCTGGCGTTACTGCCGCAGGTGAAACGGGGCGCGCTGGTGGTGCCGGTAACCACTTTAATGCACCGGCTGGCGCCGCGCGAGCATGTCCTGGCCAACAGCTTCGCAGTTAAAACCGGCGATGATTTTAATCTGGAGCTGAACAGGCTCAAGCTGGAAAGCGTCGGCTACCAGTGCGTGCCTCAAGTCTATCAGCATGGGGAATTTGCTGTCAGGGGCTCGATTGTGGATCTGTTTCCTATGGGCAGCAAAGTGCCTTTTCGCATTGAATTATTCGATGATGAGGTTGAGTCTATTCGAACCTTTGAACCGGAAACGCAGCGGTCGCAGGATATCTGTGAACGGATTGAGTTATTTCCGGCGCGGGAATTTCCGTTTACGGATGAATCTATTAAACATTTCAGGCAGGCGTTCAGGGACAATTTTCCTGAAACTTCGCCAAAGAACCCTCTATACCATGATGTCACTAAAGGCATCACGCCGGGCGGTATTGAATATTATCTGCCGCTGTTTGTGGAGCGCACCGCGACCTTGTTTGATTATTTGCCGCCTTCGGCGGTCCTGGTAACTTCGGAAGCTTTCATCTCCACTTCACAGGCTTTTTATACCGAAGCCGAGGATCGTTTTCAGCAAAGAAAATACGATGTTGACCGGCCGTTGCTGAACCCGCACTTATTATTTTTATCGGCTGATGAGTTATTGCAAAGAACCACTCCATTTGCCCGCATTACGCTTGAAAATGCAAAGACCATTACTAGCCGGGGCAGCGATTTCAACTGCCTTCCTCTGCCTGATTTGACTGTCGATGCCAAACTGAAAAATCCGGCGCACAAGCTGCAACAGTTTATCGGTGAATTTCAAGGAAAAATCCTGTTTACCGCCGAATCCGCCGGGCACAGGGAAGGCCTGATTGAAAAATTAACGCAGCACAAAATTTCAATCAAACAGCTTGACAACTGGCAACAGTTCCTGAAATCCGAACTATCGCCCTGCATCCTTGCCGCTCCTATGGATCAGGGTTTATGGCTGGAAAATCCTGCTATCGCGATTATCCCTGAAAGCCTGCTTTCAGGAGAAAAGGTTCAGCAGCGGCGCAGGCGGCGCAAGTCCGGCATGCGTGAGCTGGAAAATATGGTCAATAATCTCAATGAATTGACGATAGGAGCGCCTGTCGTGCATCAGGAGCACGGCGTGGGCCGATACCTGGGTTTGCAGACATTAAAGTTCGGCGGCATAGCGGCTGAATTCCTGGCCCTGGAATACGCCAATAACGACAAGCTTTATGTGCCGGTTTCATCATTGCATGTAATAGGGCGTTATACGGGCATGAGCCCTGAAAATGCGCCGCTGCATAAACTGGGCGGCGATCAGTGGAGCAAGGCCAAGAAAAAAGCCATGGAGCGGATCAGGGATGTGGCTGCGGAACTGCTGGAAATCCATGCCAAACGGGCGCTTAAAAAAGGTCATGCCTTTACTATTGCAGATAGCGATTACCAGGCTTTTGCCGATGCGTTTCCGTTTGAAGAAACGCCTGACCAACAGGCCGCGATTGAAGTGATACTCGAAGATATGGCCAGCCCCCAGCCCATGGACCGGGTGATCTGCGGCGATGTCGGTTTCGGCAAGACCGAAGTATCCATGCGCGCGGCCTTTATTGCCGTGCAAAGCGGCAAACAGGTGGCGATACTGGTGCCGACAACCTTGCTGGCGCAGCAGCATTACCAGAATTTCCGCGACCGCTTTGCCGACTGGCCGGTGCGCATCGAAGTGACTTCGCGTTTTATCTCGCCCAGGCAGCAAAAGGCGATTGCTACTGACCTCGAGCAGGGCAAAATCGATATTGTTATCGGCACCCATAAATTATTGTCCCCGGAGATTAAATACAAAGCGCTGGGGCTGGTGATTATTGATGAAGAACACCGTTTCGGCGTGCGGCAAAAGGAACATTTCAAAAAATTGCGCAACGAGCTGGACATGCTGACCCTGACCGCGACGCCCATTCCCCGCACCTTGAATATGGCGATGTCCGGCTTACGGGACATTTCCATCATCGCCAGCCCGCCCCCTAATCGCCACGCCATTAAAACCTTTATCAGCGAATGGGTGGACGCGCAGATCAGGGAAGCCTGTCTGCGTGAAATCAAGCGCGGCGGACAGGTGTTCTTTTTGCACAACGATGTTAAATCCATGGAAAAAATGGCGCAGGAACTTGGCAAGCTGGTGCCGGAAGCGCGCCTTGAAATGGCGCACGGCCAAATGCCGGAACGCGAGCTGGAACGCATTATGCTGGATTTTTATCACCAGCGTTTCAACCTGTTGCTGTGTTCCACCATTATTGAAAGCGGCATCGACATTCCCAGCGCCAATACCATCGTCATCAATCGCGCCGACAAACTGGGACTCGCGCAATTGCATCAATTGCGCGGCCGGGTAGGGCGTTCTCATCACCGGGCTTATGCCTATTTTATCGTGCCGCCGAAAACGTTAATGAGCAGCGACGCCGTTAAACGGCTGGAAGCTGTCGAAGCTTCCGGCGATCTGGGCGCGGGGTTTATGCTGTCGTCGCATGACATGGAAATTCGCGGCGCCGGTGAACTGTTGGGCGATGAGCAAAGCGGGCAGATTCAGGAAATCGGGTTTACCTTGTATACCGAATTGCTGGAGCGCGCCGTCAATGCCTTAAAATCAGGCAAACAGCCGGAACTCGAAACGCCTATGGATAAAGGGCCGGAAGTCGATCTGCAAACGCCGGCCCTGATTCCGGAAAACTATCTGCCCGATATACACGCCCGTCTGGTGCTGTACAAACGCATAGCCAGCGCTGAAACCCAGGACGATTTACGCGAATTGCAGATAGAAATGATCGACCGTTTCGGCTTATTGCCGGAGCCGGTCAAAACCCTGTTCAGCATTACCGAATTAAAACAGCAGGCCGAAAAACTGGGCGTCAGGAAAATAGAGGCCGGCCTCGCTGGCGGGCGCATAGTCTTTACAGCCGAACCTGAAGTCAATACGGAACAGTTGATTTCATTGATCCAGACTCAGGCGCAGTGTTATAAATTCGATGGCGCCGACAAGCTGAGATTTATAAGGCCGTTTGAATCAACGGAACAGAAGCTGGAGTTTATCAGGGAATTGCTGGAAAAATTAACTTTAGAACCGGCATAGCCGGCTAAAAAAAACAGCTTTTAATTTTTTGCTGATTAGTTCTACTTTGTCAGATTAACCGAAGCTCGTCATATCCGCCGGGAAGCGGATATCCAGTTGCCATGGAAGGGAGCATGCTTACCTACAGTCAGGTACCCGCAACAAATCTTCATTATTTTAATTAAGTATCGCAATTCTGAAGCGGCTCTTTAAAGCGCATCTTTTCCATCTTGAAAGCTTAAGATCAGACGTTAAAGTTCTGATCTAACCGGCTTTATAGTGCTTGCCTTGCAAGACTATTGAGTATCAGGCTATTTCTCACAATTCTAATAAACTGATATTAATATCGAATTATATCGTTTATTAATATTAAAAGTTTGCTTTAACATCCCTTTCCAGTGGCAGAAAAAGCAGTCATCAAGCTTGCGCAATGAGTTTAATGATCAGTAAATAATTAGCGGAGAATTTTCATGGCAACGGACATCAATAGAACGGTTAAAAAAAAACAGAACACAGTTGAATTAGCCAATCAAATTTCCCAGATTTTACAGGAAATCCGCTTTGGCTCAATTGAAATTATTGTTCATGAAAACAAAGTGGTGCAAATCGAACGCAAGGAAAAGATACGCTTTGATGTGAGGTAAGTATCTGAAAATATAGAAAAATTTAATTTCTACCGTAAAAACGGCGAAAATCTTCAAGTTGAAAACGAGCTGACCGGATCACCGGAAGTTATTTTAATTAGCAATCATTTGCTTTCTTTATGAAAATTTCCAGTTATCAAAGGTTAACCATGACTCTTTATTTCTACAAGTTGATATCAGCAACCGCCCTGGCACTGCTGCTGGCCAGGCCAGGCCTTGCAACGGCCGAAGATTACTATCGTCCTACCAAAGGCTACCGCGCCGAGCCGGTCAGCGATCCGCCGCCGTATGTGCGCAATTTGAGCAGAACCCGGTTCGAGCAATTCCGCGATGTCGAATGGCTGGATATCGGCCTGGATTTTCGCAGCCGTTATGAGTACCGGGAAAATGATTATCGGCCGACGCCTACGGGTAGCAACAGCAGCACTGTGTTCCGCCCTGAGCCGGACAATTTATGGCTGCTGAGAACCCGCGCCTATCTTGGCGTGAAAGACATTCTTGATCCTCTGCGCTTTGCGGTCGAACTTCAGGATTCCAGGAGCTATAACGGCCTCTATGAAAGGAATGTATCCGATGTCAACGAATTCGAACTGATCCAGGGCTACGCCGAGTTGTATTTTAAAAACTTGCTGGGTCACAACCGTCCGTTAAGCATCCGCGCCGGCCGCATGCATCTGGACTTGCTGGATCGGCGTCTCATTGCTAATAACCAGTTCCGCAATACTACCAACAATTTCGAAGGCTTTCGTATCCGCTTTGGCAAACGGCAAAACAACTGGGATCTGGACACTTTTGCATTCCAGCCTGTGGAGCGATTGAAGTACAACTTCGACCGGCCCGACGAGGATACCTGGGTTTACGGCGGCGTGCTGAGCCTGAAGCAATGGTCGGAATTCATCACCATCCAGCCTTACTTCCTGGGCCGCAAGCAAAATGGCGATCCTTACAATAAAATTATCGCCAATCGCAAAAATGATATGGATATTTATGCGCCGGGCCTCAGGGTTTATGGTTTCTTCGGTAGCGGCTTTGATTTCGATGCTGACATCAACAAACAGTTCGGCCGCTTTGGCGTTACCCGGACAGTAAACGGCCAGAATAAACAGTTTCTGCTGCACCATAATGCCCTGGCCTACTCGCTGGAGCTAGGCCGTACCTTCGACCACGACTGGAAGCCCCGGGCCAGTTTGTATTACGGCTACGGCACTGGCGACAAGGACCCCAACCGCAATGCGTCGAGCGGCAGCAACGAGCGCTTCGACGCTTTTTACGGCTTCAACCAGCCGTGGTCGCGCAACGATTATTTCTCCTGGGATAATATTCATGCGCCTAAAGCCAGACTGGAATTTACCCCCTATAAGAATATCCGCATCGATACCGGCTATAACGCCTACTGGCTACAAAGCGAAACCGACGCCTGGAATAGGGCCAACCTGCGCGATTTAACAGGTCAAAGCGGCAGCTTCCTGGGCCATGAATTCGATATTCGGCTTCGCCATACACTTAATCCGTTTGTAGACTGGAGCCTGAGCTATGCCCGCTTTACCCCGGGCGATTTTACCAAGGCACAGGCGAAAGCCACTACGGGTCCTTTCACCACCGAACCCAGCAATTTCTTTTACTTTGAAGTGAACCTGAATGCCTTTGGCGACGGCAAGCCCATCTAAGTGTTTGTATATCTGAGGCTAAGGATGATTCGGCTCTGCCGGATACTAATATCAAGCCTGTTCGCATTGTGCTCTGGTGTCTTGCGAAAACATCATTATCTAATTTAAAGATATAAAAATCTAAATATATCATTTTTGATAGTTCAATAGTTTGCATACCCTATCCATTGCATCGCCGTATGACAGTCATGCAGATAAAACCTCTTCCATTTGGAGAAAACATGAGATTTACCACATTATTAAAACAACTGTTCCTGATCCTAACCTTAGCGTCAAGCGGTACGGCTTGGGCAGATCGAACCATTCTCAATGTATCCTACGATCCGACCCGGGAACTGTATCAGGACTTCAACCGGGAGTTTATTAAATACTGGAAAGATAGAACCGGAGAAGACATCGAAGTTCAACAATCCCACGGCGGCGGCGGCAAGCAGACCAGAGCGGTTATCGACGGTTTGGAAGCCGATGTAGTAACCCTGGCGCTGTCTTACGATATAGATCAAATTGCGAAACGAGCCCGGTTGCTGCCTGAAAATTGGCAGAATCATTTTCCGAATAACAGTTTGCCTTATACCTCTACCATTGTGTTTTTAGTGCGCCAGGGCAATCCCAAAGGCATTAAAAACTGGGACGATCTGGCGAAAGAAGGCGTATCGGTCATTACTCCCAACCCCAAAACTTCAGGCGGCGCCCGCTACAACTATCTTGCCGCCTGGGCGTTTGGGGAACAGAAATTCGGCAGCAAGGATGCCGCCAGGGAGTTTGTAAAAAAGCTGTACAAAAATGTGCCCGTGCTCGACTCCGGCGCGCGCGGATCAACGACGACTTTCATCCAGCGCGGTATCGGCGATGTGCTGATTGCTTGGGAAAACGAAGCGTTTCTGGCGCTTAAAGAACAGGGCGCCGGTAAATACGAGATTGTCGTGCCGCCGGTCAGCATTTTGGCCGAAACGCCGGTGGCTGTGGTCGAGAAAATCGTCAAAAAGAACGAGACTCAGGATCTGGCGGAGGCTTATCTGCAATACCTGTATTCGCCGGTTGGGCAAAAACTGGCTGCGAAACACTTTTACCGTCCCTACCAGCGGGAACATGCCGACCCTGAAGACTTGAAACGCTTTCCGAAACTGGAACTGTTTACCGTCAAGGACAAATTTGGCGGCTGGTCAAAGGCGCAAAAAGAGCATTTCGATGACGGCGGCACCTTTGATCAGATCTACGCGCCTTAAAATAGCGCAGCTTGGATTAACGGCTTTTTCGTTAACCCAACATCCGGCACCCAACCTACACAAAAGATTACCAACATGCCCCAAAGTAACATCATGCCGGGATTTCGCCCGGCCATCGGCCTTACCCTGGTTTATCTGGCCCTGGTTGTGCTGATTCCGCTCAGCGCGCTGCTGTTGAAATCGATGCAGCTAAGCCTCGACGAGTACTGGGCGATTCTGAGTAACCACCGTGTGCAGGCTTCATTCCGCGTCAGTTTTGGGTCGGCGCTGATTGCCGCCGCCGTGGCCGCCCTGTTCGGCTTTATCATCGCCTGGTCGCTGGTGCGCTACACGTTTCCCGGCAAGCGGCTGCTCGACGCGCTGATTGATCTGCCCTTCGCTTTGCCGACTGCCGTGGCCGGTATCGTGCTGGCAACGATCTACGAAGCTAACGGCTGGGTTGGCAAACTGGTAATGGATAACTTCGGAATACAAATTGCTTACAAGCCGCTGGGCATTGTCGTCGCTTTGATCTTTATCGGACTGCCGTTTGTGGTACGCACCATCGAGCCGGTGCTGCAGGAATTGGATACCGCGATGGAAGAAGCCGCAGCCAGCCTCGGCGCCACCCGGCTACAGGCGTTTATCAAAGTCATTCTGCCCAATATCCTGCCCGCAGCAATTACCGGCTTTGCACTGGCCTTTGCCCGCGGCGTCGGCGAGTACGGTTCGGTGATTTTTATTGCCGGCAATATGCCTTATATCTCGGAAATCGTGCCGCTTTTGATTATCACCAAACTGGAACAATACGAATACGCCGGGGCAACCGCCATCGGTATGACCATGCTGATCCTGTCGTTTGTGCTGCTGTTACTGATCAATGGACTGCAATGGTGGGTACGCCGCCGTTCCGGACAACTGTGAGAGATACGTTATGAATGCAATTTCTGCAACTCCTTTTATTGCTTCAAAAAAGCTCACGTTAGCGGATCCGGACTGGGTTCGATACGCCTTGATTGGACTCACCCTGGGTATTATGGGTATGTTTCTGGTGTTGCCGCTGGCGACAGTGCTGATTGAAGCCTTTGCCAAGGGCTGGTCGACCTACAGCGCCAGTCTGACTCATCCCGACGCCCTGGCAGCGATGCGGCTGACGGTGTTGGTTGCAGTGATCACGGTGCCGCTGACAACCGTATTCGGCGTTTCTGCGGCCTGGGCGATAGCCCGCTTTGAATTTCGCGGAAAAAGCCTGCTGATTACGCTGATTGATCTGCCGTTTTCGGTATCGCCGGTAATTGCAGGTCTTATTTATGTGCTGATTTTTGGCGCCCAGGGTTGGCTCGGGCCCTGGCTCTCCGAACATGACATCAAGATCATTTTCGCAGTGCCGGGGATAATTCTGGCCACCTTGTTTGTGACCTTTCCATTTGTTGCCCGCGAACTGATACCGCTGATGCAGGAAATCGGTCATGAAGAAGAGGAAGCGGCTTTATCGCTGGGCGCCAGTGGCTGGCAAACCTTTTTCAAAGTTACTTTGCCCAATATCAAATGGGCTCTGCTGACCGGCGTGCTGCTGTGCAACGCCAGGGCAATGGGCGAATTCGGCGCCGTCTCGGTGGTGTCCGGGCATATCCGCGGCCTCACCAACACGCTGCCGCTGCACGTCGAAGTCAGTTACAACGAATACGATTTCGTCGGCGCCTTCGCCTGCGCTTCCCTGCTGGCAGCCCTGGCCATCGTGACCCTGGTGTTTAAAACCATCCTGGAATGGAAACGAAGTCAGGCTTTAAAAGCATCCCGACCGGCGGGGGAATAGCGCAAGCAATCAACCATTTATGAGAAACCCATCATGAGTATTAGCGTAAGCCATATCAGTAAAAATTTCGGCGCGTTTACCGCGCTCGACGATATCAATCTTGACATTCCAGAAGGTGAATTGGTGGCCTTATTGGGGCCTTCCGGTTGCGGTAAAACCACTTTACTGCGCATCATTGCCGGTCTCGAACAAGCCGATCAAGGCGATGTCTTTTTAAAAGGCGACAAGGTCACCGATAAACCGGTCAAAAATCGTCATATCGGTTTTGTGTTTCAGCATTATGCCTTGTTCCGGCATATGACCGTGTTGGATAACGTGGCGTTTGGCTTGAGAGTCAAGCCGCGCAAGGAAAGACCGAGTGAAGCCGGAATCGTTAAAAAAGTTCATGCTCTGCTGGAATTGGTGCAACTGGATTGGCTCAATGACCGGTTTCCCGATCAGCTTTCCGGCGGGCAACGGCAGCGCATCGCACTGGCCCGGGCATTGGCGGTTGAACCGTCAGTATTATTGCTGGATGAGCCGTTTGGCGCGCTCGATGCTAGCGTACGAAAGGATTTGCGGTTCTGGCTGCGCAACCTGCATCATGAATTGAATGTCACCAGCGTTTTTGTTACCCACGATCAGGAAGAAGCCATGGAAGTGGCCAATCGAGTTGTCGTACTTAATAACGGACGCATCGAACAGCAAGGTTCACCCAGTGATATTTATGATCATCCTGCCAATGCTTTTGTTTCGCAGTTTATCGGCCAGACCAATGTTTTTGATCTGGACGAGCAGGGTACCGACTGGCTGGAAGCAGCAGGACTATTGACTCCTCACCAGGAAGGCAAGATTGCGCATGTTCGTCCTCATGATATTGTTATTCAAAAATCAACAGCCGATAACGATGCGTTTGTAACCTTGAAAAACTGGCAACATTTAGGTTCATTGATTCGCATTGAGTTGATTAAAAACGGCTCATCTGATTCCAATGCAGCCGTTTATGCGGAAATGCCCAATGATCAGTTCAAGCGTTTGCAATTGAGTAAAGGCGACAAGGTTGAGCTGCGGATACGCCACGCGCATTGGTTTCATTAATTCTTAAAGGAATTTACCGGACAACCGGCGGTTCTGTTGCCAGGGAGAAACCCCATGAAAAGAACAAAGGTTTTAGTGCTGTCCGCAGCCATTAACAGCTTATTAGGCGTCAATAGCCTTCAACCGGTTGAAGCCGCTACCGAATTGGACAAGGATGCCAAAATCAATGCGCTGGAGCGGCGCATACTGCTGCTTGAAAAACGTTTGAGTGCTTCTGAAAGCAACCCGGCGCCTGTTGATGAAACCCTTCATCATTTGGATCAACAAGTAAAGATTTTGCAAAGACAAGGGGAAATTGATAGGGAAGATACAGCGGAAGCTGCGAAAAAATCACCCACATACGATGTCAGCCGCAATGGTTTTAAGTTTGAATCAGCCGACAAGGATTTTTCTTTACAACTACGTGGGTTAATCCAGGCTGACTCCCGATTTTTTCAAGATGATAAAAGTGATGCCACGCCGGTTACTGACGATACTTTTGAACTGCGTCGGGCGAGATTGCTGTTACTCGGCAAGCTGTACAAAAACTTCGATTACTTTTTTCAGACAGAGTTTGGCGGCGGCAACGCACAGTTGCTTGACGCAATGATTAGCTATAGATTAATGCCGGAACTAGCGATCCGCGGCGGGCGTTTTTTGGTACCGTTCGGCCTTGAGCATTTTAACGGCGCACCATTTCTTACTTTTGTAGAACGCAGCTTGGTCGAAAATCTGGTTCCAGACCGTGATAACGGCATTCAATTTTACGGCGATATCAGTTCAGGCTTAGTGGAGTATGAAGTCGGTGTGGGTAACGGCGTAAAGGATTGCTGTGGTGATGCCGCCAATCTCGATCCATCGGACGATAAAGAGTTTTTTGGCCGTGTTTTTCTGGCACCCTTTAATCGTACCGAAGTAGAGGGATTGCGCGATTTAAGAATCGGTATTGCAGCAACCTCGGGTGATCAGAGCGGCTCTTTAGCGAGCCAAAAATTTAGAAGCGCTGGACGGCAAGTATTTTTCAATTATGACGGTACCGTGGTAGCGAATGGCGACAGATACCGTATTGCGCCACAATTGTACTATAGCTGGGATTCTTTTGGATTATTAGGTGAATATGTCCTGACATCTCAGGAGGTCAAGAATGGGGCGGGTCAAGCAGCGCGTATCGATAACAGCGCCTGGCAAATAGCCGCCTCGTACGTACTCACCGGTGAGCTGCACAATTACCTCAGTAATTACCCCACGTGGCAGAACGGCGTCAGCGTTAAACCCTACAATGACTTTAATCCGTTTAAGGGCAAATGGGGCGCATTCGAAGTTGCTGCCCGTTACAATGAATTAAATGTGGAGGACGTCGTTTTTGCCGGGTTTGCCAGCCTGGATAATTCTGCCCGCAAGGCCAGTTCCTGGGAAGTCGGTCTGAATTGGTATCTGAATAAGCACATAAAAGCCCAGGTTGATTACTCGCAAACCAGTTTTGATGGAGGCACGATTTTGAGAGGCGACAGGGACACTGAAAGTCTTGTTCAAAGCCGTTTACAACTATTTTTTTGATGAATCATTCAGGAGTATTAAACACATGACCCAACTTATAGCGATTGCGGGTAGTCCCGCTTTGAATTCGAAATCAACTGAATTTCTACAAAAGGCACTAGCACGGGCGGAAGCACAAGGCCTAACCGGAAATTTATTTTCCGTGCGGGATATTCCGGCTCACGATTTGGTTTATGGAGCAGGAGAAAATAACCCTCATTTAAAGAAAATTATTGATCAGCTTGAGAGAGCAACTGGCGTCATTATTGCCACGCCCATTTACAAGGCTGCTTATTCCGGCGCATTAAAAACCTTATTGGATTTACTGCCCCATAAAGCTTTAGCCGGTAAGGTTGTGCTGCCGATTGCAACGGGCAGTTCGGATAAACACCTGCTCGCGATCGATTACGCATTAAAACCGGTGCTGTTTGCACTGGGCGCAACCCAAGTGCTCAATGGCATCTATATCGCTGATTATCAGGTTGAAAGAGATAGTCTTGGGCAATTAAATCTTGATAAAGAAATTGCATTAAGGTTTGACGAACAAGTTGATACGTTAGCGCATGAAGCCAGGTTGATCAGAAATCAAGTACTCTTTTTGGACAGAAGCTTGGCATGACCATGCAAAAGCTAAAGCACCTTTTTTCAAAAAACTTACCATCATCAGATCAGGAAAATACTATGACCAGAAGAGAATCCATTCATGAATCGTTGCTTTTCATCGCTCTACTTACCTTATTAACAAGCAGCTTGTCATTATTCCCAGCATTTTCTCATGCCGCCGATAAAGGCTGGCCGGATGAAGTTACCGTCGGTTATCAAAAATATGGCAGTTTGATTATTCTGAAAGCCACCGGCGAACTGGAAAAGCGTCTAAACGAGCATGGTGTCAAGGTCAATTGGGCGGAATTTCAATTTGGTCCACCCTTGCTGGAAGCGATGAACGCCGGCAAGGTGGATTTCGGAATTACCGGCGAAACACCGCCGGTGTTCGCCCAAGCGGCAGCCGGTTCGTCGATCGTCTATGTTGCCTATGAACCAGCCTCACCCAAAGGCGAGGGCTTGCTGGTTAAAGGCGATTCGCCTTTAAAAAACGTGGCCGAGTTAAAAGGCAAGAAGGTCGCAGTCGCCAAAGGCTCCAACTCGCATTATTTCCTGATTCAAGCGCTGTCCAAAGCCAGCTTGACTTTGAATGATATTATCCTCATCTATCTAGCCCCGGCCGATGCACGCTCTGCGCTGGAACAAGGCCATGTCGATGCCTGGTCGGTCTGGGATTACTTCTATGCTTCAGCAGAAATACAGGCAGGCGCCCGGCCTTTGACCGATGGTGAGGGTATCGTCGATAACCATGCTTTCTATCTGTCGAGACGCGCTTTTACCGATCAATACCCGGAAGCTGTCAAAAGCATTCTCGAAGAAGTTCGTAAAGCCGACAAATGGGTGGAAGCTAATCCGGCAGATGCCGCAAAAGCGCTTGCGGACACGACCCGAGTGGATGCGAAAATTCTGGAACGTGCCATAAGACGAAGCGGCTATGGCCCCCAATACCTGACACCGGAGGTGATTGCCGCTCAGCAAAAAATTGCCGACACCCTCCATGACATCGGCTTAATCCTCAAATCCATCGTGGTTAAAGATGCGGTCAGGCAATCCCTATAAATTTCAGCCTGGCCATGCTTTTAGGCAAATTAACACACGGAGCTACGATCTTGCCGCATGATTAAAATCAGCCTAGCCTGAATCGCGACGAGGACATAGCCCCCACATAAAGTTATGAGGAATAAACAATGAAAATTTTCTGGTTTTTACCTACCCACGGTGACGGGCGGTATCTGGGCTCAAGCGTCAACGCCCGGCCCGTCAATCATCACTATTTGACCCAAATCGCCCGCGCCGCGGACGAACTGGGCTATGAGGGCGTGCTAGTACCCACCGGTAGAACCTGCGAAGATGCCTGGATCGTGGCATCCTCCCTAGTCGCCGTTACCGGCCGACTGAAATTTCTGGTGGCTTTGCGTCCGGGGCTGATTTCACCCTCTGCAGCAGCCCGCATGACTGCGTCACTGGACCGCTTCTCCGAAGGGCGGCTGCTGATCAATGCCGTCGTTGGCGGTGATGCAACCGAGCTGGCGGGAGACGGCATCTATCAAGCGCACAATGAACGCTATGACCATGCCGAGGAATTTTTTGATATCTGGCGGCAATTGCTGGAAGGAAAAGACGTTAGCTTAGAAGGAAAACATCTCAAAATTGACGGTGGACGGTTGCTGTTCCCACCGGTTCAAAAACCGCACCCTCCGCTCTATTTTGGCGGCTCTTCTGCAGCCGCGCATATATTTGCCGCTGAGCAGGTCGATGCCTATTTAACCTGGGGCGAACCGCCCGCGCAAGTCGCCGAAAAAATTGCCGATGTGCGGGCGCGCGCAAAAGAACACGGAAAAACCGTCAGCTTTGGCATCCGATTGCACGTTATCGTGCGGGAAACCGAAGCGGAAGCCTGGGCTGCCGCTGAGGAACTGATCAAACATGTTGATGACGTTACGATCGAGCGCGCCCAACGGGCTTTCAAACGCTCCGATTCCGAAGGCCAGCGGCGCATGGCGGAATTGACTCAATGGGGCGGCTCGCGCACCCGGGAAGCGTTGGAGGTCTCGCCCAACCTGTGGGCTGGCGTCGGCCTGGTGCGCGGCGGCGCCGGCACAGCCTTGGTGGGCGATCCGCAAACAGTCGTCAACCGCTTGCAGGAATATGCCGCTCTGGGAATCGAACATTTTATTCTTTCAGGTTACCCGCATCTGGAAGAAGCCTACCGGGTCGCTGAATTATTATTTCCGTTGTTGCCGGTCAGTCTAGCAAAATCCAGGGAAGGCGCCGTGGTTCATTTAAGCCCGGTAGGCGATACCGGCCATGTTGATGTCACTTCCGAATCAAGGGGAGCCGCCTCATGAAAAAATTATGCATCGCTGCCTTGTCTGTCTGGTTCAAGCTGACAAAAAATCTCACCGGCTGGTTGTTGCCGGCGTTTCTGATCGTCTTCTGGGAAATCGCCGCACGCAATGGCTGGATTTCTTTACGGATACTGCCGTCGCCAACGGATATAGTCCACGCTGCGATCAATTTAACGCTATCGGGCGAACTGGCCAGCAATATTGCCACCAGTTCCGCGCGCGCAGGCTGGGGGTTATTGTACGGCGGCGTGATCGGTTTGGTTCTGGGCTTGCTCAACGGCCTGGTCCGGCCGGCTGATCGCTTTTTGGACACCACCTTGCAAATGGTCAGAAATGTGCCGCATCTGGCGCTGATTCCACTGGTGATCATCTGGTTTGGCATCGGTGAGGAAGGCAAGATATTTCTCGTCACACTGGGCGTATTTTTTCCGATCTACATCAATACCTATCACGGCATCAAGACCGCCGATCCACAATTGCTGGAAATGGGCCGTGTTTATGGGCTTGGCCCCTGGCAATTGTTCAGCCAGGTGATCTTCCCGGGCGCGCTGCCTTCGATTCTGGTTGGGCTGCGCTATGCACTGGGTTTTATGTGGCTGACCTTAATCGTCGCCGAAACCATTGCGACCACCTCAGGCATTGGCTATATGGCGATGAATGCGCGTGAATTCATGCAGACCGATGTCGTGGTGCTGGCTATCTTGCTTTATGCCTTGTTGGGCAAACTGGCCGATACCGGCGCGCATTTATTGGAATTACGACTACTTCAATGGCACCCGGGCTTCAGGAATAGCTGAGGAACCCGCCAGATTTTCATACCGGAGGAATTAGTCATGTCATTACCTGTGAAACAAATTAGCGTCAATCCTTTATCCGGTTCTAAACCGGGCCCTGTTGTAGAAATGCTCAAAGACCGCAGCAAACCTAAAATAACGGCGGTTAAAACGACGGATCCAAGCACCGTTCCCGGCATTACAATCAGGCTAGAAAACCTGAGCAAACACTTCGGTGACCTACAGGTACTGGAAAATCTGGATCTTTCCATTGAACCTGGTTCTTTCATCGCGATTGTCGGACGCAGCGGCTGCGGCAAAAGTACCTTATTAAGGTTGATCTCGGGCCTGGAGCAGCCGAATAAAGGCACTGTATTTTACGATGGCAAAGTGCATAACAAACTTAATGAAGATGTCTGCTTCATGTTTCAGGAAGCGCGCCTTTTGCCCTGGCACAGCGTGATGAACAATGTGCGCCTGGGACTTAAAAAAAACCAGTTTCCCAAGGCCCTGGATGCCTTGCAGCAGGTCGGACTGGAAACACGTGCAGAGGAATGGCCTTCCGTGCTTTCGGGCGGACAAAGGCAGCGCGTCGCCCTGGCGCGCTCTCTGGTTCACGAACCCCGATTATTACTGCTGGATGAGCCGCTGGGCGCGCTTGATGCATTAACGCGGATAGAGATGCAGAGTCTGATTGAACGGATCTGGCTTGAAAGCGGCTTCACCGCGATTCTGGTCACCCATGATATTGCCGAAGCAGTCGCCTTGGCCGACCGGGTCATTGTGCTCGATCAAGGCAAAGTCGATCTGGACCTGGACATAGACCAGCCTCGCCCCCGGCAACGAGGCAACGCCCAATTATGTCAATTGGAAGCGGAAATTTTACAACGCATTTTAACGGCCCCGGATGCTTCTGAAACTGCAGCCGCCTCCGATTAAATCAAGGCATCGAGGCACGGTTAGTTAGTCATTTTAATGATGACGGG
This sequence comes from Candidatus Methylobacter favarea, assembly GCF_902806695.1. Classification (GTDB taxonomy): domain Bacteria; phylum Pseudomonadota; class Gammaproteobacteria; order Methylococcales; family Methylomonadaceae; genus Methylobacter_B; species Methylobacter_B favarea. Next base: position 3,941 of record NZ_CADCXN010000045.1, on the reverse strand, counting down.
ACACCCTGCCGACGGCAAATCCGCACCTATACTTATTCTGATCGACAAAACAAGACTGCCCGAGTAACTTCGGCAGCACAAGAGGAACAAACATGACTACCAAACCGAAATTGATCCGGTCTTTTGCAACGGTTGCCCTGATGTTTATGTCATTCAGTAGTTTTGCAGATGAACCGATCAAGGAACTGCGTGTTGATTGGGCTTACCACTCACCGTCTAGCCTGGTGTTGAAACATTTTGGCTGGCTGGAACAGGATTTTAAAAAAGACGGTATAGCCGTTCGCTGGCTGCAAAGCCAGGGCAGCAATAAAGCACTGGAATATCTCAACAGCAACTCGACCGATTTTGGCTCAACGGCCGGCTTGTCGGCCTTGCTTGCCAAGGCTAATGGTAATCCGATCAAAAACGTTTACATCTATTCGCAACCGGCATGGACGGCGCTGGTGGTGAGTCCCAATTTATCTATCGTTTGTTACCACGGTTTTTATCCTTACGTAGGCGAAATGATTGGTGTGGCGTTCCGTTCTCAGAACGTTTATGTGGTTCCGGATATGTACATTTTTTTGCCGGGCGGAAGCTTGTATGTCGAGGCGACCAACGGTTTTATGCGCGATCAATTGCTGTTTGGTACGTCTTATCCTTTCCGCGCCATGGGCCGGACTGTCGAGGATTTTTTGGCGCTGGGATTAACCGAACAGGTATTAGATGCCGTATTGTTCGACAATGCGGTCCGTCTATTAAAACTTGATGTTTAGAAATTGAGGAATATGTTGTGAATACAGTTGAAATAAAAACAGATGTGCTGGTGATCGGCGGCGGCACCGCAGGGCCGATGGCCGCGATCAAAGCCAAACAAAAAAATCCGGAACTGAAAGTCCTGCTGCTGGAGAAAGCCAACGTCAAGCGTAGCGGAGCCATTTCCATGGGCATGGACGGACTCAATAACGCCGTGATTCCGGGCTATGCGACGCCTGAGCAATATGTCAGGGAAATCACCGTCGCCAATGACGGCATCGTCAACCAAAAAACGCTGTTCGCCTATGCCGAAAACAGCTTTTCGATGATCGAAGAGCTCGATAGCTGGGGCGTCAAGTTCGAGAAAGACGAAAACGGCGATTATGCGGTGAAAAAAGTACATCACATGGGCACATATGTGCTGCCGATGCCGGAAGGACACGACATCAAGAAAGTTTTATACCGGAAACTGAAGCAAACGCGGATAAATATCACCAACCGTCTGGTCGCAACCCGGGTGCTTACCAACGCGGACGGCCGGGTAGCGAGGGCGCTGGCGTTCGATTGTCGCAGCGGCGCTTACATGGTGATCCGGGCCAAGGCGGTGATTCTGTGCACCGGTGCGGCTGGCCGACTGGGTCTGCCCGCATCAGGTTATATGTTCGGCACTTACGAAAATCCCACCAATGCCGGCGACGGTTACAGCATGGCTTACCATGCCGGAGCGGAGCTTTCGGGCATCGAGTGCTTCCAGATCAACCCGTTGATCAAGGATTACAACGGCCCGGCCTGCGCGTATGTCACCGGCCCCATGGGCGGCTACACCGTCAATGCCCAAGGCGAGCGCTTCATCGAATCCGATTACTGGAGCGGGCAGATGATGCAGGAGTTCTACCAGGAACTGGCCGGCGGCAAGGGTCCGGTGTTCCTCAAGGTCAACCACCTGGCCGAAGAAACCATCGCCAACATCGAGACCATCCTGCACAGCAATGAACGCCCCAGCCGAGGCCGATTCCATGAAGGGCGTGGCACCGATTACCGGCAGGATATGGTGGAGATGCACATTTCCGAAATCGGACTGTGCAGCGGCCACAGCGCTTCCGGCGTGTGGGTGAACGAGCGCGCCGAAACCACGGTGGCTGGGCTTTATGCCGCCGGCGACTTGGCCTGCGTGCCGCACAACTACATGCTGGGCGCGTTCGTCTACGGCCGACTGGCTGGCGAATCGGCAGCGGAATACTGCGCTACCGCCGAACTGGGGGAAGTCAATGAGGTTCAGGTGGAAGCCGAGCGCGAGCGTATCTTTGCCCCGCTCACGCGCCAGCATGGTCGGGCTCCGGCGCAAGTCGAATACAAATTGCGGCGTCTGGTCAACGATTACCTACAGCCGCCTAAAGTGGCGCGGCGCATGGAATTGGGCCTCGCCCGCTTTGCAGAAATCCGCGCCGATCTGGAACAGATGACGGCATCCAACCCGCATGAATTGATGCGGGCTGCCGAGGTCAGTTTTATTCTGGATTGCGCCGAAATGGCCGCCAGCGCCTCTTTATTCCGTACCGAGAGCCGCTGGGGACTTTATCACTATCGCCAGGATTTCCCGGAAGCGGGCGGCGGCGAATGGCAAGTGCATGTGCAAGTCAAAAAATCGCCGACGGGTGATATGACGGTGTTCAAACGTCCGCTGGAACCTTACCTGGCCCCGCCCGAAGCGACCGAACAATACAGTTATCAGCATTTGCGTATTAAATCAGAAGCCGCGTCTACTTAAGGAGTGACTATGTCTTACAACCCCATCGATTTTCCGGTTAAAGTCAACCTGGACAAATGCATCGCCGATAAAGGCTGCACCGTGTGCATTAACGCCTGCCCGCTCGACGTTCTCGCAATCGACCTCAGCACCGGCAAGGCGGTCATGAAATATGACGAATGCTGGTTTTGCCTGCCCTGCGAAAAAGATTGCCCGACGCAGGCGATTCATGTGGACATTCCCTATCTGCTGCGATGAATACGATAACTATCAACTTTCCTGCCGAACTCGACCCGGGCCTTGCGGCTCGTTTGATCAATAGCGATGCCGCTGTCAGGCGGATTGCCCTGATTGATTTAGTCGATGAAGCCGACCCTGACATCGCAGAAGCCCTCCTGATACAGGCATTAACCGACGCTGCCGGCGAAGTCCGACTCGAAGCCGCCCAGTCGCTTGAATCCCGGGACAGCCCCGAAGTCGTCGAAGGCTTGCTGAAGGCGCTGGAGGATAGCGATCCCAGCGTGCGCGAAGCGGCCGCTCTGTCGCTGAGCGCGGTCAAAAACCAGGCCATCGGTTACCTTTTGCTTAATCGCTCATCCCATCCGGATGCCGGCGTGCGCACCGCCATTTTTCGCGGGCTGCGGGAATTGCGCCTGCCGACAGCCGGAGCGCCCGCCATCCAGGCATTATACGACCCTGATCCCGGCGTTCGCCGGGAAGCCGTAGCCGTACTGGGTTGGCTCAAGGCTTCTGCCGCACAGCCTGAGCTTATCCTGCTGGCAAAAAACGACCCTGATCCGGGCGTGCGTCGGGCCGCAATCGGTGCGCTGGGTTTCGCCACCGCCCCTGCCGTCTTTACAGCCATTGCCTCCGCGCTGGCTGACCCCGATTGGCAAGTACGCGAGGAAGCCGCGACTGTGGCGGCAAAAATCGCTTCTTCTGAGCTGGTCGGACCGCTGATTGCAGCCCTGGAAGACAGCTACTGGCAGGTCAATCTAAGGGCGGCGCGCAGCCTCGGTCGCATTAAAAATAACAACGCCGTGCCTGCCCTCATCGAGCTGCTCAGGCACGCTGTCAGCAATGTGCGCAAGGAATCGGCGCTGGCATTGGGAGAAATCGCCGATCCTTCAGCGCAAGCCGCACTCGCGCAAGCCGCTCAGGATCCTGATCCTGACGTACGCAAGGCGGCACGGTTGGCCTACAACCAAGTCATGACTTTACATGCGAGGCCATGAAATAAGATTCTGATTAAGGTTCCCATGCTCAGGAAGCTGCGAATGTATTATCGAAATCAGTCTAAAATCAGTTGAAAACTTCAAGACAGGCCTCGAGCAGAAGCGATAGGGCATGTGTTTTCACGGAGCGTTTTTTGCGTAGTGAAAATGCAGGCTTTACGAAATCGCGTCGAGTCATATAGGGACTCCTCCCCAATTGCAAGCCAAGTTTTTACAGAAATTGA
>NZ_CADCXN010000044.1 GCF_902806695.1 Candidatus Methylobacter favarea | reverse complement strand
CCGCCATGCCCCCTCACTCAAATTACTCGGGTAACGTTTTTTCCGTTTTTTGTGCTCATACTATTTATTTCATAATCAAAATTGATACCTTATGGGCGAAAAGATGAATTTCCAAACAGCTTCTCAGTGAAGACTGCAGATTAACAGGGAACTGGATCGACTTTTGGGAAAATATTTTAACCTTCCCTCCAGGAAGTTCGATAAAATTTTAACCGTCCAGGCATTTTCATTATTCGTTTAAATAGAAAGAGCCGCTATCAGACCTATCCTAAAAACGTTTTATAATCAGTTATTTATGGCAAAAAAAGCAATCCCGTTCAAGGCAGCCCTGGCATTTCCAAACCGGACAATTATTAATTTTTACAGTCAAGTCAGGCATCAAAAACGGCTTTTGCAATGTATCCGGACTGTATTGCCCGAAGTCTTAGCCAAATATGCCCGGCACTGCGTCATCAATGATAAAAAATTATTGATATATACGGATTCTGCAACCTGGGCATCGCAGCTGCGTTTTTATAACAAGACAATTCTTGCTGCTCTTCCACCGCCGCTAAAACAGTCAGTCGAGGTGATGCAGATTAGAATTATCAGGGAGCAGACAGGCATTAATAGACAGTCTGGAGAGAAGGCAATTATGCCTTCCGCCGAAAGTATTGAAATTATCCGGAACCATAGTCTGGCAGTTCCGGATCATCAATTGAAGCTGGCGTTACTGAAGCTTAGCGCAACGCTGCAGCGACTGTCAGACTAGGCCGCCGGACGCGGAGATTGTGCAGTGCGCATGAAAGAAATCGGAGCATCTTCTTCTTCATCAAAAGTTACCATTTCCCACGCATCTTTATCAGCGAGTAAAGTGCGAAGTAATTTATTGTTCAAGCCATGACCTGATTTAAAACCGGTAAACTCGCCAATCAGACTATGCCCCAAAAGATACAAGTCGCCAATGGCATCAAGAATCTTGTGTTTAACAAATTCATCCGCATAACGCAGTCCATCTTCATTAAGAACTTTCGCTTCATCAACCACAATGGCATTATCGAGGCTGCCGCCAAGAGCAAGGTTATTTCGCCGTAACATATCAATATCTTTCATGAAGCCAAAAGTTCTGGCTCGGCTGACTTCCTTTACAAAAGTAGTTGATGAAAAATCCATCGTCGCGGTTTTGACTTTCTCCTCAAATGCCGGATGTTCAAAATCAATGGTAAAGGTAACCTTAAAACCGTCAAAAGGATCAAAAGCCGCCCATTTATCCCCGTCTTCAACTCGTATACTGCGTTTAATTCGAATATATTGCTTTGGGCTATCCTGCTCCTCAACGCCGGCCGACTGCAGCAAAAATACAAAAGGCCCGGCGCTGCCATCCATAATCGGGACTTCCGCCGCACTGACATCAATCACGGCATTATCTATGCCCAGACCGGCAAAAGCGGAAAGCAAATGCTCTATGGTTGATATCTTAACGTCGCCTGCAACCAGGGTAGTCGATAACATCGTTTCGCCGACATTTCCCGGCGTGGCCTGAATGGTAATGGGGTTGTCAAGATCAACCCGGCGGAACCTGATGCCGGTATTCGGCTCGGCTGGGCGTAAAGTAAGATACACTTTAGCGCCTGTATGCAGCCCTACGCCAGTGGCCCTGATTGTGTTTTTTAAAGTTCGCTGTTTAATCATGAAAAAATACGCAGAGTGAATGTCAAGACAGAAATTTTATCACAGCCATGGCCAAATGCAGAGCTTGACCTTTCCGGGATCAGGCTAATCGGCCTGACGTCTTAAAAAAGCTGGGATATCCAGATAATTCAAATCTGCATCTTTTTTAGGCTGCGCGCCAAAACGTGTTTCTTTGTTTTCGCCTTTATTTCGTATTACCGTAGGTTTATCCAATCCCTCATAATTGGGATGGCCGACTGGCATTACCGGCATAACCTTAACGGCTGCTTTAGGCACGGCAGCCGGGGCACCCATTCCTGTCGCCACTACGGTCACTTTAATTTCATCGCCCAGGGCCGGATCAATAGCCGTACCAATCTTGATAATAGCGTCTTCCGAGGCAAATTCGTGCACAATAGTACCTACTTCATTAAATTCGGCAATGCCCATATCGGCTGCAGAAATATTAACCAGGATGCCACGCGCGCCCTGCAAATTTATATCTTCGAGCAAGGGGCAGGCAATGGCCTGTTCAGCCGCTTCCCGGGCACGATGTTCGCCGCTTGCCGAACCTGTTCCCATAATAGCCGCGCCCATTCCTGACATGACCGTTCTGACATCGGCAAAGTCCACATTTATCATGCCCGGATGAACGATAAGATCGGTAATGCCCTGCACCGCGTCCAGCAATACGTCATTAGCCGCTTTAAACGCATTCATCAAGGATACGCTGTTACCCAATACCGGCAACAATTTTTGATTGGGTATGGTAATCAGCGAATCGACATATTTTTCAAGTTCGGCTATGCCTTGTTCCGCAATAGCCTGTTTTCTTTTGCCTTCAAATAAAAATGGCTTGGTGACAACGGCTACCGTCAGCATGCCCATTTCTCTGGCAATTTCAGCAATAACGGGAATCGCTCCGGTGCCGGTTCCGCCGCCCATGCCTGCCGTCAGAAAAATCATATCCGCTCCCTGTATAACTTCCTTGATGCGTTCCCGGTTTTCTTCCGCCGCCTGTTTTCCAACTTCCGGATTAGTGCCTGCGCCTAGGCCTTTTGTCAATTCGACGCCTAACTGGATTATCGTGCCGATATTCAATTTTCTCAATGCCTGCGCATCAGTATTCGCACAGATAAATTCAACTCCTTCAATATGGCAGCCCACCATATGATTGACGGCATTTCCGCCGCCGCCGCCGACCCCAATAACCTTGATGACTGCTGTCTCGCTACACATATCAATTAATTCGTATTTCATTTTCGCTGCACCTTGTATATGCCAACACTGTTAAAAATTACCCTGAAACCAATTTTTCATTTTAAAGAGCCATCCATAACCTTCAGAATCATTACTTCTGCCCAGGCCCTGATGCTCTTTTCCATAGATTAACAATCCGACCCCGGTAGAATGAATTGGATTTTTTACTACTTCAGTTAATCCTGTAACGTTTTGCGGAGTACCCATTCGAACCGGCATATGGAAAATTTCTTCCGCCAGTTCGATTAATCCCATCACTTTTGCACTACCGCCGGTCAAAACTATTCCGGCAGCAATTAGTTCTTCATAACCGCTGCGCCTGAGCTCCGACTGAACCAGCAGGATCAATTCCTCATAACGCGGCTCTATAATCTCCGCCAGGTTTTGCGTGGAAATCTTGCGCGGCGCTCTATCGCCAATGCTCGGCACTTCGATAACCCCGTCAACACTTGCCAATTGCGTTAACGCACAGGCATATTTGCGTTTAATGTCTTCTGCATTTACCGTAGGCGTCCGCAAGGCCACAGCGATATCATTAGTAACCTGATCGCCGGCTATCGGAATTACGGCGGTATGCTTTATCGCCCCTTCAACAAAAATGGCGATATCCGTGGTGCCTCCCCCGATATCGATCAGGCACACACCCAGTTCTTTTTCATCTTCCGTGAGCACGGAATTACAGGACGCCAGTTGCTCCAGGACAATATCTTCAACCTCCAACCCACAGCGCCGGATGCACTTGATAATGTTCTGCGAGGCGCTGACGCTGCCGGTCACCATATGCACCTTTGCTTCCAGACGAATTCCCGACATGCCGATCGGTTCTTTAATGCCGTCCTGAAGATCGATAACAAACTCCTGCGGCAGAATATGCAAGATTTTCTGATCGGCCGGAATAGCGACTGCACGAGCGGAATCAATAACCCTGTCGATATCATATTGCGTCACTTCCTTGTCCTTGATGGCTACAATGCCGTGAGAGTTAAGGCTTCTGATATGACTGCCGGCAATGCCTGCAAAAACCGACTTAATCTGGCACCCTGCCATTAATTCAGCCTCTTCAATAGCTCTTTGTATGGATTGCACAGTGGATTCAAGATTAACAACCACCCCTTTTTTCAGGCCGCGCGACGCTGATGAGCCAATGCCTATTACTTCAATATTGCCGTCATGGGTGATCTCGCCTACGATAGCTGCGACTTTTGAAGTGCCAATGTCCAGTCCGACAATTAAATTACGTTCTGTTTTTCTTGCCATTTTGCCTACTTTCGGCCGCCTTTTTTAAGTGTGCATCGATTTTATTTTCCGGTTTTGCAATATTTTTCCAGTCAATTTCTTCCGATCCCGGTCTCCATGAAACCGCATAGCCGTTGGGATATCTCAAATCCACTATCGCCATCGTATCAACCCGCTCTTGTCCCAATACCGGCAGCGTTTTCAAAAAACGCTGCAATTTCTTTAACTGATCATTTCTTCCCAACAATATCTCCATGCCGGTTGCCAACCGGATTCGCCATGCCCATCGATCGTTGATGCTAAAATCCGCAAGCTCCAGGGCTTGATCTGCTAATGCTGTTTTTACTCCCTTCATTATTTCGAGCACTTTCTTTGCTTGCAGTGCGGGTCCTGTAAGTAAAGGCAAAGCCTGGAACTGGCTGACATTCCTTGGGCTAAAAATCTCGCCGCGCTCATTTAACAAACTGTGTTCCCCCCAACGTACATAAGGCTTTTTTTCCCGCACCTTGATAACAATCGCATCAGGCCAGATGCGCTTGACCGTAACGGTGTCAACCCACGGCAATTGCAGAACCGCTAACTGTATTGCCTCCATATCTGCAGAAAAAAATCCTGTCTTCACCAAAGGCTGTAAGGCAGTTTTTACTTCATCCTTGCCGAGATATTGAAATACGCCCTCAGTCCTGACATATTTAATAGGGATGGCCCTGGAACCATAATTCTTGAGGTCACTGCCATAAAGCCAAACCAGTCCGATCGCCAGCAAGACCACCACCAAAATTTTTGCTGCCCGCATTACTCATTATCCGAGACTTGTTTCCAATATACGCCAGACCAATTCTTCAAAATCAATGCCAGCCTGTTTAGCCGCCATCGGTACGAGGCTGTGATCGGTCATCCCAGGTACGGTATTAACTTCAATCAGCTGATACTGCCCCAGGTTATCGATAAATACATCCACTCTTGCCCAGCCTTTAACGCCCACGACCTCGCCGGCTTTTACAGCCAGTTCCCTTAATTGCAGTTCGCGGTTCTGGCTCAAGTCGCACGGACAATGATATAGAGTAGTCGTAGCATGATATTTTGCTTCGTAGTCATAAAACACGTGAGGCGTTTCCAGACCTATGACCGGCAACGCTTCGCCATTCAATAGCGCCACGGTATACTCCTTGCCCGATACCCAGGCTTCGGCATACACATCACAGTGATAGTCTGCCGCCACCTCCAGAGCCTTCAGCAATTCCTCGCGATTAGTCGCCTTGCTCATGCCTATGCTGGAGCCTTCCTGGGCCGGTTTGACAATCACCGGAAAACCCAGCTTTTCCATACAGGCATCGAGATCATTTTCATCTTTCAATAAATACCATTCAGGCGTAGCCAATCCATAGCCCAGCCAGCACAGTTTGGTGCGAAGCTTATCCATAGTCAGCGCAGAGGCCATCACACCGCTGCCGGTATAAGGAAGCCCCAGGACTTCGAGAACTCCCTGAAGTACGCCGTCTTCACCACCGCGTCCGTGAATGATATTAAATACCCGGTCGATTTTTAAGCCGTTTAGGGCTTCAATTGGACTGCCGGTAACATCAATGGCAACAGCATCCACGCCTTTGTTTTTTAAGGCGTTATAGACCGCCATGCCGCTTTTTAAAGAAATTTCCCGTTCAGCAGAGCCACCGCCCATCAACACAGCAACTCGCCCAAATTCTTCCGGTTTTTTAAGCACTGATGACCTCACATGTTTCACCTACTATACAAACCTCAGCCTGCAACTCCACACCTTTGTGCTCTTTAACCTTCATCTGAACATAATTTATTAAGGCTTCAATATCCGCCGCCGTAGCCTTGCCGACATTCACAATAAAATTTGCATGTTTTTCAGATACTTGAGCTCCGCCAATAGTAAAACCTTTCAAACCGGTCTGTTCTATTAATCTTGCCGCATAATCGCCTTCAGGATTTTTAAATACCGATCCGCAACTGGGCTGATTTGTCGGCTGTGTTCTTGCCCGTTGTTCCAGTAACTCCCTGATTTTTTGCTGGCTTGCCGCCACATCTCCACTCTGAAGCGTTAAGTGCGCAGCCAAAAACCATTCTTTCACCATACCTTTTACCGAACGGTAACTTATTTTAAAATCCTGCGGATTTCGAACAGTTACCTTGCCCGATGCATTTATCATCTCTACCTGATTGACAATATTCCAGGTTTGTCCGCCAAAAGCGCCGGCATTCATTTTTAATGCTCCGCCCATAGTCCCCGGTATCCCTGCCAAAAATTCCGCACCGGTTAATCCGTGCTCTCCGCAAAACCGGGCGACATGGGCGCACGGAACTCCTGCCTCTACATAAACCGATGCATTCCCGGCAAGTCTCATTTCCTTTAATCGACTCCTGGTATTGATTACAGTGCCGCGTATACCGCCATCCCTGATTAATAAATTACTGCCCAACCCCATCCAGAGCACCGGTTCTGACTCCGGCAAGGTCTTGAAAAATTCACACAGATCCAGGCGGTCAAAGGGCATATACAATTGGTCAGCCGGGCCGCCCACCCGCCAGCTGGTATATTTAGCCAGTGTTGCATTTTTTAATAAACGACCTTTCATGTTGTCCGGGTCAGCGGTAGCGTAGCCCGATACTCCAGCGCTTCAGTCAATAATTCCGGCAGCTGCGCCGCGATCTGCCCGACATTTCCTGCGCCCATCGTTAAAATCACATCATCAGCTCTTACTATCCCGGCCAATATGTCGGGTAACTCTTCCCGGTTTTCGACAAATACCGGATCAATCTGTCCACGCATACGGATTGCCCGGCTTAACGCCCGACCATCCGAGCCTGGAATCACCGCTTCCCCGGCTGAATAAACGTCCATCAGAACCAGTACATCAACGCTAGAAAGAATGCGTACAAAATCTTCAAACAAATCCCGGGTACGGGTGTAACGATGCGGCTGAAAAACAACCACGGCGCGTCTGTCCGGCCAGGCTTGACTTAAAGCTTCAAGGGTGGCGGCAATTTCCCTGGGGTGGTGCCCATAGTCATCAACCAGAGGCAGTGAGCCCAGGGTGGGAAGACTAATCATAGTATGTTGAAAGCGTCGGCCTACGCCTTTAAATATGCCCAGGCTTTTTATGATGGCTTTATCATCCACATTCAACTTCGTCGCGATAGCGATAGCCGCAAGCGCATTAAGCATGTTATGCCAGCCTGGCATATTCAAAGTAACCTGCAAATCAGGATAATCCCCTCTTCGAATTACTTTAAAAGAGGTATGCATGCCTTCCTGCCTGATGTCCTCGGCGCGTATGTCCGCCTCTTCATGAATGCCATAGGTAATGACCGGCTTGGATATTTCCGGCAGGATTTCCTGCACGCCTTCATCATCCAGACATAGCACAGCCAGACCATAAAAAGGCAAATGATGTAAAAACTCTATAAAGGTATCTTTCAAGCGCTGAAAGCTGCCTTGATAAGTTGCCATGTGATCCTGGTCGATATTGGTGACCACTGCCATCATCGGCTGCAAATATAAAAACGACGCATCACTTTCATCGGCTTCGGCAACCAGATAATGGCCCAGACCTAATTTGGCATTACTGCCCGCGCTATTTAACCGGCCGCCGATAACAAAGGTTGGATCAAGTCCGCCTTCAGCCAGCATGCAGGCCGTCAAACTGGTCGTTGTCGTTTTGCCATGAGTTCCCGCGACTGCTATGCCAAATCTGAAGCGCATCAATTCCGCCAGCATTTCCGCCCGGGGGATGACCGGGATTCTGTTACGATGCGCTTCATCGATTTCTTCATTGCTGCGATCAATTGCACTGGAAGCAACTACGACATCGACATTAGTGATATTTTCCCGTCTATGCCCGATGGTGATACTCACGCCCAGTTTAGACAGTCTTTGCGTCACCGGACTTTCTTTTAGATCGGAACCGGAAACCTGATAGCCCAGATTTGTTAAAACCTCGGCGATGCCGCTCATGCCGGTTCCGCCTATGCCGACGAAATGTATCCTGTCGATACTTCCTAATACTTCGGTCGGCATCTGGCTATTTGGAAAGTTCATGCGCCCGCCTCGTCTATGCAGTAACCGGCCACAACTTCGGTTGCATCCAGGCGGGCGCATTGTTTTGCCGCTTTACCCATCACCTCCAGTTGTTTAAAGACGCGGGTTATTTCTTCTGCCAGAATTTTTGGATTCATCTCTTTTTGCAGCAAACAGACCCCGGCGCCGGCATCGGTTAAATACCGCGCGTTAGCGACTTGATGGTTATCAATAGCATGCGGAAACGGTATAAAAATTGCCGGGACGCCTATTGCGGCAATTTCGCTGACCGTCATCGCCCCAGCTCTGCAAATTACCATATCCGCCCATTGATAAGCCGCTACCATATCCTCAATAAAGGCGTTAACTTCCGCCTTAATGCCCAAGGCTTTATAGCGACTCTTCACCTGCTCATACATTGCCATACCGGTTTGATGCCTGATTTGCACGTTTTTTAATTGCGCCACTGCTTCCGGAACTATTTCATTTAAAACCTTGGCGCCCTGACTGCCGCCAACGATCAGGATGCTGATATCCTGGCCAGTCTCCCTGCCTGCGCCGCTTGACAGGTTTAAAAACTGCTTTCTTAAAGGATTGCCTGTGCATTTGGCATTTACTGACTTTTTAAAACTGCCTGGAAACGCCTCCAGTATCCGGTTGGCTATTCGCGCCAACAGCCGGTTAGTTGTGCCGGGGATGCGGTTTTGTTCATGAATTATCAGGGGTATGCCTAATAGCTTTGCCATCAATCCGCCAGGGCCTGCAACAAATCCGCCCATTCCCAGCACCACGTCGGGTTTGCGCCGGCGCAATATGCTTGCGGCCTGCAAGCAGGACTTTAACAGCATAAATACGGCCGTTAGTTTCGCTGCCAGGCCTTTGCCGCGCATGCCGGCCACGGATAACCAGTCAATTTCAATACCTTGTTCCGGGATTACCCGGCTTTCCAGACCGTTGTGTGTGCCTAGCCAGCTGACCTGCCACCCTTTTTCCGTAAGTGATTGAGCAACAGCCAGGGCTGGAAATACATGTCCGCCGGTGCCGCCGGCCATGATGACTATGCGCTTGTCCATTCCGATTTTCCTTTTGGCGTATTGGCATTTATCTCGGCGACTTCATTATGCACCCGTAATAACAAGGCCACGGCGCAGCACATAATTATCATGCTGCCTCCGCCGTAGCTCATCAGCGGTAAAGTCAATCCCTTGGTAGGCAAAATGCCCATATTGACGCCCATATTGACAAAGGATTGAAAACCGAACCAGATGCCAAGGCCATAAGCAATAAAAGCGGAAAATCTTTGGCCGGCCTTTTCCGCCGCCGCTGCTATTTCAAAAGCGCGCCATACCAGGAGTGAAAATAAGCCAATGACAGTAATCACGCCCACTAACCCCAGCTCCTCGGCTATGACTGAAAACAGAAAATCGGTATGCGCCTCAGGCAAATAAAACAATTTCTGTATGCCGCTGCCCAGACCTACTCCCAGCCATTCTCCTCGCCCAAAGGAAATAAGCGCCTGTACGAGTTGAAAACCGGTATTTAAAGGATCGGCCCAAGGGTTCATAAAGCTCATTACTCTTACTAGCCGGTAAGGTGAAAAATACACCAGCAATGTGGCCAGCATGGCCACTGACAGCAATAAAATTATAAATTGCGATAACCTTGCTCCTCCTAAAAACATAATGCCCATGGCTATCATTAAAATCACGATTGCTGATCCGAAATCTGGCTCCAGCAATAGCAACACGCAGGCCAGCGAAAACAATAATAAGGGTTTGAGCAATCCGAAAGCGGATTCGCTTATAGACTGGTAATGCCGGTTTACATAACCAGCCATATAAATTACCGCAAAAAACTTGACCACTTCGGATACTTGTATTCTTAATCCGCCTATCGACAGCCAGCGGACGCTGCCGTTAACCTTTATTCCCAAGCCGCGCACCAGCACCCCGATCAGCAGTAATAATCCCACTATAAATAACCAGGGCCCTGCCTTTTCCCAGATGCGCATTGGCACCGTTGTAAGAGCTGCCGCCAAAATCAGTCCAAGGCTGATATGCATTAACTGTTTGAGGGGATAATACAAGCTGTTTCCCGCCATAGTAACGCCTAAATGCATGGACGATGACGCGACCATGACATAGCCGATGAGCAACAAACTGATACAGACTGTAAGCAACAGCCGATCAAAATGAAACTCACTTATTGGGGACAATTTGAGCCGGAAGTTCATAAGGCCAGCCCCAATACGGCCTGGATAAATTTATTGCCGCGATCCTGGTAATTCCTGAATTGATCGAGGCTGGCACAGGCGGGAGAAAGCAGCACACTCTCGCCGGGATCAGCAAGAGCGGCGGCAATCTGTACCGCTTGAGTTATATTTTCAGCAAAAAAAACCGGTACACAACCATTCAATGCCTGTTTTATCAAGCCGGCATCTTTTCCCATAACCACAACGCTTTTTGCTTTTTCTTTTATCGCCGGTATCAGGTCATTCATATCCGCGCCCTTCGCATCGCCGCCCGCAATAAGCACCACTTTACGCTCATAGCCCTGTAAAGCTGCAACACAGGCGCCGATATTGGTTGCCTTTGAATCATTAACCCAGATGACTCCGCGTATTTCGGCAACATGCTGCATCCTGTGCTCCAGGCCTTTAAATTTTCGCAAGGCATTACACATGGCCTGCTCATCCAATTCCACAGCCGCGCCTAAAGCCAATGCAGCCAGAGCATTTGCCGCGTTGTGTTTGCCTTCAAGCGGTAATTCCGCCACCGGCATTAGATAATTTTCCTGGTGCATCAGATATTCAACATTAGCTTTATGAGCCAGGTGAAAATCAGCGTTTGTTTTAATCGAGAATGTCAGAGTATTCCTATCTGCTTTCTGCATCGCCTGGACAACAGGATCATCGATATTAATTACCATAACCCCATTACCCTTAAAAATTCCTTTTTTTTCTTCTGCATACTCTGCCATATTCGCATGCCGGTCCAGATGATCGGGGCTAATATTGAGCACGGTTGCAGCAGTTGCATTCAATGCCGAGGTTCTTTCCATTTGAAAGCTTGAAAGCTCCAGTATATACAGTTCCTTGCGTTCAGAAGAGTTTGCATCCAGTTCCAGCAAATCCAGAGCCGGCGTACCGAGATTGCCGCCAACGCCCGCTTGCCTGCCTGCCGCTTTTGCCATTTCACCGAGCATTGTCGTTACTGTGCTCTTGCCGTTTGAGCCGGTTATGGCAATGACGGGCACATCAACCGAACAGGCAAACAAATCAATATCACTGATAATCCGGGAACCGTTAGCACTGGCTTTGATTATCGATTTTTCATCAAGTGAAACGCCAGGGCTGACAATCAGATGCGTAGCTACCCTGAAAGCAGCTTCATCGAAACCGCCGGTAAAAACCGGTACATCAGGCATTTGCTGAAAAAATTCATCGATTAGCGGCGGTTTATCGCGACTGTCGGTAATGGCGAAATCAAACCCGAGTTTTTGCAAATAACGGGCAGCCGAAAGACCTGTTTTTCCAAGACCCACAACCAACACCTTGGAACTTTTCGGAACCAGAGCAAAAGTCTTTTTTAACAATGCTGTAATTGCTGCATTATCCATTTTATTTCACAACAATATGCCAGACCGGAACTTGCAAAAACTCATTTTTTTACCCTGTATTTTTCTCATCGAAGTTTTAAGGTCGCCAACCCAATCAGTACCAGAATGACGGTAATGATCCAGAATCTCACGATTACGCGAGGCTCAGGCCAGCCTTTTAGTTCAAAATGATGATGAATGGGCGCCATGCGAAAAACACGTTTTCCCGTCATTTTGAAAGAGGCGACCTGAATAATCACTGAGATTGTTTCCATGACAAAAACTCCTCCCATAATCATCAGGACAATCTCCTGCCTGACCAGCACCGCCAAAACCCCTAAAGCGCCGCCTAAGGCCAGCGCTCCGACATCGCCCATGAAGACCATCGCCGGATAGGCGTTAAACCATAAAAAACCTAAGCCGGCGCCTACCAAAGCCGCGCAAAATACAATTAATTCCCCGGCATTGGGCAAGTAGGGAATAGCCAGATATTCTGAAAAAGCGACATGTCCCGACAGATAGGCAAAAATCCCCAAGCCCGATGCCACCATCACGGTTGGCATAATGGCCAGACCATCCAGCCCATCGGTCAGGTTAACGGCGTTGCTGCTGCCGACAATGACAAAATAGGTCAGAACGATATACATCCAGCCCATATCCAGAATAAAGTCTTTAAAGAAAGGCACGATAAACTGTGTCTCTATGGGCAGTACTGCCGTGTTATAAAGAAAAATAGCCACTATCAAGCTTATTGCCGATTGCCAGAAATATTTGGCTTTAGCGGATAAACCGTCACTATTGTGCCGAATGACCTTTCTGTAATCATCAATAAAGCCAATAATGCCGTAGCTTAGCGTTACGACTAAAATGACCCAGATATAGCGATTTCCCAAATCCGCCCATAGCAACGTGCTGATCGCAATCGCAATCAGAATCAGGGCCCCGCCCATCGTAGGAGTTCCCGCTTTTCCATAGTGTGTTTGCGGTCCTAATTGACGTACGCTTTGCCCGATCTTGTTGCTGGTTAACCTTCTGATCATTACCGGCCCGATAATAAAAGAGATAATCAGCGAGGTTAATGCCCCGAGGATGGCTCGAAAAGTCAAGTAATGGAAAACCCTGAAGCCTCCGTCAAAGGTCATTAAATAATCTGCCAGATAAAGTAACATCGTCTAAATCCTGTAGTTCTCAACCAGCGCTTCAGCTATATTTTCCATGCGCTGTACTCGTGACCCTTTGATCAAAATCGTCTCTTTGCCGGTAAGTTCCTGATTAAGCACCTCAATTAAATTCTGCTGTGTCTCAAAAAAAGTTCCTCCCTGGCCAAAGCACTTTACGGTATTCCTGGCATCTGGACCTATAGCCAGCAGGCGAACAATACCCCGCGATTTAATAAGCTCGCCTATCTCTTCGTGTATTTTCAAGCTTTCCGGCCCCAACTCGCCAAATGCCCCTAAAACAAGCCAGGGCTCACCTTCGCAGTCAGCCAAAACATCAAGACCTGCTTTCAGTGAGGCAGAATTAGCGTTATAGGTATCGTCAATAACAATATTTCCGAAGCGGCTTAGCAGCGGCTGCAGCCTCCCGGTTACCGGGACTACCGTTTCCAGTCCCTGTTTAATCTGCTCCAATTCAATGCCCAGCGCCAGGCACGCCGCCGTTGCCGCCAAGGCATTCATCACATTATGCCGGCCCGCCAGGTTTAAGTTCACTGACAGAAAGCCTTGCGCAGTGACTAATTCAAAGGTGGTAACAAACTGTTTATTACAAATTTCGGTTTTAATGGAGCGGGCAGTGACATCAGCGCCATCATTCAAGCCAAAAGACATAAGCTTTCTGCTTCCGGCTACTGATTTCCAATAATCGAAAAAGTCATCGTCCCGGGGAAGAATGGCAATCCCCTGTGCTTTTAGCGTCTGTATAATTTCCCCCTTTGCCCGGGCAACGCCGTCAATACTGCCAAATCCTTCTATATGCGCAGCCCCTGCATTGGTAATGACTACCACATCAGCCTGTGCATAGCTGCTTGTGTATTGAATTTCTCCAGGATGGTTAGCCCCCATTTCAATCACGGCATAAGGGTGTTGCTCATTGAGGCGCAGTAATGTTAAAGGAACGCCAATATCATTATTCAAATTACCCTGGGTAAACAATACGGTGTCATTAATGCCCAGTATTGCCGCAACCATTTCCTTAACGGTCGTCTTGCCGTTGCTGCCGGTAATGCCGACAATTGAAACCGGCATTTTTTTGCGCCAGCTACCGGCCAGTTCAGCCAAAGCCAAATGAGTATCCTCGACCCTGATGTAGGGTATGGCTGCTGCAAAGCCGTTATTAATAATGGCTGCGGTAGCTCCGGCTTGCTCTGCCTCACGGACAAACTCATTGCCGTCAAAGTTTTTGCCCTTAATCCCAATATAAAGCTGGCCCGGCTTTATAGTGCGGGTGTCAATGCTGACCGAAGTGATTACGTCATCTTCCCCGACAAGTTGTCCCTGTACGCATTCGGCAATTTCACTCAGCTTCATATTCACCGGTTCGCAGCCCGCATTTTTAATGCTTCAAGCGCAATCCGTTTATCGCTGAAAGGCAAGCGCACGCCGTTGATTTCCTGATATTGCTCGTGGCCTTTTCCGGCAATCACAATGCAATCATGTTCCGCAGCTTTTGAAATCACTTGTTGGATCGCCTGCTCTCGGTTTTGGATCACTTCAACTTTATCTGAACTGCATCCAGTCAAGATTTCCCTCACTATATCCAACCCGTTTTCAAAACGCGGATTGTCATCGGTGACTATTACATGGTCGGCCCAACGCTCTGCAATTTTGCCCATTTGCGCGCGTTTACCCGTGTCTCTGTTACCACCACAGCCAAAAACCACCCATAAATCCTCATTGCTATGCTTTCTCAAACTGGATAAAACTTTATCCAAAGCATCCGGCGTGTGCGCATAATCAATAAAAATCAGAGGCTCTTGCTCTCCAAACAGCCGTTCCATACGACCCGTAACGGCTTTTATGTGCGTAAGCCTGTTAACGGCATCCTTAAATGAAATACCCATAGCCAGCATGACAGTCAAAACGGTTAAAACATTCTCGCTATTAAAATCGCCATAAAGCGGCACTTTTACCCGCTGCGCATACTCCCGCCAGCGTATGTCAAACTCAATCCCGTCAATTTGGTGCACAATATTTGCTGCATTGACACTCTCCCCTGCTGCCGAGGTTTTTCCCTTAACACTCACACCCCAAATAACGACAGATTCAGGAACTGCGGCACTAATCTGCCGGCTATAAGCATCATCCAGATTTACCACTGCAAAGGCTAAACCGGGCTTTTCCAAAAAGGTTAATTTGGCCTGCACATAGGCGTCCATTGACTGGTGATAATCCAGATGATCACGACTTATATTGGTAAATACAGCGCCTTTAAATACAATGCCATTGACCCGCCCCTGCTCCAGGCCATGCGATGAAACTTCCATTGCCACTGCCGTCTTTTTATTGTTTAACAGTTCCGCCAGTATTTTCTGGATCGTCAAGGCATCAGGCGTAGTATTAAGCGTGTTATGAAGCTTTCCCCGGTCACCCCAACCAAGCGTTCCGATAACGCCGCAATCATCCAGCAGCTGACTTAGAAATTGACTGCAAGAGGTTTTCCCATTGGTGCCGGTAATGCCAATAACATCCATAGTCCGTGACGGGTAGTTATAAAAACGGGCCGCGATTTCTCCTAACTTCAAGCCCAAACCCTCTACTGCAACAAGCGCCACATCATTAATTTGCTCCGCCAACTGCGCGCCGCCACCGGCAGGATCAAAAATAATCCCGCAGGCGCCTTTTTTAACTGCCTGTTCCGTATGCATCAAGCCATGCTGTTTTGCACCATCCAGGGCAATAAACACATTCCCGGACATTACTGTCCGGCTATCCAGGGCCAGGCCAGTAACCCGCATGTCTTTGTCCACTGCCGCCAGTCCTTTCAGTAAATTTTTCAGTTGCATCTAGAACTTAAGGATCCTGCCGCGTCAGCAAAATAGGCATGGTACTTTCCTGATCCGGAGCAATATCGAGTACTCTCAAGGCGCCAGCCATTACTTTGGAAAATACCGGGGCCGAAACTAGTCCGCCATAATACTGACCTGCAGAAGGCTCATCAATCATCACGACAATGATCACCCGAGGCTTGTCGGCAGGGGCCATTCCGGCAAAAACAGCAAAATAATTTTTTCCCGTATATCCTCCTGCGCCGGCCTTTTTTACTGTCCCGGTTTTACCGGCGACACGGTAACCATCAACCCGGGCTTCATAGGCTGTGCCATCTTTCATAATCACATTTTCCAGCATTGCCCTAACGCTCCTGGCCGTTTTAGCTGAAAATACACGTTGCGCATCAATATCTTCATCCCGCTTCAGCAGACTGACTGAATGCAGGAGGCCATCATCTGCCAATGCCGTATAGGCTCTTGCAAGCTGTAAGACCGAAGTGCTCAAGCCATAGCCGAATGACAGGGTAGCCCTCTCAAAATCATGCCATCTTTGATAGTCCAGCAAACTCCCGCTGGCTTCTCCAGGAAATCCGGAGCCTGCTGCCATTCCAAATCCAAGCCGGTGATAAACATTCCAAAAATATTTTGGAGGCATTTTCAAGGCCATCTGACTTACCGCAACATTACTGGATTTTTTCAATACACCCATTAAATCCAGGCTTCCATAATTATGAACATCCTTAACCAAATGGTGGCCGACCCGATAGATCCCATGTGTTTCAAAAACCTCGCCAGGCCGGACATAACCTCCGTCCAAAGCGGCTGCAACAACAAATGGCTTAATCGTGGAGCCCGGTTCAAATACATCAGTTATTGCCCTGTTTCTGTACAAATTTTCCTTTAAACCTTTTCTTGTGTTAGGGTTGAATGACGGTTGATTCACGGCTGCGAGAATTTCCCCATTCTTGGCATCCAGCACGATCAAGGCTGCCGATTTTGCCTTGTTGGCGCTAACTGCCAGCTGTAATTCCCGATAGGCCAGATACTGGATGCGCTGATCAATGCTTAACTCCAGGTTTTTTCCTGCCACAGGCTCTTTTATATTTTCAACATCTGCAATGATCTGGCGTTGTCCATCTCTGATGATCCGCTTGCTTCCTCGAATACCTTTTAATAACTTTTCAAAACCCGATTCCAGCCCTTCCTGGCCAATATCATCAACATTGGTAAAGCCGACCAAATGTGCCGAAACTCCACCGGCAGGATAGTAGCGCTTGAATTCGCGCTCGAAGTAAACGCCTTTAAGTTTTAACGCTTTAACTTGATCGGCAAAACCGGGATTAAGCCGGCGTGCCACATAAGCAAACTGCTTGTGGGAATTTTCGTTAAGTAATGAACTGATTTTACCGGGCTGCAGATCCAGCAGTTTTTCCATTTGCTTAATCCTGGCTTTGCCAGCCAATTTCAGCTCCTGCGGATTCACCCAAATGGATTGAACCGGCGAGCTGATGGCCAAGGGTTCACCATTTCTATCCTTGATCATGCCCCGGTATGCCGAAACAGATACCTCATCTACATGCCTCCTATTACCCTGAGCCTTGAGAAATTGTTTATTCAATACCTGTAAATCAACAGCGCGGCCAATCAGCACAACCATACATGTCATCATAAAAATCACCAGAAATTTTCTTCTGTCAGAAAAATCCCCTGCCGGCTTTCTGGTTTTAGGTTTATTACGAAAATCCAACATTTACGGTTTTATATAAACAATTTTTTCACGTAGCGGCACTCTCAGCTTCAAGTTCTTCCTCGCCACCAGTTCCACCCGATTCTCTTCAGTTAAAGTGGTCAGTTCCAGCTGCAACTGTCCCCATTCCACTTCATACTGATCCAGGGCTCGTTCTTGCTCCTGAATCTTAATAAAAAGCAAACGCGAGTAGTATTTGCTATAAATCACAACCAAAGCCGATATCAGAAGCACTGTCATTAGTCCAGCCACAGTCAAAAAGCGCTTTATTGCCACTCAAATCCTCTCTGCAACCCGCATGATTGCACTGCGTGCTCTTGGATTTTGGATGACCTCCTGCTCACTGGCTTTCAATGACTTGCCTATTTTCTTTAAACAGCCTTTAGCAATATCGTTTTCCCTAACCGGTAACTTGCCGGGGTCATATTTGGCCCCGGACTCATCTTTAATAAATCGTTTTACAATTCGATCTTCGAGAGAATGAAAGGAAATGACTACTAACCGTCCTCCGGGTCTTAAAGCCTGAGCAGATTGTTGTAAGGCAGCCTTCAGTTCATCCAGCTCATCATTAATGTAAATCCGTATGGCCTGAAAAGTACGTGTTGCAGGATGTTTGTGACGATCCCGTGCAGGCACTGCCTTTTCAATCAAGCTGGCCAATTGTTTGGTCGTGGCCAGCGGTGATTCTGATCTGCTTTCAACAATAGCGCGGGCTATGCGTCGTGCAAATCGTTCTTCGCCATACTCAAATAAAATCCTGACCAGCTTCTTCTCATCAATAGTAGCCAACCATTGTTCTGCCGAAATCCCTGCCTGAACCTCCATACGCATATCCAACGGGCCCTCCCGCAAAAAGCTAAAGCCCCGTTCGGGATTATCCAGTTGTGGTGACGAGACGCCCAAATCCATCAAAATACCGTCTATTTCTCCAGCCAGGCTTTCGCTTGCGACAAGGCTTTGTAATTGGGAAAAACGACCCTGCTTTAATAGGCAGCGCTCGTCTTTAAGTAGCGTCTGGGCATAATCAGAATTAATCGCTTCAAAATCCCGATCAAAAGCCAGTAATCGACCGGATGCATTCAATTGATTTAAAATTCCGCGACTATGCCCTCCCCGGCCGAAGGTGCAATCCACATACACACCGTTCTTTTTAATAGTTAACTGTTGTAGCGCTTCAGCAAGCATAACGGGCAAATGTTCCACTGACGATCTCCCGTATTAAAAAGTTAGTGGCCCCAGATCTTCTAATCCTTCACTATCGCCATCGAGCCAATTATTTTCTTTTGCTGCCCATGCCTCTTCATTCCAGATTTCAAATTTATTAAGTTGACCGACCAATTCAACTTTTTTTTCTAACTTCGCAAATATTCTCAACTTTTCCGGCAACAGCAAGCGGCCTTGGCCATCCATCTCGCATTCGGACGCATTACCAATGACAAATCGTCTCAACTTGCCAGCCATTTTATTCAATGTAGGTAACTTGCTAATAGTCTGTTCAAGTTTCTCCCATTCAGGAAGCGGGTAAAGCCATAAACAACCGTTCTCTCCAACACAGCGTTCATTTACAGTAACCGTAACGACCATCTGACCTTCGCAACATTCCTGTAATTCATCCCTATAGCGAGTGGGAATGGCAAGACGTCCTTTATCATCCAGATTGACTAAACGCCTGCCTCGAAACAAGTTCTACTCCAAATTCCCAAAAAACCCATTTTTTACCACTTTTCACCACTAAGATTCACTATAGTTTTCAAATACCCCTGAGTCAAGGGTGATTTCATTTAAAATTTTTCTTTTCTAAGATTGCCCTGTATCAACGCGGGCAATCCTAATGAAGATCAGGATTCATAAAAATAAATTATTTTAAGGTCAATAACTTATTTATTGTTTTTGATAGGGTACTTTAAAAAATACGGTAAAAAATATCGATCTTTTCAGGTATCAGAAAGAATAAAGAAGAAGATAATGGGGCAATATTTACCGGACAGATTTGATGAGGGGTCAAAACCGGAATATCTTTAGCAGTTATCATCCAATAATAATGAATAACTCTAAAATATATAAATATCTGGAAAGGAGTGGGAAGAAAGAGTCGGCCTGTAAGCCGGGTTCTGTCGAGAACAGCCATTCATCTAGGCTGCAAGTCACCTTGCAGCTCAAGCAATCTACCCGGGAACCGCGCGGGCCGCGCGTCTGTTCCTCTATTTGATCTTGCTCCGGGTGGGGTTTACCATGCCACTTCTGTTACCAGTTGCGCGGTGCGCTCTTACCGCACCTTTTCACCCTTACCCAACCTCTGAATCATCTGGCAACCATAATCCATTATCCATATGATCTTATGGCACTAAATATCCAGGGGTTGGGCGGTATATTTTCTGCGGCACTTTCCGTAGGCTCACGCCCCCCAGGCGTTACCTGGCACCCTGCCCAATGGAGCCCGGACTTTCCTCCATTTTATCGTGGCGATAAAACAGCGACTGCTCAGCCGACTCTTTCACTGATCAGTATACTGTATTCATCTAGTCAACGCCATTCTAGAAAATATTAACGTCAATTCTAAGCACCTTATTCTTTATCGAGCGCCAACGCCGCCTGATACAATAGCTTCTTTTTAACTCCGGTAATTTCTACAGCCATTGTAACAGCAGTTTTAATCGAACACTCTCGTAACAAAACACGGAGTAAATTTCCCTGCTCAGCAGTAATAATTTGCGCTTTTTTATCCGCAACCGCCGCCCCATCAACAAGAACAACAAACTCGCCCTTCCTCATGTTCTCGTTTTGCTCTACCATTTCAAGCGCATTCCCCAAACTGGTTTTCACAATAGTTTCATGCAGCTTTGTCAATTCCCGGGCAATAACAATTGAGCGGCCTAATGGTATTATTTCCCCCATGTCTTGTAAGGAAGCCAGAATGCGATGACAGGATTCATAAAATATCCATGTTCTTGTAGACATGACTTTTTCACTAAAAAAGGCCTTTCGCGCCGATGAAGTTCTTGGTAAAAAACCTTCAAATGAAAACCGGGTAACCGGCAGTCCCGCGGCCGACAATGCAGCAATGAATGCGCAAGCTCCCGGTATTGGTACAACATCGAGACCTGCATCCTTAACCATTTTTACCAGCGGCATACCAGGATCACTTAAGAGCGGCGTTCCTGCATCGGAAACCAGGGCAACGGATTGCCCCGCTAGCAATTTTTTCAGCAAAACAGATGAGGCTTTATCTTCATTTTGCTGGTGTAATGACACCAGCTTATTGGTAATGCCATAATGCTGCAGCAGCTTTTTTACATGTCGAGTATCTTCCGCCGCAATCAAATCGACCTGTTTTAATATGTCTACCGCTCGAAAACTAATATCAGCTAAATTACCAATTGGCGTAGCAACTACGTATAATTTACCGCATTCACTTGACATTCAATGTTCTCATATGGGTAACCTTTTAAACAGTAGGTTCGAGCAAAGCTGTAAGCAGCTATTACTTTGCGCTTTGCCTTTGGGTGTGGCGATTTTTTCCGGTTGCAGTCCGGGGCCGGTCAAACGTGTTCCTCATCAAGGCGATAGCATCTTGACAAAGCCGTCTATACAAAGTACTCAGCCTGAGCA
The DNA here is from genome assembly GCF_902806695.1 of Candidatus Methylobacter favarea. Taxonomy (GTDB): domain Bacteria; phylum Pseudomonadota; class Gammaproteobacteria; order Methylococcales; family Methylomonadaceae; genus Methylobacter_B; species Methylobacter_B favarea. The sequence continues at coordinate 38,509 of NZ_CADCXN010000044.1, read as the reverse complement.
GACACCCGGATTGTACCAGTCAGTTCCTCCTGCGCTGTCTCTCGAACAAATCAATCACCGCTTGCAGAGTATCGATTCCCTAATCCAGGCTGGAGAGAGCGAAGCTGCTAAAAACACTGCGGATACTTTAGATCCATTTTACCTGGCTCCGCAGCAACGTGATCAGCTGAATTTACTTTTTGTCCAAATTATGCTCAGTTCCGGCGATGCCGAGCAGGCAATTGACAAACTGGCGTTAATACAACCTCAGCAATTAAACCTCGATAATAAAATCAAATACTTTCAATCCCAGGCATTTGCTTTTTCATTAACTGGAAATTTATTAGACAGTGCCAAAGCGAGAATAGAACTCAATTCGTTACTAACATCAGTTGAACAACGCCAGAAAAACCAAGCAGCTATTTTAGAAACATTAGGCCTGTTGTCAGACTCATCCCTGCAAGAAAAGCAACTTTTATCAATCCCTACTTTAGATGGATGGATATCATTAGCGCGAATTTTAAAGTTAAAAGGCCAGCCCGATTTTAACACTCAACTCCTGCAATGGCGTGCAGCTTACCCCGGACATCCGGCAAATTCTGCTTTTTTAGAAAATCTCCTGGAGAAGCCGGGAAGTATTCCCTTTAACTCAATCGCGATTTTTTTGCCCGAATCCGGTCCTTTTACCCAGGCAGGGAAAGCTGTACGGGCAGGGTTTATGGCCGCTTACAACTATACGGCCGGCAGGTCCCCTAAACCCGTCCTTCGCTTTTATAACAGCGAGCATGCACTGCCGGCCTTATTTAACCAAGCCGTTTCGGAAGGCGCCCAGCTGATTATCGGCCCACTCAGCAAAGAAAGCATCCAAGGCCTTGCCGATTCCGTCATATTTACTATACCCGTGCTTGCATTAAACCATATACCGGATTTGCAAAAAGATAACCTCTATCAATTTGCCCTTAGCCCCATTGACGACGTTGAAGAAGTGACCCATAGAGCGTGGGCAGATGGCTATCAGAAGGCGCTATTACTAATCCCTGATACCGCTCAAGGTAAACGCATTGCCGATTATTTTACTGAAAGCTGGCAACGAACCGACGGCACCATCATGGAAATACAAGCCTATAATCCAAAGAAAAATGACTTTTCGTCTCCCATTAAAAAACTGCTTAATTTGGATGAAAGCGAAAACCGTTACAATAAAATGCTTGAACTGGTACCGTCGCTAAAATTCACTCCCAGAAGAAGGCAGGATGCCGATGTTATATTGTTAAGCGCTTATAGCACTGAGGCACGCTCCATCAATCCTCAGCTACAGTATTATCAAGCCGGCAAACTACCTGTTTATGCGCTGCCTAATATATATACCGGTCAGCCCAATCCATCACTTGATTCCGATCTTGACAAAATAACTTTTTGTGATATGCCCTGGCTGCTTGACAAAGCCTATCTAGGAAACCTCAGCATGGAGGCTCTGCGGGACATCTGGCAACAATTCCCCAATGCTTATTTACGGCTGATTGCAATGGGTATTGATGCTTATAACCTGGCCACCCAACTATCCGATCTGAATATTAATTCCTATCCCGGCGCTACTGGCAATCTTTCTCTAACCGATGACAATCGCATCAAACGCAAACTGATCTGCGCCACATTTACAGCAGGATTACCTGAAGTTACAGGCGTTATCAATAATCCGGTTGAGAGTCCCGATGACACGGATTCTTCAGCCATTAACAATGAAATTAGCCCAGATAAAAAACCCAAACCGCCAGAAATGATGATTAACAATGTTGCTGACTAAGCTCAAAACAAAAGCGGCTCACCTGCTCCGGGGTGAAAGCGCTGAACAGCAGGCGCAAAAATTCCTTATTAGCAAAGGGCTTAAGCCAGTCTGCCGGAATTTCCGCTGTAAACAGGGCGAGCTCGATTTAATCATGACCGATAATAAAACCCTGGTTATCATAGAAGTCAGGTTCCGTAAAACAAATAAATACGGCAGCGCCCTGGAGAGCATTACCCATACAAAACAATCCCGTATAATATCAGCCACGCATATTTATTTATCGACTCTAAAAAGAGACGATCCCATCCGCTTTGATGTGGTGGCCATCTCCGGGAATGGCGATATTGACTGGATTCAAAACGCATTTCCAACCTAGAATTTACTTGCCATGAGCTTACAAGACAGAATAATCAATCACTTCTCTGACAGCATCCAAACCCAGCAGGATGCATTGACCCATCTTTCCGAGTTCATAGAGGTCGCTTCGCAACGATTGGTGGTAACCTTACTGAACGATAAAAAAATATTATCTTGCGGCAATGGCTGTTCAGCCACGAGTGCCCAGCTTCTATCATCCGTACTGCTCAACCAGTTCGAACGCGAACGACCCTCCTTGCCCGCTTTTGCATTAACTACAGATACGGCAACCATTACAGCAATAGCAAATGATTACAACTTTGATGACATTTTCTCTAAACAGCTCAGAGCGTTAGGTCAAAACGGCGATATATTAGTCGCATACAGCGCTGGCAGTCATTCCGCCAATATCGCTAAAGCTGTCAGATCAGCTCACGATAAAGGATTATCCATCATAGCCTTAACCGGTAAAGACGGCGGCATGATTGCTCCCTTACTTAATGAAAAAGATTTGGAAATTCGCGTGCCGTCAAATTCAAGCGCACGAATTCAGGAGATCCATGTGCTAATTACCCATTGTTTATGTGATTTGATTGATCATCAACTATTTGGCGGATAACCAACAAATAAGAGCAAAACCCCCGTATTTTTGATCTATGCTAAATTTAAAGCAGATTATCGCTATAAATTATACTGCTGCCATCCATATCGCCCGTCTGGTTATACAATAAGGGTTGTCCCTGGTTAAGCTTGGCCGCCCCTATCACTTTGCAGACAGCAATTTTATGATCGCCAGCATCAGTATAGTGACTGACCTGACACTCAAAATAAGCCAGACTTTCGGTTAAAATCGGTGCCCCGGTTTTGTCTTCCTGCCATTGAAAACCCATCATCTTATCTTTAATGTTTGAGCAACCAAAATGCTCTGCTACTCGGAACTGATCCTGGCCTAACACATTGACGGTACAAATACCCCCGGCCTGCAATAATTTATAAGAGTAGTGCTCTGGATTTATACTGAATGCCAGTAGTGGTGGATTGAATGATACTTGCATCACCCATGCTGCAGTAAAAGCATTTTGATGGATGCCGTCACTTACCCCTACTACATAAACTCCATGACTGATTTGCTTGAATAGCGCATCACAATTTTCGATCATTTACTTGACCAGGTTAATACGCATTGACAGATCCACTGCTTTAATATGCTTGGTTAGGGCGCCGATGGAAATATAATCAACGCCGGTTTCGGCAATTGCCCGTATATTATCGAGGTTGATATTGCCGGAAGCTTCAAGCTCTATATTTTTTTCATTCAAGGCTACTGCAGCGCGTATATTTTGTAGGCTAAAGTTATCAAGCATAATCCGATCGGGTTTGGCTGAGATAGCCTCTAGTAATCCCTTCATATTTTCAACTTCAACTTCGACAGGAACTGATGTTTTTCTCCGCGCTGACTCAATCGCCTTCCGAATGGATCCTGCTGCCATTATATGATTTTCCTTAATTAAGACACCATCATATAAACCCATTCTGTGATTATAACAACCGCCGCAAGTCACGGCATATTTCTGGGCATTTCTCAACCCCGGAATTGTTTTACGGGTATCCAGCACTTTACATCCAGTACCCGCAACTGCATCTGCAAATTGTCTGGCAATAGTTGCAGTGGAGGATAAGGTTTGTAGTAAATTAAGAGCTGTGCGTTCTCCGGTCAGCAGACTTTTGGCAGGGCCTTTTAGTGTGCAAATTATCGAATCTTTATTAGCGGTTTCGCCTTCAGCTACGATCCAGCTAATTTGAATTATATTATCAAGATACCTGAATATAGCCTCAAACCACGCTTGACCGCATAGCACCATATTCTGGCGCGTAATAACTTCGGCTTCCGCTCTTATAGTATCGGAAATAATAGTAGCCGATAAATCCCCTTCCCCTATATCTTCTTCAAGAAAAGTTTTAATTTCTGTAATTTTTAACAGATCAGACATTATAGTAATTTCAATAAATGATTAATCCATTATTAGCTAATATTTTTAAATATATTAATTAGAGCTTTTGCTTTAAGAATTTGAATTTCTGAAAACGCTTAATCAAGAGCTCAAACAGAATAAAAAAAAAGCACATGTTCTATGCTCATACGGGCTGTTTTGCGAAAGCAGCATGAGGAGGAAAAATTATCTTATATCGCTTCAGCCAGCTTTATTAAGACAACGTCAAGAAAGGAAGTTTTTAGCAGAAAAACAAGTGACAATCTTAAGAATTGTCACTCTAAATGATATAAAATGTTGTCAAATATTGCCTGCCTCAGATCGGTCGACTAGTTCGACATAAGCCATTGGCGCATCATCCCCCGGTCTAAATCCGCATTTCATAATGCGTAAATAGCCGCCTGCCCTATTCTTATAACGTGGGCCCAACTCATTAAAAAGCTTAGTTACAACTTCCCTATCTCGTAATCTGGAGAAAGCCTGACGCCTTTTGGCCACATTATCTTCCTTGGATAAAGTAATTAATGGCTCCGCAAAACCTCTTAATTCCTTTGCTTTTGGTAAGGTGGTTTTAATTAGTTCATACTTGAATAACGAATTAACCATATTGCTAAATAAAGCCTTACGATGACTGCTATTTATATTAAATTTTCTACCAGATTTTCGATGTCGCATTGTAAAAATGACCTAAAATGTTAGTTTGCTGAGTGAGCTTGATCAGAAAGGTTTTCAGGCGGCCAGTTTTCTAATCTCATGCCCAGAGATAAACCTTTTAAAGCTAATATATCTTTTATTTCAGTTAAAGATTTTTTTCCAAGATTTGGAGTCTTTAATAATTCAACTTCAGTGCGTTGAATTAAATCACCAATATAAAAAATATTTTCGGCTTTTAAACAGTTAGCAGACCGTACCGTAAGTTCAAGATCGTCGACAGGTCGCAGAAGCACTGGCTCGAATACTTCTTCAACTTGTATTTCTTCTTCCGTAAGCTCATCATTTACTTTTTCAAAATCCACAAAAACGGATAATTGATCATGAAGGATGGTTGCGGCGAGTTTTATAGTTTCTTCTGGATCTACAGTCCCGTTTGTCTCCAGTTCAATGATCAATTTATCTAAATTAGTTCGCTGTTCAACACGGGTGCTCTCAACCTGATAAGCTACCTTAACAATCGGACTGTATGATGCATCTAATTGAAGCGCACCTATCATGGGGTTATGCTCAGGATTTATTTTACGGGCGCTTACAGGCTCGTATCCTCTTCCTCTGCGCACTCTGATCTTCATGTTTAAAACACCAGCTTGCGTTAAATTCGCAATGACTAAATCAGGATTAATGATTTCAACATCATGAGGAACGGCAATATCAGCTGCAGTAACGCAGCCTGCGCCGTTCTTGGTAAGGGCGAGTTCAACCTCATCCCTTGAATGAAGAACCACTGCCAGCTTCTTGAAGTTCAATAAAATATCAATAACATCTTCCTGAACACCTTCTATAGTGGTATATTCATGAAGTACACCTTCAATTTCCACATCTGTAACAGCACAGCCAGGTATTGTAGATAACAAAACCCGCCTCAATGCATTGCCAAGGGAGTGACCAAATCCGCGTTCTAATGGCTCGATAACGATTCTGGAATGATTGTGACTCTTGCTTACAACCTCAACCAGTCGAGGCTTTAATAAGCCAGAAATAGAATTCTGCATGTATATTCCTCAGAACTGTAATTATTTAGAGTAAAGTTCCACAACCAGCTGTTCATTAATATCACTTCCCAAATCAGCGCGATCAGGCAATGAGCTAAATGTGCCAGACATGGTTTTCGAATTAACCTCGACCCAGGCAGGAAAACCGTATTGTTCTGTTACAGTTAAAGCATCAACAATTCTTTGTTGTTTTTTTGCTTTTTCTCTAATAGTCAGCACGTCACCTCGAACCACTTGATAAGAGGGAATATTAATCAGCGATCCATTTACCTGGATAGATTTATGACAGACTAACTGACGAGCTTCGGCTCTGGTAGAAGCAAATCCCATACGATACACAACGTTATCTAATCTTGATTCTAGAAGATTCAACAGATTTTCGCCTGTTGCTCCTTTTTTCATATCTGCAGATTTATAGTAATTTCTAAATTGTTTTTCTAAAATGCCATAGATTCTGCGCAAGCGTTGTTTCGCTCTTAACTGCAGGGCATAATCTGAACTCCTCGTCCTTTTGGTACCATGCTGGCCAGGCCTTTGATCCAGCTTACACTTGTTTTCCAGGGACTTTCCTCTGCTTTTTAAAAACAGATCCGTACCTTCTCTTCGACTTAATTTACAGGTAGGTCCAAGATATCTTGCCATGATGCTACTCCAGATTTTTACACGCGGCGTTTCTTAGGCGGACGGCAACCATTATGAGGAATGGGCGTCACATCAACAATATTATTAATTTTAAATCCTAGATTATTCAGAGAGCGCACCGCCGATTCGCGTCCTGGACCCGGGCCTTTGATCATAACATCAAGGTTTTTCATGCCGAATTCCTGAGCAACTGTACCGGCTTTTTCAGCGGCAACCTGGGCAGCAAACGGAGTACTTTTTCTTGAGCCACGAAAACCAGAACCACCTGAGGTAGCCCATGATAGTGCGTTGCCTTTTCTATCTGTGATAGTTATGATTGTGTTGTTGAAAGAAGCATGCACATGCACAATACCATCAGCTACTTCTTTTTTTATACGTTTCCTAGAGCGGTTTGAACTCGCCATTACTTCGACCTCATAATAAGGAATAACTTATTTTCTTATAGGTTTACGCGGACCTTTCCGAGTACGGGCATTTGTTCTGGTTCTTTGCCCTCTTAAAGGCAAACCTCTGCGATGCCTTATACCGCGGTAGCAGCCTAAATCCATCAAACGTTTGATATTCATAGAAACTTCTCGACGCAGATCACCTTCCACTGTTATCTTTGAAACTACGCTACGAATAGCTTCTAATTGCTCTTCAGTCAGTTCTTTTATTTTTACGAAAGGTAATATTCCTGCCTCGCCGCAAATTTCATTTGCAGTTTGACGACCAATCCCATAAATTGCAGTTAAAGCTATCACTGCATGCTTATGATCTGGTATGTTTATCCCGGCAATGCGCGCCATCTAGATACTCCCCTGAGTAGCATTCTAAAGTTAAGCGTCCAATTATAGCATTGCAGTAATTTTGACGCAATAAATTTTAGCCCTGGCGTTGTTTATGTCTTCCGTCTAAACAGATAACCCTAACAACACCATTTCTTTTTACAACTTTGCAATTTCTACAAATTTTTTTGACAGAAGCACGAACTTTCACAGCTAACTCCTTTGGGTTCTTGCATGATAAATCATTTTTTAAGGTTGGCTTTTTTCATTAAGCCTTCATACTGCTGAGACATAACATGAGTTTGCATTTGCGAAATGAAATCCATTACGACTACTACAATAATCAATAAGGAGGTGCCCCCAAAATAAAATGGAACATTCCAGTATACAATCAAAAACTCCGGCAATAAGCATACCAGGGTAATATAAAACGCTCCGATTAACGTCAATCGGGTCATTACTTTATCTATGTATGAACTTGTTTGAAGACCAGGTCTAATACCCGGTAAAAAAGCCCCGGATTTTTTCAGATTTTCAGCGGTTTCTTTTGAATTAAATACTAAAGCAGTATAAAAGAAACAAAAAAAGATTATCGCTGTTGCATAAAACATCACGTAGACAGGCTGGCCGGGTGACAGCATAGTGGCCACATCTCGAAGCCAGGCAAACCCTTCCGTATTGCCAAACCAGCCTGCAATTGTAGCCGGAAACAGGATAATACTTGACGCAAATATTGGTGGAATTACCCCAGCCATGTTAAGTTTCAAGGGTAGAAAACTGCTTTGCCCAGCATACATTTTTCGTCCTTGCTGTCTTTTTGGATAATTGATTAGAATCCTTCTTTGCCCTCTCTCAACAAAAACAACCAGTGCAGTAACTGAAATCGATAGGACGAACAACAGTATAATGAAAGCACTGTTCATTTCGCCAGTTCTAGCTAATTCCAAGGTACCGCCAATCGCCTTGGGCAATCCGGAAACAATACCGGCAAAAATAATAAGTGAAATACCGTTACCAATTCCCCGTTCCGTCACTTGCTCTCCCAGCCACATCAAAAAAACCGTGCCTGTAACCAGTGTAATCGTCGTAATTAGAATAAAGCTAATGCCAGGATTCAAAACAACTGAAAGTCCACCTGCGGTTTGATTTTGCAATGCCAGTGAGATACCGATGGCTTGGAATGTTGCCAATACCACCGTGCCAAAACGTGTGTATTGGGAAATTTTGCGCCTTCCAGATTCGCCTTCTTTTTTCAGTTGTTCCATTGCCGGTATGACAACAGTCATCAGCTGCATAATAATTGATGCCGAGATATAAGGCATTATTCCAAGAGCAAAAAGACTTAAACGCATCAATGCACCACCTGAAAACATGTTAAACATGTCCAGGATAGAACCGCTTTGCTGTTCAAACATAATCGCAAGCGCTTTAGGATCTATTCCGGGAACAGGAATATGGGCGCCGACTCGGTAAACAAAAAAGGCCCCTAACACGAAAAGCAATCTTGCTTTCAGTTCCGAAAAACCACCGACTTTTCCCGTTGCCTGCGTTCTTGTAGTACTCACCTATGCCTCTACTTTTCCGCCAACCGCTTCAATAGATTTTTTGGCTCCAACAGTAACTTTAATAGCTTTAATAGTGACAGTTTTGCTTAATTCACCCGATTGAATTATCTTTGCTGTTTTTGTGAAAACAGGAACTATATTGGCATCTATTAATGTCTTTAAATCAATCACATCTGTAACTAAACCATTCAATTCGCTTAAGCGAACTTCTGCTGAATATCTGCGTGATTGTGAAGTAAAACCAACTTTTGGTAATCGACGTTGCAAAGGCATTTGACCGCCTTCAAAACCTACCTTATGAAAACCCCCGCTGCGCGCCTTCTGACCCTTATGTCCTCTGCCGCAAGTTTTACCAAGCGTACATCCTATGCCGCGGCCTACACGTTTAGCTTTTTTACGTGACCCGTGGTTTGCCTGGATGGTATTTAGGTACATTATATTTCCTCGACTTTTAGCATGTATGATATCTTGTTGATCATACCTCGATTTTCACGGGTATTGAGCACCTCGACCGTCTGGCCGATCTTTCGTAAACCCAAGCCTTTTAAACACACTTGATGGCGCGGCAAGCGTCCATATTTGCTCTTTGTCATCGTAACACTTAATTTTGTACCGGCCATTGCAACTACCCAATAATCTGTTCAACTGATAAGCCGCGTTTTGCGGCAATCTGGTTAGCATTATGCATTCCGGTAAGACCATTAATTGTCGCTCTTACGACATTAATAGGATTACTCGTTCCAATACATTTTGCCAATACATTATGCACGCCAACCACTTCGAATACAGCTCGCATTGCTCCTCCTGCAATAATACCTGTACCTTCAGAAGCCGGCTGCATATAAACTTTTGCCGCTCCTGTTGTGGCCATAATAGGATATTGTAGGGTATCGCCTTTTAATGAGACTTTGCGCATGTTTTTTCGCGCCTGCTCCAGAGATTTCTGAATTGCAATTGGCACTTCACGGGCCTTACTAATACCGTAGCCCACTCGTCCTTCACCATCCCCTACTACTGTTAATGCTGTAAAACCAAAAACTCTACCACCTTTTACTACTTTTGCAACACGTCTTACATTAACCAGTTTTTCTTGTAAACCGTCAGTACTGCCTTGGGCAGGTGCTGTAGCCATTTTATTCTCCTAAAATTTCAAACCGGCTTCACGTGCAGCATCAGCCAATGCTTTAACACGACCATGGTATTTAAATCCTGAACGATCAAAAGCAACTTCCGTTACTCCAGCAGCAAGAGCTTTTTGGGCAATATGCTTTCCTACTTCTGCGGCAGCAATTATATTGCCTGTGCTTTTTAAAGCTGATTTGATTTCTGCCTCAGTGGTTGACGCACTTGCCAACGTAGCTGCTCCATCACCACTAATAACCTGAGCATAAATGTGTTGTGAAGTTTTATGAATTGATAAACGAATTATGTTTAATTTTTTTATTTTACTACGCGATCTTAACGCGCGCTTTATACGGGATTGCTTCTTGTCCATTACGCTACCTTACTTCTTTTTAGCTTCTTTTCTTACAACATGCTCTTCAGCGTATCTGACACCTTTCCCTTTATAGGGTTCAGGTGGACGATAAGCCCTAATTTTTGCAGCGATTTCTCCTACTTGCTGCTTATCACTTCCTTTAACTACTATATCGGTTGGGCTAGGGGTTTCAACTGAAATACCAGTTGGAATTTCGTAATCTACAGGATGAGAAAAACCAAGCGCCAGATTAAGAATATTGCCCTTTGACTGGGCTCTGTAACCTACACCAATCAGAGTTAATTTTTTTTCAAAACCCGCTGTTACACCAGTAACCATATTATTTATAATGGCCCTGGCAGTTCCAGCTTGAGCAGTAGCGCGCTTATCAGCCTTATTCCACTGCACATGAACTACATTATCAGCAATATCAAGGCTTATAGTTGAATTAAAAAGATATGATAGGATACCCTTGCTTCCTTTCACGGTAACAGTATTCCCATTTAATTTTATATCCACATCACCGGGAATAGTAACGGGGGCTTTTGCAATTCTTGACATAACACGCCTACCTCAGCAAACAGTACAAATAACTTCACCGCCATGTCCAATTGCACGGGCGGCTCTATCGGTCATCACACCGTTAGATGTTGATACAATAGCAATTCCCAATCCGCCAAGTACTTTTGGCAATTCGTCTTTAGATTTATAAATACGTAAACCAGGTCTACTAATTCTTTTTATCTTTTCTATTACAGGAATACCCTTGTAATATTTCAATTCGATAGTCATTTCGGTATGACTGGCGTTGGTTTCAGTAGTATAATCTGTAATAAAACCTTCCTGTTTTAATACCTTAGCAATAGAAATTTTTAATCTAGACGAAGGCTGCTTGATATTTTTTTTGCCAGCAGATTGACCGTTTCTAATACGGGTCAGCATATCGGCTATGGGGTCTGTCATACTCATTTTCTTTTCTCCAAACTTGATCTAACAATCTTACCAACTTGCCTTCACTATACCAGGCACATCACCCCGCATTGTTGCCTTTCTCAGTTTATTTCGACTAAGGCCGAACTTGCGATAATACCCATGCGGGCGACCCGTTAAATTACAACGGTTACGGGCTCTGGTTGCGCTTGAGTCTCTGGGTAATTTTTGCAGTTGTATATGAGCAGATTCTTTATCTTCGTATGATGCTTTAGGATCCCTAATAATTTCTTTCAGTAATTTACGTTTAACATCATACTTTTTAATTAATTTTTTACGCTTGTCTTCGCGTGCAATTATTGATTTTTTTGCCATGTGACGCCGCCCTTCAGTTCTTGAATGGAAAATTGAATAGCTTTAACAAAGCCAAACCTTCTTCATTGGTTTGAGCTGTTGTTGTAATAGTAATATCCATACCGCGTAAAGTGTCAATTTTGTCATAATCAATTTCGGGAAAAATGATTTGCTCTTTGACACCCAGTGAATAGTTACCACGTCCATCAAAGCTTTTAGGGCTCAAGCCTCGAAAATCTCGTATTCGAGGAATAGAAATACTGATTAAACGATCCAGAAATTCGTACATCCTATCGCTACGCAAGGTAACCTTGCAACCGATGGGCATATCGTCACGAATTTTAAATCCCGCAATTGACTTTCTTGCCAAAGTGACTATTGGCTTTTGACCGGAAATTTTCTCCATGTCACTGACCGCTGACTGTAGTACCTTTTTATCAGCTACAGCGCCGCCCACACCCATATTGAGTGTAATTTTGGTGATTCGCGGCGCCTGCATTACAGACTTATAAGCAAACTGCTTTACAAGCACGGGAAGAATTTTTTCTTTATATTCGGTTTCTAGTCTGGCCATGATTTATCTGCACCTTACGTATCAATGACTTCTTTCGTTGACTTAAAATATCTGACTTTTTTTCCGTCTTCCAGAAACTTAAAGCCGACACGATCTGCTTTTTTCGTTTGTGGGTTATATAAACCTACATTTGAAATATTAATCGGCATATCCTTAGTTATAATTCCTCCGGATATCCCCGCATTCGGATTTGGCTTTTGGCTCTTTTTTACCTGATTTATACCTTCAACCAAAACCTTATTGTCTTTTAATACTTTACTAACCCGGCCACTTTTGCCTTTATCCTTACCGGTACGAATTACCACGTCATCGCCTTTTCTAATCTTTTGCATGATCAGCCCTACCTTATAATACTTCAGGAGCCAGCGAGATAATCTTCATAAACTTCTCACCTCTTAACTCACGTGTTACAGGGCCAAAAATGCGCGTACCCAGTGGTTGTAAATTGTTATTGAGAATTACTGCTGCATTGCCATCAAAACGAATCATTGAACCATCAGATCTGCGTACGCCTTTACGGGTTCGAACAACCAATGCATTATAAACTTCTCCCTTTTTTACTCTTCCCCGAGGGATTGCATCTTTAATGCTGACCTTGATGATGTCACCAATGCCGGCATAGCGCCGATGTGACCCGCCTAATACTTTGATACACATGACCCTTTTTGCACCGCTATTATCGGCGACGTCAAGGTTTGTCTGCATCTGAATCATGATTAATTCCCAAATTATCTTCTATATATAAATAGTTTGCATGCTATTTGTCAGCACTTTCCACGACCTGAACCAGCTTAAAGGTCTTATTCTTAGATATCGGCCTGCATGATGTAATCAACACTAAATCGCCTTCCTGACAAATGTTTAGCTCATCATGAGCCATCATTTTTGTAGAGCGTTTAATGTATTTACCATACACCGGATGTTTTACCACCCGCTCTACTAGCACAGTAATGGTTTTATCCATTTTATTACTGACAACCCGACCTGTTGTCGTCCGTAATTTAACTGCATTTTCGGTTACATTTTCACTCATGGTTAGGCGCCTGCCATTTCATTTAATATGGTATGAATACGTGCCACATCCCGTCTTACTTTCTTTATTTGATCCGGCCTGGACAATTGACTTGTACCTTTTTGCATTTTAAGATTAAACTGCTCACGTGAGAGTTCAAGCAATAAAGATCCTAGTTCATCCTTAGTTTTTTGGCGTAATTCACTTGCTTTCATTACATTATCGTCCGAGCGGTGAAAAGTGTTTTCAAAGGCAATTTAGCGGCGGCCAAAGCAAATGCCTCACGCGCTAATTCTTCGGAGACACCCTGTATTTCATACAGCATTGTGCCGGGCCGGATTTGAGCCACCCAATACTCTACACTGCCTTTCCCTTTTCCCATACGAACTTCCAAAGGCTTTTTAGTAATAGGTTTATCCGGAAAAATTCTAATCCAAAGTTTGCCACCCCGTTTTACATGGCGTGTGATGGTTCTGCGGGCAGACTCAATTTGACGGGCAGTGAGTCTGCCACGACTTATGGATTTCAAGCCATATTCACCAAAACTTACTGATGAGCCCCGAACAGCAATACCGGTATTTCTGCCTTTATGTTGCTTACGGAACTTGGTTCTTTTAGGTTGAAGCATGTCTCTATCCCATCAACTATTTTTTAGTTTCTGAATTAATAGATGCAATATGTGCATCCATGTCGAATACTTCTCCTTTGAATATCCACACTTTAATGCCGATAATCCCATAAGTCGTATTTGCTTCTGCAGTTGCGTAATCAATGTCGGCTCTTAAGGTATGCAAAGGTACGCGCCCTTCCCTATACCATTCACTTCTGGCAATCTCCGCGCCGTTTAAACGACCACCGACATTGATCTTTATACCTTCAGCACCTAAACGCATTGTATTTGTAACAGCACGTTTCATTGCTCTACGGTACATGATTCTTTTTTCAAGCTGCTGAGCAACGCTTTCAGCGACCAATTGTGCATCCAATTCAGGCTTTCTAATTTCTTCAACATTAAGCTGAACAGGAATACCCATAATCTTTGATACCTCCTGCCTCAAGAAATCAATGTCTTCCCCTTTCTTACCAATAACTATCCCCGGACGAGCAGTATGGATAGTTATTTGCGCATTGTTGGCAGGCCGATTAATCTGGATATGACTCACAGAAGCGTGAGCTAACTTTTTCCTGATATAATCTCGAACGGTTAAATCCTGATGCAAAAAAACAGAGTAATCTTGACTATTTGCATACCACCTTGAATTCCAATCCTTAACAATACCAAGGCGTATGCCCGTGGGATGTACCTTTTGACCCATTTTCTGCCCCTACTCGTGTTCTGCGACTTTAATTGTAATGTGGCAGGTTCTTTTAAGGATATGATTTGCACGTCCTTTAGCTCTTGCCTTAAATCTTTTTATGGTCACCCCTTCATTAACATAAACGGTAGACACTTTTAATTCATCAATATCTGCACTTTCATTATGTTCGGCATTTGCTATAGCAGATTCTAAAACTTTTTTGATAATCGAAGCCGCTTTCTTTGAGCTGAATTTCAATATATTCAGCGCCTTTTCGACGGGAAGACCTCGAATCTGGTCACCGACCAGCCGCGCTTTTTGAGCCGATAAAGGGGCATTGCTTAATTTTGCTGAAATTTCCATCATTCGCCCTATCTAGATTTCTTATCAGCCACATGGCCTTTATAAGTCCGCGTGGGTGCAAATTCCCCTAATTTGTGCCCGACCATATTCTCGGAAATGAGCACTGGAATGTGCAACCGCCCATTATGGATGGCAATAGTCAAGCCCAGCATATCGGGGATAATCATTGATCGTCTTGACCAAGTTTTAATTGGCTTCCGATTATGGTTGCTTACAGCATCATCCACTTTTTTAAGTAGATGATGGTCAATAAATGGACCTTTTTTGATTGAACGCGGCACGTTGTCCTCTCTATTTCTGCTTACGACGTCTGATGATCATATTATCAGTACGTTTATTTTTTCGTGTTTTATACCCTTTGGTTGGCATACCCCAAGGAGATACGGGATGTCTTCCACCAGAGGTACGCCCTTCACCACCTCCATGCGGATGATCTACAGGATTCATGGCCACACCGCGAACGGTTGGGCGAACTCCTCGCCACCGCGATGCCCCTGCTTTTCCAAGAGATGCAAGATTATGTTCAGAATTTGATACTTCACCTATCACAGCTCGGCAATCCGCCATAACCTTACGCATTTCACCTGAACGCATACGGATTGTTGCGTGAATTCCATCCTTGGCAACCACCTGTACGGAGCTACCCGCACTTCTAGCTACTTGCGCACCCTTGCCCGGCTTTAATTCCACACAATGAACAGTCGTACCCATGGGTATATTCCTTAATGACATACAATTACCAGGTTTAACCGCAGCAGTTTCCGAGCAAATAATTTCCTGACCAACTTCAAGCCCTTTAGGGGCAATGATATATTTACGATCACCATCTTTGAACAAAATCAAGGCAATATGGGCTGTCCTGTTCGGATCATATTCCAGGCGTTCAACAACAGCAGGTATATCTGTTTTATTTCTTTTGAAATCAATAATACGGTAATAATGCTTATGTCCACCGCCGATATGACGAGTTGTTATACGCCCCTGATTATTACGACCGCCACTTTTGCTATTTTTACTTAGCAAAGGCGCAAAAGGCTTGCCTTTATGCAAATCTTCATTTTTAATGCGCACTACAAACCGTGACCCGGGTGACGTCGGTTTTGCCTTTACAATCGCCATGCTTTCTACCGTTTTCCTATTGATCTTTTGATTTATATAATCAAGCAGCCGAGAAATCTATGTCATGCCCAGACTTAAGTTTTACATACGCCTTTTTCCAATCGGATCGCTGGCCTACAGAACGGCCAAATCTTTTTTGCTTGCCTTTTACGTTCAAAACCCGAACTGAAGCAACCTCGACGTTAAACATGAATTCTACTGCACCTTTCACTTGCTTTTTAGTAGCTTGTTTTTGCACTTTAAAAACAAATTGTTTGTTTTTTTCCGCCGCTATAGTGCTCTTCTCAGATATAAGCGGAGCCTGCACTATACCCGCCAATTGATATTTATTAATACTCATGCCAAGCGCTCCTCTATTTGTTTCAACGCAGCAGGTGTAGCAATAACTTTATCAGCCGAAACCAATAGAACCGGACTTAAATGGACTGCTGCAATCACTTCGACATAGGGAATGTTTCTTGAAGCTAAGGCCAGATTTGCATCTATACTATCAACAACAATTAGTATTCGCTTGGCATCAATTTTTTTTAGCTTTTCACTTAACTCTTTGGTTTTAGGCGTAGCAGGAAAAATATCGCTGCTAACCACCAGGCGATCCTGTCTCAGCAACTCTGACAATATAGACCGTATGCCCACACGAAACATTTTCTTATTCAGTTTTTGATCGTAAGATCTCGGTCTTGCTGCGAAGGCTACACCACCTGTCCGCCAGATAGGACTGCGTATTGTACCAGATCTTGCTCGGCCTGTCCCTTTTTGTCTCCACGGCTTTGACCCTCCGCCGCTTACGTCAGAACGAGTTTTCTGAGCCTTTGTGCCCGCCCGGGCTCCAGCCAGATATCTAGTCACCAATTGATGTACCAATGTTTCATTAAAAGGCTGACCGAAAATAGCCTCGGCTACTTCTATCTGCCCGGCAGAGTCTTGTTCATTTAAAGCAGATATATGCAAACCCATGGCTTAACCTTTATGTCGCATTTTCATCGCGGGTGTAATAATTACATCACCGCCTTTAGCTCCAGGAACAGCACCTTTTACTAAAATTAAATTTCTTTCTTTATCAATTGAATGGATAGTCAGATTTTGAACAGTTGTTTTCACAGCCCCCATGTGACCGGCCATTTTTTTGCCTTTAAACACTCGACCCGGCGTCTGACACATACCGATAGAACCCAGCACCCTGTGCGATAGTGAATTACCATGTGTTGCATCTTGCATTCTGAAATTGTAACGCTTTACGCCGCCAGCAAAACCTTTGCCAATACTTTTACCTTGCACATCAATCACTTGACCTTCAGTAAAAATGTCCAATGATAATTGGGAGCCAGCAGATAACTCAACGCCCTCGCCGTCTTCGAGTCTAAATTCCCAAAGATCGCGTCCGGCCGTCATATTTGCAGCCGCATAGTGTCCCGCCATGGCTTTATTAACCCGTGAAGATTTTTTATCCCCAGCGGCTACTTGAATAGAACGATAGCCATCAGTTTCAATGCTTTTAACCTGGGCAACCCTGTTTGAGTCAATCTGAAGAACAGTAACCGGCACTGACAAGCCATCTTCATCAAACACTCTGGTCATACCACACTTACGACCTATAAGACCTATTGACATCTGTCAATCCCTCTATTTTTAATTCAGCTTTATTTGAACATCAACCCCAGCTGCAAGATCCAATTTCATCAGTGCATCAACGGTTTTCTCGGTGGGTTCCACGATATCCAGTAATCTTTTATAGGTTCTTAACTCATACTGATCCCGCGCATCCTTGTTAACATGCGGAGAAATCAAAATCGTGAATCGTTCTTTTTTAGTAGGCAGAGGAATAGGACCTTTAACTTGCGCACCTGTTCTTCTTGCCGTTTCTACTATCTCACCAGCCGATTGATCGATCAATTTATGATCAAATGATTTCAATCGTATCCTGATAGTTTGATTAGACATAGTTATTACTCGATTATAGATGCGACCACGCCGGCGCCGACGGTACGACCGCCTTCGCGGATGGCAAAGCGCAGGCCCTCTTCCATAGCAATCGGCGCGATCAGTTTCACCTGCACGGATATATTATCCCCAGGCATGACCATTTCCACGCCTTCCGGCAGATCCACAGCGCCGGTCACATCGGTGGTGCGAAAGTAGAACTGTGGGCGATAGCCGTTAAAAAACGGCGTATGGCGGCCGCCTTCTTCCTTGGACAACACATAAATTTCAGCAGTGAAATGGGCATGCGGCTTGATCGTGCCCTTATGGGCCAATACCTGGCCGCGCTCGACGTCATCGCGCTTGGTGCCGCGCAGCAGGATCCCGACGTTGTCGCCGGCCTGACCCTGTTCCAGAAGTTTACGGAACATTTCGACGCCGGTACAGGTGGTGGTCACGGTCGGCCGGATGCCGACAATCTCGACTTCCTGACCCACCTTGATGACGCCGCGTTCAATACGGCCGGTGACTACGGTGCCGCGGCCGGAAATCGAGAACACATCCTCGATGGGCAGCAGGAAGGGTCCATCCACCGCCCGTTCCGGCAGCGGAATATAGCTGTCCAGGGCCTCGACCAGTTTCACAACTGAGGGCACGCCAATCTCGCTGGTATCGCCTTCCAGCGCCTTTAACGCGGAGCCCACGATAATCGGGGTGTCATCGCCGGGGAATTCGTACAGGTCCAGTGATTCCCGGATTTCCATTTCCACCAGTTCAATCAGTTCAGGGTCATCGACCATATCGGCTTTATTCAAAAATACCACGATATAAGGCACCCCGACCTGACGCGACAGCAGGATGTGCTCGCGGGTTTGCGGCATCGGCCCGTCTGCGGCCGAACAGACCAGGATGGCGCCGTCCATTGGCGCCGCCCCGGTAATCATGTTTTTCACATAATCGGCATGGCCCGGGCAATCGACATGGGCATAATGGCGGGTCGCGGATTCATATTCGACATGCGAGGTGGCAATCGTGATACCGCGCGCCCGTTCTTCCGGGGCATTGTCAATCTGATCGAAGGCTTTCACTTCGCCGCCCTGCAACTCCGCCATCACTTTCGTTAACGCCGCCGTCAGGGTGGTCTTGCCGTGATCCACGTGACCAATAGTGCCTACGTTGACATGCGGCTTACTGCGGGAAAATTTTTCTTTGGCCATGAGTTAATACCTTTATGTTATATTCAATTTATGAAGATTTTTTAATAATCGCTTCTGCAATACTTGCAGGTGCTTCATTGTATTTTTCAAACTGCATACTGTAAGTAGCCCGCCCCTGTGTTGCAGAACGCAAATCAGTTGCATAACCAAACATTTCCGCTAACGGTACTTCGCAGCTAACTGTCTTACCTGATGGCGTATCTTCCATGCCCTGGATCAATCCGCGACGCCTGTTAATATCGCCCACTACATCGCCCATGTATTCTTCAGGGGTAACAACCTCAACTTTCATTATCGGCTCAAGCAATACAGGATTTGCCTTTCTTGCGCCTTCTTTAAAACACATGGAGCCGGCGATTTTGAAAGCCATCTCGTTCGAATCAACATCATGATACGACCCATCAAACAAAGACACTTTGACATCAACAACAGGGAATCCGGCAAGTACACCACTCTTCAACTGCTCTTGAACACCCTTATCCACCGCTGGTATGTATTCCTTAGGAACAACGCCGCCAACAATTTCATTAACAAATTCATAGCCTGAACCAGTCTCTTTTGGCTCAATTCGCAACCAGACGTGCCCATATTGTCCTCGCCCGCCAGATTGTCTTATAAATTTACCTTCCTGTTCTACCGATTTATGAATTGTTTCCCGGTATGCTACTTGTGGCGCCCCTACATTAGCTTCAACATTAAATTCTCTCTTCATTCGATCAACAATTATTTCAAGGTGCAACTCACCCATTCCGGATATAATTGTTTGACTCGATTCTTCATCCGTATGCACTCGAAATGAGGGATCTTCCTGAGCCAACTTACCTAAAGCGATCCCCATTTGCTCCTGATCAGCCTTGGTTTTTGGCTCAACTGCGACCGAAATCACAGGCTCAGGAAACTCCATCCGCTCAAGAGTAATAATCGCCTTGGGATCACATAGCGTATCACCG
Organism: Candidatus Methylobacter favarea; assembly: GCF_902806695.1. Classification (GTDB taxonomy): domain Bacteria; phylum Pseudomonadota; class Gammaproteobacteria; order Methylococcales; family Methylomonadaceae; genus Methylobacter_B; species Methylobacter_B favarea. The sequence continues at coordinate 18,502 of NZ_CADCXN010000044.1, read as the reverse complement.
GTTGTAACATCTTTAAATCCAATGGCGGCCGCTATATCCCCCGCATAAACCTCTTTAACTTCTTCCCGACTATTGGCGTGCATTTGTACTATACGACCAATACGCTCTTTTTTCCTTTTAACTGAATTGTAGAGAGTGTCTCCGGATTTTAACACACCCGAGTAAACTCTAAAAAAAGTCAAGCTGCCAACAAAGGGATCTGTAGCAATTTTAAATGCCAGCGCTGAAAAAGGCTCATTATCATTGGCTGGCCGCCGTGCTTCAGTAACTTCATCCTCAAGTACGCCTTTTATTGCCTCAATATCAGTTGGCGCCGGCAAATAGTCAATCACTGCATCCAGCATTGCCTGCACACCTTTATTTTTAAAGGCTGAACCGCAAAATGCAGGTACAACTTGATTGGCAATTGTCTGAATACGAATACTCTGTTTTATTTCTTCGTTGCTTAGATCACTCTGCTCAAGGTATTTCTCCATTAACTCTTCGCTAACTTCGGCAGCTGTCTCGATCATATGCTCTCTCCATTTCTCACAGAGCTTTTGCATGTCGTCCGGAATTTCCTTTTCAGTGAAAGTCGTGCCCATATTGGTTTCATCCCAATATATTGCTTTCATTTTAACGAGATCCACAACCCCTTCAAAAGTATCTTCAGCGCCAATAGGTAACTGCATGGGCACAGGGTTATTGCCTAAACGAGTTTTAATCTGATCAATTACCCGCAAGAAATCAGCCCCTGAGCGATCCATTTTGTTGACAAAAATCAACCTGGGGACCGTATATTTATTAGCCTGACGCCAAACAGTTTCAGATTGAGGCTCAACGCCCCCTACAGCACAGAAGATAGCGCATGCCCCATCTAATACGCGTAATGAACGCTCAACCTCGATAGTAAAATCAACATGCCCTGGAGTATCAATAATATTAATTCGATGCTGAGAAAATTGCTTTTCCATGCCGCTCCAAAAACAAGTTGTAGCCGCCGAGGTAATTGTTATGCCTCGTTCCTGTTCTTGCTCCATCCAGTCCATGGTAGCTGCCCCATCATGCACCTCACCTATTTTGTGAGATACCCCTGTATAGTAAAGCACACGCTCTGTAGTAGTCGTTTTACCAGCATCGATATGCGCCATGATCCCGATATTTCGATAACGATCTATTGGTGTTTTACGCGCCACGAGCCAAGACCCTCAGTTTAACGGATCTACTTACCAGCGATAGTGTGAAAAAGCTTTGTTAGCTTCCGCCATTCTATGAGTATCTTCACGCTTCTTAGCTGCAGAACCTCTATTTTCAAAAGCATCCATTAACTCACCTGCCAACTTGACAGGCATGCTTCTTTCATTTCTTTTACGTGAAGCGTCAATCAACCAGCGCATTGCTAAAGCCATACGCCTTGAAGGGCGGACCTCAACAGGCACCTGATAGGTTGCACCACCAACACGACGGGATTTAACCTCAACTCTGGGCTGAACATTCTCCAAGGCCTTGGACAATACTTCCAGCGGTTCTCCGTGGCCTTTGCTTTCAATCACATCCAAAGCACCGTAAACAATCCCTTCGGCTACTGATTTTTTGCCACTTTCCATTATCATATTCATAAATTTGGTCAACATTATGCTGCCAAATCTGGGATCTGGAATGATTTCTCTTTTTGTAGCAACTCTTCTTCTAGACATTCTGCACCAACCTACCTATGCTTAGCTTTTAGGCCGTTTTGTTCCATATTTGGAGCGACCGCACTTTCTATTTGTTACACCTGAAGCATCCAGGCTACCACGAACAACATGATACCTTACACCCGGTAAATCTTTAACCCGTCCTCCTCTTATCAAAACGACAGAGTGCTCCTGAAGATTATGGCCTTCACCTCCAATATAACTACTAACTTCAGATCCGTTAGTTAATCTAACCCTGGCTACTTTTCGTAAAGCAGAGTTAGGTTTTTTAGGAGTGGTTGTATAGACGCGGGTACATACACCTCTTCTCTGCGGGCATGCTTCCAGTGCCGGGACATTGGTTTTTTCCAGTTTTTTAGCTCGCGGCTTCCGAACCAATTGGTTAATGGTGGCCATATTTTAGTTTACTCCGATATATTAATTGTCAGCCGCTGAAATAATTACTATCTTTATAATTGCCATGATAGCTTTTCAACCTGACCTACGAGCGCTAGCTCATGTTAGCAGACCATAATACTTATTAAGGCCCTGCAGGTCAAGCACATTTTATAAACTTTAACTTAAGCTAGATTGTTAATTATAAAAGTCTGCTAGCCTTTTAGTCCTTTTCCTCATCCTGAACATAAAGAGAAAATGAATATGATTGGCAGATTTGTGATCTCTTATATTTATTTTTACATTTTCAAAATTGTCTAAATCGGCTCTATTGCATTATCATTTTGTTTCTAAATGTTTAGAGCTTGTTTAAGAGCTTCTTCCACGTCTCCTGCCTGGACTACAGCAGACGGTTCGCTTTCCACTATCTGTTGTTGGGCAAGCCTGTTCTTCCTGCTTTCATGGTAGGCCAAGCCGGTGCCCGCCGGTATTAAACGCCCAACAATCACATTTTCTTTTAAACCTTGCAGGCTATCACTTAATCCTCTGACGGCAGCATCGGTCAATACCCGCGTGGTTTCCTGGAAGGATGCGGCTGAGATAAATGACTCTGTAGCTAACGATGCCTTGGTAATGCCTAACAAAATAGACTCATAACTGGCGGGAATCTTGCCTTCGGACTCCATCTTGTCATTTTCCATTCTCAAGGCTGCACGTTCAACCTGATCCCCTTTAAGGAAATCGGTATCACCGGAAGCCGTAATTTCCACTTTCCTGAGCATTTGGCGAATTATAGCCTCAATATGTTTATCATTAATTTTTACCCCTTGCAGTCGGTAAACATCCTGAATTTCCTTAACAAGATAATTAGCGAGTTCCTCAATCCCTCTTAGTCTAAGGATATCATGGGGCGTTAACTCTCCTTCAGCAATGGTCTCTCCCTTTTCAACATATTCCCCTTCAAAAACTGTAATATGGCGCCATTTTGGTATTAATGTTTCAATCTGCTCACCTGCTGTATCAGTAATAATGACACGCTGTTTACCTTTGGTTTCCTTTCCAAATGAAATCGTGCCGCTATTTTCTGCAAGAATTGCAGGGTCTTTAGTCTTACGCGCTTCAAATAAGTCTGCAACGCGCGGCAAACCGCCGGTAATATCCCGCGTCTTACTGGATTCCTGGGGAATTCTGGCTAAAACATCGCCTACTTTAACTTCGCCTCCATCCTTAATACCGGCGATCGCTCCTGCGGGCAAGAAATATTGCGCAGGAATTTCAGTTCCGGGCAGATAAATGGTATCTCCGGAGATATCGACCAGCTTAACCATGGGCCGTAATTCTTTACCAGCACTACCTCGCTGTTTAGGATCAATCACTACCAGAGAACTCAAACCAGTTACTTCATCAGATTGTTTTTGTACCGTTACACCATCTAAAAAATGGATCATCTGTACAATGCCATCTACCTCGGTGATAACCGGGTGAGTATGAGGATCCCACGTGACAATAATGTCCCCGGCATTAATACGGCTGCCTTCCTGGACAGAAAGTACAGCGCCATAAGGAATTTTATAACGTTCTCTTTCCCGTCCATAGTCATCCACTACGCCCACTTCCCCGGATCTTGACACCGCAACAAGGTTGCCTTCACGGTTAACTACTGATTTCAGGTTGCTTAGGCGAACAATACCGGCAGATTTTACCTGTACATTACTGATTGCCGCCGATCTGGATGCAGCACCGCCAATATGAAAAGTCCGCATGGTTAGCTGGGTACCAGGCTCACCAATTGATTGCGCAGCAATAACGCCGACCGCTTCACCGGTGTTTACGAGATGGCCGCGACCCAAATCACGCCCGTAGCAGGCAACACAAACACCATGTCTGTTTTCGCAGGTAATGATTGAACGCACTAAAACCTGATCAATGCTTTGGTCGTCAAGAACAGAAACCCAGTGTTCATCCAGTAAGGTACCTCCGGGCACTACGATATTCTCCCCGGAGGTATCCATTACGTCATTTACAGCAACCCGCCCCAATACCCGTTCGGATAACGGCTCGACAACATCACCGCCCTCAATAATAGGCGTCATAATCAATCCATTAGAAGTACCGCAGTCATCGCCGGTAATTACCAGGTCCTGAGCTACATCCACTAGCCGGCGGGTCAAGTACCCTGAATTTGCAGTTTTTAGCGCCGTATCTGCCAAACCCTTACGAGCACCGTGAGTGGAAATAAAATATTGCAGTACATCCAGCCCTTCTCTAAAATTCGCGGTAATAGGAGTTTCAATAATTGAACCATCCGGTTTAGCCATTAAGCCACGCATACCGGCTAATTGGCGAATCTGCGCAGCAGAACCCCGCGCGCCTGATTCCGCCATCATGAAGATGGAATTGAACGATTTCTGTTTTACCACCTTTCCATCCGCATCAACTACCGCTTCCTCTCCGAGTCCATCCATCATAACTTTGGCTACTTGATCATTGGCATGCGACCAAATATCCACAACCTTGTTATACCGCTCACCATCAGTTACCAGTCCAGAGGCATATTGACTTTGAATTTCATTAACTTCCGCATAGGCAGCTTTGATAATATCGGCTTTTTTAGCAGGTATCGCCATGTCTTCGATACCGAACGATACACCCGAGATGGTGGCATAGCGGAAGCCTAAATACATAAGCTGGTCAGCCAGAACCACGGTATCCTTGTTACCGAGGTAACGATAACTATAGTTAATTAGCCGTGATATATTCTTTTTGGTCATATCACAGTTAACCAGTTCGAAAGGCATGCGACGAGGAACTGCTTCCCAGATTAATGCCCGACCCACCGTAGTTTTTACGCGATAGGTTTTTTCCTGGGTATCGCCTTGATCATTCACTATTTGCTCGGTGATGCGTAATTGAATTTTAGATTGCAATTCAACTGTTTTAGCAAGCAGAGCCTTGTGGACTTCGCCGACGCTGACAAATATGCTGCCATCGCCTTTTGCATTAATTTTTTCACGGCTGATATAGTAAAGACCCAAGACTACATCCTGGGAGGGATTAATGACAGGTTCACCATTGGCAGGCGACAATATATTATTTGTCGCCATCATTAAAGTTCTTGCTTCCAGTTGAGCTTCAATTGACAACGGAATGTGAACCGCCATCTGGTCGCCGTCAAAGTCAGCATTAAAAGCGCTACAGACCAAAGGATGCAGCTGGATTGCTTTACCTTCAATCAGGGTGGGCTCAAATGCCTGAATTCCAAGCCGATGCAAGGTAGGAGCACGATTTAACAAGATCGGGTGTTCCCGAATAACTTCTTCGAGAATATCCCAGACTTCCGCACCCTCCCGCTCAACCATTTTTTTGGCGGCTTTAATGGTAGTCGCAAGACCACGAAATTGTAACTTACTGAATATAAATGGCTTGAACAACTCCAGTGCCATTTTTTTCGGCAGGCCGCACTGGTGCAATCTTAAAGTTGGACCGACAACGATAACCGAACGCCCGGAATAATCGACCCGTTTTCCCAGCAGGTTTTGTCTGAATCGCCCCTGCTTGCCCTTAATCATATCAGCCAGCGATTTGAGCGGCCTTCTGTTGGTTCCGGTAATAGCACGGCCACGACGGCCATTATCCAGCAACGCATCCACCGATTCCTGCAGCATGCGCTTTTCGTTGCGAACAATAATATCGGGTGCATTCAAATCCAGTAAGCGATTCAAACGGTTGTTTCTGTTAATAACACGACGATACAAATCATTCAAATCCGAAGTGGCAAAACGGCCTCCGTCCAGCGGCACCAATGGGCGCAGTTCAGGCGGCAACACCGGGAGCACCTTGAGAATCATCCATTCCGGCCGATTCCTTGAACTCAATAAAGCATCCATGACTTTAAGCCGCTTTGAGTACTTCTTGATTTTGGTTTCTGAATTGGTAGAGTTTATTTCTTCACGAAGTATATTTACCTGCTCTTTCAAATCTATGGCTTTCAATAATTCATAGATGGCTTCAGCGCCCATTTTGGCTACAAAATCATCGCCATGTAGCTCAACAGCATCCAGATACTCATCATCGGTAAGCAATTGCCCTTTTTCTAAAGGCGTCATCCCCGCATCTAAAACTACAAAGGATTCAAAATATAAGACCCGCTCAATCTCGCGCAGCGTCATATCCAGTAACAAGGCGATTCTGGAAGGCAGCGATTTTAAAAACCAGATATGCGCAACCGGACTGGCTAAATCGATGTGCCCCATCCTTTCGCGGCGAACTTTCGACAGCGTTACTTCAACGCCGCATTTTTCGCAGATTACGCCACGATGCTTAAGTCTTTTATACTTGCCGCACAGGCACTCATAATCGCTAACAGGACCAAAAATTTTGGCGCAAAACAAACCATCACGCTCGGGTTTAAAGGTGCGGTAGTTTATTGTTTCGGGTTTTTTTACTTCGCCGTAAGACCACGAACGGATCATATCCGGCGATGCCAAGCCGATACGAATGCCGTCGAAATCATCAGCCCGACCTTGGCGTTTTAAGAAATTCATTAAATCTTTCAAGAGCTTGTCCTCATTAAATACTTTCTGGCGGGTCCCAGAACAGACTATCAGGTAGTTTCATTCAGACAGAACACTATTCCCGCTCTAATTCTATATTGACAGCCAATGAACGGATTTCTTTAATCAGAACATTAAACGATTCCGGCATACCCGCTTCCATTTTATGCTCACCGTCAACAATATTTTTATACATACGTGTTCTACCCGTTACATCATCGGATTTAACAGTCAACATTTCCTGCAATGTATAGGCCGCGCCATAAGCCTCAAGCGCCCAGACCTCCATCTCACCAAATCGTTGGCCGCCAAATTGTGCTTTTCCGCCCAATGGCTGCTGGGTAACAAGGCTATAAGGTCCCGTTGACCTTGCATGCATTTTGTCGTCAACCAAATGATTCAGCTTCAACATATACATATAGCCAACTGTGACTTTCCGCTCAAACGGCTCACCCGTCAAACCATCATAAAGGGTAATTTGACCATGTTCAGGCAAATCCGCCAACTTTAACATAGTGCGGATTTCCTCTTCGCTCGCACCGTCAAACACCGGCGTAGCCATAGGCACTCCCTCAACCAGATTAGCCGCCATCTCCAGAATCTCTTTATCGGAAAACGAATCCAGATCTTCTTTGCGTCCACTGCCATTATAGATTTTATCGAGATAGTCTCTAATCACCGTAACTTTGGCCTTTTCTTCCTCATACTTGGCCTCAAGCATTTTGCCTATCTTGATGCCCAAGCCTTTGGCTGCCCAGCCTAAATGCGTCTCCAAAACCTGTCCCACATTCATCCGCGACGGTACGCCCAAAGGATTTAAAACAATATCCACCGGATTTCCATCCGCTGTATAGGGCATATCCTCGATTGGCCTGATCATGGAAATAACGCCTTTATTACCGTGCCGGCCTGCCATTTTATCCCCCGGCTGAATACGCCTTTTAACCGCCAGGTACACCTTGACCATTTTCAGAACGCCGGGCGCCAAATCATCACCCATGGTGATTTTTTTACGCTTGACTTCAAATTTCTCATCGAAGGCTTTTCTTTGCTGCTCAACTTGTCCAACCACTGTTTCCAGCTGAAGATTGATATCTTCATCTTTCATTCGGATTTTTAGCCAGTCTGAATGTTTCAAACCATTCAGGTAAGCGCGCGTTATCTCTGTGCCAGACTTCAATTGACCCGGACCTGATTGCGCGACTTTTCCAACCAGCAGCCTGGCTACGCGCGTAAAAATATCTTCTTCAAGAATTTTAAGCTGGTCATCGAGATCTTTTCTGTAACGTTTAATTTCTTCCTCTTCAATATCAATGGCCCGCTTATCTTTCTTGACTCCGTCCCGGGTAAACACCTGGACATCAATAACCGTACCTTCAATACTGCCGGGAACACGGAGCGATGTGTCTTTTACATCCGCCGCTTTCTCGCCAAAAATTGCCCGTAATAATTTTTCTTCCGGCGTTAATTGAGTTTCACCTTTTGGTGTAACCTTGCCAACGAGAATATCGCCGCCCTTGACTTCAGCTCCCACATACACTATTCCGGACTCGTCAAGTTTTGATAATGCTTCCTCGCTAACATTCGGAATATCGGCCGTAATTTCTTCCGGACTGTGTTTGGTATCCCGTGCGACGCAGGTTTTTTCTTCGATATGAATGGTAGTAAAACGGTCTTCTTTCACGACACGCTCGGACACTAAAATTGAATCTTCGAAGTTGTAACCATTCCATGGCATAAACGCAACCAGCATATTCTGCCCCAGCGCCAACTCACCCATATCAGTGGAGGGGCCGTCCGCCAAAATATCGCCGGCATTTACCACATCCCCTGGTTTTACCAATGGTTTTTGGTTGATACAGGTATTCTGATTGGAACGGGTATACTTGGTAAGATTATAAATATCAACTCCGGGCGCGCCTGTTTCTGTTTCTGTATCATTTACGCGCACTACGATTCTTGCGGCGTCAACCGTCTCAATACTTCCACCCCGCGCAGCTATGACGGTTACCCCAGAATCCTTGGCTACTGTTCTTTCCATTCCCGTGCCGACCAAAGGCTTTTCAGCTCTTAAGGTAGGTACAGCCTGGCGCTGCATATTCGAACCCATCAATGCACGGTTAGCGTCGTCGTGTTCAAGAAACGGGATAATGGAAGCTGCCACCGATACAATCTGTTTGGACGACACATCCATATACTGCACTGTATCGGACATTGCCAACGTAAATTCATCCTTATACCGGCATGACACCAATCCTTCCACCAGCTTGCCGTTTTCATCAACGGCGACGCTGGCCTGAGCAATAACAAACTCTCCCTCCTCAATAGCGGATAAATAATCAACCTGATCAGTTACTTTGCCGTCGATGACTTTTCTATACGGGGTTTCCAAAAAGCCGTAATTATTGGTGCGTGCATAAACTGACAACGAGTTTATCAAGCCAATATTGGGTCCTTCCGGAGTTTCAATAGGACAAACGCGTCCATAATGTGTAGTATGAACATCCCTGACTTCAAAACCCGCGCGCTCTCTAGCCAATCCCCCGGGTCCCAATGCCGATACCCGGCGCTTGTGGGTTACCTGGGACAACGGGTTATTCTGATCCATGAACTGCGATAACTGACTGGAGCCAAAGAATTCCTTTACTGCAGCAGAAACGGGTTTCGCATTGATGATTTCTTGCGGCATCAAGCCTTCGGAATCCGCCAATGTCAAGCGTTCTTTAACGGCCCTTTCAACCCTTACCAGCCCTACTCGAAATTGATTTTCGATCATTTCCCCGACTGAGCGGACGCGTCGGTTGCCCAAATGATCTATATCATCAACGTTGCCATTGCCGTTGCGGATACTAATCAATTCTTTAAGTACATCGATTATATCATCCTTGGTCAAGGTACCGGGGCCGGTTATTTCTTCGCGCCCCAAGCGACGATTAAATTTCATTCTGCCAACCGCAGACAGATCGTATCTTTCTTCGGTAAAAAACAGGTTTTGAAAAAGATTTTCGGCCGACTCTTTAGTAGGGGGCTCGCCGGGACGCATCATTCTGTATATTTCAACCAGGGCTTCTAGCGTATTCGTAGTCGTATCCAGCCTCATTGCATTTGAAATGTAGGGGCCTTTATCCAGATCATTAACAAATAGCGTATATATTTCAAGAATGCCTTTCTCGATAATGCGCTCTATCAAGGCCGGAGTGAGTTCCTCATTAACATTGGCTATCACTTCGCCTGTGGATTCGTCTATCAGGTTATGAGCGAGAATCTTTCCAGTCAGGTACTCTTTGGGCACTTCAACTTCCGTCAATCCGGATTTATTCATTTCCCGAATATGCCTGGCGGTAATGCGGCGCCCTTCTTCAACCAGAACCTGGCCATCATTTTTTATGTCGAAAGCAGCAAGTTCACCGCGCATTCTCTCCGGCACAATATGGAACAAGCATTTTTCAGAATTGAGAGTGAATTTATTGGTCTCGAAGAAAATATTAATCATTTCTTCGTTATCAAATCCTAATGCCCGCAGTAGAATAGTCGCCGGTATTTTCCGGCGTCGGTCAATACGAACAAATACGCAGTCTTTGTGATCAAATTCAAAATCCAGCCATGAACCGCGATACGGTATGACCCGTGCATTAAACAGTAATTTTCCTGAAGAATGAGTCTTGCCCTTATCATGATCAAAGAACACCCCAGGAGAGCGATGTAGTTGGGACACAATAACGCGCTCTGTACCATTGACAACAAAAGTTCCATTATCGGTCATCAAAGGCAACTCACCCATATAAACTTCCTGTTCTCGGACGTCCTTGACTACTTTAGCATTGGCGGGGGTCTCTTTATCATAAATAATCAGGCGCACCAGTACTCGTAAAGGGGCGGCGTATGTCGCACCTCTTTGCTGGCATTCCCTGACATCAAAAGTAGGCTCCCCCAACCGGTATTTTACATATTCCAGCACGGCGTAGCCGGAATGGCTTTCAATAGGAAAAACACTGGAAAATGCTGCATGCAATCCACTGTCCAGCCGTTTTTCAGGCACGACACCGGCTTGTAGAAAACCGGCATAGGAATTGATTTGAGTTGCCAGAAGATAGGGAACTTCAAGTACTTCAGTACTTTTCCCAAAGTTATTACGAATACGCTTTTTTTCGGTAAAAGAGTAGGACATATCGCTTCCAAACCTTTTCGTCATGAATAATTTTTTACTGTGCAATTATTGCAAACAGTAAAAGGCCGATGACATTGTGCCACCAGCCATACTTAAAAGGCGTGAGCCTTATATTTTATATTTTGAATCAAAAAGTGTTATTTAATTTCGACGGTGGCGCCGGCTTCTTCAAGCTGCTTTTTAACGGTATCAGCTTCGGCTTTAGACACCCCTTCCTTAAGCAGGGTAGGTACACCTTCCACTGCATCTTTAGCTTCCTTCAAGCCTAAGCCGGTGAGACTGCGAACGGCTTTAATGACAGAAACCTTGTTTTCGCCAAAAGATGTCATAACAACATTGAATTCAGTTTGTTCCTCAACAACGGGTGCCGCTGTTGCAGGAGCTGCTGTTGCAACCGCGGCCGCAGACACGCCGAATTTTTTTTCCATTGCTGAAATTAAATCAACAACTTCCATAATGCTCATGTTTGAGACAGCTTCCAAGATATCTTCTTGTGCTAGTGCCATTGTGTATTCCTCTAAAATTTATTTAAAACTGGTTAAGTATGAAGCTTATGCGGCCTGTTTCTGATCTTTGATCGCTGCCAGCGTGCGGACAAGTTTTTCTACTGGCGCTTTCATTGCCGACATTAGCAAACCGATACCCTGGTCGCGGGTAGGCAGACTTGCCAATCGGTTAAGTTCAGACCCATCAAATGACTGGCCGCCAATAGCCACAATTCTGGTAATTAGCTTGTCATGGCCTTTGTAAAAATTACTGATTAAACGGGCTGCGGAACCAGGGTCTTCCATCGAAAATGCAATTAATAGAGGACCTACAAACGCACTTTGCATACATTCAAATTCGGTTCCGGCAATTGCTCGCTTTGCCAATGTATTTTTTACCACGCGCAAATAAACTCCCGTCTCTCTCGCCGTCTTGCGCAATTCAGTTAATTCCGTAACTGTTAATCCGCGATATTCTGCTGCAACGGCGGAATGAGCTTTAGCGGCGATTTCAGCGACTTCTTCTACGACAGCTTTTTTGCTCTCTAAATTTAGTGCCACAGCTTACCTCCGATTTTTCTGAATGTGACATCCAGAATGAATAAAACGTATCCGCTTGGATACCCTTACGGTCCTTTCCCCAGTTTTCAGGTTCCAGCTCCCGTCTGCGCAGGAAAATTAAGTTTTACAACACCTGCGGTCTTTGACGGTTGTCGATGATTCGGCAACTCAAAGTTTTTTGTAGCACTTTTAAGCAGCCAGACTATTCGGGTCTAGCCACAACCCTGGCCCCATGGTCGATGATAAAGTTATCTTCTTGATATATATACCTTTCGCTGCGCTTGGCTTGGCCTTTCTCAAGTCGGCGAGCAATGCTTCCAGGTTGCCCTGAATAGCATCTGCATCAAATGTGATTTTGCCCAGCGTACAATGGATAATTCCTGCTTTATCAGTGCGGTAACGCACTTGACCGGACTTTGCATTGTTGACTGCAGTGGCGACGTCAGCCGTCACTGTGCCTACCTTGGGATTAGGCATTAATCCTCTGGGACCTAAAATTTGACCCAGTTGGCCCACTACTCTCATCGCATCAGGAGAAGCAATCACCACATCAAAATTCATTTCGCCTTTTTTAACAAGATGGCCCAGATCATCCATGCCTACAATATCTGCGCCTGCCGCTTTTGCAGCCTCTGCGTTGGGCCCTTGAGTAAAAACAGCTACTCTGACCGTTTTACCCGTGCCATTAGGCAAAACTGTTGCACCGCGAACATTCTGATCCGATTTGCGCGGATCTACCCCGAGATTAACACTGACATCTATGGCTTCATTAAACTTTGCCGTGCCCAGCTCTTTCAATAGTTGAATTGCTTCAACCAGGGAATACTGCTTGGTTCTATCAACTTTACTTTTAATAATTTTTGCTTTTTTTGATAACTTGGCCATTACAATCCCTCCACATTCAGACCCATGCTATAGGCACTGCCTGCAATTGTCTTTATTGCCGCTTCCAGATCTGCAGCATTCAAGTCTTCCATTTTCGTTTTAGCAATTTCTTCTAATTGGGCTCGAGTTACTGTACCCACTTTTTTAGTATTGGGATTACTACTGCCACTTTTTAAACCCGCTGCTTTTTTCAAAAGAATGGAAGCCGGAGGGGTTTTGGTAATAAAAGTAAAGCTTCGGTCACTATATACTGTAATAACAACAGGTAAAGGCAGGCCCTTTTCTGTATCCTGGGTTTTAGCATTGAATGCCTTGCAAAATTCCATAATATTTACACCCCGCTGACCCAAAGCCGGACCTACTGGTGGACTAGGGTTTGCTTCGCCTGCCTTTACCTGAAGTTTTATATATGCGGTTATTTTTTTGGCCATTTTTACTTTACCATTTTAACTTAATTATGGGTGCGAACGCTTTTCAGCTCCCCCTAGACACAAAAATCCCTGCCTTTTCAGACAGAGATTCAGTAAATACCAACTGCAAAAATACAATTAGCTTTTTTCAACCTGCCCAAAACCTAATTCTACAGAAGTAGAACGGCCAAAAATGAGTACTGATATTTTTAGCTTATTTTTTTCGTAATTAACTTCTTCAACCACACCATTAAAATCTTTAAAAGGTCCGTCAATTACTCTGACTACTTCGCCGGCTTCAAATAAAATCTTCGGACGAGGTTTATTCACGCCCTCCTCCACTCTATTAAGAATAGCCATGGCTTCTTTTTCCGATATGGGCGCAGGGCGATCGGAAGTGCCGCCTATAAAACCCAATACCTTGGGAACATCCCGGACCAAATGCCAGGTCTCGTCAGTTAACTCCATTTGCACCAGTACATAGCCGGGAAAGAATTTTCTTTCACTCTTGCGTTGCTGGCCCATACGCATTTCCACTATCTCTTCGGTAGGCACCAAAATCTTTCCAAAATACTGCTCAAGACCTTCTCTTTTAACGCGCTCTTCCAATGCTTGCTTAACTTTACTTTCAAAGTTCGAGTAGGCGTGAACCACATACCAACGTAGCGTCATTTCCTTATTCCCCTTGACCGGTCAATAGACGTACACCCCAAAACAGAAACATATCCAGCAGCCATAGAATCAGCGCCACAACAAATACCATAGCAAATACCAGCATTGTTGTGCGCATGGTTTCTTCGCGAGTAGGCCAAATAACTTTCCTTACTTCCTGCTTTGATTCCAGTATAAAATACCATGCACTACGACCTGCATCGGTAGTTAGCATCATGCCCACTACTATCAAGACAATTGCCAGCAAGCCCAGTACGCGGTATAAGAGTTGAATTTCGGAGAAATAATAAAATGCAGCGACGCCACCCACTACAAAGACAAGAGAAAAGACTTGCTTTACAATATCAAAAACCGATGTCCTAGCTTCTGCCTGAGTATTCATGAGTTATTTTTACTATGAGCAATAGATTATTTTGAAATGTTTCGATCTGAATGGCAGGCCAGGAGGGTCTCGAACCCCCAACCCGCGGTTTTGGAGACCGCTACTCTACCAATTGAGCTACTGACCTATTCAGACTAATCTTACGGAATCGAATATTATATATTAATTAAAATTATTATTCAACTATAGATGCGACCACGCCGGCGCCGACGGTACGACCGCCTTCGCGGATGGCAAAGCGCAGGCCCTCTTCCATAGCAATCGGCGCGATCAGTTTCACCTGCACGGATATATTATCCCCAGGCATGACCATTTCCACGCCTTCCGGCAGATCCACAGCGCCGGTCACATCGGTGGTGCGAAAGTAGAACTGTGGGCGATAGCCGTTAAAAAACGGCGTATGGCGGCCGCCTTCTTCCTTGGACAACACATAAATTTCAGCAGTGAAATGGGCATGCGGCTTGATCGTGCCCTTATGGGCCAATACCTGGCCGCGCTCGACGTCATCGCGTTTGGTGCCGCGCAGCAGGATGCCGACAATCTCGACTTCCTGACCGACCTTGATGACGCCGCGTTCAATACGGCCGGTGACTACGGTGCCGCGGCCGGAAATCGAGAACACATCCTCGATGGGCAGCAGGAAGGGTCCATCCACCGCCCGTTCCGGCAGCGGAATATAGCTGTCCAGGGCCTCGACCAGTTTCACAACTGAGGGCACGCCAATCTCGCTGGTATCGCCTTCCAGCGCCTTTAACGCGGAGCCCACGATAATCGGGGTGTCATCGCCGGGGAATTCGTACAGGTCCAGTGATTCCCGGATTTCCATTTCCACCAGTTCAATCAGTTCAGGGTCATCGACCATATCGGCTTTATTCAAAAATACCACGATATAAGGCACCCCGACCTGACGCGACAGCAGGATGTGCTCGCGGGTTTGCGGCATCGGCCCGTCTGCGGCCGAACAGACCAGGATGGCGCCGTCCATTGGCGCCGCCCCGGTAATCATGTTTTTCACATAATCGGCATGGCCCGGGCAATCGACATGGGCATAATGGCGGGTCGCGGATTCATATTCGACATGCGAGGTGGCAATCGTGATACCGCGCGCCCGTTCTTCCGGGGCATTGTCAATCTGATCGAAGGCTTTCACTTCGCCGCCCTGCAACTCCGCCATCACTTTCGTTAACGCCGCCGTCAGGGTGGTCTTGCCGTGATCCACGTGACCAATAGTGCCTACGTTGACATGCGGCTTACTGCGGGAAAATTTTTCTTTGGCCATAGAAATACGCCCTTAACCATCAATATCACTACAACTGGAGCCCATAACCGGATTTGAACCGGTGACCTCTTCCTTACCAAGGAAGTGCTCTACCTACTGAGCTATATGGGCTAATTATAAAAATATGGAGCGGGTGATGGGAATCGAACCCACGTGATCAGCTTGGAAGGCTGGAGTTCTACCATTGAACTACACCCGCAGATTATTTAATTCTGGATGGTGGAGGGGGGAGGATTCGAACCTCCGAAGGCAGAGCCGGCAGATTTACAGTCTGATCCCTTTGGCCGCTCGGGAACCCCTCCAATACCGGATAAGCCCTTTATTATCTTTTATTGAATAAACATATGTCAACTAATACTTCACATTATGTTAACAATAAAAGACCTAGAACTGTCCTATTCTGCAGCAAATGAATTGTCGGCTTTTTTAATTTTCGGGGAAACGGGGTATGGCGGTAGCCCGAAGCCATTTCCCGAAGCAGTCGTGCGTAGCAGAGTTACAGGGCATTCTTAAGTTCGGGTTGCCGATATGCCCTTGCATTAGCCAAATACCTCTTTAGTCTCATGAACAGCAACAAAGTGGCGTCGCGGCTTTTGCTCAGGAACTTCGGGATAATATTGCTTCCGAGAAAGCGGTTGTTACCGCGCATCATATTGCCATCCTGATCGACGCCCAATACCTCGAGCAAGCCGGGATAGAGTTTTAACCAGTTACTGGACTTTTTTAATTTCCCTGGGGCGCGAGTCATGGTCAACTGCAGGTAAGCCAGAGTAAATTCATGCAAAAGAGCTGGCAGGAAATGATCGGTATTTCGGCAGCACTTCCAGCAAGGGTACGCAGCACCGGCAGTTCCTGCTTGACGGACTGAGAGTTAAGGTTTTACTAATTAGTCTGAGGTTATTGAACAACGACTCCGTGTGGCCTGTGGCTTGTCCAGCAGCGTATCAAGTTGTTGATGCAAGTATGTCAAGAGTCCGTGTTTGACGGTTTGGGGCATAGGGATAACAGGTCAACGCCGTTATATTCCGATTTAAAAGGCATCCAGGCGAGTAATCTCTCCTGCATCACCTTCAAAACTCACAGGTCTGAGTTTGCTTGAGCCTTTTTTACAAGCCAGGCGCAAGCGGAATTGGGAAATAATACATTGAAAAATTTTATCCTTTTTCTTCTAAGCGGGTATTGTTATAAATAGTAATGCGGTTCAATGTGTAAAAATCAGATGTTACTTTCTCTAAAACATAGAATCGGATAGTATCAGAAGACCGTCCAGCATTCGTGTTAAGGGCAAGTTTTGCCATTTCGACCTGTTCGAACAAAAAAAACAGTACCCCTAGAATTTTTATTGCTTCGGTTGCTCTACTCGGGTAGGTCAGTCGCTGTTGATCATCAGACATACATGCAATTTTTTAGTCATTTAAATGCTGCGTTTCTCAAGCTGTTAGCTTTTCGCATCCTCATCGTACTCGCCTACCAAATAATGGCGATCGTGGTCGGCTGGCATCTTTACGAGCTGACGCATGACACCCTGGCACTGGGTTTAATTGGACTGGCCGAGGCGATCCCCTACTTTTGCTGCGCGCTGTTCGCAGGCTATGCGGTAGATCACCACTCCCGTCGCCTGTTTGGTGTAGGTGCCTGCCTGATGCTATTTCTCAACGCCCTGGTCCTGGTTGCAGTGGCGGCAGGCTGGATAGACAGCAATCCTTCGGTATGGATCTATGTCGCTATCGCCTTTACCGGGGCGGCACGCGCCTTTATCGGCCCCTCCTATAACGCCATGTTCGCCCTGATTTTGCCGCGTGCTCAATATGCTCGGGCCTCCGGAATCGGCAGTTCCGTATTCCAGTTCGGGCTTGTGGTAGGCCCTGCATTAGGTGGTCTCCTGGTCGGATGGGCGGGCAAGACGGCGGCCTATAGCATGTCCACCGGCCTGTGCCTGGGGGCCGCCGTGGCACTGCTGTCGCTGCGTGTTGAGGAACCTCCGCCAGCAGCCAGTGCTCCACTCTTTACCAGCATTGCTGAAGGCCTGCGTTTCGTGTTCAGCAACCAGATCATCTTCGGCGCCCAGTCGCTGGATATGTTCGCTGTGCTGTTCGGAGGCGCGATTTCTATGCTGCCTGCATTCATTCACGACATCTTTCATTACGGACCTGAGGGACTTGGAATTCTTCGCGCCGCCCCCGCAATCGGCGCCGTGACGACCGGTTTATTGCTCACCCGCCATCCCATCAGTCGGCATGCCGGTTGCTGGCTATTGAGCGCCGTGGCAGGGTTCGGCTTTTGCATGATTTGCTTTGCCCTATCCACAAATTTCTGGATCGCCGGGCTATTGTTGATGCTCTCGGGGGTTTTCGATGGAGTCTCGGTGGTCATGCGCACGACCATTCTGCAATTGGCGACACCTGATGTAATGCGCGGCCGGGTTTCCGCTATTAATGGCCTCTTTATTGGTTCCTCCAACGAGCTGGGAGCTTTTGAATCGGGGATAATGGCTCGCTTGATGGGGCTAGTGCCGTCAGTGGTTTTCGGTGGAATGATGACTTTGGCTGTGGTGGGCGCAACGGCAAAACTGGCACCGAAACTGCGCCGGCTGGAACTTCACCAACTGCATTGATTGATAACGCGGCGAAGAAATATCAATGGTTTTTAGCAAATGGCCCAAGCTAAGCCACTCAACCCCCTGACAGAAGCTGATCCTCACTCTCCTGTCAACCTTATCAGTTGTGTAGCCATAACACAGTACCTATCCCAACGGTTTAAGCAATCATTTAGATCAAGTTGATAGCCCTTGTTAAAGCTAATATACTTGGCTATGAATAGGCATTATTATTTCTTCAATTTACTGAGATTTTCAGTAACTCCTTATCGGAATCAACCGCTTACCGCGCATGAATGGGTAGACACCCGTGTAGGGGCAAGTTGTTTATTCGGCATTGCTAAATAAATATAGACAATGTATAAGTTTTGCAACATTCAGATGCCTTGGGAGGGCGTGATGGATTGTCCAAAATGCGGCAAGCAAGCGAACTGCAAAGACGGCCGAGCGAATGGCCGTC
>NZ_CADCXN010000043.1 GCF_902806695.1 Candidatus Methylobacter favarea | reverse complement strand
GCAACCGCTTGGCTGGCGCTGACCCGTGATACCGGTCAGCTCACGCAGCTGACTCATTTTCCCTGGCTTCAATCCGCTCAGGCTCAGGTTAATTTTTGTCCGGGGGCTTTTTGAGATGCGTATTACAAGCTATTCATAAAAATTATCCCGCCATACCAGTCAGTATGAATTTTAGTAACTGCAAACCCAATACTGGCAGAAACCTGAAAGAAATCATCGTGGAATCCCGAATACCACTCTTAAAGATAAAATTCGTTTTCCCGAAAAATTTCTTACCGCAGCGCTGCTCATGTCTAGGAATTGCAATGGCTTCTGTTCTGAATATTTCTCCAGCGCCTAAACAGACCGCCTGATCAGTTTGGTTGACGTCCATACCTTTTTTTTCGATTTATCAACAAGTTCTTCAAATAAACTGAACCCTGCAAATCAACCGGGGATATTTTAATAACTTACCGCCCCAAAATCAGAAACAACTGGATCGTTATATTTCCGTGCTGGAAACAGAAAAAATAAGAAAACGAAAAGAACTAAATACTGGGCTTATGGTAAAATTGTTTTTATTTTGCCCCGATAGCTCAGCTGGATAGAGCGGTCCCCTCCTAAGGGACAGGCCGGTGGTTCAAATCCGCCTCGGGGCACCAATAAAATCAATAAGTTACAAATTATTGAATCACTCTAAAAAAATATATAAGTGAAATATAAGTGCAAGGCGGTGCCAAACAGATTAAGGCAGACTAATGGCTACAATTACCTTTGACACACATAAATTCATCAGGACGCTGAAAGACGCCGGCATCCCTGAGCAACAGGCAGAAGCTTTTTCAGAAGCGTTCAAGGATGCCCAAGGCGAGGCTGAGCTTGCAACGCAAAATGACATTCACGATTTGCGCCGTGATATTGACGATTTGCGCCGTGATATGGAGGCGCGGTTTATTCAGCTTGAGCAGCGATTGATTATTAAGCTGGGCGGCCTCATGGCATTAGCTATCGGCTTGGTCGCGGCTTTGGTCAAGTTGCTGTGAGCGGCGGTTAACTGACGTTATTTCTTTCTTTGTTTCTTTGTTTCTTTATCCGATTTGCGTGATTGTCATCCGGTTTTTATTTTATTTAGTCCGGAAATTAGGAAATATAGGTAAAAAAGAGCACTGGCGCGGCCTGCGGGGTTGGAAAGTTAGGGAACTTAGCGGAAAGTTAGCTTTTTTTCGATAGCATTTGCTCAATTTTCCAGTATCCAGCCTTCGTATTGACGTAGTTTAGGATCTGCGTCCAGCCAGCTTGTTACCCGTTCCGGGTTAGGCAGCGCGGCCATTTGGTCCTGAACCGCCAGCAAGAATTTCAGAGTCATGTCAGGCGGCATGAAGACATGGCGCAAGGCCCTGAATATCCCGTTTTCGTCAATCGCGTGGATGTCAATCGGCAATCTCTGCTCTGAATTTTCAACATCGGGCAGGCGGCGAATATCTGACGGCCATGCCTTGATATCAAAGGGCGCTTCGTAAAACATCAGCGGCAATCCTTCGGCATCATGGAACTGAAACAGGATCAGCATGGCCCCGGCTTCGTACATCAGGCCGACCTTTATCAAGCCGGAATTGATCGCGGTTTCTTCCTGCCCGGTCATGCCGGGGATAACCAGTTGAACGTAATTGCCGGGCCGGATCAGCAGCCGCACATGCGCCCCGGCTTCGTCAGGAACAGGAACCGGGTAAGTCTCGCCTACGGTTAAAGTAATCATTTGTTCTCCCTAAGCCTTGATAATACTGCTTGTTAAAAAGCCGCTGACAGGACGCACGTTAGAGTTGAAAGCCGCTGACAGCGGGTAAGGTTCGCCCACGGTTAAAATCATTATTTTTTCTCCATTGGTTAGGAAACGGGCGCACAAAAAACCCGGTAAAAACCGGGCTTATGCGAGCATTTTATCTCTTGGCAGGCTCAGTGCCTCACCTGGACAGGGCTCAGTCAATTCGAGATGTCCCAGGGATAAAACGGTTTATTCTATATCACGATAACCGAAAAAACGTGCGTTCGGACGGCCAGCAAGACGCCCAAACTCATTAGCCCGCGCCGGTGGATTTAACCATTGCGAGCGGCGACAGGGCTTTCGCGCCGGCATCGAGGCGAACCTTCATATGCGTGGCGTCATCGTTAAAACTCTGTTCGCTTTCGAAGCTTATGCCGTTGGCATCCAGATGCCCAACCTCAATCCGTTCCATGCCTTCACCGAGTAAAAACCAGATGGACGGGCTTTCTATTCGCGGCTCGACTATCAGGTTTATTCGGGCAAAATCAGACCCTGGCACTGCAGCGGCGTTAGCCGTTGGGTTGTTCAGGGTAGCAAGCAATTGCAGCGCGGCCATTTCCTGATCCGGGCCGACAACCAGCCATTTAGGGCGCAGACCCAGATAACCAAAACCGCCTATATCCTTGGCTTTGCGCAACACGCTGACGGCGGCTGATAATCCGGCTGCGTCCAGCACGTTAGCGATAAGATTGCCGCGCGCGGCGGCGAACAGCTCTATCGTATCGGCCATGATATGAGAGCCGGTCAAAATCGAATAGACCAGATCGGATTCCTTGCGTTTTGCTGCAGCGCCCATCCGGGCCGGCATATCCGTAAGCTGGCTTAAATCGTCATTAATCAGCATTTGCCTGGAAAAAGAGATAGCCCTTTGATAACTGGCAATCTGATAGGTTTCTTTGGCCTCGTTTAGTGCGGAGTAGATGACTTCGCCGAGTTCATGCGTTTCAAGGAGCGATTCGAACGCGCTCAATGCCAGGCGTGATTGAGGTTTAAAATCGGCAACCTGCCTAAAAGTGACAAAGGCGTCATGCGTGGTTTCCGTGCCGTCAAAGCCCGCTATCATGGCTTTGTTGGCGACATTGCTCAATAAATCCGGCAAATCCGATGTGGACATTGACCGTTTCAGGATTGCCGCCGGGGATTGATTGGTACCGTAATCGCCTCTATCCCTCAGTAATATCTTGGCGATTTCGAGGATGCTTGTGGATTGGAAATCTGCGGCTGCTGCATGCGGTTTTTCAACCGGAATACCGGAGCGCATCAGAAGACCGTCGACAATTGCGGCTCTGATATCCTCATGCGCCGCGCCTCGGCTATGACAATAATGGCCGGTATCGCCCCGGCTGGTTTCGGCATCGACTCGGGCGCACCATTTCTCATTCATGACTTCGACGGCTTCATCTTTGCCGACGCCGCGCTCGATCAGGTCATTAATGACCGCTTCATCGGTACTGGACATTTGCCCGAACTTGCGAATCCGGGCTATGCGCTCGCGTTCTTTTTTTATCGCCCGTTGATGAGTGTTATCATCGCCAGGGGTTGCGGTCTTGGCATCGTCTGCGCCGGTATTTTGGTCTTGGTCTGGCATGGTTTTTCCTCGGTAAAAGCCTGCGTTTTGATCGGCAGGGATGGCAATAATGGATACTTCAAAGGGCTGCCAGCGCGTTACCGTTGTAGTCATTCCGGTTTCAATAAAGTCCAGCCATTGATAACCGACGCTTAAACCCCGGACAATGCCGCTTTTCACGTCTTCGAATAGCTGCCTGGCCTGCTCGCTCGCCCCGAATCGAACATCGGCCCGCAAGCGCCCGCCGTCGATAATCGGATTTTCGGCAATGCCGATATTAATCTTGTCGCTGTCATGGCCAACCAGGACAGGCAAAGGGAATCGGGACAAATCCACGGAATCAGTCTTGTGCGCCAAGATTTCCTGATAATCGCCGCGTTTTACCGGCGTTTCCGTGGACAGCACGGCCGGGACGCTGCGCGTTTCGGAATCAGCCTTTGCGCGGGTAAAGGTTGCAGTTAATAGATGGCTAGACATGGGTTTTTGACGCTTGAATTTCATTGGCTTTCATGATGCCGGGTTTCTTCTTAAATCAAAATACCCTGTTTAATTTAGTCAGTTTTCAGGATTTTGTGGATCATGGCCAGAGAAGGGATATTGATTTCCAGTGACTTCAAATAGCCGTACATAGCTTTTTCTTCCGGCGGCAGGCGTGGATAGCGGTTCAGTTGTTCGCTAATAATACAGGCCCGCTGCCAGGGCGTTCCGGGATACAGTTGCGCGATATTTTTAAGACAGGCGTTGCGGCATTCGATTTTTTTGCGGGTCGCGTGAGAGGACTGGCCGCGTTTCCGAAGACCCAGCGCCAGGCACAGGGTTTTGCAGCGCCCGGAGCTGAATTCATCGAGTCCTGCAATCAACCAGGCGGCAATATCAGGCGGCAATGGCAATCCGGCAGCGAGCAGGGTTTTTATGCGGGTCAGTTTGTCGTCAGCCATTGCTTACACCGCCTTCAGCCGGCGAAGGAACGGTTTCCGTATCCGGGTCTGCCATCGCCTCTGCTGGTTCAACATCGCAGGCCAGCAAGGCGATAATAATATCCAGCGGGTTTTCCGGGTAACTAAAATTCAGTGCATCCGGTTTTCGGAACGGGAAATCGCTTATATCAGGCGGAAATTCTTTGTCGCAAATGTCGTGGAATGCGTGCCAAAAACCGGACAGGGCAAACAACCATTCCGTTAAATCCTCCTTGTCCTCTTGAGACTCAAGAGATATTTCAGCCCGGTTTTTCAGGGTATCGATAACGGCCTGATTCCAGATTTCCCATAGGCTGCGAATAATTTCGCGTTTGGTTTTGGGGTTCTTCAGGCCCGGCAATTGTTTAGGCGCTGCCCGCTGCGCTCGGCTTTTGACTTGATTCTGTTTTTCTTTCAATAGCCAGGCGGCGTAATCAAGATCGAATTTTTTGCCGTCAATAGCGAGCTGGATATTGTGCTTTCGGAAGGCTGAAGATACCGCCGAGCGGCTTATGCCCAGCATCCGCGCTAAATCCGCCTGCGTCCCTCGATTTCTTACATTGCTTAACACTTTGAAAATCCTGTAAAAAAAAGTAGTTTTTCCGGCTTTGCGAGGTTAACCCGCTAACGACAAGCCTTAATCAGTAACTTTCAGGGCCACTGCCTACAGCTAAAGTGCGGGCATTTGCACCCGCACTGACAAAACATCTGGAAGTACCTTTGGCCCCCTTCAAATAATCCGTCCACCTGTCCACCTGTTTAATGCGTGCCGGTTTTTATAATATTTAGTCCAGAAATTAGAGAAATTAGGGGAATTAGAGAGCTGGCGCGGCCTGCGGGGTTTGCGAATTAGGGAAATTAGGCAGAATTTAGCTTTTGACACGAAATTTTTATGAATTAAAAAAGCTAATTTCTTGCTAATTTCTGGCTAATTTCTTGGCTGTAAGCCTTGATATACTTCTAAGTTACCTAATTTCTCTAATTTCTACACGAGGCTGAAAAATTTGGTTATGTAACCCAATACAAAATTTTGCGGCTGCCGGCCTTGCCGTCCGGCCGGGGCACCTTTTTGAATTTAACCATCGGGGGGGCCGAATTCATCAAATGATTGAGCGCACCGGCTATCTCCTGGCTAGAATTCCGATTTTTGAATGCGTTTGTGATGTCAGTCCTGCTGCAGCCTGGGTGCAGCCCTATAAACTCGAGAATGTCAGCAGCGGCACCTTGCAGGCGTTCTGCCTCTGCTTTGGCAGCCAGAGTACAGAAAATATAACGTACGCTATCCCGCCAGTAGTTCACCCAGGCCAGCGCGGCATCAATGTGCGGCGGCTCGATTAGGGCCGTTCCGTCCAGCAAGGCAAAAATCATGGCCAGCATACGGCAATAGATTTCCGTGCGTACCAACAGCGCCCCGGCAATGCCGTCTTCCTCGGCTGTTAAAGCCGGATAGTGACCGCACCAGAATTTAACAGCATCCGGCGAGAGGGTAACGGCCAGAGTATTGCCGGCGGTAACATCATCGCCAATGGCAAATCTGACGGCCTCGGCTACCTGTTTAGCCATGTTTTCAATTGTTTCTTTTTCGGTTCGGCGGGGCAATGGCACCAGTTTTGGTCTCACCACGTGCAAAATCACGAACCGATTTAAAAACCCGGACAGCGCGTCAACATCGGTCATTTTTGCCAGCAGTTCGGCGGCGGTGATATGGCCGTTAATCACAACATGGGGGTCGGTTGCTGCCCAGGCCGCATTTTTTACTAGCGGCGCTATGGTTTTGCCGTCCCATACCATCCTGATCGTGGGCGAGAGCGTGCATTTATCGCGGCTCGCGGCGGCCATCGCCGAGGCAAATTCGGCCTCAACAACGTATAATCTTTTGTCGGTTGTTCCGCCGTTGTCCCCGCCGTCGTCATCCTCAACTTTGTCGCGGATGCTCCAGCCCAGCCCCTCGCCGGTGCTCAGGCCCCCTTCATGCCGCTTTAAGGGCGGCAAATGACCCTCCAACAAGGCTTCCGCGGCGTCGAAAATCCGCCGCACTGTGTACTCTGACGTACCCTTTCGGCTTTTTCCGGTTCGCCCAACAAGCAAGAAAAACGGCCTAGCATGACAGATGCCGTCGCCGATATATTGATACGCTCCCCGGCCGATTAATGCACTGAAACTCCCTAGGAAATTCGCCGCGACTGCGATTTTTGATGCCTCGGATGAGGCCGTGGCAATTGTGACGATGTCGCTCAAAATGCCGTGATAGCCGGCCGCATCCATCTTCGGGGGTGGATTTAATAAATCGTCCTCTGCGCTTTCAGCCGGCGGTGGCCCGAAATGAGCATTTAGGATTTCTGCGGTTTTGCCCGCCTTATTCAAATCCGGGAATGGGCACGGACATGATCCCGCAAGCTAGCGCCGGTCAAGCCCTCATCAATCGCGTCTGCTACATCCCAGCCATGCTTTTTCTCGCCCGGCAGCGGCAGGGTTATCATCCATACCCGGCAGCCTAACGCCTGTAATATAGCCGCGATTTGATTTGCGGCCATTGCGCCCGGCTGCTGGTCTTCCGGCAGCAACAGGCCGGTTTTATCTTGCTGCGCGTCGCAATCCGGCCAGATGATGATTTTCCGCCCCGCCAATGGCATCCAGTCAGTTTTAGCTACGGCTTTACAGCCTCCCGGCCAGGTGAGACAGAGCAAATCCGGCAATTGTTTGGCCGCTGCATCGGCGCATTTTTCGCCCTCAACAATTAAAACTGTGGCCTCCGGCCGGGACTTTAGCTTTTCCAGACCATACAGGCTCCTGGGCTCAAAAAACGCCATCCAGCGCCATTCCTGCTGGCCGGTTTGGGAGTTCCGGCACCAGCTCAGCGGCAAAACCTCTTTACTGCCGTCCGATTTTTCAAAACGGTACACATAGCCGATAGGTTGCCCGTCTATATCCCGGTAACACCAACTAGCCTCCGGCAGGCCGCGATACGGATGCGCTTTAGGCGGCTCAGTGGCATCCGGCGGCGGCACTATGGGTGTCCATTCGGTTTTTGTTTTTTGGGGTTTGTCGGGTTTGGTCAGGTTTTTATCTAACCCAAGCAAATCACCCAGCGCTTTTGCGGCTGCGCCTTGGTTGTCCCGCCAAAAGAGGTAGGCATATAGCGATATTGGATCTTTGCCGCCGTCGCCGGTGGCGAAGTCGCTCCATAGGCCCGTCTGGGTGTTAATTAGAAATGAGCCGGGATGGTCATCATGGCGGGTGGGATTGCGGGCTTTATACTCTGCCCCGGCTTGTTTGCCGTCGGGCAGCCATTGATGCAGCAGCCCCTCAAAACCATTGAGCGCGGCTGAATTGATTACGTCAAAATCGATTTTTTTAGACGCGGATTTTTCAAAATATTCCATTTTTTTATCCTTGCCGGCCTTCCCATCCCTGAATCCCACGGGTATAATACCCTTGCGGTGTGAGATTTCTTGGGACAGAAAAACCGGCTAATTAGTTAAGTTAATTGGCCGGTTTTTTTTTGCTTGATTTTTCTGGAGAGGTAATCATTTTTTCATACGATTTAACAAAGACGCATATTTACGGATTTGCCGTGACAAAAACTAGCCAAAAAATGTCAAAACCGAAAAAATAGTTCAGGTTCACGGCTGGGCCTCGTCTTCCTGCTGTCGAACAAAGTTTTCCAGCTCCTGGATTGTCGTAAAGCGCCGCCGGCCGATTTTATAGGTCTTCAGCTTGTTTTCATTGATCAGCTTGTAGAGCGTGGGTTGAGATATGCGGAGCCATTCTCTGGCTTCGTCCATTGTTCTATTTTGATTTTGAGTAACCATTTAAAAGCCGCTGTTAAAGTTAATGACGGTTATAGATTACCTGTTATTTTTTAAAAAATAATTCCAAAAAACTAGGTCTGTTTTTTGGAAGTCTTTGTTTTAGCTTGGTTTTTTACTTTTTTTATTTCTTGTTTGGGGGAAACTTCATAGTAAATATCTCTGACTGTGCCGCCGCTAATGCCGTATTTCTTCGCTACTTTGTCAAAGGTAGAGCGGCTTATAGGATTTTTAGTCGGGCTCTCCCTATGCAGTCTGATAACATCGCCCCATACCAGATATTGCAACATCCACCTTTTCCTTCTTTGGGCAATGTTTCGCCTTTTTTCCAGATGGAAGGCATCTGAAAAAGTGTTAACGTCATAGCTTCTATAACTGTGCCAACAATCGTGAAAAGCCTGCCGCGCCCAATGGGGAATCACGCGATTAAGCGCGCAGGCATGCTCGATGGCAAACAATAAATATTCGCCGGGCACGGCATTGTCTTTGGCATTATGGTATTTTTCCATTTTGGCCATGTACCCTTTGGTAGCGACCACCAACGTGTATAAAGTCTTTCTGTCCGGTTCATCCAATTCTGAAGCTGCTTTTTCGACAATCTCATCAATCAATGCCGGCTTGTTTTTCAGGGCTCCGATAATGAAATTCAGTTTGTCGGTCTCGTCCATTTTCTGAACATCCATGTTCATTGCTCCAGCACTTTGACGGCTGCGGCCTTGTGTTCCGGAGCCAGGTGCGCATAACGCAAGGTCATTGTTAAATCGGAATGCCCTAACAGTTCTCTGACCGTATTAAGATCAATCCCGGCCATCACCAGGCGGCTTGCAAAACTATGGCGCATGTCATGCCATCTAAAGCCCGTGATGCCCGCTGCCTTGAGCACGGCTATCCAGGGCTTTTTAGGCATATCCGGCAGTTTGCCGCCATTAATGCCGGGGAACACAAAAGCGCTGTCCGCCTGCAAGCGCCATTGCCTTAACGTCTCGATGACGTGTTTATTCATCGGGATATGGCGGCTATGGCCGCTCTTCGCATTGGCGCCGGTAACGGTCAACACCCTGTTCCCGAAATCGACCGCTGACCACGTTAATGACAGTAATTCGCCTTTCCTAAGCCCGGTGTTCAGCGACACAATAATCATTGGTTTTAAGTGATCGGCAAAGCCGGTGATGCTGGGCTTGACCTCATAATGCCGAACGCGCCGCCACTCATTGGCAGATTCCCGTCCGGATTTAATACGCGCCTCCCGGTCATTAACGGCTTTTATCAGCCGTCGCTCCTGATCGGCATCGAGATAAGCCACAATGCGGTCGTCTTCGCTCTTGACCGGCTTGGTGCCGGCTAAGGGACTAACGGCAATAAAGCCCCACTCTACCGCTTTGTTTAAGGCCGCTTTTAATGTGGTTTCATTGCGCCGTATGGTTGAAAATTTATTGCCTTTTGCGTGCTCGGACAGTCGCCATTTTTCAATGTGATAGGGCTGGATGGCATCCAGGCGCATAGCAAACAAAAAGCCAAAATACAATTTAAGTTCGTAGAACCGCTTCACGCCGGTGCGCATATTGGCCTGCGCCCAGTGGCGATAATCATCGTTAACGAAATCGCCAAAGGTCTTGGGCTTCTTTTGCTCCGCCTGCATGTCTTCGCCGGTCGCATGGCGGCCTAATAGTTCTCTGGCTTTATTTCTGGCTTGTGTTAAGGTGAGGACGTTGGCCTTGCCAATTGTGATGCGCTTGCCGCGCGCGTATTCGCAAATGAAGGACATGGAGCCGGAAGGCTGAACCCGAAGAATAAATCCTTTAAGACGGCTATCGCGGATTTCAAAGGGCTTTTCTTTCGGTTTGGCATTCTGTAATAGCTTTTGAGTAATTTGCATCGGAAAGTTAATAAGTGAAATATAAGTGCTTATTATCTTAACATCGGCTTACTTACACTTACAGTACTTAACAATAATTAATTAACAATCAATAAGATGCTTCATGATGCGTTGTTTTAAAAGAGCTATAAATTCCCCTCCTAAGGGACAGGCCGGTGGTTCAAATCCGCCTCGGGGCACCATTTGTTTAATGCCGCTGGGCATTAAACACTTTACCTGCAATTAGCAATCCTTTTTCTACGCAAGCAATGCCGCTTTCCATTTAATTCACAGGGATCAACGCCGGCCGTTCGTGGCGGGTTTTAAAACCTAACATTACATCGTTCACACAGCTGCCAGACTGAGATCAACAGCAACACAGCTTTTCATAGAGACCCTATATTATGCCATTTTCTACCCTCGGTTTATCAGCTCCGCTTTTACGCGCCATTGCTGATGCCGGATATACCACACCTTCCCCGATCCAGTTACAGGCCATTCCGGCTGTTTTAGGCGGCCATGACTTACTGGCCGCAGCCCAAACCGGCACCGGCAAAACAGCAGGATTTGCCTTGCCTATCCTGCATCGAATTTCCCAAAAGTCTTACGGCAATAATCGCCCCGTACGAGTATTGATTTTAACTCCCACCAGAGAACTGGCCGCTCAAGTCGGGGAATCGGTGGGCAAATATGGCGCTCATCTGCATCCCCGCCTAAAAACCGAAGTCGTCTTTGGCGGCGTGAAAATCAATCCGCAAATGATGCGCCTGCGCGGAGGCGTCGATGTACTGGTAGCTACCCCGGGCCGGCTTCTG
Source organism: Candidatus Methylobacter favarea (assembly GCF_902806695.1). Lineage (GTDB taxonomy): Bacteria > Pseudomonadota > Gammaproteobacteria > Methylococcales > Methylomonadaceae > Methylobacter_B > Methylobacter_B favarea. The sequence goes on along the minus strand of NZ_CADCXN010000043.1, from coordinate 50,139 downwards.
GATCTGATCAGTCAGAATGCAGCAAAACTTGATAAAGTGGAAACCCTGGTGCTGGATGAAGCTGATCGCATGCTGGACATGGGATTTATTCGCGATATTCGTAAAATCATCGCCCTGCTGCCAAAAAAACGCCAAAACCTGCTGTTTTCAGCGACTTTTTCCGATGATATACGCAAGCTCACCATCGGCCTGCTGGTAAATCCCATCAAGATTGAAGTTGCTCCCCGTAACACCGCAGCAGAACTGGTCGAACAAATCGCTTATCTTGTCAATAAAACCGATAAAGCGAAACTGCTTTGTCATTTGATAAAAGAAAAAGACTGGCGGCAAGTTTTGGTATTTACTACAACTAAACACGGCGCTAACCGGCTGACCGAAAAGCTCAACAAAGTCGATATCAAGGCCGCCGCTATACACGGCAATAAAAGCCAGGGAGCCAGAACCAGTGCCCTGGCAGGTTTTAAAGCCGGAGAAATCCGCGTGCTGGTGGCAACAGATGTGGCGGCCAGAGGTATTGATATTGCCTTGCTGCCGCATGTGGTCAATTTTGAACTGCCCCGCGCTCCTGAAGATTACGTGCACAGAATCGGCCGTACCGGGCGGGCCGGAGAAGCAGGTCAAGCCATATCGCTGGTATCTCATGAGGAATATAGTTTCTTGCGATTGATTGAAAAGCTGATCGGCAATAGCATTAAACGTGAACAAATCGCCGGTTTTGAAGCCTCTGAAATAGCCCCGCCCGAGCCGCCCAAACCGGTACGCTCTACTCGCCCCGGCCGGAATTCAAATCAACCCCGCAAGCCGGCTGCTAACCTGACAAACAGCAGATTCCGGACAAACGCGGGGGTTTAGTTTCTTGAAACAACTCTTCAAGGAAAGATGGCTATACATTTCATATCACAATTGAAAGCATTGAACTTGTTCAACGGATTAACATTGAAATTTAAATTACTACGCCCCTGTATAACTCAATCTGCTACGCCTCACTATAGAGAGGTTAATAATCTGAATGATGGGGTCGTGCAATATTTATCCCGGTACATTCAGCAACGAAATCCGGAGCGGCTGAAACCAGTATTTTATGTTGACTATCCGGTTGGATCAACGGCTGTTATGCGTACCGTATAGGTTGGCAAGCCTAATGATGCTATTGTTAAGTCGCAGATTAGTCATGTGCTATTTGCCAGCTCATCGGAAGCCGAGGCTTATCATCCGTCCGGCTGACAGGTTGATCCGTATACAAGAATGATCATTGCGATTTTAGGTGCTGTATCTTTATGAGGGGTAGTAAGAAAGTTTTTCGTGATTTTCTTAGCAATAAGGAAACATTCCATTAGAGATGAGGCCCATGACCGGACGAGGCCTGCCCTTCGCCTCAATCCGCGCGCGGAAAGGCCACGCAGCTTTGTCAGTTGCAGGGGCTCTTGATCTTCAGTCAAGATTGAAAAACCCCCAGGGCGCTTTGATTTATGACGCTGAAATTTCTTATTGCTATCAATAACGCCGAGGTTGAGAAGGGTTTTGACCCAGCTTCAGTTTGAGTCATTGTTAATTTTTCGGAAAATGTTCAGTAATTATCGCGGCGATATTGCCGCCAATGAGTCTCCTGTTTAGCGCTCAGCACGTTATTTCCGTCCACCTTAATAATAACGTTCAAAGCGCGATAAATTTGCCAATTAGCAGGCGCCCGCTATTTAATTTTACTGAAGAGCGCAGAATTTTAAAGCCGTTCAGCGCCCTTGGCGCTAGTCTGGCCGGGTTGCTGTGGACGTCTCATTATGATTATTGCGCCAGCTGGGATGGTTGAAGTGGAGTATGAAATTACCCGTGTAAGATACCACCGTTTCCGCAACGGCTATTTTGCCGATAGTGGGCTAATTGCTGATGCTGCGCCGCTGAAAAACCGCCGTGCCTTTGGTATCGCCTGTATCGGAAACGTCAATATTAAAAGAGAGTTGTCTTTAACGGATAAAGATTCGGTATGATTGGCATCGGTGGTAAGGTGGAGCTTGCCTGCCATTGCCAAGGCACGTATATGGCCTCGTCAGGTCTCTGTGCAACAGGTCGAATATCGGCCTATCATTAGTAGAGGGCTGCTTTTTTAAAATAGCCGGAATAATCGATTTCCTCATTAATTTCCCACCAACCGGCAAGACACACAACATTAGGATGCAACAGGCGGCGAAAGTCCTTACCATCGCCGCCCCAGCGTAAATCTGCCTCGGGATCAACCGTCCTCTCCACTGCCTGCAGGAACCGCCAGGGTTTACCGAACGGCAAACTACCTTTCCGTAGTCTGCCTACCGTCACTTCATACAAAGGCAGCGGCGCTGCGTCCTCTGCGCCCCCTATCTTCTGATAAGGATTAGTGAAAAGTGCTTGCCTGACTTCAGAATAACGGCACCGCATAGCGATGATCTTCGTCGGTGATTTGTATAGAGCCATAATTTGTATCTGCCCTATAACCGATTCGCTTATTGTATTAATAACCGATTTAATAACCCCGATCACTTAAGTTTCTATTAAAATCTTGTCACGGGACAATTGCAAGAAAGATAAATACATCATGCTAAATCGGATTACCCTGGTTTTATTGAGATCCTGAATCATTAAGGTATTTCATAATGAGCAGGTCTCATGATGTTTTATAAATAAAGTGAGAATCACTATGCATGAGGTGGCTAAAAAAAAACCCTCTGCACCGCTACGCTGATAAGGAGGCAATCGTCCTTGGTTCAGATAGCGGCTTTCACAGAAATGCGCAAGTATTTCAGGCTATTACAATAGTTTTTTTATGTCGGGATAATTCTGCAGCAGTTGTTGGCGGAATGATTCCAGGGCGGCTTCATTATCGCGGTCATTTCTGGGAATAGGCACGGTGATTTCACTGATGACATGCATCGGCGCGGCGGATAAAAAGACAATCCGGTCGGCCAGGGCGATGGCTTCACGCAGGTCATGGGTAACGAATAAAACCGTATGCGGACGTTGCTGCCACAGTTTCAATAACAGTTCCCTGACTTGCCTTGCCGTCGGGGCATCCAGCGATACAAAAGGCTCATCCATCAGTAAAACCTCAGGATCCACGGCAAAAGCGCGGATAATTGAGACTCTGCGGCTCATGCCTACCGAGAGCCGTTCAGGATAAACATGCTGGGATTGCGTTAATTGCATTGTTTCAAGCAAAGGATCGATAATATCCGCACGCTGCTTGCTCTCCAGCACCAGTTCAATATTTTCCCTCACTGTACGCCAGGGAAGCAGACGGGGATTCTGGAAAATATAGCCGATTTTGGGATGCGCGTGCTGCCGGCCGACTATGATTTCGCCCTCGTAGTCAGGGTCCAGGTCGGCGATAATGTTTAAAAGCGTGGTTTTGCCGCAGCCGGAAGGCCCTACCAGGCAGATAAATTCATTGGAATGGAGCGTCAGCTTGAGATCTGCGATGGCTAAATGCTGGCCTGCTTTCTGGACGGCCGGATAGATTTTGCTGTTTATGTTAATTTGGATATGCGTCATCTTATCGCCGCCAGCGCCGGGATTGTCTATCAAGCGGCTTTAAAATCGCAAGTTCAATCAGCTGGATGACGGCAACAAAGGCAATGGTGTAAGCCATAATGCCGGCGACATCAAACAGTTGAAAGAATAAATGCAGCTGATAGCCCATGCCGTTGCTGCGGCCTAATAGCTCGACCACCAGGATGATCTTCCAGATCAATGCCAGACCCGAGCGGGTTGCCGCCATGACGAAAGGGTGCAGTTGCGGCCAGATAACATGAACCAGCGTTTTACGCTTGCTGAGATGATAACAGCGGGCCATATCCAGCAAATCCTGATCCAGCGTGCGGGTGCCTTCCCGAATGGTAACGATGACATTCGGCAGTTTGTTAATGACAACAGCCATTATTGCCGCCGATTCGACCAATCCAAACCAGACATAGCACAGGATAATGGTGACCAAGGCCGGGACATTCAGAAAAATGACCAGCCAGTTATCAAAGAAGGCGTCGAGTTTTTTATTGCGCCCCAGCACTATGCCGAGGCCGCAACCCAGCAGCATTGCGATAGAAAAACTGATCACCAGCCTGAGCAAGGTCACACCCAGATGATAAGGCAGTTGCCCCGATAGGCAGCTTTGCCAGAAAACGCTGGCTACCCGGGCCGGAGCCGGCAGGATATTGCTGTTTAAATAAAATGCCATGCCCTGCCAGACCGCTAAAAAAGCCAGTAATGACAGGCCAGGCAAATAATTTTCGAGCTTGATCAAAATAAATTTATTAGTGAGCCGACCAGAATGTGCCTGGTTGCAGATGCTCAGAATTACCTGTCAGTTGCCTGTTGCTCAGAGTGTGGAGTATCGTATAAATGCGTTCTGCGGCTTGTTGTTCCTGCTTTCCCCACTGCTCGATATTGCCTTCGCAGTAACGCTGGCGAAGTCTGGTTTGGGTAGGCAAATCATCTACCCGGGTTAAAGGGATTATTTTTTGCCAGGCTGAATCCGATGTACAAAGCCGGTTTTTAGCCTGTTTGCTGGCTTTGAAAAAGTTGTCTAGTGCTTGTTTGTGATTGTTTGCCCAGCTTTCCTTAAAGACATAGCCAAGGCTGGGCACATTTTCCTTAATCCCTAAGCCTTTTAAAATGCCTCTGCCGTCAATAATTTGCCGGTAACCCTGAGCCTCGAGCCTTGCGGCAAAGTGCCAGTAATTAAGCACAGCATCCACCCGGTTTTGTTTGATCTGCTCATTAATAAGCGGCGGCGCGCCAAAGACTTTTTCCACGGCAGCATTCAAATCCATCTGCTCTTGTTTCGCCAAAGCCTGCAGCAATAACCAGTTCTTATCCAGTTCACCCCCGGCAATTCCCAGGCGTTTGCCTTGCAGGTCTTTTATCGAATGAATAGGGCTGTCTTCAGGCACAACCAATGCCCCCGATGTGCCAGAATACGGATAAAAAGTGAAATCCTCGCCGCTGGAACGTAGGCTGGAAACCCATATCCAGTCAGAAACAATCATATCGACAGCACCGGATTGCAAGGCGATCTTGCCAGCTTCGGCATTGGCTAGAGGCTGTTTTTTGATTATAAAATCCGCTGACTTCGTTTGCGGGTCGTCTTGCAGAGCCGCTAATTCCCAATCCGCCGTGCCGTATGCCTGAACGCCGATTTTGATAAGTGTTTTTTCACCCGCAAAGCTGCTGAAGGATATAGCCAGGCAGAAGCCGATAAAAAAGGCATTGAATTTCATAATACTATTCTCGATTAACGCAATTAAAACTATATATTCTATCGATACATAGAGCTTCGCGCGAGAATGTTTATAATAACTTTTAATATTCAGCCATCAATTTTGCCATTTCTGATCAGCTTGCTGAGTCACTTTGAATAACAGCTTGCCTGCACGGAGAAACGGCTGGATTTGCGGTTTTTGAATAAATTACTATAGCGAGAGGCTGGTGATTTTACGCGGTCTTTAGTTTATCTGACCGATTTCTAAGGATAATTCCCGGCTGAATTCACTGAGTATTTCGCTTAATGCATTGACTGCGCCTGGATAGGAGGCGTCACTAAATGGATGTTCGATTTCTGAATGGCCATTGCTTATCAAAGCCTGTTTTTTTTCATCCATTATTGCCCAGTTGGCTTCAAGATTCACAGACTTGCCGGGATTGGTATCGAATCTGAGAATATCCACGATAATACGATAGTTAACTGAGCCAAAGGCGCTCCAGGGATAGGTTCTTACCAGGTAATCAGGCCTTAAAGCCGCCAGATTATGCGTTAATGCCTGAACGACATTTTCTTTTAAGGGCGATGCCCATTGATGAAATTCGGCGATCTGTACACTGCCATTTTGAGTCCTCGTTACGATTTGTTTGCGATCAAGCAAAGCCGGCATAGACACCGGGCCAATGCCGATCAGGGGTTTATTAACTGATTTGGTTACTGAGGGTGTTAGCCCGCTCAGCGGTTCCAGCACATAGAAATTTGTCGATGGCGTTGATGCGCAGGCTGAGAGCAGGGCGCCAATCATTGAGGGCAATAGCAACCCTTTCAAGAGTTTATTGATCATATGCTTTTTGCATTACTCTTTATTTTTACCGCGCAGCAGCGAGCCCGGATTCTGCTCCAGATAATCGGCCAGCTGCTTGACCGAGCCTGCAGCCTGGGTAATCTCTTCAATCAGCTTGTCCAGTTCGTAGTGGGTGGTCGAACCCGGCTCCAGAGTATTCAACACTTGCTGTGCTGAATTTATGGTTTTGCCGGCACTGCCAAGGGTGCCTTTAGCGGTTACCAGCATAGTGGTTGCGGCTGTTGATGTGCCCTGTAAGGATTGCAGGGTTTTATTGGCTTCTGTAGTCAACTCCTGCAAAGGCAGTTTGGCGACTTTATCCATTATTATGTTGGCAGAATGGGTAAACTGATCCAGCGAACTGGCCGTTGTCGGAAATTCGGGAAACACACTCTTGTTATCGTTCAAGACAATTTTGCTTTTCGGATAAAAATCCAGATCAACCAACAATTGTCCGGTTAAAAGGCTTCCGGTCTGCAATTGGGCCCGCAAACCCTTTTTAATCAGCTGCGCCATAATATCCTTATCACTGACATTGTGCCGGTTATTAACATTATTTATACGCTCAGGTTCCAGCTCAACCCATACGGGAATGCGGATTTCCGCAGTTTTGTTGTCGAGCTCCAGACTGATGCGTGTGACCTTGCCGATAGGTATGCCGCGCAATTGGACAGGCGCGCCTTCTGTTAATCCGCGTACCGAGCCGTTGAAATACATCACGTATTTTAAGGTGTTCTGATAAACGACCTGCGTAGACTGCTCGTAGGTATCATACAGTTGAAAAATACTGTTTTCAGGCTGCCTGTTTTCCGGCTTGTCATGCGGGGAGGCGCGAAAAGCAATGCCGCCGCTTAGTAATGAAATCAATGGGCCGGTTCGGACTTTAAAGCCGTCAGCGCTGGCCGATAAATCGACGCCGCTGTCTATCCAGAAGCGGGTATTTTTTCTGACAAACTGGTCGTACGGCGCATTGATAAATACAGTTAACCGTATGGCATCTGCGGCAGCAGATAACTCATGACTGAGCACTTCGCCAACGCTTATGCCGTGAAAATTGATGGGTGTGCCGGGGCGCATGGAGCCCAGGTTGGTTGTTTCCAGGATAAATTGCTTGCCGTGCGCATCGTTTTTTAGCCGCGGAGGAAGAGTAAGTCCGGTAAAATGCTCCTGCGCCGGCCCATCGCCGGGTTTGATTTCTATATAGGGTCCTGATAGCAAGGTGCCAAGACCGGAAACTCCTCCTAAGCCGACTTGAGGCCGTACTACCCAAAAACGGGTATTTTTATTCAAATAATCCTCTGCGTTCCTGCTCATCTGTGCGGTAACCAGAATGGTTTTCAAATCATTATTGATTGAGATGGCCGTTACTTTGCCTACTTCCACGTCAAGATATCTGATTTTGGTTTTATCCACTTCCAGACCTTCGGCAGTGGGAAAACTGATGGTGACAACCGGGCCTTTTTCCGAAACGGATTTATAAATCAGCCAGCCGCTGACTAAAAGCGCACATAAAGGCAGCAGCCATACCAGCGGAAATTCAGATTTTTTATTGATGGTTACGTTTTCTGCATCGTAAGATTCGTTAAAATGATTCATTTTATTGCTGACTGTCCCAGATGAGACGCGGATCAAAACTCTTGGCGGCGAACATGGTTAATACCACGACAGCGGCAAATGCTGTCGCTGCGGGCCCTGCAATAATCTGGGCGACTCCGCCCAGGTCAACCAGAGAAACAAGGATTGAAATCATAAAAATATCAAGCATAGACCAGCGGCCCACAAAAGCAATAATTCGATACATGTTGGTCCACAGACGGGCGTTTACCTGCCAGCGGTAATAAACGCACAGCAACAGCAAACCAAGCCCCAGCAGTTTCAGTAAAGGCACCAGAATGCTGGCAATCAGCACCAGCATGGCTATCGGGATCATATCGCTATGGATTAAGGCAATAATGCCGCCAACTATAGTATGCGGCTCGCCGACGCCGAACTGGCTAACCGTCATAATCGGAAAAATATTCGCCGGGATATAAAGCGAGACTCCGCTCAGCAGTAATGCGGCTGTGCGTTGAAAACTGTTGGATGTCCGGGCATGCAGGCGGCTGTCGCATAGCGGGCAGTGATTAGTGTGACTGGTTTGTTTTGCTAAACGACCGCAATCGTGACAACGGATAAGACCTTGAGTTAGAGCGCTTTTTTCAACTTTCATGGCCAACTTTCTGGCGTAATTCTCCAATATGTCTCCAGAACAGGTATTCATCCAGGCTGCTGGATAGCATGCCCGTGATAATCAGTAAAGCGATGAAGGCGTACAGGCCAAAATCGAATTTAAGTTCAGCAATGGAAGCAAGCTTAACGCAGGCGACAATAATTCCCAGGGTATAAACTTCAAGCATTGCCCATTCATCCAGATGCTGCAGCCAGCGCATCCAGCGCGCGAGATGAGGATTTGGCTTTTTAAAATAAAGATGGCCGCTGATCAGCAAGGATAAAATAATATTAAGCAGCGGAAACAGGATGCTGGCCAAAAACACCAGTACCGCCACTCCCCACATATTTTCCCCAAATAAGGCGGCGACTCCGGACCATATATTGCCGTCGCGGGTATTGCCCAGGATTTTTATGCCCACCAGCGGCAGCAGGTTGGCCGGGAAAATCAATATCAATCCGGCAATAGACAGGGCGAGAGTGCGCTCAATGCTTTGTTTGCGCGGACGTTGAAGAAGATATCCGCAGCGCGGGCAGCGTGCTTTTTCGCCAAGTGCCGGCCGAGCAGGATTAAGCAGCAAATCACACTCGGCACACGCCTCCAGGTCTGTTTTACTCATGGTCTAGAGTCGGTTTATTTTTACCACTGGGATTCGCCGGTTTCGGGATCGTACATTTCGTGGACGATTTTATTCCGGTTGGCAATCAGTTCTTCAATGCTGGGCGAATTGCTCATGGCGCGCGAAATAGCCAGTTTCATGGCTTCATAGTTGGTGCGGTATAAATCCTTGCGATCCAGATCGGGGTTGGTCGCACATTCGGGAGCAATCCAGATCATCGCGATAATGCACAAATCATTGACTTCATTGGCAGGAAGCACGCCGGCAATAACACTGTCCAGAACAGCGTCCGCTAGGGCCGATTGCACAGGCCCGCCAAACAAGTTCACATAGGCTGTGGATTTAATAGTGACTTTAGGCACCATTAAGGTAGCGGGACGTACCTGCTGATTACAGGCTCGAATTGCGAACATGCGGGTATGACCTTCAGTCTGCCCCATCAGCGTAGCGAAAGCATGGCCGGCGGGGCCTTTTACGCTGCCGATGAGGATTTCAGGCATAGCGTCTGTGCCTTGGCCTGCGCTGGAAAATACTGTGGCTTCGCCGGTTCTGAACCAAATTTTATCGGACATTTTAAGACTCTGGAAAAGGATGAAAACAATCATTCTATGATGAATGAAGCGGGACGGGCAATAGCTAATGTGTCCCGATTCAGGAGTCATTTCGAGGACTGTCAAGCATTAATCAGGCTGGGTTATGCTAATATAAGAAAGTTTAGTTCACTTCTTGTTCATCTGCATAAATTACACTCTTCCTGTCTGATTTCAATTTCCAGTCATGCTATCAAAATTATTGCCGCTTTATTCTACAATGCTGCTTTATGCGCTGCATCAGCATGTTTGTACTCTTGAATTTGATGTACAGGTAAAGCTTTCAGGGGTCCTCTGCGATTTCTTATTGTCAATTGATAGAAGCCTATACGCTTTATGCGTTATCGAAGGGCCGAAATTTTTCTGCTCATTCAGGCATTTGTAATGGGAATGATGTAGGTAGAACCGCCGTAAAAAATATCTTTTTTCGGCGGTTCTTATGCCGGATGACATTTATGCGCCGCGTTCGCTTATTACTGATCCTGGAAGGCTGGCTATTTTTGCCGCTTCGATCTTGCAGGCTGGAGGATATGCTCGTCATTAGCAACTATTTATTTGTTGGCCGTCTATTCACAAGCTTCAGGCGGCCGCCGGCTGAACCGGTCGGGCCCCGGCCAACCGTGTTTATTCCGCTGCAGACCCCTCTTACCGTGCCGGAATGAATGGTCAGCGTTAATCTGGAAGATATGTTTGATTTTCGAAGTTCTTTGTTTCTTTTTGAGAAAAATTTATGAATAAATATTTCATAATTACCGTTTTCAGTTTTTTATTGGGTATTTCCCGCAGCGGCATAGCCGATCAGCTCAGCGTCCCTGTGCAAATTGATTACAGCTTGATTAAAAAGGCGATTATCGCCCAGCTTTACACCGGCAAGGAACACAGCGCCGAGCTATGGAATGACCGTTATGGATGCAGTTATCTAAAGCTGTCCAACCCGAATGTTGAGGGTCAAAACGGCCAGATACGGCTGGTAAACGAGGTGCAGGCAAAATTCGGCACAGGCATGGGCGGAGACTGTTTAACAATTCTGGAATGGGCCGGTGTTTTAGAAACTTTCCAGCAGCCGGCTCTCGACTCGAATCGTTCTATTCTGAGCTTTCCCATTACCAGGGCCGGCGCTTATGATCGCCAGGGCCGTCATTTGGCTATTGATAAACTTCAGGAATTGATTAAACGCTTCGCCGAGCCCAGACTGGCGTCAGTAAAAGTTGATTTAAATGAATCGCGCCGAAGCATTGGGCAAACACTGGCGCAGTTTTTCCCTAAAAATAAGGTTATGCAAGCTCAGGATATGCTCAACTCTCTAAGGTTTGACGAGGTCAATGCCGGAAAGAACGGCCTTAACATTAAACTTGTTTTTGATGCGCCTGCGAAAATAAATACAGCAAATCCAAAGCCGGCTGCACCGTTTAGCGAGACCGAGCAAAAACAATGGCAAGCTGCATGGCAGCAATGGGATGTCTTTTTAAGCACAGCGATTAAACAGGTTTCAGATGACGCTGAATTACCTGAACTGCGTGAAACACTGCTGCAAATTCTCAAAGATTCCCGAAGCGCCTTTCAGGCCGGCTTAAAAGAGCATGATCCTGACAGCGCCGATCCGGTGCGCGCATTTTTTACGCATACCTGGCAACGTCTGTCCCCGGTCTTAAGCGCTGTAGCGAAGGAAGCGCCTGGGATGCAAGGCTTGCGCTATATAACACTTATAGCAGCTACCGATGCGCTTTACGAACTCGAAAATATAAGCGCCCCCTTCGGTCTGGAAATATCTTCCGATGGCTTGCGCCGGCTGGCGCGGCTTCTGATAGCGGGACAGCAGCAGACACAATCGGAACCACCGCATTACAAGCCATAAAAATTATGCAAATTTAATCTGTTTGAAGATTGACAATATTAATTGATATCCTCCTGACAGCTGAGTAGATTACTTTGCCTGACCCGGCGCCTGGTGGAGTTAATTGGCTCTTTAACTCCCTGGAAATGATACGCAGCCATTTGCAACAAGCGATTTTTTATCCATAAACGGAACCTGCTTACACACTTTTTTCACAATTGCTGCACAGTGCTTGTGATTTTAATCGTTATACTAAACTGATGAACAGCACACTTGCCGTAAACCCGGCTTGACCAATTTACCCTCCTTTAATAATACGTGTAACCGGATGACTGATGACGTTAGGAGAAGACAAAGAACTGCCGCCGGTGAAAACAAAACGAAAATATCCCTGGTTAACCGGGTCAGCTCTAGTTCTTTTGATTGCCACAGCGGTCTATTTTATTAGCTTTAATAAAGCGGTAGATGAACATGATAAAAAATCAGGAACGTATAAGCATAGCGATTCACCCATAGCGGTTGTAGCTGAAGCCGCTGACCGGGGCGATTTTCCTGTTTACCTGACCGGCCTGGGAACGGTTACGGCGCTGAGTACGGTCACGGTGAAATCCCGGGTTGACGGAGAACTTGTCCGGGTCGCTTTCAAGGAAGGTCAGATGGTTCGGGAAGGCGATCTGTTGGCTGAAATTGACCCGCGCCCTTTCCAGGTACAGCTTATGCAGGCCAAAGGCCAACTGCGGCGCGATGAAGCCCTGTTGAAAAATGCGCAGGTCGATCTGCACCGGTACCAAACATTGCTGGAGCAGGATTCCATTGCCGCGCAGCAAACCGTCACCCAGGAGTCGCTGGTCAAACAATATCAGGGAATTGTCGAAACAGACCGCGGCCAGGTTGAAAACGCCAAACTGCAGCTAAGCTATGCCCGGATTACGGCTCCTGTAACGGGACGCCTGGGTTTGCGGCTGGTGGATCAGGGCAATATTGTCCAGGCTTCTGATGCCACTGGGCTGGTAGTCATTACCCGGATCCAGCCTATAGCCGTGGTGTTCACTTTACCGGAAGATGATCTGCCGGCTGTAATGGAGCGAGTCCATAGCGGCGAAACCCTGGCGATTGAAGCCTATGACCGCAAAAGCAAGATCAAACTCGCCCAGGGGTATCTGGCGGCAGTGGACAATCAAATTGATCCGACCACAGGAACCATTAAGCTCAAAGGCCAGTTTGATAATGAAGACAAGACTCTTTTCTCAAATCAGTTCGTCAATGTCAGAATGACTCTGAATACGCTGCGCGGGATAACCATCATACCGGCTTCGGCGATTCAAAGAGGCATACCGGGTACTTTTGTTTATGTGGTAATCAGGGAAGATCGCTCAGTGACGGTGCGGCCGGTAAAATTGGGTCCTGCCGAGGGCGAAAAGGTGGCTGTGCTGGAAGGGCTTAAAGCCAATGAACTGATCGTGGTGGACGGCGCTGATAAATTACGGGAGGGAGCAAAAGTGGAACTGGTCGCCCGGCAGCCTGAGTTTTCTCCCGACGATAGCTCCGGTTTTTCGGAGAATGCCGTGAGTTCCTCGAGGCCGGCGGGCCGCGACGGCCGGTGAGTATTCTCACTCTGATGCTCGACTTTCAGACTGTAAACAGGCGATGAATCCTTCACGCATTTTCATCCTGAGGCCGGTTGCCACTTCACTGTTAATGGCGGCGCTTCTGCTCGTCGGCATTATTGCCTATCGGGCCCTGCCGATTTCAGCCCTGCCTCAGGTAGATTATCCGATTATCCAGATAGTGACGCTGTATCCCGGCGCCAGCCCGGAGGTGATGACTTCTTTAATCACTGCGCCTTTGGAGCGTCAGCTTGGCCAGCTGCCCGGCCTTAACCAGATGTCCTCCTCCAGTTCGGGCGGCGCATCGGTAATCGTGCTTCAGTTCGACTTAAGCCTGAATCTGGACATCGCCGAGCAGGAAGTGCAGGCGGCCATTAACGCGGCCAGCAATTTTCTGCCTGCCGACCTGCCAATGCCGCCGATCTACAGCAAGGTCAATCCGGCCGATGCGCCGATTCTGACCCTGGCTGTCAGCTCGAATTCGCTGCCTCTGTCCCGAGTGGAAGATATGGTAGATACGCGCCTGGCTCAAAAACTGGCGCAATTGCCCGGCGTCGGCCTGGTCAGCATCAGCGGTGGTCAGCGGCCGGCAATTCGCATCCAGGCCAATCCGACAGCGCTCGCGGCTTACGGTTTAAGCCTCGATGACCTGCGTACAGCCATTGCCACTGCCAATGTTAACCAGCCCAAAGGCATGTTTGACGGGCCGAGCCGGGCAGCCATCATTGATGCTAATGATCAGCTTCGTTCGGCGGCGGAATATGAGTCGCTCATTATTGCGTACCGCAATGGCAGTCCGGTGCGGTTGATTGATGTCGCTGAGGCCCGGGACGGCATTGAAAACATAAGACTTGCGGCCTGGGCCAATGGCACAGCAGCGGTTATTGTCACTATTCAGCGCCAGCCGGGCGCCAATGTTATCGACGTGGTAGACCGCATCAAACAGCTGCTGCCGCAATTGCAGGAAACGCTGCCCGCCGCTGTTGAAGTAGTGCCGTTGACCGACCGCACCACGACCATACGCGCCTCGGTGCAGGCCGTGCAAATCGAACTTCTGTTTGCCGTCGCGCTCGTGGTGCTGGTGATTTTTCTGTTTCTTCGCAATGCTTCCGCGACCGTTATCCCCGGCGTCGCCGTCATATTGTCGCTGATTGGCACATTCAGTGTAATGTATCTGGCAGGCTTCAGCATCAACAACCTGACCCTGATGGCGCTTACCATTGCGACCGGTTTTGTAGTGGACGACGCGATTGTCGTCATTGAGAACATTACCCGCTACCTCGAACAGGGCGAGTCGCCTCTGCAAGCGGCGCTCAAGGGCTCAAAACAAATCGGATTTACCGTGATCTCGCTGACGCTATCTATGATTGCCGTGCTGATTCCGCTAGTGTTTATGGGCGATGTTGTCGGCCGTTTGTTTCACGAATTCGCCATTACCCTGGCTGTGTCCATTCTTATCTCCGGCATCGTTTCGCTTACCCTGACGCCGATGATGTGCGCAAAAATGCTGCGCCCTGTCGCCGAAGCGCGGAGCGGCCGGTTCTACCATGCCAGCGGGCGGTTTTTCGACAAGGCTATCCAAGGCTACAGCAGGATGCTGGACCGGGTGCTGCAACACCAGCGCGCGACGCTGCTGGCGGCGATGATAACGCTGGCGTTTACCGTGCTGTTATATGTATTCGTGCCTAAGGGATTTTTTCCGATCCAGGATACCGGCGTTATCCAGGGTATTTCCGAAGCGCCGCAAACAATCTCTTTCAGGGCTATGGCGGAACGGCAGCAGGCCCTGGCAAAATTGATTCTGGAGGATTCGGCAGTGGCCGGCGTTTCTTCTTTTATCGGTGTCGACGGCACTAATCCGACGCTTAACAGCGGGCGCCTGTTGATTTCGTTAAAACCGCTGGCTGCGCGCCATATCAGCGCTTCGGAGGTGATCCGAAGATTGCAGCCCAAATTATCCAAGGTGCAGGGTATTGAGGTATTTTTGCAAGCCGTTCAGGATCTTACGATCGAAAACCGCGTTAGCCGAACGCAATATCAATTTACCCTGGAGACTGCTAATCCGGCCGAGTTAAGCCGCTGGACCCGGCAACTCGTCAACCGGCTTTCCCAAAATCCCGAGCTTGCCGATGTGGTCAGCGATATTCAGGAGCAGGGACTTCAGGTATTTGTGGCTATCGATCGCGAGACCGCAAGCCGCCTGGGCATTACTACCGCCGCTATCGATAACGCCTTGTATAATGCCTTCGGTCAGCGGCTGGTTTCCACCATTTTTACCCAGTCGAACCAGTACCGCGTTGTGCTCGAAGTGCGTCCTGAATTTCGGGCAGGGCCTCATGCTTTAAACCACATCCGTGTAGCTTCATCGAACGGGACGCAAGTCCCGCTGTCGGCCATTGCGAGTATAACTGAACAGCCCGCTTCCCTGATCATTAATCATCTGGGACAATTTCCAGCGGCAACGATATCCTTCAACCTGGCGCCGGGAGTGGCGCTGGGAGATGCCGTCAACAGCATTGAAGCGGCCCGACAGGAGATAGGTCTGCCACTCAGCATTCAAACCAGTTATCAAGGTGCGACGCTTGCCTTCAGCGCTTCGCTCTCGGATACTTTATGGTTGATTCTGGCTGCCATCATAACCGTGTATATTGTGCTGGGCGTGCTCTACGAAAGCTATATACATCCGGTCACCATTCTTTCAACCTTGCCTTCGGCGGGCGTCGGGGCCCTGTTGGCGCTTATTTTGTCAGGCACCGATCTGGGCATTATTTCTATCATCGGCATTATTTTGCTTATCGGCATTGTCAAGAAAAACGCCATCATGATGATTGATTTTGCCCTCGAGGCGGAACGGCGGGAAGGCAAATCCCCGCCGGAAGCTATTTACCAGGCCTGTCTGCTGCGTTTTCGCCCGATCATGATGACGACAATGGCGGCTTTGCTAAGCGCTCTCCCTTTGATGATGGGTACAGGGGAGGGCTCGGAACTGCGCCATCCCTTGGGTATTACCTTGGTGGGCGGATTAATCCTGAGCCAGCTGCTGACATTATTTACGACGCCGGTGATCTATCTGGCTTTCGATAATCTGTCCAGGCGTCTGAGCGGCCATTCCGAACTTCTTCAAGATCGTGTAAATGCTGGCAAGGTCAAGCCGTGACCTTATCGTCACTGTTCATCTTCCGGCCCGTCGCCACAACACTGCTCAGTCTGGGGGTGGTTCTGGCCGGTTTGCTTGCCTTCTTTCAATTGCCGGTTGCGCCTTTGCCTCAAGTCGATTTCCCGACAATTTCCGTGCAGGCAGCGCTGCCGGGCGCGAGCTCGGAGACAATGGCAGCTATAGTGGCGACTCCGCTGGAACGCTCCCTGGGCCATATCGCAGGCATCAACGAAATGACCTCCGCCAGCTCCTTCGGCACTACCCGCATTAACTTGCAGTTTGATCTCGACCGCGACATCGATGGCGCCGCGCGCGATGTCCAGGCCGCGATAAACGCGGCAAGCAGTTTGCTGCCGGCCAATTTGCCAAGCCGTCCCCGCTATCGCAAGGTTAATCCGGCCGATGCGCCGATCATGATTATAGCCCTGACTTCGGATACTCATACCCGCGGTCAACTTTACGACGCCGCCTCAACGGTTCTGGCGCAGAAAATATCCCGGATTAAGGGCATAGGCCAGGTCTATGTCGGCGGCAGTTCTCTGCCGGCAGTCAGGGTTGAACTTAACCCGGCTGCGCTCGCCAGGTACGGCATCGGCTTTTCAGAGGTGCGCTCTGCAATCGCCGCGGCTAATGTCACCCGTCCGAAGGGTTCTGTCGAAGAGGCTGAGCGCTATTGGCAGATTGACGCCAATGATCAAGCCAAAACAGCGAACGATTATCTGCCGCTCATTGTCGCCTACCGTAACGGGGCGGCAGTGCGCATCTCCGACCTGGGCACGGCTGTTGATTCGGTGGAAGACCTGCGTCATGCGGGCCTCAAGGATGGCAAGCCGTCGGTATTGCTAATCCTGAGCAAGCAGCCCGGCGCCAACATCATCGACACGGTTAATGGCGTAAAGGCATTGCTGCCCCAGCTGCAGGCTTCTATTCCTGGGGCAATTGATCTTTCTGTGGTTATGGATCGGGCGGGAATGATCAGCGCTTCCCTGCACGAAGTTGAGCTGAGCCTGCTGCTGGCTGTCGCCCTGGTCATCGCGGTAGTGTTCGTGTTCCTGCGCAATCTGCGTTCGGCGCTGGTTCCGGTTGTCGCAGTGCCCATGTCCCTGATAGGCACGTTCGCGATAATGCATTTATGCCACTACAGTTTAAATAATCTATCGCTGATGGCGCTCACCATTGCGACCGGTTTTGTAGTCGATGATGCTATTGTCGTATTGGAAAATTCCTCGCGTTATATAGAAAAAGGCATGGCGCCCCGGGAGGCCGCCCTGAAAGGCGCAGGAGAAGTCGGCTTCACGGTGCTTTCCATGAGCCTTTCGCTAATCGCCGTGTTCTTTCCTCTTTTGTTGATGGGAGGCGTAGTCGGACGCCTTTTTCGAGAGTTCGCCGTCACCCTTTCTGTGGCGGTGATAGTTTCACTCGTGGTTTCCCTGACCACAACGCCCATGCTTTGCGCCCACTGGCTGGCGCCTGCCGAACCCGGAAAACATGGACGGCTTTATCATTTGAGCGGACGATTTTTCAATCGCCTGTCCGCCGGCTATGAGCGAACGCTGCATTGGGCGCTGGATCATGGAGTCCTGATGATCGTGCTGCTGCTGTGCACGATAGCCTTGAATGTCTATCTGTATGTAATTGTGCCCAAGGGTTTTTTCCCTTCCCAGGACTCCGGAAGACTGGCCGGCACCATACAGGCCGATCAAGGCATCTCATCGCGCGCCATGCAGCAGAAACTGACCGATTTCGTCGAGATTGTGCGCGCAGATGCTGCAGTACGGAATGTGATAGGATTTACCGGCGGGCAGCAGCTTAATACCGGACGCATATTCGTTACCCTCAAACCTCTGGATGAACGCCAGGAGTCGGTGGATCAAATCATGGTGCGCTTGCGCGCCAGACTCGCGCATGAACCGGGCGCCAGCCTGTTTCTGCAGCCGGTACAGGATCTGCGCATCGGCGCCCGCGGCTCGGCGGCTACGTTTGAATATACCTTGCAAGCCGAACGTCTTGCGGAGCTTCGAACCTGGATGCCCAGGATTCTGGCAGCGCTTTCTCGCCGCCCTGAACTGGTCGATGTCAATACCGACCAGCAGGAGAAAGGTCAGCAGATCACCTTGCAAATAGACCACGATGAAGCCAGACGGCTGGGAGTCAATCAGGCGCTTATCGATTCCACCCTAAACGATGCCTTCGGCCAAAGGCAGGTTTCGGTGATCTACAATCCACTCAACCAGTATCGCGTGGTTATGGAGGCGGCGCCTGAATATTGGCAGAATCCGGATATCCTAAAGAAAATATATGTCAGCGTTCCGCCCAGCCCCTTGCTTCCCGCGGGCGCTCAAGTACCCTTGTCCGCTTTTGCAAGCTACGGCCCTTCCACTACGCCTTTATCGGTAAACCATCTGGGCCAGTTTGCCGCAGCAACGTTTTCATTCAACCTCAAGCCCGGCGTTTCACTCTCGGCGGCAACGGCAATAATTGACCAGACGATGCAGCAGCTAAGAGTGCCTGAGTCGGTACATGGCAGTTTTCAGGGATCGGCCAAGGCTTTTCAAAAATCACTGCAAAATCAGCCCTGGCTGATTCTCGCGGCTTTAGCCTCTATTTACATTGTCTTGGGTATTTTATACGAAAGTTATGTTCATCCTCTGACGATAATTTCCACGTTGCCTTCAGCCGGGGTCGGAGCGATTCTGGCGTTGCTGGCGTTTAAAACCGAATTCAGCATTATCGCCCTGATCGGCGTGATCCTGCTTATCGGCATTGTCAAAAAGAACGCCATCATGATGATTGATTTTGCCCTGAATGCAGAGCGCACCGCAGGCAAGAGCCCGCGTGAAGCCATTTTCACCGCCTGCCTCATGCGCTTTAGACCAATCATGATGACGACTTTTGCAGCCCTGCTGGCGGCTCTGCCGCTTGCTCTGGGCAGCGGTTACGGGGCGGAATTGCGCCGGCCGCTGGGCATTTCCATTTTTGGCGGCTTGATGGTCAGCCAATTGCTTACTCTCTATACTACACCGGTGGTTTATCTGTACATGGATCGCTTTCGGTTATGGGGCCGCCGGCGCTTTCGCAGCCGTACTTCGGATCAATTAGCCGCCCGCCTGGAGCGGCCATGAATAACTGCCTCATAAGCGGCTGCTTGATGTCACACGGGTTTTTAATTCTTGCCTCTGTGTTGATTTCGGCATGTACCGTCGGCCCTGATTATCGACGCCCGCCTGCAACGGCGCCCGCCGCATTCAAAGAGTTGAATGGCTGGAAGCAAGCCCAGCCGCGCGATAACGAGATTCCCGGCCGCTGGTGGGAAATATTCAAGGATCCGTATTTAAATACGCTGGAGGAGCAAGTCGATATTGCCAATCAATCGTTGGCCCAGGCGGAAGCCCAATACCGGCAAGCCCAGGCGCTTGTGCAGACGGCAAGAGCGGCGTATTTTCCTACCGCTGCCGCTACCGCAACCGTTAATCGTTTTCGCGCCGCAAGCGGCCAGAACGTGGCCGTTTCCGGAGTAAGGTATTTATTCGGGGTAGCCTTGAGCGCGGCCTGGGAGCCGGACTTATGGGGCGGTGTGCGTAGACAGGTGGAATCCAGTGAGGCCAGCGCACAAGCGAGCGCCGCCACTTTGCAAGCGCTGCGGCTGTCCACCCAGGCCGCGCTAGCGCAAAACTATTTCCAGCTGCGAGCGCTGGATGCGCAGAAAAAACTTCTGAATGACACCGTCGGCACCTATGAAAGAACTTTGAAAATCACTCAAAATCGTTATGCCGCGGGCATGGCCGCCAAAACCGATGTGGTTCAGGCTGAAACGCAGCTTCAATCCGCGCAGGCGCAAGCCATTGATATCGGAGTGCAGCGGGCGCAGTTCGAGCATGCCATTGCGCTATTAATGGGAAAGGCCCCGGCCGAGCTTAGCATAACTGTCTCTGCGCTGGATGCCTTGCCGCCGCTGATCCCGGTCAGTATTCCATCCGAACTCCTGGAAAGGCGACCTGACGTTGCAGCTGCGGAGCGTCAAACCGCCGCCGCCAATGCCCAAATAGGCGTAGCCAAGGCTGCTTATTTTCCCACCTTGAGTCTTGCCGCCACCAATGGCTTCCAGACCAGCAAGCTTTCCAAATTACTGACGGCGGCCGCCCGGTATTGGGCTTTAGGGCCTGCGGCCGCAGCGTTTACCCTGTTCGACGGCGGCGCGCGCGGCGCTCAAATGGATGAAGCCATCCATGCCTATGATGCCAGCGTGGCCGCTTATCGGCAGGCGGTTCTGACCAGTTTTCAGGAAGTGGAGGATAATCTGGCCGCACTGCGCATTCTTGAACAGGAAATGGAAGTCCAGAACAAAGCCGTGGCATCGGCCCGGGAAACAGTCCGGTTAACTCTGAACCAGTACAAGGCCGGGACGGTAAGCTACTTGAATGTCATGACGGCTCAGGCCGTAGCTTTCACGAATGAAAAATTGGCCGTGGAACTTCTGGGCCAGCGCTTGAACGCTGCCGTTCTTCTTGTCAAAGCCGTGGGGGGAGGATGGCATGCATCAGCCTTGCCGACTCAGGACGAAGCCGGAGGCGAGACTAAATGGTCGCAGTTTCTTCCAATTCCGGTAAAATGAAGTATAAGTGAAAGCAATAAAAACATAGTGAATATATCGAGCTGCGGCAAGCATTAACAGAAACGCCGCTGAAAACCGGAAAGCATACCGTGCCAATAATAAATATAACTGCTTATAGTCTGGCTTTCTTATTGATTATCTTCAGCCATAATCTGCGGGCTGAAGCCAGCGAATATCAAATCGAGCTGATCGCTTTTGCCCAGACCATGCCTGATACCGAGGTGTTTGATCAGACAGAAAGCCAGATAAAATGGCCGGCGGCTTTAACTGAACTTGCCGAGCTTAAGCACAGCGAGAGAGGGGTGCTTGACGGCGGTTATGCGGCCATATCAAAAGTCCCGGCTTATCGGCCTGTTTTGCATATAGCCTGGATACAGTCAATCGGGGAAAATAATCCCGGCGCGCCTGTCCATATAAAAAGTGAAGATGGCCAATTGAATGGTTATTTGCAAATTCAACGCGGTAAAACCTTGCAACTGCTTGTTGATCTGGAATATACGCCCGGCCAGCGTGATAGTTCAGTTAACAGCTTTTATTCTGAGCCAGTTATTTACCGCTTAAATCAAAAACAGCCGATACAGCTGAATGAGATTTATTATCTGGATCATCCAAAATTTGGCGTTATTGCAACCATTAAAAGGTTATAGATTATGGTAATGCAAGAATGCATTACACTAGTTTATCAAGTAAATTTTCGATCAGATTTCAGGTTTGAAGGGTTGAGGTGTTGCTTGATGAAGCGGGAGTCAGGTTATAATAGCTCCCCACTATTAAACGCTTGCCAATAATTGCAGGCTTTTATATTATTAACTCGGCGGCAATATCGCAATTCATTTCCATTAACCCGTTAGCGAGGGGGCAAAGGCTCAGTGATTTTTTAATGATTTACCTGACTACAATATGACGCAAAAACTGTACATTCAAACCAGCGGCTGTCAGATGAATGAGTATGATTCCGATAAAATGCGGGATGTACTTCATGCTTCACATGGTTTTGAAATGTGTGATGATCCTAAACAGGCCGATGTATTATTGCTGAATACCTGTTCGATACGTGAAAAAGCCCAGGAAAAAGTTTTTTCAGCGCTGGGTAAATGGCGCATGATTAAAGACAAGCGCCCGGAAGTGATTATTGGCGTAGGCGGCTGCGTCGCCAGCCAGGAAGGAGCGGCTCTGCAAAAAAGAGCGCCTTTTGTAGATATAGTCTTTGGCCCGCAAACCATCCATCGCCTGCCGCAACTGCTGGATCAGGTGCGCAATCAACACAAATCCGTCGTTGATATTTCATTTCCCGAAATAGAAAAATTTGACGCGTTACCTGAACCCAGAGCAGAAGGCCCGAAAGCCTTTGTCTCGGTGATGGAAGGCTGCAGTAAATACTGCACGTTTTGCGTGGTGCCTTACACGCGGGGCGAGGAAATCAGCCGGCCATTGAACGATGTGATTGCTGAAATTAGGGCATTGGCCAGACAGGGCGTCCGGGAAATCAATTTATTAGGGCAAAATGTTAATGCCTACCGGGGTGAAATGGAGGATGGCGATATCGCCGATTTCGCGTTATTGCTGCATTATGTGGCAGCAGTAGAGGGCATAGACCGCATTCGTTTTACTACCTCGCATCCGGTTGAATTTACTGATAGCCTGATTGAGGCCTTTGCCGAAATTCCGCAGCTGGTCAACCATCTGCACTTGCCAGTGCAAAGCGGCAGCGATCATATTTTAAAACTGATGAAGCGCGGCTACGTTCGGGCTGATTATATTGAAATCATACGCAAACTGCGTGCGGTGCGCCCTCATATTTATTTGTCATCGGATTTTATTATCGGCTTTCCCGGTGAAACCGACAAAGAATTTGAAGAAACCATGGCTTTTATTGAAGAAGTCGGTTTTGATTTGTCATACAGTTTTATTTACAGTCAACGGCCCGGCACGCCCGCCGCGGCTTTGCCCGATGATGTACCTGCCGAGGTCAAAAAGCAGCGTCTGGAACGCTTTCAGAAGCGCATCAATGCAATGACGGCAGCCATTTCAACCAGTATGATTAATACGGTGCAAACGATTTTAGTGGAAGGGCAATCCAGGAAAAATCCTTTACAAATGCAGGGTAGAACCGAAAATAACCGGGTGGTAAATTTTACCGCCCATCCCCGCCTGGCTGGACAGTTTGTCGAGGTATTAATTACCGAAGCTTTGCCTAACTCTTTAAGAGGTCGTATCGTTGATGCTTCCATTAAAAAAATTATCAATTATTGATTTTTTCTTTTCATGATTTCCCACGAAATTTTCCTGCTTCCCGCCGATAACGGCAGATTATCCAATTTTTGTGGTCAAACCAATATCCATCTACGCCAAATAGAAGCGCGCCTTAAGGTTGAAATTGCCAATCGTGGCAACCAGTTTAAAGTGACCGGTCTGGATGGATCAGTGAAAGCCGCCTGTGCCGTTATGAAAAAATTATTTGAAAGTACGGAAAATGAACTGCTTACTTCAGAACTTATTCATTTAGCCATGCAAGATTCTTCTATAGATGAAATTTTAGAGGCTCCGGAATCGACCGACCAGCAAAACATTAGTATTAAAACAAAACGCGGACTTATAAAGGGCCGGGGCCATAACCAGCAAGAGTATCTGAGAAAAATTGTATCTCATGATATCAATTTTGGGGTGGGCCCTGCCGGCACCGGTAAAACCTATCTGGCCGTGGCCTGCGCAATTGAAGCGCTGCAAAACGAAAAAGTCAGGAAAATCATTCTGGTGCGTCCGGCGGTAGAAGCCGGGGAAAAACTCGGCTTTCTGCCAGGCGACATGGCGCAGAAGGTCGATCCTTATTTGCGGCCTTTGTATGACGCCTTGTATGAAATGCTCGGCTTCGAGCGAGTTGAAAAGATGATAGATCGGGGCGTTATAGAGGTTGCGCCGCTGGCTTTTATGCGCGGCCGAACGCTTAATGACGCTTTTATTATTCTCGATGAAGCACAAAATACCACGATGGAGCAGATTAAAATGTTCCTTACCCGTGTGGGTTTTGGATCTACGGCAATCGTAACGGGCGATATTACCCAAGTCGATTTGCCGTCAGAAAAAATGTCCGGCTTACGGCATGTGCTTGAGGTCTTAAAAGATATTGAAGGCATCAGTTTTACTTTCTTTAATGCACGGGATGTAGTGAGGCATCCATTGGTTCAACGCATAGTTTCTGCATATGAAGCGTATGAGAAAAAAACCAATTCAGCACATGAATCAGATAGCCATTCAGACCATTTATAAATCAGAGGATCAACCCGGCCGGCGTCAAATTCAACGCTGGGTTGATGCGGTGCTGGCGGGTTCCAGGAAGACCCACAGTTGCGTCATTCGCATCGTCAATGAACAGGAAAGCGCCCGGCTTAATCAGCAATATCGCCACAAACAGGGCCCGACAAATATTCTAAGCTTTCCCGTTGAAGTGCCGAATGGCATCGAGCTGGATTTACTCGGTGATCTGGTAATATGCGCTCCGCTAGTAAAAAAAGAAGCCTTGGAACAACAGAAACTATTGGCGCATCATTGGGCCCATATGATTGTGCATGGCGTATTGCATTTGCTGGGTTATGATCACATCGATGAAAACGAAGCCGAGCAAATGGAAAACAAGGAGATAGCAATTTTGAAGAAGTTGAAGATAAGCAATCCTTATGCAGAGGTAAAAACACATGAGTGATGAGTACCCCCCAAGTAGAAACTCCCCGCAGAAAAGCTGGGTTGATAAAATCAGCCATTTACTGACCGGGGAGCCGCAAGATCTGGAGGATTTACTTGAAATACTAAGAGAAGCTCGCGAAAAACGATTGTTGGACACCGACGCCTTGTCCATGATAGAAGGCGTTTTGCAGGTATCGCAAATGCGGGTTAGGGATATTATGATACCTCGTGTTCAAATGGTCGTAGTGCCCAAAGAAGCTGAACTGGAAACGATATTTCCGCTGGTTACAGAATTTGGCCACTCGCGTTATCCGGTCATTGAAGATGACCGCAGTAAAGTGGTCGGTATCCTATTGGCCAAGGATTTATTAGCGCATGCCCTGGTCAACAAAACTCTTAAAGTCCAGGAAGTAATGCGGCCTGCAAGTATTGTCCCTGAAAGCAAGAGGCTGAATGTGTTATTGAAAGAGTTGCGCACGAACGGCAACCATATGGCTATTGTCGTTGATGAATATGGTCAGGCCGCCGGCCTGGTCACCATTGAGGATGTGTTAGAGCAGATTGTCGGTGAAATCGAGGATGAACATGACGATCAGGAAGACGAGGGCTATATTTCCCAGCGCAATGAACATGAATATATGATAAAGGCGCTGGCGCCTATCGAAGAATTTGACGATTACTTTTCCACCCATTTTGCCACGGATGAATATGATACGGTTGGCGGTTTTATTGTTAGCCAGCTAGGCCATATGCCAAAAAAAGGCGACAGCTTAATGATAGACGGAATGCGCTTTGAAGTGATTCGAGCCGATACCCGGCGCGTTCATCTGATAAAATTAAAAATACTTGAATAAAGGCAGGCGGCATGGTTAAACATACAGTTTTGGTAACCGGCGGCGCCGGTTATATTGGCAGTCATGCGTGCGTGGAGCTGCTGCAATCCGGTTATCCGGTGGTAGTGGTGGATAATTTATCCAACAGCAAATCCGAATCCCTGGCCAGGGTAGAGAAAATCACTGGCAAGCCTTTGTCTTTTTATCAAGCTGATATACGTGATAGAAAATCGCTTGCGGAGATTTTTTCGAAAGAGCCGATAAGAACGGTGATGCACTTTGCCGGCTTGAAAGCCGTAGGCGAGTCCTGTGAACAGCCGCTGAATTATTATCATAACAATGTTTACGGAACCATGGTGCTGGCTGAGGTAATGGCTGAGGCCAAGGTAAGGCAATTGGTTTTCAGTTCTTCCGCTACTGTATACGGTGAGTCTGCTTCCGTTCAGTACTCCGAAAATTCCCCTTTGGGCCCCATTAATCCTTATGGCCGCTCAAAAGCCATGATTGAAGATATTTTAAGGGATTTGTCGGCGGCCGATAAAATCATACGGGCTAAATTACCCTGGAAAATTGCCCTGCTGCGTTATTTTAACCCCATAGGAGCCCATGAAAGCGGCTTGATTGGCGAAGACCCAAACGGTATTCCCAATAACCTGATGCCTTACGTTTTGCAGGTTGCCATCGGTAAATTAGCCCAATTACCGGTGTTCGGAAATGATTACCCGACACGGGATGGTACGGGCATCAGGGATTATATTCATGTAGTTGATCTCGTTAAAGGCCATCTCAAAGCCATAGAAGCGCTGGAAAGCGAAAAATTCGCATCCGGCGGATGCAGAGCTTATAACCTGGGCGCAGGCCGAGGCTATAGCGTTCTGGAAATTATAGAAGCTTTTAAAAGAGTAACCGGCCGGAAAGTGAATTATAAAATTGTCCCCAGAAGAGCAGGGGATCTTGCCGAATGTTTTGCCAATCCTGAATTAGCTTTAAAAGAACTTAATTGGAAAGTTGAAAAGAAGCTGGATGATATGATTGCGGATAGCTGGAACTGGCAGTGTAAAAACCCTCAGGGCTATGCTTAAAAGCTACCACGATGCCGGCAGTTTATTTTCGATTCTAAGCGTCTTGTCTTTAATGACCACATAGCCGCCTTTGGTTAATTCTCTCATGATTTTATTGATCATCTCCCGCGATGAGCCCACCATATTAGCGAGTTCCTGCTGAGTCGGTTTATTATGGATAATGAAAATATCGCCTTCTTGAGTAGCCATGTCCTGAAGTACTTTTATAGTTCTTTCATAGACATTGGACAGCGCCATCTGCTTGACTTTTTCAGTCAACTGCCTGATCTTTTCGGATAACGCGCGTATTAGCCCAATTGCCACATCCGGGTGGCTGGCAAGCCAGTATTTAAAATCATCCTTGGATATAATGCCGCACACCGTTTTCTCCAGTGTTTCAACAGAAGCCGATCTCGGTTCATCGCCAAGCAACGCCAACTCTCCAAAACAGGAACCGGCTTCCTGAATAAGCAAGGTCACTTCCTTGCTTTTTTCATCACTACTGAAAACCCGCACTTTGCCGGCGAGAATAATATAAAGCGAGCTGCTCTCATCGCCTTCCGAAATAATGACTGCTTGTTTGGGAAATTTAACCGATTTGGCTTTTGCCGCTAAAGCGTTAAGGGCTTCATCAGGCAGCCTAGAAAGAAAAGGGATTTTTTTTAGACTTAAGAAAACTTCTTGCTGCATAGCTGATCCTTTTATACTGTAAGTAGTATAAAAGGATTATAGGCTTATTCAGTATAGGTAAGAAAGAGTAGTTTTGTAGGAGCGTTTCATACCGCATTAATAGACTCCCTTATCACGCTTAAACAAAAAATCATAGAAACCTTCGCCGGAAAATCTAAACGAAGGTTTTATGTATGGGCTTCGTTTATTAGAAACCAATAAAAAGCTATCAGCATGGAGTATTATCATCATACCAACGACAAGCAATTTGCCCGTCAACATTAGTTAAAAATTGAAAATATTTCTCTCCTGCAAAAGCAGAAGGAATTAAACTTTCAAAAAGTCCCTGTGTAATAGTATTATTTTTCTTATTACCTATTCTAGATATAGAAATACTATGAAGCTTATCTAGAGAATCTTGATCTGAGCGCAAAATAACATTGCCTTTTGGGTCTGAAACAATAACAGCTCCATCTCCTGTTAAAGCATAATTTAATGCTATATTCTTTACAAATCCTTTAGGGTCGACTTTTATATCTAATTTGCTATTAACTAGCACAATAATAATAACAAATAGTAATAGCTCTATGAAAATATGTGGACTTCTTAGGGTTTCTTTTATGTTCATGGTCTTTCCTCTCTCTTTTATATACGATAAAAGTAAATTTCATGGCTATTTAAAATGCTAGTTTTATTCGAGTAAACAATGTCCTATCTAGAGCAAAAAGTGTTTCATTCGAATTACTACCTAGAAAAGAATTATTGCTTTGGTATTGAAACCGATTATCAAATAAATTTTTTAGGCCAAAACTTATCATTCCATAGCGCGAAGGTAATCTATAATTAACATCAAGATCAACAATATAAAAATCAGAGCTTCCTAATAGAGGGGCATTTCCTTTTTCGAAAACTCCAGATTGATTAACATAGGAAGTTTTTAGCATTAATGATAATCCAGATGGGTGAAATATATTAATTGTTACTGGAACCCTGTGAGTTTTCACATTAATTATACCTGTATCGGCGGGGTTCTCTTGTCGATTAAACTGCTCATAAAAATATTCAACACTGAGTGAAACGAGGCTATATGGTGTTAAATATAGATAAGCCCTGCTAAGTTGTTCATTCCAGTTAGCTGAAGACCTGCCAATAGGAACATCAAGCTTTCGTTCTGAATATTCAAAACCTGCAGAAATATTTTTTGAAAATTTGTGATCTATTGCCGCACCATACCTCCAAGCTACTGTGCCATTAGGGTCGTCAAATAATTGATTAAACCCAGCAATTTGTGTTGGCTCAATCGTTTGATTTGAGGTGCGGGTAATATTCATTCCTCGAAAAAATGCCGCACGAAAAGTGGTTGATGAAATAGGGTTCCAGACTAGACCAAATTTTGGGTTAACAGGACTGCGTTTTAGCAAATTATTTATTTCTAGAGTATCGTAACTAACACCAAGTGTGGCTGCAACCTTGTCAATGTTATTAAGTTTCAAATAGCTATAAAAATTGATTCTAGTAATATCAGGTTTACTTGGAATGTCACGGCCTCCCGGTATAAGAGCAAAGTCAATTTGATCAACTGTTTGATCAATATGACCAAATCCGCTAATTAAACTATATTTATTGTCAATATATTGATGCTGTAGTTCAGAGATGAATCCTCTACGCTTAATTTGAGAACCATTAATAAAAGTAACTATTTGATTTTTATTTGTTATACGATTAAAAAACGATCGTTCCTCAACTTGTTTTTGAACAATATCAACGTCTTGGTAAATGAGTGATCCTATAAAAGAGGATTTAGGTGAAAAAATATAACGCCCCCCTATTCTATAGGTATCAATTTTTCTATTTTCCTTAAACGATGATGAAAAATCATTTGGGTCAAAATTAACACTTAAATCCCCGTTCTTTCTTTCTTCATGCCTATATTCTGCTTGCAAATTGAGAAAGTTGGTAACTTCACCCTGAACAAAAGCATTATAAATATCCTGATTTAGAAAATTATTTTTTTTAAATCCGTCCGTTTCATAGTGAAACTGTCCCAGACTGTAAGAAGCTTTATTCCATAGCCCAGAATGGACTACATCTTCACCCCAGGTATTGTTACTCCCAAAAATGCCTGAAGTTTGCAGTGCAAAACGGTTGCGCGCAAATAATGGGTTAAATTCATTAAAAGATAAAGCTGAAGGGCCTAATCCATCCACAACTAATATGTTGCTTTGTGATAATTGCGGTTGAATTGGGGTGATATTTATTGGCTGTAGTAATTGTGACTGTAGAAGTTCACTAACTCTGGCGATTTCATGTCGAGGCTGAGAAGCATAGTTATCCGCTAACAGTCGATGCGCAGAATAATTCGCTGGGTCAGTATTAACAGAATTCCAACCTTCAAGTAAACCTAGTCTTTGGAATCCCAAATCATTGTATATCCGACCTTGTGCGGCGCTTCTTGCAGCTAAATCTTCATCCAGCAGCAGTTTGGATCGATAGACCCCCCGATTATCATTCAACTCAATCGCCTTTTGCATATCGTGCAAGGCTTCAACCGGGCGATTGGTGGTTTGTTTCAGTATGGCGTCGTAAAACCAGGGCGTCGGGTCCTTGGAATCCATTTCCTTGGACAGGTTAAGTTCAGTGTCGGCGTAGTCCCTGTTTCTTAATTCATAATAGGCTTTGCCCAGATAGCTGCGGGCAACGGCATTGTCGGGATCAAGACTCACGGCTGTTTCAATATCTCTTGTTCCTTCTTCAAGCGCTCCTTTCCTGATTTTTGCCAGACCCAGACCCAGCCTGGCCAGAGGATCAGAGGAATCGTAAGCTATAGCTTGTTCAAAGGCTCGTTTTGCAGCGTCAATATCAACCTGGGCAAGATCGGCAAAGCCGAGAATGATCTGTGTTCTGGCCAATTTCGGGTTAAGACTTTGGGCTTTTTGAGCGGAAACAAGAGCGCCGTCATGATCGCCCAGCGAAAGTTGCAACTCTGACAGCCTGGCCCAGGCTAGCGCATTATCAGGCGCCAATTGAGTCGCCTGTTCAGTGGCTATCAAGGCCTCTTCAATTTTGAACAAGGACTGATATGCATAAGATAAGGCAATTTTTGCGACCGATGATTTCGGGTTAAGTGCTACGGCTTTCAGTGCAAGTTCCAAGGCTGAATGGGGGTGATTTTTGGCTACTGCAATAACCGATTGCAATGCCATTACAGTGCTGTGGCCATGTTGACTCCGCTGTGCCTGATTAATGCTATTGAGTGCTTCATCAACACGGCCTACCGCAAGCAGCAAAGACGCTTTCAGTGTTAAATACTCCGAATCCTGGTAGGAAGCAGGAACTTCATCCAATATTGCCAAGGCCTGATAAACGTCGCCCTGCTGATATACAGCTAATGCTGATTTCAGATAGGGAGTGGAAATCGATGATGTCAGGTGCTGATAATCAATAATTGGCGGATAGTACAATGTCCATTGCACGGCATCTTCTGGAATTATCGTCAGGGCCTGCAAGCGGGGCGGCTGGTTTTTTTTAGCAATACCTGAAAAGCCTTTTTTTATCTGAATCCGGCCTGCCTCATTTTCTGCCATAATCTGGCCGTCAAATACAGAAATTTTGGTTTGTTGATCGTCAACAGTTACCAGAAATTCTGTTCCTTCATGCACTGCATTGATGAACGGGGTCTGGATTTTCAGCCGCTGAGGCTGGCGGCTTCTGAAAAAGGTCGAGCCGTCAATCAGGTTTAACAGCCAGGTGGAGGTGTTTTCCTCGGGTTCTGAAAAAAGGAGCGTTGTGCTCTGATCCAGCGTCACAAGGGATTCATTGCTTAATCTCAATATGGCGCGACTGCGCTTTTCCGTACGAATTTTATCGCCGGGACAAAATGTATCGTCTGTTTGTACAATCTGCCATTCGGAATTTCCTGAAGCTTGCCTGTCAACTTTGCCCTGAACTGACACCACTCTTGCTACCGGTTGAGTACAGAGCGGCGACGCTTCAAGATAGTGAGACATTATCAGGAAAATAAAAAAAGAGTAAGATCTTGTCTTCCGGTGCATTTTTAATTATTCGAGTTGCAGCCAAAATTATGGTCTGTTTTAGAATTCCCCCAACTAGAACAGACACGACAATATTTCCATCAAATTTCATTGTAGGCATATTGAGGCTAGGAATGCAACATATCGGTAATATTGCCAATTTCGATGAAGGCAGCCTGTTCCTCATCATGCTTTTCCGGCAGAAAAGTTAGCCCTTGATTTAAATAACTGATGTAAAAACGGGTAGGGCCATCGTCAGGATACTCCTTTTCA
Source organism: Candidatus Methylobacter favarea (assembly GCF_902806695.1). Lineage (GTDB taxonomy): Bacteria > Pseudomonadota > Gammaproteobacteria > Methylococcales > Methylomonadaceae > Methylobacter_B > Methylobacter_B favarea. Next base: position 18,895 of record NZ_CADCXN010000043.1, on the reverse strand, counting down.
ATAGCAAGAAATGCTTCCAGCGCTTTTGGCCACTGGTAAGCTTGAAACAGTTTAAGAGCTTTTGTAAAGGCGGTTATTAACGGAAGCCAGTGCGATTCAACCTGGTCAATCCGTGCAATCAGTTCAAATATTATGACAGGGAAGGTTTTGCCTTTCAGTATAAATACGCCCATTTCTCTAGTGAAAAAGCCGGTCAGACCTTCGATAACACTGGCGGAAACAAGAACATGCGTGCCTAACAGTTTATTCAATCCTTCAATGCGTGTGGCGGTATTGACAATATCCCCGACCGCGCGATATTCGTAATGTTCCATTGCCCCCACATTACCCAGGCGCATCTGGCCGTAATGCAAGCCCAGGCGGGTGGGTAGCTGATGGGACTGAGACCGGTTAAAGCCATCGATAGCCCTTTTAATTTCAAGGGCGGCATGGCAGGCATTGATTCGGTGTTGGGTTTCTGTCAATGGCGTAGCCCATATAGCCAGCATGGCATCGCCAATGACATCGGAGATAATGCCATGATAGTTTTTTACCTGGGCAAACATCACGCCATAGTATTGATTCATTAAATTATTGAGCGCTAAAGGGTCCATGGTCTCGGAAAGCGTCGTGTATTGACCTGCATCGGTTGCCAGGCAAACTCCCTGCATTAATTCTCCATAATGATTCATGGCATCCTTCTCTGGTTGAAGGGCTATTTTGTTGACCACATTGTCCGGCAGATAAAAGCTGAATGCCTTGCACATGTTTTGATGGTCTTTCTTGTTTTTTAGAAAATGCGACAGGGTCGCCACAATCAATACAAAGGGTGCTTGCAACATGATCGGGATGAACAAGGGAATCCAGACAAACGCGATAGTAAAGCGGAGACAAGCGACAGCCACATAAGCTGCGCTTAAGGCAATAATCAGACTTATCGCCAGCTTGTAAACAAATAATCGGCAAATGCCGTATAGCAGGAAGCTCCATAGCAATATCAGCAAAAATTGATCCTGAAGCTGCAAAGGTCTTAACCAGCTATTATTTACAAGATTAGCGACGGCGGTTGCGGCAATTTCCGTAGAACTGATGGTTTCGCCGTTGTCGTTTGAAAAATCGGTATAAAGCCCCTGGTTTTTTTCCGGTTCGATATTTTCCGAGTAGCCGACCAGTATGACTTTATCCTTGAAAGTTTTGGGATTCAAAATATCCCTAACCAGTACCTGATGGAAGGGAAGGGTAGTAATTGTTCCCCCTTTGCCATAATGATTAAAATACAGGCTGTCAGGGCTTTTTAATAAGGAAAGCCAGGCCTGCATTAAACGGGTCTTTTCGGATGAATATCCTGCCCTCGCTAATAAACTGTCAAGTTGTTCTAACGATTTAGTTTCTATTGCCAATGCTGATTGTATTTTTTGAATGATTTCGATAGCTTTATATTCCGATGCAAGCTGCTCAAAAGTCGCCGGCAATGTAGATTCAAGGATGGGGTCGAGCTGCTGAAGTAATTGTAAAATTTCAAGGTAAGCTTTTTTAAACACATAACATTGAAAGACAGTGACGGGAAACGTAGGTATATCGCCGGCGCTTTTTTTGTAGGCCCAGAATTGCTTGACCGTGGAAGAGGTTTTGGGTAGCGGAAAAGGAGCCGTGCCCAGCGCGGCATGGTCCAAAACGAAAATGGGATCAATGATGCGTTCATACCTGAATTCGCTAAAAGAGCCGGCAGCAGGAATGGTATATTGCTTTAAATAATTGCTGAGGATTATGTTCTTGCCCGCAGCCATTGCCTTGGCCAGCCTGGCGTCGTTGTCAGAATCCCGGTCTTCGCCAAAATAAATATTGAAGGCAATAAGGGCAGGATTTTGCCGGTTTAATTTTTCAATTAAATCGGCATAGTATGAGCGCGGCCATTTTTCCGGGTCTTCCGGCAAATGCAAAATTTCCGCTGAAGATTTATCAATATTGACGATAATGACGTCTTTAGGAGAAATCATCGGCCCTCGCATCTTAAAAAGCCAGGCCAAACCCAATTCTTCTTCCAGGTAAAGTCCAGCTTTAGTAAGGCATAATACGCCTCCGATAAGCCCTATCAATAAGGCCGATAAACAGGCTTTGAAAGCTTTTATACGAATACTCATTCGCCAAAAGTCAAAATAATCCCCATTGAATCGGGCCATGCCGGGCAGCAGCACGTAAAGCTTCTATGCCAGAGTAATTTATTTTTGAGGCAATATTTTTAAAATCCATGATCTTCATAAATTTTTAAATTTCAGGTTTAAATAATAAGTGCTAACAACTTCCTCACTCCTCATTAAGGTTATGAAAAATTCACACTCTACACGTGACTTAATTCATTTGTATGGAATCTGGATAACTCTAGACTGAAATTGTTTTAATTATATCTTTCGCAAACTTCGGGGAAAAGCAATGAAAATAATCGCGGGTATTTCAGCTGCCGTTTCTTCATCTGGTTCTGAGGCTTGAAAATGAAGCTGGAACTTACTGTAAGCACGGCAAAGCCAAGATGAATGTACCGGAACATAGATATTCCAGGCAGCGGCTTGAGCCGCTTGCGCCGCCAAGCGATTTGACCGCTACCGAACCGGAACTCATGTTCAAGGGCCCGAAAAGAAATGAGCTTTGCCTGAAAGAAGACGGTTGCCCTTTATTTTCAGCTCTACCCGGATCAAAACCTCGAGTGAACGAAGTGTGGGTTAAACTAGATTGTATCAATTTGACGGGCGTCAGGCTGGACAAGCACAGCGGCATTTTTAAAAAGAAGTTTTCCGGCTTTTTTGCTACCGGCATCATATATAGCCTGGGTGATGAAGTCAGCAATTGGCGAATAGGCGAGAGCGTTATAGTTGCTGCCGAAGGAATGCCTGCTTTATATGTCAGTTGTCCGTGTTATCGGCTTTTCCCGATAGCAAACTTTCAGTCATGGGCCCATGAAGAAATTGTCACCCTGATGACGACCATTATTCCTGCCTATTATGCCCTGTCCCATATAGCCCGCGTGGCCGCAGGCGAGACGGTATTGATTGATGCAGAAGCCGGCGCCCCGGCTTTGGCCGTATATACTGTCGGAAACTGGCTGGGCGCCAGACCGTTGCAATATAGTGTCAATGAAACGCGTCTGCTGGTATTAGAGACAAAGGACGGGGAATCCGCTATTGATACCAGACAATCTGACATTGCCGAGTTAGTCATTGCCGAAAACAAGACTTCGAAAGTTCGTGTCTGGGTGCATGCGGCAACGGCAAATTATCCTATAGCAGTGGATGGAATACTTGCCTGCTGCATTCATGAAATCGTCCTGAGTCATGAGGTCAGGACTTCACAATTATTGCCGTCGCTGGTCGGGAGCAGCTTCTCGCATGTGAATGCGCTGACTCTGGCCTTCACTTCGCCCGGTTTATTTATGCAATTGCTGGCGGAAGCAGGTGAATTTTTGAACACGGGTAAAAAAAATTCTACAGCGCTTCAATTATTAACGCCTGACGAGGCGTGGAAGTTTCTATCCTCAAACTCTAATTTTGATGCCAAACGCATTCCTATCCTGGTTATGAAGGATAAGGAATAAGCTGCGGCTTCACGGTACAGACAGCGGCGCCTTGCTCGCTGCAGAAGGCTCTTGTTTAACTACTGTAAGGGGCCGCCCGCCTAAAGCTACGAATGGAAAATCCGGATGATGATATTCATAAAAATATTTCACACTGTCCCGTTAATGGCGATTGTTGCAATTCTAAACCATGCTCCTCTCAGTGCTTCGAAGGTAATCAGGCCGCCTGTTTTCTTAACCGGTATTTTTACCAGGCAGTTGATTAATAGCGACGATAAAGATGTGATCCTTAAGAGTTCGCTAGGTAATGACATTTTACTGTCAAAAAACATCATCATTGTCTATTTCCACAACTCGAAAATCAGCACCTTTAATGCTTCCGAAATTATCTTTCTGTTTAAGAATTTATCTTCGCATCAAACGCCACTATAAAAAGTTTGGCAGCTTTGAAATTCAGCAGCCATTCTGATTTCCAGGATTTCCAGACGGGACGAATTTCGTCAAAGACAGAATTCTGGCTCAATAGAGTTTTTTCCCGGTTAGTGTGTTATCCAGACAATCAATCCGCTGCCTGAATACTTTGAGTTTGGAATTATCAGCATCTATGCAGTTGACGGATTTAACGTCATCCTTGACAATTTATAAATTCAATCTTTTTGGGCTTCCTTAAGAGCTGTCAATCATGGGAATTATTTTTCATTTCATAAAACCACAAAGCACTATGGCCAATAGATCGACAGGTTTTTTAGATAAACGACGCATCATCGCAGGTCCAGGTTATAACCGCTGGCTGGTTCCTCCGGCTGCGCTGGCTATTCATCTATGCATAGGAATGGCCTATGGCTTTTCAGTTTTCTGGTTGCCTTTATCCAAAGCCGTAGGTATTAAAGACAGCATTAAATGCGGGCCGGACGTAAATTTTTTTCAGGAGCTTATAGTAACCGGCTGTGACTGGAAAATTTCCACGCTGGGCTGGATGTATACCCTGTTTTTTGTGCTTCTGGGTTCATCGGCTGCCATTTGGGGCGGCTGGCTTGAACATGTCGGACCGCGCAGAGCAGGCGTTGTAAGCGCCTTGTGCTGGTGCGGGGGCATGTTGTTTTCAGCGTGGGGCATTTATTTACATCAGTTCTGGATGCTGCTTTTGGGCTCCGGGGTAATCGGTGGAATCGGTCTGGGGCTGGGTTATATCTCGCCGGTATCTACCCTGATTAAATGGTTTCCGGATCGCCGCGGCATGGCGACAGGCATGGCAATCATGGGTTTTGGCGGCGGCGCAATGATTGGCTCGCCCTTGGCTGCCGAACTGATGAAGCATTTCGCTACTCCAACTAATGTTGGTGTTATGCAAACGCTTATAGTTCTGGCGAGCATCTATTTCATCTTCATGATGGCTGGAGCTTTAAGCTACCGCGTGCCCGCAACAGGCTGGAAACCAGCCGGCTGGAGCTTGCCGGCCGCCCATATTAATAACAGGATGATTACCCAGCGCCATATACATGTAAAAGATGTTTGGCGGATCAAGCAGTTTTGGCTGTTGTGGATGGTGCTATGCATGAATGTGAGCGCAGGGATTGGCGTGATCGGCATGTCATCGCCGATGCTGCAGGAAGTGTTTGGCGGCCGCCTGATTGGCGTGGCTAAAACCTATGGCGAACTGGGTAAACCTCAACTGGCCGCGATTGCAGTTGTTGCCGCAGGATTTACCGCCTTGTTGAGCCTGTTTAATATCGGCGGCCGCTTCTTTTGGGCCAGCTTGTCCGACAAAATGGGCCGCAAGCTGACTTATAGTGTCTTTTTTGTGCTGGGTTGCCTTTTGTACATCAGTGTTCCCGGCAGTGCTAATGCGGGCAGCAAGCTGTTATTTGTAGCGGCGTTTTGCGTTATTCTGAGCATGTACGGCGGCGGTTTTTCCACCGCGCCTGCCTATCTGGCTGATTTATTCGGCACGCAAATGGTTGGGGCGATTCATGGACGTTTGCTGACAGCCTGGGCAACGGCCGGCATTCTCGGGCCCGTAATTGTCAATTACATGCGCGAATATCAGTTAAGCCTCGGCATTCCGCGCGAGCAGATTTATAACCAGACTATGTATATTCTTGCCGGCATGCTGATGATTGGCTTGATCTGCAATCTACTGATCCGCCCCGTGGCGGATAAATGGTTCATGAGCGATGACGAGCTGGCTGAAGAAAAACACCTTGCGCATGAGAAAATAGTCGAAGCTGAAATCACAGACCATGAAGGAATTGAGGAACCGATTTCTGAAGTTCACAGGCGCAGCCACCCGCTAATAGTCCTGGCAGCCTGGACAGTGGTAATTCTTCCGCTGTCCTGGGGAATATATAAAACGGTGACTAATGTCAGCAAGTTTTTTGCCTGAACTGTTTCGGGCAGAAACAATTACGGGTTTATTAACGCATAAGACTTTCCAGTCTCCGGTTTTAATCAAATTGCCTTGCCGGTTTCAGGCCTCGGCCTTAAGGCCACAGAGTGCTGAAGCCGGCTAAGCCGCGGTGTTTTCGCCGGCGCCGATGGGGGAGGGCGCACCTCGCTCCGATCATTGGCTTCATTCCTAACGGGAGGTTTCCTTATTGCTTATTCAAAAATAGCTGCTTCGAGATTTTTGCTGGCATCTATGCCTTTAAGGGCAGACTTGTTTTTAACGCCTTTAAATCGGGTACCGGCCAGATTCGCCCCGGCAAAATTGGTATCCTCAAGATTACAGGCCGATAAGTCGGCTCCTGATAAATCAGCGCCGGATAAATCAGCCCCGGCAAGATCAGCCGCAAACAGAACGGTATTTTTCAATATACTTTCCAAAAGCTTGGCATGACGAAGCAAAGCGCGATTGAGATTGGCACCGGATAGATCGGCTTGTGATAAATTCGCGTTGTTCAGACTAACCCGCATCAAACCCATAGGCTGGTTTTTCATATCCACGCCCCAGTTGGCATGGGACAGATTTGCATGGCTAAGGTTTGCCCGATCCAGGTTGGCAATAAACCGGCTGCCGCTGAGATTGGCATGACTAAGATTTGCACTGCCCATATGGACGCCGAAAATGCTGGTGTTGGATAGATTGGCGCCTGAGAGATTGATTTTTGACATGACTGTCAAATCCAGATTCAGGCCAGACAGATTGCTGTTGCTTAAGTCGGCATTGCGCATGTCCGAGCCCCACAGATCGGCTTTGGTGAAATCCAGGCCCGATAAATCGAGGCCGGTCAGGTCTTTTCGGCGCAGGTCTGCCAGGTGATTCTTATCGGCTTTTGCAAGCTGTTTTTCTATTGCGAGCCGGTCAAGCTCCGCCGCCGATACCGCCATACAGAACAATGCCGCTATCAAACCCGGCCAGTAAAAAGTGATTTTCATAAAACGCCTGCCTCAGTTATATTTATTAAACCGGTTAAAAATAAAAACCTAACTCTAGCGCCGGTTCTGTCAGGGTGCAACCCATCCTTCATTAATAGGGCCGGTTCTTGAGGCGCAGCCGGTAAAGAACAGGAGAAAGAAAAAATTGAGCCAAAAAGAAAATAACTCCTACCGCTAAAATATCCATCCAGCCAAGACCAATTTGTAAATGCAAAGCCAGTGCAGGCAAAAAAGATTCAGGAATCACATCAATAGGACGGGCGCGACTGCTTTCGCTATAGCCCAGTCTGCGCTTTATAAAACTGGATAATAAATCTCCCGACATGGCCGTCAAACTGAAAAGAACGCCGGTAAAAAGCGACAAATTCATAGCCAAAGCGGCAAGTGCCGTTATCACCAGAGAGGCAATAATTCCGCACCAAGTTTTGCTGCGGCCAAATAAGGGATAGCCGTCCTGCATTCGTTTCCCCATGTCTACCGGCATATTGAAACGTTCTTTTAACACATCACGGATCAAGATGGGCGCCCCATTAGCCCCAAGCAACAGCACAAGCGTTTGAGCGATACAGGCCGGGCACAAGGACACGTTTATCATCACTATCACTCCACAGTAGTAATATAAATGATCTTTGATTCTACTTTAAATCTTTGGGAATCTTTTTCCCGTCAGCCTGCAACCCATAAAAAAATGTAGGTCGGTGAAAAAAATAGACTGATTATCCGGCTTTAGTGAGCAATGATTGCGCTTATTATTAAAAAGTGCCTAAATAAAGGAAAGGATAACGATAAAATATTACTCAACATTGTTTGCTAAACAATGTCTCATCCGGGCGCTTCGTTAACTGACGATCTAGCGCCCATTGTGCATGTTCTCTAACCATTTCCGAGTGATGAGAAAGCCTGTTTATTAATGCCGCGATAATACGCGGCGAGGCAGGCGCATTACCTAATGCTACGGCAATATTTCTCAACCAGCGGTCATAGCCGATCCGGCGTATCGCCGAGCCTTCGGTTTTGGTTAAAAACTCGTGTTCGTTCCAGGCGAAAACATCCAGCAACTGCCGGGTATTCAGCTTGTGCCTGGGGCTGAAATCCTTTTCGCCGGTTATTCTGGCAAATCGGTTCCATGGACAGATGAGCTGGCAGTCATCGCAGCCATAGATGCGGTTGCCGATCAGCGGCCTTAACTCTTCAGGAATGGCGCCATGCAATTCAATAGTCAGATAGGATACACAGCGTCTGGCATCAACCTGATAGGGGCCGACAATCGCCTGAGTCGGGCAAATATCCAGACAGGCCGTGCAGGAACCGCAGTGTGCAGCGGCAACCGTATCGGTCGGAAGAGGCAGATCGGTAAAAATTTCCCCCAGAAAAAACCACGATCCCGCTTTGCGGTTAATTAAATTGGAATGCTTGCCAATCCAGCCGAGGCCGGCTTTTTCAGCGATCGCCTTTTCCAAAACCGGTGCGCTGTCTGCAAAAGCACGGTAACCGAAGTGCCCATGCTCATATTCAATCTTATCGGCCAGTTTTTGTAAGCGATTGCGCAGCATTTTATGATAATCCCGGCCCAGAGCATAGCGTGAAATATAGGCCGAAAAGGGATCGGACAAGGTCCGGTTCATGGCAGCGCCGGATTCCGGCTGATAATCCATACGCACGGAAATAATACGCCTGGTGCCGGGATGTAATAGGACAGGTCTGCTGCGCTTGCTGCCGTGGCGCTGCATATAATCCATTTCGCCATGAAAGTCTTTGTTCAGCCAGTTTTTCAGGTGAGCTTCCGCCTGCGCTAATTCAGTATTGGTTATGCCGACCTGCTGAAAGCCCAGTTCTTGCCCCCATTGTTTAATTTGCAGGGCAAGGGCCGCCATTTGCTGGCTGCTCGTTGTGCTCATGGCTGATATTATAAGACAAACATGCGAAGAATTAACTTCTGACTGCACTTATTGCAGGCCTGTCCTTTCTGTCTTGTCAAGGCCGGGAGAGAGACAGGAAAATATTTCGTCCCAATAAGAATTTTCATAAAGTCATTAACAGACAGGCAGCTCTGGAAGATATTGGAGTAAAAAACATTTCGAAGCGATGAAACAGAGAGTAATTGAAGCCAAAAAAAAGAAGGGGGCTTTTTAAAACCCCCAAATGAGCGCACCTCAAACTTGTCCGGCAGGTTTGTTTATATTGGTATTTGCTGGTTTAACATCCGGTTTATCAGGCTTTTTAAAATCAGTCCTGGTTGATAGATCTTTTTCATCCTTTGGCGGCCGGGGATCTTTTCCTGCCAATAAATCTTCGATTTGCGAGCTGTCTATAGTTTCCCATTTCATTAATGCTTCGGCCATTTTATGAAGGATATCGATCTTTTCCCGCAAAATGTTTTCTGCGCGCTGATAGTTGCGATCGATCACTGAACGGATTTCTTCATCGATCATATGCGCGACATTAATGGATACGGCCTTGCCTTGCGTACCTGGGTGACCCATAAATGGCTGACCGTCTTCCTCGCCATAGACTAATGGGCCAAGTTTGTCCGAAAATCCCCAGCGTGTAACCATGCTCCGGGCCAGTTCGGTAGCGCGCTCTATATCATTGGAGGCCCCGGTAGTAACACGATCGCCCCCATATATCATGAGTTCGGCGATTCGGCCGCCAAACAGGCTGGCAATTTGGCTCTCCAGTTTGCGCTTGCTGGCACTGTATTGATCCTTTTCCGGCAGGAACATCGTTATGCCCAACGCTCTGCCTCTAGGCATAATGCTGACCTTGTATACCGGATCATGATCGAGAGATGATTGCCCGACTATGCAATGGCCTGCTTCATGATAGGCTGTTAACAATTTATCATCTTCAGTCATGACCATCGTATGGCGCTCGGCACCCATGAGAATTTTATCCTTGGCTTTTTCAAGATCGCTCATGGTAACTTCATGCTTGCTGGAGCGAGCCGCAAAAAGCGCTGCTTCATTAACAATATTGGCCAGATCGGCGCCTGAAAATCCGGGCGTCCCGCGGGCTATATATTTCAATTGAACATCGGCGGCAGCCGGCACCTTTTTAATATGAACATTCAGGATTTGTTCACGGCCCCTTACATCGGGTAAACCGACATTGACCTGACGGTCAAAACGCCCCGGTCTGAGCAAGGCTTTATCCAGCACATCGGCACGGTTAGTCGCGGCGATGACGATAACCCCTTCATTGCCGGTAAATCCATCCATTTCCACCAGTAACTGATTGAGGGTTTGTTCCCTTTCATCATTTCCGCCGCCCAAGCCTGCTCCACCTCTTTGGCGGCCGACTGCATCAATTTCATCAATGAATATGATGCAAGGCGCATGTTCTTTAGCCTGGGCAAACATATCCCGGACCCTTGACGCACCCACACCGACAAACATTTCAACAAAGTCAGAACCGGAAATAATGAAGAATTTTACTCCCGCCTCCCCGGCAATGGCTCTGGCAAGCAGAGTTTTACCTGTTCCCGGAGGCCCTACCATTAAAATCCCGCGCGGTATTTGTCCCCCGAGTTTTTGGAATTTCGTTGGGTCTGATAGAAAATCCACCAGTTCCGCTACTTCTTCTTTAGCTTCTTCACAACCTGCTACGTCGTCAAAATTAGCGGTAAGTTTGTCTTGCTCCAGCATTTTGGCTTTACTTTTGCCAAAATTCATGTTGTTACCTACACCTCCGCCCCCTTGCATTCTGCGCATATAGATAATCCAGATTACAATTAACAGTAGCATGGGAAACCACGATATGAATACCTGCATAAGAAATGATTGTTGCACCGGCGGCGATGTTCTTATCTGGACTCTGGCGGCAAGAAGATCATCAATCAGGTGTGGATCGCCTGGATTGAAGGTTTCATAGTTCTGACCATCCGAGGTGCGAATCTTGATCATTTGACCACTCATCTCCACCCGCTCGATTTGACCTTGTTTCACTTTATTGATAAATTCGGAATAAGCTAATGAGTCCTGCAAAGTAGGCGTAGAATTTACCCGGTTGAACACCAGGAATGCACCGGTCAACACAACTCCCCAAAGCAGCATATTAAATATATATTTCTTCATAATAAATCTCCGGACCATGCAGAGTCTGGTCACTAATGTTGAGTTGCATAAGGGTTAAGTCTCTCACAAATTCGACGCCTCCATCTCGTCGCCTTCTCATAATAGATAATTCGTTTTGGCTCCCGTAATATCTGAAAAATTCAAAATTCGGGTTCAGCACAATCACATCATTTTTTCTTAAACATTTTTAAAAGCGCTCAAGCTTAAATTCAGGGCAAAATTTCAGGTCCTTTTGCATGGGAATCGACGGTTTAACCGTTAGGCTTATCGTATTTTGCCTTAAATACCGCGCATTTCCGGGCGTGTTTTGATTATTGGCTCCTTTATGGTGCAATTGCTGAGTTCACCTTGCTTCGCGTCCTTTATGACTTGCGACAAAAGCTTGGACCGGGAAAAAATCAACTCCAACCGTCATGTAATATTCTCTTACGGTACCCATTTTGCGGTTAAAAAATGTTCCGTGTCCAAATCCTGTACTAAAACTTTGTTATTGGATTTTCTTAGGTCTGTGATAAGCGGCATTTTAAAATGCAAAGGGTGCTTAAAACACGAACCGATAATTTTCCCTGATTTGAATTTAACCGCTCGCACTTTTACCTGCACGGTAAAATTCCCCTCCATATAGCCGAATAGTAACGCCAGAGCCATTGAAAATGTCATTTCATTCACTGCCGACATTGGCTTCTCCCACGACTTGGTCAGTATAGGGCCGTCAAGACAGACATTACGCTCCAGGCAATAATTCATTTTATTAACAGGGCGAATATCTTTTTGCGTAATAGCTACAGGCACAAACAACTTGTATAGAAAACCCACTAAGTGCTCGCCATAACCGAGCTTTATCTTATTGAAAGCTATTATCTGAATCTGCCTGACATATTCGCAGTTCAGGTTAAGCGCCTCGCCGAGTTCCTGCAATATCTTTTCAAAAGCAGAATTAATGCCAAAAGGAGAGAAAATTCTCTTTCTCTCACGCGAATTTAACTTTTTTTGGACTTGATTAAGCATTTTTTTAGAGTTTGGACTCGGCATAGGTAAAAAAATGAAAGCCCAAAGGATAGTGCAGCCTGCCAATTGTTTTTAACAAGCCGGTTTGACCTTCCTGCCCCAGGTCATTAACATCTGAAAATCCGCTTTTGTGCTGACTGCCTATAAGCAGCCTCCATTCCGATTTGGCCGCTGCTAATTGTTGCCTTGAAGTTAGCCAGAAATGCTCGAAATAAAAAAGAAGGTACTGCAGCGCCGTAACGGGATTGTGCTTTTTATTATTATACTCATCATTATTTGTACCGGATTGATATGCCGGTCGGCTTGCTGAAAAGTAATAGTTTATAGATGTAGTCCATTCAGAAAGTAATGACGCATTTGTCTGCCCCGCTATGTAACGGTTTTGTTCATATGCATAAGGCAGCCCTAAAGCCGTAGGGGATAAGGCGCTGACCAGTTGCGTTTTAGCCTTTTCCGCATTGTGCGCAATTTTAAAATTACTGGTTCCGCTATTGTCCGGATTGCTGTTCATATTACTGCCAGCTTTTTCCCTTACAGAGTAATTGCGGGCGGCAATCAGCTTTTTTTCTATCTCTGACACAGGTTTATTTGAATAAATCATGGTTCCCCGTCCTCAAAATCCGCTTTATTAATTCCGGATATGCAATTACAGATGACTGTGCTATCAATAGATAGGACATGGAATATTCACCAATAAATAGACAAAATATCAAATGATTAGTTTTAAGTAATACCAATGAACAATTTTACTTTTACGGCGTCGGACTGTAGCAAGCTGGCGGGATATTGTCAAATAATACTTATACAAAACATGAACAAAAAGGAGTTTATTTAGTGCTGCGGGTTAAAAACTGACACTGTGCTTCATGCCAGTCCCTTGAGCCTGGAAGCAGGAAATACCGGCAATCATCTGACCTAAATCCGCAGCCGGACACTATAGCGTGATAGTTATAAGAATAATTTAATTGCCGTAACAACTCATTGTCGAAGCTTATAATAGCGATTTTCCTTCACTCCCTAAATGGCATATCAACAAATGGAAAATTTTATTCCCGGACAGCGCTGGATTAGTAATACCGAATCGGAACTTGGTTTAGGTCTTATTCTGGAGGTGGCTTTCAATCGGGTTACTGTGCTTTTTTTGGCCAGTGATGAAAGGCGTATTTACGCCAGAGATAACTCCCCGTTAACGCGCGTCATCTTTTCAGAAGGCGATACTATTGAGTCTATTGACGAAATCAGGCTGACAGTAAACAAGGTAATCGAGCAGGATGGTTTGATCACCTATGTGGGCAAAGATGAGGCAGGTTTGGAAGTTGAGTTGAATGAGATAGAACTGAATCATCATATTCAGTTCAATAAACCCCAGGATAGGCTGTTTATCGGTCAAATCGATCCCGGCTCATGGTTTTTGCTGCGCTATGAAACATGGCACAGATTGCAACAACATCAAAAGTCCCCAGTGAAAGGTTTACTGGGAGGCAGAACCTCGCTAATAGCTCATCAGCTGTTCATTGCTTACGAAGCTGCTAACCGTTCCGCCCCGCGAATTATGCTGGCTGACGAAGTCGGGCTGGGAAAAACTATTGAAGCAGGACTGATCTTGCACCACAGGCTTATTAACGGGCTCAGTAAGCGGGTGCTGATTATCGTGCCGGAAAGTCTGCTGCATCAGTGGTTGGTGGAAATGCTCAGGCGCTTTAACCTGCGTTTCAGTATTTTTGATGAGGCGCGCTGTCTTGAAGAACTCGGTGATGACGGCATCTTTTCTGAAGATGTCGAGGATAATGCCGTACCGGCTGACATACAGGCGCAGATCGATGCGGCAGTCGCCAGTAATCCGTTTTTAAATGAGCAACTGGTGTTATGCAGCCAGGGCTTTTTTGCAAAATATCCGCCCCGGCAAAGTCAGGCTATAGAAGCCGGCTGGGATATGGTGATTGTGGATGAAGCTCATCATCTTGAATGGAGCGAGCATGCCGCCAGCCCTGACTACCTTTTTGTTGAACAACTCGGCCGGATTTCTCCCAGCCTGGTATTGTTGACGGCGACACCAGAGCAATTGGGCAAGGAAAGCCATTTTGCCCGATTAAGATTGCTTGATCCGGATCGCTTTTACAGTTTCGCGGCTTTCCTTGAAGAAGAGCGGCTTTTTGAGCCGGTCGCGAATGCAGCCAGATTATTGCTGGCTGAAAAACCATTGGATGAAAAAGCGGCGGCATTATTAACAAAGCTGCTTAAAAATGACAATGTGGAAGGTTTGCTGAAAGATCTGAACAATGAGGCGAAATCGGCTGCAGCGCGCGAGGCGCTGATTCAAGTATTGCTCGATCATCATGGCACGGGACGGATTTTATTCAGGAATTCCCGCCAAACTGTGCAGGGTTTTCCGCAGCGCAAACGCTATGCTTATGCCTTAAGCGGACAGCAAAATGACGAAGATTTGCAGCAGGATCCGCGTTTTGCCTGGCTGGTCGAAAAAATTAAACAACTAGGCGGTCAAAAAGCCTTGCTGATCTGTAAACAGGCTCAAACCGCTATTGATCTGGAGCAAGCCCTGCGAAACCGCAACGGCATTGCAGCGGCTGTGTTTCACCAGGGAATGACGATTATCGAGCGGGACCGTGCGGCCGCTTATTTTGCCGATCCGGAAAGTTCGGCGCGGCTATTGATCTGTTCCGAAATCGGCAGCGAAGGCCGGAATTTTCAGTTTGCCCATCACCTGATCCTGTTTGATTTGCCCGCCAATCCTGATCTGCTGCAACAACGCATAGGTCGGCTTGACCGCATAGGCCAGAAGCACATTATCAAGATTCATATCCCTTATTTGCAAAACACCGCACAGGAAATATTGTATCGATGGTATGACGAAGGTCTGAATGCCCTTCGCAGTAATACGCCGGCCGGCGCCCGTGTTGCAGAAATTCTGCATGATGAACTGGCGGCACTATTACAAAAGCAAAATCAGGCCGAAATTGATGCTTTTATAGTTAAAACCGAAGCCCTGAATGCGGAACTAGAGGCGCAATTGCATAACGGCCGTGATCAATTGCTGGAATTGAACTCCTGCCGTAAAGAGTTGGCCGATGCGCTTATCGATCAGCTAAATGCCTACGAGAAAGAAGGCACGCTGTGGCCCTACATGGAAAATGTCTTTGAATGCTACGGAGTGGAAACCGAGTTCCACTCTGCGGACTGCTTTATTATCCGCCCGGGCGATCATCTGCGGGTGTCGCATTTTCCCGGTTTGCCGGAAGATGGCATGACCGTTACTGTCAATAGACAGATAGCCTTGGCGCGGGAAGAATTGCAGTTTATGACCTGGGAACATCCTATGGTAATAGCAGCCATGGATCTTGTGCTATCGAGTGAAACCGGCAATGCAACCGTATCCGTCGTCAGGCACAGGGATATTAAAGCCGGGCAATTTTTGCTGGAATGTTTATTTATTGTTGAATGCAGCGCGCCTGCCGAATTTCAAATCGGCCGGTTTCTGCCTGCCACGCCCATTCGGGTACTGATTGACCAATATCAGAAAGATTTAACGGAATCAATCCCTCATCGCAGCTTGATAGAGACCGGGATTACTTTTGATGAACAACAAATTGTGACATTTCTTAATAATCAGCGTGTCCCTATTACCAAAATTTTGAATATGGCTGAACAAAAAGCCAAAGCCGATATGCAGCGAATATGTGCAGATGCGACTAAAGCCATGCTGGCATCTTTAACTAATGAGATAAAGCGCCTGGTCAGACTGAAAAAGGTTAATCCGACGATTAAAACAGAAGAAATTGAACAGCTAAAGGATATAACCCTGCTGGCTCATGAAAATATTCAGGCAGCCCAGCTAAGACTCGATGCCGTACGGTTTGTTATTACCAGTTGAATGATAAAAGCTGGAATCATGCTGCTCCGATCCTCTAACGCGTATTCTGGAAATGATAACTATCGGCAAACTCAATAAGCTGAAGGTGGTTAAACGCCAGGGGGCTAATATCTATCTGGGCAATGGAACATCAACAGTTCTGCTGGCGGACAAAAAATTACCCGAAAACTGCCAGGTAGGCGATGTGCTGGAGGTATTTGTTTATGTCGATTATGACCTACCGGCTCGTCTTTCCGCAGGCGAGCCCGATGTTAGCCGCTCTGATACGCGGCCGGCGAACTTATGGCAAAGACATCTGGCCGCTACCGTCAGAACGCCTTTGGCCGAGGTGGGTAATATTGCCTGGTTGAAAGTGGCGGCGCTTAACTATGCAGGTGCTTTTCTGGAGTGGGGATTGCCGAAAGATCTGCTGGTACCGTTCAGCGAGCAGCGTCATGAAATGGAGGTCGGCAAATACTATCTGGTCAAAGTGTTCCTCGATGACAAAAAGCGCCTTGCCGCCACCACCAGGATTGATGGTTTCCTCTCAGATGAATCAGTGTATTTTAAAGCCGGCCAGAAAGTGTCCTTGCTAATCGCCGATAAAACAGAGCTGGGCGTTAAAGCCATTGTTAATAATACTCATTGGGGCATGCTTTATCAAAATGAGCTGTTTCAACCGTTAAGCAAAGGTCAAAAGTTGGAAGGCTATATTAAACAGATCAGAGACGATCATAAAATTGATCTGAGCCTCTATCAGCCTGGCTATGGCAAAGTCGAGTCGCTGACCGATACTATTTTAGCCAGGCTTCAGGAAAACCACGGCGTGATGATGTTGAGCGATAAAAGTCCGCCGGAAGCCATTTATGCTGCATTCGGCGTCAGCAAGAAAGTATTCAAGCAAGCTATCGGCGCTTTGTATAAGAAAAAATTGATCAGCATTGATAAAAACAGTATCCGGCTTATTTAATGATGCTCCCGAGTTGCCTTACTCCATTTATACCATTGCTTTCAGGTCAGCCAAGCTGGTAATAACGCAGCTAACCACTAGGCGGAGGGTCGCTATTTTAGCGAAAGCCTGTTTTGGTCATCCCAGCCCAGGCAAGCAGCAAAACTTGACGCGACCGCCAATGCCTACAGCGCCCGACTATGCTCGGGACAGGCTCTGTTGCCCCTCGTTTATTTCAACGAGGGGCATAACTGAGTGTGCAATAGCTGCCCGAATGCTGGGCAATTTCACTACACGAAAGACGCTTCGTGAAATCGCCCGGTCCTATCGCTTCGGGACTAATCGGCTTCCCGCCTCGCAACGAAAGGATGTACATGACTTCGGTCTGCGCCAGGGATATGGATGGGGTGAAAGTTGTTACCGGACAAAAAGCTATTGGCCTCGCTGTCCAGGGTCTTGCTGAATACGATCTTGCCGTCGATGTCTTTCAGATCGACAGTCAAAGTCCGGCTCTTTCTATCGATGTTAACTTCGCCGAAGAACTGCAGGCCGGCAAAAGGCGACAGGTTGACTTGGCCCGCAGGCGGAGCTTTGGCAAATACCACGCGTGGACCAAAAGTGCCGTCGGTGCTGTTGGGTCCGAAAGAACCGGCATTAAGCGGGCCGGCCACAAATTCCCAGAACGGGGCAAAGTCCCTGGTTCCAGCCTTGGCAGGATCATAATAGTGGGCGGCGGCATAATGCACGTCGGCAGTCAGCCAAATGATATTGTTGATACTTTCATGCTTGATGAAGCTCAACAGACGGGCGATCTCCAGCTCGCGGCCGACGGCCGGACCGTTGTCACCGTTGGCGATAGCTTCCCAGCGTGCCTTGCCTTGAGCGTCGGTACCGTCGCCAATGTTGAGACCGATAGGCATATCGGCTGAAATAATTTTCCATGTCGCACGGGAGCGCTTTAATTCGTTTTTGAGCCAGGCGAGCTGGGTTTCACCCAGAAAAGCGGTCTCCACACCTTCTTCGGTCTGTAGGTTGCCGGTGTTTGGCCCGCGGTAACTGCGCATATCGATGACGAACACATCGAGTAATCTGCCATAAGAGAGCTTCCGGTAGATGCGGTCGGGTTCTTCGGCATCATGCGGGCGCAGCGGTGCGTACTCATGAAAAGCCTTGGCGGCGCGGGCAATCAAGAGTGGCACATCCTTGACGGTATAACGGGCGTCCTGGCCCAGGTCTTTGGCGTCCGACCAGTTGTTGACGACCTCGTGATCATCCCACTGCCAGATTTGCGGGACTTCGGCATTGAAGCGGCGCAAATTTTCGTCCAGCAGATTGTATTTGTAGCGGCCGCGGAATTCGTCCAGAGTTTCGGCGACCTTGCTGACTTCCGGGGTGACAAGATTAGTCCATATCTGACCGTTTTCGGCCGGTTTGCTGTCAGGAATAGGGCCGTCGGAATACACGCTGTCGCCGCTTTGAATGAAGAACTGCGGCTCGACCTGACGCATTGCTTCATAGATTCTCATGCCGCCGAAGCTTTCGTTAATGCCCCAGCCTTGGCCTGCCGTATCGCCGCCCCAGATGAAACGAATGTTGTCATATTTGCCAATCGTATGAAAATGGCCTGTTACCGCTTCGCTTTTGGCGCGGGCATTGGTCAAGTCCTCGAACCAGACTTTAACGTAAACATCCTCACCTGGGGGTAGGCCGACCAAGTCCTGGCGCGCGGTAAAATCGGAGCTCTCCAGCGCGTAAGGGCCTTTGACAGTTTGCGAATCGTCGAATTGCTCGTTGAACGCGTATTCCACCATCATGCGGGCCGGACGGTCGGAACGGCTCCAGATCATAGCCCGTCCTGGCGCCGGATCACCGAACTGGATACCCTGCTCCATTAAAGGAGCATTATTCGCCGCCATTACGTTTGCGGCTGACAAGGCTACTAATAATGACACCACGGGCCCCGCTACACATCGCGAAACATCACAGGGATTGTTGTTTAAGCTCTTCATAGGAATTGCCTCTTAGCGTTATTGGAGAGGTTCAAATTATAGGCAGCGTTAGTGACAGGATGATTAAGA
>NZ_CADCXN010000042.1 GCF_902806695.1 Candidatus Methylobacter favarea | reverse complement strand
CCGCCATGCCCCCTCACTCAAATTACTCGGGTAACGTTTTTTCCGTTTTTTGTGCTCATACTATTTATTTCATAATCAAAATTGATACCTTATGGGCGAAAAGATGAATTTCCAAACAGCTTCTTAGCGAAATTTCCGGCGCTCATGCCCTCGATTTCCTGGCGGAGGGAGGCAAGCGGGTGTTTTATGTCAGCGGTCTGGGAGTGGATCCTGGTTTTCGACGCTGCCATATTGCCGAGCGACTCTCTGTGGCGCTTATTAATGAGCTTCGCAGTCAAGGCTTCACCTACCGCCTCGGACGAACGGATATTTCAGCCAGGGGAATGAGGGCTCTCTATGCCAAGCTTGGATTCCAGGAGCTGCCCATACATGATTCCCTGTATCCGGAACGAAGCTACTGGCTGCTCCGGCTTTGCGATTCAAAAGGGCAGGGAGGATAGTAAAGGCCGGCGGCTCAAGCCTGTTTATTATCAAGCGTGAAAGCGATGTGGCCTAAAGCAATGCCGGACAAGAGTGTCACATTAAAATTCATAGCGACTGTTATCTTCATTGAGCTTTTCTACAAAAATAGCGCTCCCGGTGAAATAGAAAGCCCTGAACTTACCTGAACCGTTTTCGCTCTTATCGAATGTATTTAGCCATCGGGGAACAACATGAATCCAGTGCTTTGGCAGCCGTCATCAGCACGGCGGCAAAACGCCAATATTACCCGCTTCATGAAAGCGGTGAGAGAGCGCTATGGTGTTAACATTGCCGAATATCATGCGCTTTACCAGTGGACTATTGAAAACCCCGCCGCTTTTTGGGATTTGCTGTGGGATTTTGCGGGTATTAAAGCCGCGCATAAAGGGAAGTTGGTTTTAGCGCATCAAGAAAGAATGCCCGGAGCCAAATGGTTTCCTGAGGCCCGGCTCAACTATGCGGAAAATTTATTGCGTCAGTGCGATAAGCGCCGCTTTGCAATCAGCTTTCAGGGAGAAAACGGCGCAACCCGACGGCTTTCCTATAGCGATCTCTATCGTCAGGTTTCCCGGCTTGCCCAAGCCCTCAAAAATGACAATGTCAGGCCCGGCGATCGCGTGGCCGGCGTCTTGCCAAATCTTCCCGAAGCCATTATCGCAATGCTGGCAACCGCCAGCCTCGGCGCAGTCTGGAGCAGTTGTTCACCGGATTTCGGGGTTGCGGGCATCTTGGACCGTTTCAGCCAGATCGAACCCAAGGTGCTGTTTGTCTGCGACGGCTATACTTTTAACGGCAAGGCATTTGCTAGGCAGGATCAGCTTGAACCGTTGCTCAAGGCGCTGCCATCGGTGCAGACTACCGTATTGATTCCTTATCTGAACAGCGAATCGTTCAGGGCCAGTCATCAGGTAGCGCTCTGGCAAGACTATCTCGGAAATTTTCCGGAAAACCGGCTGATAGAGTTTATGCCGATGGCGTTCGATGACCCGTTGTTTATTCTTTATTCTTCCGGCACGACGGGGCCGCCGAAATGTATTGTGCATGGAGTCGGGGGGACCTTGATCCAGCATCTGAAAGAACATTTGCTGCATGTGGACATCCATCCTGGCGAGCGTCTGTTTTATTACACCACCTGCGGCTGGATGATGTGGAACTGGCTGGCTTCCGCACTGGCAGCCGGTGCAGAATTGGTATTGTATGACGGCGCGCCGCTTTATCCCAAGGCTGACGCATTGTTTGACTTGATTGATGAATTTCAGATCACTGTTTTTGGAGTTTCCGCGAAGTATATCGACGCCCTCAAAAAATTCGCTGTTATCCCTAAAAAGTCCCATCACCTGTCATCGCTCAAGTCGATTTTATCGACCGGATCGCCGCTGGCGCCGGAAGCGTTCGATTTTGTCTACGAATCGGTCAAATCCGATGTCTGCCTGTCATCGATTTCCGGCGGCACGGACATTATTTCCTGCTTTGTGCTCGGTTGTCCTGTGTTGCCGGTGCGGCGCGGAGAGATCCAGTGCCGGGGGCTGGCGATGAACGTCGATGTTTTCGACGACAACGGCCGGCCGCTGTTAGAGGAAAAAGGCGAACTGGTCTGCAAGGCGCCCTTTCCATCGATGCCGGTCGGCTTCTGGAACGATCCCGATCAGCGCCGGTATCATGCGGCCTATTTTGAAAAATTTCCGGGCGTGTGGCGGCACGGCGATTATGTGGCGCTGACAGACAGCGGCGGCATGATCATTTACGGCCGTTCGGATGCCGTGCTCAATCCCGGAGGCGTTCGAATCGGCACCGCTGAAATTTATCGGCAAGTGGAGCAGCTGGATGAAGTTCTGGAAAGCCTGGTGGTCGGCCAGGACGTTGACGGGGATTGCCGGATCATTTTATTTGTCGTTCTGCCCCAGGGCGAGGCGTTATCGGAACAATTGAAAACGAAGATCAAACAGCAGATCAGGCAAAATGCATCGCCCCGGCATGTGCCGTCAGAAATTCTGCAGGTAAGCGCTATTCCCCGCACCAAAAACGGCAAAATCGCCGAACTGGCGGTACGCAATATCATTCATGGACAGCCGGTAAAAAATCAGCATGCCCTGGCCAATCCGGAGGCGCTGGAACAGTATTATCGAGTTAAGGAATTGATAAATTGAAACAACAAGTTCAGTTTTTTAGGCAGTTGACTGTTTAGCCCATACCCTGAACAAGTCCGCCATTAATCTATCCGGTCGGATCCCGTCCAAAGCCGGGTAATGCAAATCCGCTCTCCGGAGGGATGCTGGAATTCAGGCTACCGGGACGTTACAAAACGATTACCCCCAGCTAGGCCATGGCCCTGGGATACCGCTGCAGGGGGGATGGGAGAAATGTGTATAACCACATGCAGTTAGCCAGAGAGCAGGGCTTTTTAAATGAAAATACGAAGGCTATGCCGTAAATCAGGATCAGTCTGGCAAAGTATCGCCAGCAAGGCGGTTATTTGAATCGGATTTTACTCGAAGTAATCCCTTGTTTCCCATCCTTTCAAGCGCTTATCCGTGCAAACCAGCCAGAAGTAATCACCTCGCCTTGGCGGTTCCAGCTCCGGCTTTCAGGCAGGAAGCGCCTGCAGCCGAGCGCAGCGTCGTTTGCTTTCGGCAGACTCAAGACAGTGTGTCACTGCAAAATACACAGCCGGCTCGGCCGTATGCCCGCAAGTCCAACGGCACCGGCGGCTGATGCGCCGACGAGCTGCGACCCGTGTACTTCCATATCAGCTTTGTTGGATCCAGCTAGCTGATCGCTCGCCGCGGCGATGACGCGGGCCAGAGGATTTGCCGCTAACCGGTTGTCTACCGGAGCCAGCAACAGGTAATTGGTGTCTTAAGCAACAGAATGAACCGGTTCATGGCTATGCTGAGGGCAGGTAACTGAGTCAGGTATTTTAGCATTTACACGGAAAAGTCCGACCGCCTCAAATTTCTGAAAGTGTCCGAAAGTGTTAAACATCAGCTATTCCTGTAAAATATATAATTTCGTGTCAAAATTGCGACACCTCTTATGAATGTTTTATTTGGCATATTGGTTCAATGAAAATAGTGATCCTTGGCGCCGGCGTTACCGGCTCGTCAGTTGCCAGCGCATTGGCGAGTGAAGAGAATGATATTGTTGTTATTGATTTCAAACAGCAACTGCTCGATGCCTTAAAAGAAAGATTTGATATAGCGACGGTCACAGGTAATGCAGCTCATCCTACTGTTCTGGAACAGGCAGGGTTAGATACTGCCGACATGGTTATTGCGGTAACCGACCGTGATGAGACTAATATGCTGGCCTGCATGATTATCAATACGCTGTATAGCCGTCCTAAAACCATCGCGCGGGTACGGGCCATTGATTATCTGAAAAATCCGAAATTATTCGGTCCAGCGGGCATACCGGTAGATATTGTCATCAGTCCGGAACAGATGGTTATGGAATCAATTCGCAATTTAATCGACTTTCCCGGTGTTCTGCATATTTCCGATTTTGCTGAGGGCCTGGTACGGCTGTTTTCAGTTAAAGTGGTGAATGGCGGCTTTTTGACGGGTAAAAGAATTAATGACGTGAAGGAACGCCTGGCTGACGGCAAAATCCGCGTGGTGGCAATTTTTCGGCAAGGCGTGCCCCAGGCGGTGGATGGCGAAGCCATTGTAGCTACAGGCGATGAGGTTTTTTTCGTTGCGCCTCGCAATGAAGTGCGTCGAGTGTTGAAGGCATTGGACAAGCTGGAGGCCCCGTTAAATCGTATCATTATTGCCGGCGGCGGCCATATTGGCAAACGGTTGGCGCTGGCGCTGGAAAATGATCATCATGTAAAAATCATCGAAAAAGACCCTGTCAGGGCAAAAAAAATCGCCAATGATCTTGAACATACGGTGGTATTGAGGGGGGATTGCGTTGACGATACCTTGTTGCTGGATGAGTCCATCGACAATACCGATTTGTTTTGCGCCATCACCGATAATGACGGTGTAAACATTATTTCCGCTTCCCTGGCTAAAAATTTGGGCGCCCGCAAGGCCATCTGTCTACTTAATCATGTTTCTTACAGCAAATTATTACCCGGCACCGGTATTGATGTGGCTGTGCTCCCCAACCAGGAAACGCTGGGCAGCATTTTAAAGCATGTACGCAGAGGTGACGTAGCCCAGGTCAGTTCGTTATGCGGCGGCACCGCCGAAGCCATAGAGGCCATAGCCCATCGAAGCGGCGGCCCTCATTCAGTGGTTGGGCAACGGGTAGACAGTATAAAGTTTCCTGCCGGCATTGTGATGGGCGCATTGATTCGCCAGCAGCAAGTCATTCCAATCCATCATGACACAGTATTTGAAGAAGGCGATCATGTCATAATGTTTGCGAGGGAAAAAAAACTGGTTGCAGAGATCGAGAAGATTTTTCAGCCGCTTCAACCATAAGGGGCGCAACAACCGTGCTGATGATATTGTTTTGCGAACCTTTGCTGCTCTTTATGCCTCATTGTTCTGGCAGGCAACAATACGATAACCCAGTTTTTCGTCTTTTGCTGCTGTGGTGCAGCCTGGCTTTTAAATGCTGACATGAATGTCATTGTTATTATTATCCACGTCTTTGGCTTGGTCCTAATGGGATTTAGCGGCTTAATGGCCACCTGTCTGCTGACTTCCTTTATAGCCGGGGACGGCGCCGCTAGCGCTTTTTCCAAGGGCTCTTTAATTACCTTGCTGACCGGCGCTCTGATGTTTATCCCGACCCTGCGAACGCCCAAATCGGTATCAAGGCAAGCAGGGTTTCTGTTAGTGGCGATTACCTGGTCATTGACGCCGGTATTTTGTACTTTACCGCTGCTGTTTTATTTGCCGGGAATCAGTTTTATCGATGCTTATTTCGAAGTCGCTTCCGCTCTTACTACGACCGGCGCCACGGTTCTAAGCGATATTGACCATTTGCCGATGTCAATTAATCTCTGGCGACATGAGCTATGCTGGATTGCCGGCATGGGCATTATTATTTTTGCGGTCGCCATTTTACCTATTTTAGGTATCGGCGGCATGCAATTGTACAAAGCTGAATCGCCGGGAACTGTCAAGGAAGCCGATTTGCCTCCGCGCGTGGCCCAAACAGCAAAAGCATTATGGTTGGTTTATGCGGGCATTACGTTGGCCTGCATTATCGCTTTGCGATTGGCGGGAATGAACTGGTTTGATGCAATCTGTCATGCTTTTTCCGCGATGAGCTTGGGCGGTTTTTCCACGCATGACAGCAGTATAGGTTTTTTCGATTCCTTATCTGTCGAAGTGGTATTAACGGTATTTCAATTGCTGGCAGCCATCAATTTCGCCACTCATTATATCGTTTTTAAAAAACGCTCATTAAACCCTTATGGGCAGGACCGGGAGGCAAGGAGTTTTCTGCTGCTCATGTTAGTAAGCTGTGTGGTGTCGGCAGCGATTTTGCAGCACGCAGGAACCTATTCCGATTTCCTTACCGCTTTGCGCCATGCTTCATTTAATGTGGTCACTATTGCAACAGATTGCGGATTCTCTACCCAGGATTTTAATCAATGGCCTGTTTTTGTGCCTATGTGGATGCTGTTTTTGAGTTGTATTGCCGCCTCATCCGGTTCTACCGGCGGCGGTATTCGTATGATTCGGACAATTGTTCTTATGAGGCAAGCCCGACTGGAACTGTATAAATTTATCCATCCTTATGCCGTCAAGCCCCTGAAAATAGGCGATACTGTTGTCAGCCACGATATTGTTACTTCGATCACCGGTTTTATTTTTCTGTATTTTATGAGCATTGTAATTCTGGTATTTATGCTGCTGTTGAGCGGGCTGGATTTTATGACCTCTTTCTCCGCGATTATCGCCTGCTTCAACAATGCCGGTCCCGGCCTTGAGCAAGTGGGGCCGGCAATGACTTACGCCAGTTTGAGCGATTTTCAATCAGGCGTATGTATTCTGGCCATGCTGTTGGGCCGGGTACAAATATTCTCCATTGTGATTTTATTCGTGCCTGAGTTCTGGAAAAAATAAGTTCTGCCGCTCTATGAATTTGTCGAAGCTTATCTCTACTTTGTCAGATTACACGATCACTATTTTCCAAGATCGTCATTCCGGCATGGATTGCCGGAATCTAGGTTCCATGGATGGATTTGACCTTGCCATCCATGGCACTGGATACCCGCTTCCCGGCGAGTATGACGAGCTTGCACATTAATCTGACAAAGTAGAATTATTCACCGGCGTTATTATTCAGGCCGTCAATCAAATCAGGGCTTAATCAATGGCCAATGTTTCCAGACTATTTTTTGCTTTATGGCCTGACGATACCACCAGACAAAAGTTGGTGCGGTTGTGTCAGTCCATTCAGGCTAAAGAATTCAAATGGGTGCTGCCGCAAAATTTGCATGTAACCCTGGTGTTTTTAGGAAATATTGACACAAGCGCTGAATTATTAATTAAAAAAAGCGCCGCCGCTATTTCTGCCGAACCTTTTGTAGTAACGTTTGACCGGCTCACTTACTGGAAAAAACCCAAAGTGCTATGCCTTGCCTCTCGGCAGCCGCCGCCAAGTAAATTAATGATATTGGTCGAAGCGTTGGGTCTGGCGGTTGAAAATTGCGGTTTGCAAATTGACGCCAGGCCTTATGCGCCTCATATTACCCTGGCCAGACATGGCAACGCATGGGTTGATCAGGATTGCGAACCTGTCGTTTGGCAGGCCAACTCATTTTGTCTTGTTGAATCCTGTAGCAAGGCTGGCGGCGTTTTTTATAAGGTGATCGAGCAATGGCCGTTTGAAGCCGGATCTTTAGCGTAATCAGCAAGAAGCAAAAGGCGATATCTCTTCCGTATATTGACTGTTAATCATCTTCAATCGTCTGGATCTGACTGGTGAATTGACCGTGGGCAATGCGGGTTTGTACCATATCGCCCGGGGCCAACTGTTCGGTAGAGCGGACAAGCTGTCTGGAAGGCAGGTGGATAGCCATTGCATAACCTCGCTTCAATGTCGCCAGGGGACTGACAGCATGTAATGTCTGGCTTGAGTTTACTAAGCGCTGGTTTAACTGATCCAGTTTGTGTTGAGTTATGTTGATCAGGCATTTGCTTAAATAAAGTTGTCGCTGTTGATGATTTTTTATAAGTACGGCAGGATTAAATTGCCATAAATTAGCCATTTTAGTCTCAAGCTTGCTCAGATTATGGCGAAGCCTTATCTGAATGGCCTGATTAAGCCTTAACTCAAGCTCGTCCATTCGCTGCGCATTTCTTGCCATTTTCTTGCCGGGGTGCAGCTGCTGTAATCTTTTAGTTAACCAGCCTAATAACTGCTGCTTCTGGCTCAGTTTCCTCTGCAGTTGCTGTTGCAATCGAGCTTCGAAATAAATAAATTTGGCCAGCCATTCCTGATGGTCGGGAGTTGCATGTTCAGCCGCTGCCGAGGGCGTGGCTGCCCGCAAGTCTGCCGCAAAATCAGTGATGGTAACGTCGGTTTCGTGCCCTACGCCTGAAATGATTGGAATTTTGCTGGCAAAAATAGCCCGGGCAACGATTTCTTCATTGAAGGCCCAGAGATCTTCCAGTGATCCGCCGCCCCGTGCCAGAATAATCACATCGCATAGGTTGTGCTCATTAGCTGTGGCCAGTGCCCTGACAATTTCATTTTTTGCATTTTCTCCCTGTACTGCAACCGGATAAATAATAACCGGCACCGCCGCAAACCGCCTTTTTAAAACAGTCAGAATGTCCCTGATCGCAGCGCCTGACGGCGAGGTTATTATTCCTATGGCTTTTGGCAAGGCCGGCAGGCGTTGTTTGATGGCAATATCAAACAAACCTTCCTCTAGCAATTTACGTTTTAATGCATCAAACGCCTTGCGTAAAGCGCCGTCGCCGGCTTTTTCAATATGCTCGACAATAAGCTGGAAGTCGCCTCTAGGCTCATACAGACTGACCTGCGCTTTCACCACAACCTGTTTGCCGTTTTCAGGCTTGAAATCCAGTTTGCGCTGGTAAGTGCGAAACATTGCACAGCGTATCTGGGCGTTCGCATCTTTTAGAGAAAAATAGATATGTCCTGACGAGGGCGTACTCAAATTGGATATTTCACCTTCAACCAGAACAGTCAGAAAATGCTCGTTAAGCAGTTGACTGACTTCACGGTTCAGTTGGGTAACAGTCAGTATCAGGCGTTGTGCAGCAGGGTACGAGGAAATAGTCATGAATTAAACAAGGGGCAGGCATAAGGAACGGAATTCAAACTGCTATAAATCAACCAGAGGCAACAGTCCGGTTTAAGGTCAGAAGAGTCAAGTTTTAAATTTGTTTTCTCTCTCGATCTTCTGCATATAGCGCTGGATAGCGGATTCAAAGGCAGAAGTTATATGGGTAAATTTACAGCCTATTTTCTCAATTTTATTCAGTTTTACCGGGTTAATCAGATACACATTTCGTATTTCAAAAGAAACAGTATCTTCGTCTGCTTCCGCGAGTACAAGTCTGCATTGATCAAACTGCGCGTTAAGAACCAGCAAATGAGAAATTTCGCCTGCTTCATTAAGCATTGAAAAACCGGAGAGACTGATATCATATAACTTAAGATCGATTGGCTCCCGGTTTTCCAGTAACACCCTGCAGTAACTGGACTTTGAAACAGGTGATTTTACCCGGTAGAATTCTCTGCGCTGTATCCAAAGAATTACCTCAGGAATAGGCATGATGAATGCCGGACCTCCTTCATATTGAGTTTTTATCAGCCGGGTTACGGGGAAAGTGACTTTGATGCCAAGGTATTCAGTTTTGAAAATTGTATTGGCAGAATTAAGCGCTTGCTGACTTAAATATTCTTTTGGGGCATAATCCAGAATTAGCGAATGATTTTTTTTATCAATTTTTATTATGGTAGTAATGAAGGAATCGTTATTATCGCCAAAATTAGCGCTGATCAGGCATTTATTATTAAATAATAACGATAGATGACTGATTATTTGGGCTGGATTACCGATCAGGAACGAGGATTTGCTTTCCATTTATAATACTGGGCAATTTTCAGGTATATATCATCATGCTATTGTAAAATATCTTAAATATATACACAAAGAAAGGGGTAATCGTGGCGTGGGTGCTTTTATTTTCTGCGGGTTTCGCCGAAATAGTGTTTGCTTTAAGTCTTAAATATAATCAGGGATTTACCAAACTGTGGCCCAGCATAGGCACAATGGTGTCCGCTGTGGTCAGTTTCTATTTGTTGATGATGGCAATAAAAACCTTGCCGCTGGGAACCGCTTATGCTGTCTGGACCGGTATGGGAGCAGTTGGAGTGGCTTTAGCGGGCATTGTCCTGTTTAAGGAATCGGCCGACTTATATCGGCTGGTGTCGCTTGCCCTGGTAGTCGTCGGCATTATCGGCCTTAAATTGACTGATAAAAATTAGCGTGTTGCACCTTGTTTTTCAATCGCCTATTGAGACTGCCATCCTGGAACGAAGTGATTCTGGCGATGTAATCGTCTTCCTTGAAAACTCGGTTCTGCGCATTTTGCAAAAAGGGGCGCTAAGTGACAGCTTAAGCCGGCAACTCACCACCAATCGGCTTTGTGTATTATCCGATGACATAAGCGTGCGTGGAATAATGGCTGAGGAGCTGGTTAAGGGAATAGAAGTAATTGACTATGCTGAGCTGGTTGACCTGACTATTAAAAATACGGTAATTCAATCATGGTGTTGATAGTTAAAAAGCTGTGTCCTGAAACAAGCGAACAGGGCTTTTTAGTGAATCCCGCGGACTGGAGCGAAGAAGTCGCAAAGCGGCTTGCCGAGTTAAATAATATCTCGTTGCAAGAAGGCCACTGGGAAATTATTTTGTTTATGCGTGATTTTTACAAGCGCTTCAAGTACCTGCCAAATAGCCGTGTGTTCATTAAGGCAGTGGCCAGGGAACTTGGAGATAATAAAGGCAATAGCCGGTATTTGCATAAATTGTTTCCTGACGGGCCATTGAAATATGCCTGCAAGCTGGCTGGATTGCCTAAACCGCCCACCTGTTTGTAGAGAAGTGGATGACGCCTTTCTATTTTTGCTTGAAACTGTGAATCAGCCGTCTTTCTTTCTTGTTCGGTTTGTGATTGCTGGCGCTGAAATCAAATAATTCCCGCTGTTCACGACGCTGAATGGTTTGTTGTTCACGTCTGGCTAGACTTTCACTACTTTCTTCGTAGAGTAAAGCCGCTTCCTTAGCCGGGCGGCGTTGGCTTGAGATAGCAGTAATTGTAATTTCCCAGAGACAGCTGTCCCTGGTTATGGAAAGAGCGGCGCCCGGTTTAACTTCCTTGCCGGGTTTGGCGCGCTGGCCGTTAACATGTACTTTCCCGCCTGAGATGGCCTCGGCGGCCAGTTTGCGCGTCTTAAAAAAACGCGCAGTCCATAACCATTTATCCAGACGGATTGATTCCAGTTCAGCCATACAGTACTTTTAATATTTTGTCTCTGACCTAAAGTGGGATGTCAGACAGAAATCAGTGTTCCAACTGTTTCTTTAATTCTCTGGGCAATGAAAAGACGACTTTTTCTTCTATGCCCTGATTCTCGATAGTCGATTGCCCGCCCCATTGCCTTAACTGATTGATAACTTCCTGGACCAGTACTTCCGGTGCGGAAGCGCCGGCGGTAACGCCGACCACGGCAATTCCCTCAAACCAGCTCTGCTGCATATCATCGGCAGTATCTATCAGATAGGCCCTCTTGCCCAACTGTTCAGCAATCTCGCGCAGGCGGTTGGAATTGGAGCTGTTAGGCGAACCCACTACAAGAATGGTATCGGCTGTTTTAGCCAGTTCATAGACAGCATCCTGACGGTTCTGGGTGGCGTAGCAGATGTCATCTTTTTTCTGTTCCTGAATGGCCGTAAAGCGCGCTCTCAAAGCATCCACCATGATTTTGGTATCAGTCATTGATAAGGTAGTCTGCGTCACATAAGCCAGATTTTTCGGATTGTTTACTACCAGATTTTCAACATCCTGCGGCGTTTCCACCAAATAGATGCCGCCATTTTTTGTCGCTTTTTCATACTGGCCCATGGTGCCTTCAACCTCCGGATGTCCGGCATGACCGATAAGAATCACTTCGCGATCCGATTTTGCATGTTTGGCAACCTGCAAATGAACTTTGGTGACCAGAGGGCAAGTAGCATCAAAAACTGTTAAATTACGTTCTTTAGCTTCCTGCTGTACCTGTTTGGAAACGCCGTGGGCGCTAAATATCAAATAGGAACCGACCGGCACGTCATTTAAATTTTCAATGAAAATGGCGCCTTTTTTTTTAAGACCGTCAACCACCGTCCGGTTGTGCACAACTTCGTGCCGTACATAAATCGGCGCCCCGAAGGCTTCGATGGCCTGATCAACAATTTCAATGGCGCGGTCTACGCCGGCGCAGAATCCCCGTGGGTTGGCAAGTACAATTTGCATAGTTTGGCTTCTTTAAGTTGGAGTGTTGAGTTATTTTAACTCAACAGGGTTTCAGATACGATGATTCCATCGGTATCGGCATATAAATAATGATTTTTTCTGAAATTGACGCCGGCAAAAGTGATTAACAGATCGCGGTCGCCATGGCCGGATTTATGGCTCTTTAGAGGATGGGTATGCAATGCGCGAATGCCAATGGGAAGTTTATCAATAATGGCGCAATCCCGGATGCAGCCATAAATCACCATGCCCTGCCAGCCATTGTCAATGGCAATCCTGGCCAGATTATCGCCGACCAGCGCGCACCGGTGCGAACCGCCGCCATCAATAACGAGTACTCTATTTTCAACTTTCTGTTCCAGAATTGCTTTGACCAGAACATTATCCTCGAAAACTTTCACCGTGGTGATCTGCCCGCAAAAGGCAGGCCTGGCGCCATAAGGCCTGAACAGAGGCTCGGCAATCTGAAAATATTCTTCATCGGAATGCGCATCGCAAAGATCGGCAGTAGTAAAAGTCATGGTTCAAGACCCGAAAATGAATGTTTGGGCGGGTTAATGGTCTGTATGACATATTCTATAGCAAGCTTCTTGTTCAGGCCAAAAAAGCAAAATTTAAATGTGGATAGTGTTATTTATAATCGCCTGCATGTTTGTTCTGGGTAATGCCTTGATTCTCCTGCGCACGGCAAAAAAGCCGAAAATTCCTGATAATGTGAAAGCACAGCCTTACGATAACAACAATTCCAGTAATGGGTAGTAATGCTGCTGCAGATATAGGTGCATTATTTAAATAGCCAAGAGAGAACAGGGGTAGCTTATAAGGTCAGGTTTTCAGCATAAAGGTAACCGGGCCGTCATTAACCAGGGAAATCTGCATATCGGCTCCAAACCGGCCGAACTCCACCTTGGGATAAGTTGTTTTTGCCTTATGCTCAAGATATTCGAACAGTTGCCGGCCTTTTTCCGGCGCTGCGGCCGAGCTAAAACCCGGGCGATTGCCTTTTTGCGTATCTGCTGCAAGCGTAAATTGTGGAACCAGTAACAGGCCTCCGTTGATATCTCTTAAACTCAGGTTCATGCGGTCATTGTCATCTGCAAATATCCGGTAGTTGAGGATGCGCTCAAGCAAGCGCTCGGCATCTTTTTGCGTATCATTTTTTTCAACCGCCACCAGCGCCATAATGCCGGTATCGATTTTGCCGGTATCCTGGTTGTCAATCGTGACTTTGGCGGTGGCTACTCTTTGGATAATGGTGATCATGAGGTTTCGCGGAGTCGATTAATTTTGTTGTTTTCAATTCATGGAAGCGCTGCTACTTCCTTAACTGGCGCAGTTACTATTTGAATGAAAAGAATGAAGGCCGGCGCGTCACAACTCAAGCAGGTCTCAGCTCTGGAAATTTAAGAAACTGCAGGCTCAATCAGCTCAAGGCCTTCAGTGGGCGATTATAGAGGTAGACCCATGCAGTAATGCCACTCCCGCTCCTGAGAAATACTTCTTGTTTTTCACGTATGTATTCGTTGGGTTGAGAGAATTCCGGTCCGTATTCTTCATACTGGTCCAGACGCAGGAGCACAATATCTGCATGGTGAAGTAGATAGACTTCACCGTGCACTATAGCATTAGGATCATTAGAAGGAACCACGCCTGGATAATCGTTAACTTTATAGAGCTTGCCGCGATAAGTGGCCTCATCCACAAATTCGGCATGCTTTGCCAAGAGGTGATGCATTTCGCTATTTGTGCCGCGTCTGAGTGTTCCATAAACAAATATATACTCGTAATTCATGACTCTTGATTTAATTTTCGAAACTTTCTGACGAGTTTGATTAAGCCCTTAAAATTTTGCTCTTCCAAGTATTTTAC
Organism: Candidatus Methylobacter favarea; assembly: GCF_902806695.1. GTDB lineage: Bacteria > Pseudomonadota > Gammaproteobacteria > Methylococcales > Methylomonadaceae > Methylobacter_B > Methylobacter_B favarea. The sequence continues at coordinate 47,519 of NZ_CADCXN010000042.1, read as the reverse complement.
AATGAAGTCATGCTTACCCAAACCCCGTATATACTATTCGAACATTGATTGAACTTCATTTATCTCAAGCTGTTTCAGTTGCACGAGGCTTGCGCTGAACTCAAAAAAATTCAGATAATCGACAAATTTTTCTTCAAGTAATTCATCCGAATGATTTGCTAGTACCACTTGAAATTGACGAATCTTATCTTCATTACCATAATCCAGCAACTGGCGTATCTCAGCATATTTAGCTTTGTAGAAAAACTTCTCAAATAATAAAAAGAGGACTTGTGCCCTTTGATATTTGCTATTCTGAGTGTAAATGTAGAGGGTGTAACCGCCACCGATAAGTGCTGCTACTAGAGTAATAATATCTGTCATATTTTCAGGCTAATGTAAGTAAACATTTATGTGAATAACTATAAGGTATCATAGTTGGTTGAAAATTTATTTTATCGGGCGAAAACCCATCCTACTCACTTTCTGAGCCTTTTAATAGAAGGCTCATTATTTTTGAAACTAGATAACTTCATGAAGTTATTATTGTTATTATTGTTATGGCTGCCGTCGTGGACAAGCGCGCAAATCTATGAATGGCAAGATAAAAGCGGTGGTACGCACTTCTCCGACCGCTCTTATCCGCAGGCCAAACTGGTCGATATCAAGCCCGGCTATGGCTTTTACCGGGTTAAAACGGTTTACGATGGCGATACGGTCGTGCTGGAGGATGGCCGTAAAATCAGATTGCTCGGCATTAATACGCCGGAAGTTCAACACCGCGACAAGATGGCGGATGCGGGCGGCGAAGACGCCAGGCGCTGGTTAATTAATAAACTTCAGAATAGCAAAATAAGGCTGCTGACCGATGCCGAAAAAAAGGATAAATACGGCAGAACCTTAGCCCATTTGTTTACTGAAAAAAAAGAACATATTAACTTGTCCCTGGTTGCCGCCGGCCTGGCGGAAGTCAGCATTTACCCGCCTAATCTATTTTATGCAGATGAGCTGGTCAAAGCCCAGAGTCTGGCGGAAAAAGCCAGGCTCGGTATTTGGCGGCGGCCGGAATACGCTGTTATACCTGTGAACCGCCTTAATGCCGAGGACCATGCCGGCTGGACTCGTCTGGCGGGGAAAGTTGTTAATATTCGCAGTAGCCGAAAGTTTGTTTATCTTGAATTTTCCCGGCAATTTGAAGCGCGTATTGAGCGCAAATGGTTGTCATTGTTTCCGGACATAAATGGCTATCTCGGGAAATATATCGAGGTGCGCGGCTGGCTGAACAGGAACAGAGGGCGATATTCGATGTTAATTCGCCATCCCAGCGCTATTAAAGTTCCGCTTTAGGTAAGATTGATTTGTCCGCTGCGTGTGAATTTGCAGCCTAGATAATTTTCAGAAGTTCCGGAAGAAAGAATTCACTCACGAGCATTTGCCTGTGCCTGATGGCGTAAACAGTTCTTCTGCCCCATACCGGCTGTTCGAGTTTGGCTTCATTCCTTGCCGCCTGAGTCCATGTGGATTGATGAATCAAGGTGACATCCATTTCCATGCGTTCCAGTGCGGGGTCAGAGAAGATCACCTCTCCCAAGGGCCGGTTGCCCAGATGAGACAAATTACTGCGGGCAACTTTTATGGTCTTCTCCGGAATGATGGTTCTGGCCATAATCAGCGGCTTGCCGTCAGCATGAAGTAAAACCTCACGGGTCAGGCTGTATTTGTTTTCAGCTAATTTGAGCAGCCTGCGCTCACTTAAAAATGGCATATGCCATTGATGAAATAGAATTTTGACGGCAATGGAATTGCCGTAATAGCTGCGAAGCCGCCGGGTCAGTGAGCCAGGCTCGTAAGTCCATGATTGGACAGCTTCGGGGAGGGTGCGGCGAATACCCTGGCGGTTTTCAATCCACAGCGGCTCCCGGCTGAATAAAAAGCTTTTAATAGCCAAACCCGGACTAAACCTCTGAATATTCCGTCGATGTGCCCAGCCAGCGATCACACAAAGGCTGTATGGCGTGTGGCGAGTCCTTGAAAAATCTGTCGCCGGTCTGCTGAATATCATTCAGTAAATCAGAATCCCTGGCTAAATCAGCGATTTTAAAATGCATTTGCCCGGTTTGCCGGGTACCCATCACTTCGCCGGGACCGCGCAATTGCAGATCTTTTTCGGCGATGACGAAGCCGTCATTGCTATCCCTCAGTATTCCCAGCCTATGGCGGGCGGTGTCTGATAAAGGTGATTGATACATCAGCAAACAGTAGCTGTCGCCTTCGCCGCGGCCGACCCGTCCGCGCAGCTGGTGGAGTTGGGAAAGACCGAGCCGTTCGGGATTTTCTATAATCATTAAACCGGCATTGGGCACATCGACGCCGACTTCGATAACGGTAGTGGCGACCAGTAAATCAATCTGGTGATTCTTGAATGCCCGCATGATCGCTTCCTTTTCAACAGCTTTCATACGGCCATGAATCAGCGACACCCGCACGGCAGGCAGGGTTTCAGTCAGAAGTTGCGCGGTTTTTTCCGCGGCTTCGCACTGCAGCGCTTCCGATTCTTCAATCAGCGTGCAGACCCAATAGGCTTGCCGTTTTTTATCTACCCAACTGTTAATTCTTTGGACCACATCGGCTCGCCGTTCAGAAGGAATAATGCTGGTTACGACCGGTTTCCTGCCGGGCGGCAGTTCATCAATAATGGAAATATCCAGATCGGAATATTGCAGCATTGCCAGAGTGCGCGGAATCGGGGTGGCAGTCATGACGAGTTGATGCGGTCTGATATTGTCCTGCTGGCCTTTTTCTCTGAGCGCTAGACGTTGATGAACTCCGAACCGGTGCTGTTCATCGATGATGATTAAACCGAGGCGGTGAAAATTAACGCTTTCCTGAAATAAGGCATGGGTGCCGATAACAATGCCTGTCGAGCCGTCTGCGAGCGACTCCAGCACGTCTTTTCGCTGACTGCTTTTAAGCTGTCCGGTCAGAAAACCAACATGGGTCTGAAAATTCTCAAACCATGCGCTGAAATTGCGAAAATGCTGTTCCGCCAGTAATTCCGTTGGCGCCATGACAGCAACCTGATAACCGGCTGTTAAAGCCAGTAAGGCTGCGTAGGCAGAGACCACCGTTTTGCCTGAGCCGACATCGCCCTGAATCAGCCTCATCATCGGCTGCGGCCGGCGGCAGTCTGCTTCAATTTCCGCCATTACGCGCTGCTGAGCGTCGGTCAACCTAAAACGCAGGGAGCGAATGAAATGATCGGTTGCGGTTTTATCGCTGATAAATTCGGGTGCCTGCCAGACCCTGATTTTATTCCTGGTTTTCCGAAGACTCAGATGATGGGCGAGAAGCTCTTCAAATGCGAGCCTTTTCAGAGCGGGTACGCTGCCGTTTTGTAATGCCTCGATTGAAACTGATTCATCCGGCGCATGCAAGGTCTGCAAGGCCTCGGATAATGAAGGATAGCGATACTGCTTTAGAACTGCTTCGGGAATCCAGTCTGCTAAAAGCTGATTTTCTTCACTGCAAAGCCTTAACGCCTGTTTTATCGCCTTCCTTAAAGTAGCTTGTTTCACACCTTCAGTCAGAGGATAAACAGGAGTCAGGCATGTTTCGGTAATGCAGGAATCCGGCTTTGAGAGAATAGCGTAGTCCGGATGAACCATTTCCAGGCCGGCAAAACCCTGGCGAACTTCACTAAAACAACTGATCATCGTGCCGGGTTTTAGCAGAGTGTGCTGGGCGCCGGCGAAGTGAAAGAATTTTATCGAGATAAAACCGGTGCCATCGCTCACTCTGCATATCAGGCTTTTGCGGCCTCTGCTTAAAATATCGGTGAACTCCACTTTACCGCAGATGAGAACCGTCATTCCCGCCGCTAAAGAGCCAATGGGATAGATGCGGGTTCGGTCTTCATAACGGTGAGGCAGGTGAAAAATGAGATCCTGAATAATGCGGATACCGAGCTTTTCAAGGCGACGGGCAGTTTGCGCGCCAACTCCTGCCAATGAATCTACCGATTGATTAAGATAATCCGGATTTTTCATTAACGGGAATGATTAGTCTGGGCAGGATTGCTCTGGTATTTCCGAATGGGGGATTAAAGGGAATAATCCTGCGGTTTCAGGTACATAATCGCATCCATTTCCACCTCGGCGGCTTTAGGCAAGGCGGCAACGCCAATGGCTGCACGTGCAGGGTAGGGCTCATGAAAATAGTTGCGCATGATTTCATTGACTATAGGAAAATGTGCCAGATCGGTTAGAAAAACAGTTAATTTAACAATATCGGAAAGATCGCCGCCGGCCGCCATAGCTACAGCCTTCAGGTTATTGAATACCTGGGTGATTTGCGCTGAGATATCGCCTTCAACCAGCATCATGGATTCCGGAACCAGCGGAATTTGACCTGAAAGATAAACAGTTTGTCCGACTTTAACCGCTTGTGAATAGGTTCCAATAGCTTGCGGCGCCTGAGCTGTACGGATAATTGTTTTTGTCATTTTTGCTCCTGAATATATTTTTTCCATTAAGGGAGATAAAAGCAGTCTAGGCCTTGGTGCGGGTAATCTTTAAAACAACCGATAATTCCTTGAGGCGCCGCATAATCTGGGCTAAATGTACCCGGTCTCTAACCGTCAAGGTGATTTGATCAATGCTGACGCGCTCATCCTGATCCACGACAGTGACATTTTCAATATTTGAATCCAGTTCCGAAATAGTTGATGCTATGGTGGCCAGAGAGCCGCGCCGATTAAGTATTTCTAGGCGAAGATCAGCCGGAAAATCGCCGACTGCATCCTGACTCCATTCAACATCCAGCCAATTGGTCGGCTTTTTTCTGACTTCAGTGCTGTTGCGGCATTCATAATGATGGACGACAATCCCTTTGCCGGGGTTGAAAAAACCAATGATCGGATCGCCTGGAATCGGCCGGCAACACTTCGCAAGATTAATAACCATGCCTTCGGTGCCTTTGATGATCAGCGGGCTTTTTTGGGCTTGGAGATTATCATCCAGTTTAATGGCGCCATTGACATTATCCTGAGTAAGGCGTTTTGCAATCAGAAACGGCATTTTATTGCCCAGCCCGATATCTTCCAGCAATTCATCGAGCGAATGCATGGAAGTCACTTTAAGCACGGCCTGTATCCTTTCGTCGTCAATATTTTCCAGATGCAGCTGCATGGCTTGCAGTTCTTTTTCCAGCAGACGGCGGCCTAAACTGATGGCTTCCTTCTGTTTAAAATGCTTGAGGTAGTTACGAATGCTGGATCGGGCTTTGGCGGTCACTACATAATTAAGCCAAAGTGGATTGGGCCGCGCCCACGATGCGGTAATAACTTCCACAGTCACGCCGTTTTCCAGTTTGGTTTGCAGCGGCACCAGCTGTTTGTCAATTCGCGCCGAAACGCAGGCATTACCGATATCGGTATGCACGGCATAGGCAAAATCAATAACGGTTCCGCCGCGCGGGATTTTAATAATGCCGCCTTTCGGGGTGAAGACAAAAACTTCCTGCGGAAACAGATCCACCTTCAAGTTATCAATAAACTCCAGTGAATCACCGGCGGACTTCTGGATTTCCAGTAAATCCCTCAGCCACTCATTGGCGCGCGCCTGAAACTTTTCACTTTTATCATCTTCGGATTTATACAGCCAGTGCGCGGCGATGCCCGACTCCGCCATGCGATGCATTTCATGCGTTCTGATCTGTATTTCAATAGGGACGCCGTATGGCCCCATCAAAATAGTATGCAGCGATTGATAGCCATTGGCTTTAGGCAGGGCGATATAATCCTTGAAACGGCCTGGAATAGGCTTGTACAGGTTATGCACGATGCCTAATATACGATAACAGCTATCGACATTGTCGCAAAAAATCCTGAACGCATAGACATCGAACACATCCTCCAGGGAAATCTTTTTATTCAGCATTTTCTTGTAAATGCTGTAAATATCTTTTTCACGCCCGACAACTTCACTAGGCAAACCGGCTTGTTCTACCCGGGTTTTTATGGAACTTTCGATAGTGTCAACAATTTTGCGGCGATTGCCCCGCGCTTTTTTTACGGCATTTTTTAACACAGCATGACGGCGTGGATACATTACCTCAAAACTTAAAGCTTCAAGTTTATGTCGGATGTTGCTCATGCCAAGCCGATTGGCTATCGGGGCGTAAATATCCAGCGTCTCGCGGGCAATGCGGCGTTTCGCTTCTGGCGGCATGGCTCCCAAAGTCTGCATGTTATGCAGCCGATCCGCCAGTTTGACCATAATGACCCGTAAATCCTTGGCCATAGCCAGAAACATTTTACGGACATTCTCCGCCTGGGTTTCTGCATGGGATTTTGATTTGCTGTCGATCTGCGTTAGTTTGGTAACGCCGTCAACCAGTTCGGCAACTTCCTCACTGAACTGCGTAGCCAGTTCTTTTTTGGTGACCGGCGTATCTTCAATGACATCATGGAGAATGGCGGCCATGATGCCGTTAACATCCATACGCATTTCAGCAAGGCTGATAGCAACCGAAACAGGATGGCAAATATAGGCTTCGCCGCTTTTACGAAACTGACCGGAATGAGCAGCAGCGCCAAATTCGTAAGCATGGATACAAGCATCGATCTGGCTTTGATCAAGATAGCCGGACAAAGTCGTGCACAAACGCCGAATCAGTTTATCCTGAGGGAGTTCCAGCTCGAGAGTGTCAGCTATTTTCCACATAGGCGTTAGCGATCAGAACAGGGAATTGGGTTCATGAGTCTCGCCTGCCTGATGCAGAAGGTTAATATTGTCGGCCGTAACATGACCGGCGGCAATTTCGCGCAAAGCGACAACCGTATCTTTATCCTTGCCGCGGGTGACAAACTCGGTAGCGCCGTGGCTTAGCTGACGCGCTCTTGCACCGGCTAATAAAACCAGTTTAAAGCGGTTCTCTACATGTTCCAAGCAATCTTCGATAGTGACTCTGGCCATTTTTTAATCCCGTAAGGTAAATAGTGCGCCTGTTTGACCAGGCTCGTTAAAATATGTTGCATTGAGGCTTTTTAATTAATATAAAGCCATGACTGGTTTAAACCTCTAGCTCCTTGATTTCAGTATCGCCACGGCAGGCAGCTCCTTGCCCTCAAGAAACTCAAGAAATGCGCCGCCGCCTGTGGATGTATAAGATACTTTATCGTTGATGCCGTATTTGTCAATAGCCGCCAAGGTATCGCCGCCGCCGGCAATCGAAAATGCAGGGCTTTCAGCAATGGCTTGCGCCAGGGATTGGGTGCCGTTGCCGAATTGGTCTATTTCAAATACGCCGACTGGTCCATTCCAGACAATAGTGCCGGCCGATTTTAAGATTTCGGCATAGTGTCTGGCCGTATCAGGGCCTATATCCATAATTAAATCATCCGCTTCAACATCGGCTACTTGCTTGACGGTTGCGGCTGCGTTTTCTGAAAATTCTTTTGCACATACTACATCAACCGGAATCGGGATATCAGAGCCATTCCGTTTGGCCGCTTCAATTAATTGCCTAGTTTCTTCTATAAGATCCGGTTCATAAAGCGACTTGCCGACCGAAAATCCTGCCGCCGCAATAAAAGTATTGGCAATTCCACCGCCGACGATGAGTTGATCCACTTTTGCCGACAATGATTTCAGCACGGTCAGTTTGGTGGAGACCTTGGACCCGCCGACTATGGCAATTAAGGGTTTAGCCGGCGTTTCCAGGGCTTTGCCCAAGGCATCCAGCTCACGGGCTAATAAAGGCCCGGCGCAGATAACCGGAGCAAATTTCGCCACACTATGCGTTGATGCCTGGGCTCTATGGGCAGTTCCAAACGCGTCCATGACGAATATATCGCAAAGAGCCGCCATTTTCTTGCCCAGCTCATCGCTGTTTTTTTCCTCGCCCTTGTTAAAACGCACATTTTCGCAAAGCACGATTTCACCGGGCTTGATAGAAATGCCGTCCAGCCAGTTTTTTTCCAACCTGACCGGTCTGCGGAGTAAAGCGGACAAGCGTTCGGCAACCGGTTTCAGCGAGGCTTCTTCATCATACTGACCTTCCACAGGGCGGCCCAGATGCGATAACAGAATCACTGCGGCGCCTGCGGCCAAGGCTTGTTCAATAGTGGGGACACTGGCCTGGATGCGGATATCACTGGTAACCTTGCCGTTTTTTACCGGAACATTCAAATCCTGACGAATTAATACCCGTTTGCCTGATAAATCCAGATCGGCCATGCGCTTGATTGACATATTTTATTCTCCTTTGGTAATAAGTAATTGAATAATCTGTAAAAGTTATTATAAAAGTTGGGTATGGACTGGTCTTGCCTGTCTTTGCCCTGAATTTTAACGCACAGATACAGAGATTACCTGTGTTATTGAAATAAAATCGCTGCACTGATCAGCGCTGCGCTGATGAGCATAGCCCATACGGCTGCGCGGTGGTTGCTGGCCAGTTGCTCGCGCAACAGGGACAGTTCCCGGTGTTGCGTTTCTGCATGCTGTTTTGCATAGGCGGCGTTATCCAAGGCTTTATAGAGCAATGCCGGGATTTCCGGGAATTGTTCGGCAAACTCAGGGAACTGCTTCAGTATTTTTTTAAATTTGGCTTTAGGGCCCATACGCTCCTGAAACCACTTTTCGAGAAAAGGTTTGGCAGTTTGCCATAAGTCCAGCTCAGGGTAGAGCTGACGGCCCAGGCCTTCAATATTTAGCAGGGTTTTTTGCAGCAATACCAGTTGCGGTTGAACATGCATATCAAAACGGCGCGCAGTCTGGAATAAACGCAGCAGCAATTGGCCGAAGGAAATATCCTTGAGCGGTTTTTCAAAGATGGGTTCGCAAACGCTGCGTATCGCGGATTCAAACTCTTCTATTCGCGTAGACGCAGAGATCCAGCCGGATTCAACATGCATTTCTGCAACTTTGCGATAATCACGATTGAAAAAAGCCAGAAAATTTTCGGCAAGATAATGCTGGTCGGACAATGACAGGGAGCCGACGATGCCGAAGTCAACCGCTATATATTTGGCGGGCAACTCGACGAAAATATTGCCGGGATGCATGTCTGCATGAAAGAAGTTATCCCTGAACACCTGCGTAAAAAAAATTTCCACGCCGCGTTCGGCCAGTAATTTAAAATCAGCGCCGCCGGCCCTGAGCTGCCTGATTTCACCTACCGGTATGCCGTAAATTCTCTCCATTACCAGCACTTTTTGCCGCGTTAATGGCCAGTGTATTTCAGGTATGTAGATAAGCGTGGAATTGGCGAAATTACGGCGCAGTTTGCTGGCATTAGCCGCCTCTCTGAGTAGATCGAGTTCATCCAGGGTGGTTCTTTCAAATTCCGCAACGACTTCGATGGGATGTAATCTTCGCGCATCAGCCCAGAATCGTTCGGCAAAACGCGCCAGTTCATAAAGCAGCCCTATATCGGAGTGAATGCGGTCTTCAATATCCGGACGCAGCACTTTAACAACAACGTCTTCGCCGTTGGCTAATACGGCGCTATGGACTTGTGCGACAGAAGCTGAAGCCATGGGTTCAGGATTAAACTTGGCAAAAGCCTGGGCAAGGGGCATGCCGAGTTCTTTTTCAATAATACGGCGGGCAATATTACTCGCAAACGGCGGCACTCTGTCCTGCAGTTTTACCAGTTCATCAGCAATGTCATCAGGCAGAATATCCTTGCGGGTGGATAAAGCCTGACCGAATTTGACATAAATGGGTCCAAGCTCTTCCAATGCGTGCCGGATCCTGACGCCTCGCGGTTCAGATTGACGCCTGAGCCGATAGTAGGGGGAAAACACTGCTAAAAAACGGATCGGGCGAAATAAATGGGTTTTTAAGATGATCTCATCCACTCCATGAAAGACCAGAACCCAATTAATATGGAGCAGACGCAGTAATAATTTCGGGCGGAGCACAGGTTACCTTTAGAGTAGAAGAAAGCCAAAGGCGCAAGGCGCGAGGCGGAAAATAGGTTTTTTAGTCTTGCCCCTTGGGTTTTGAGCTTTGAGTAACTTCCAGCCGTTCAATTCTGCTTTGCAAGCGGTCAAAGCGGGTGCGAAGTTCATCTACCTGACGATAAAAAATATCCATTTCCGGGCCGGCCGGTAAATCGCGGGTTTCTTCCTGCAGGTATTCCGTTATATTCAGCCGGAATGTTTCAAATGAATCCTTTGCCCAGCTTTGACCTGCGCGGAAAAATTGACCAATCTGGTGGGCAATAATGTCCCCGGTATAACGGGACAGTTTTTCCTCCAGATCAATATCCAGCTTGGCAAAAAGTTGCTGAAAGCGCCGGCCTGTAGTCATATCGCCTTCGATTTTTACTTCCCCCGAGAAAATCGAACGCATAGGCTTTGAGCTAAGTCCCATTAAGCCAAGCGCAAAAACCGAACCGCTTAAGCGAGTGTCGGGTTGATCAGGGATATGATCCAGTAACTGAATGGATTCCGGAGTAGGGCAGAGATAAACGGTTTCATCAAACGGTTGAATAGTCACAGCGATAACTTTCCCGGCTAAAGGCGCTAAGAAAAAACCGCTATCCTCATCCAGGCTGAGATATTTGTTGAGTGCTGTTTCCACAGCCCCCATCAGCAATGGTTTGAGAATCATGCTAAATTTTATAGCCTCTATGGACAGCAACAATGCCTTGCGTCATATTGAAATATTCGCAACGTTCAAAACCTGCATTTGCCATCATTTTTTTCAATTCATTCTGCTTTGGGTGCATGCGTATGGATTCAGCCAGATAGCGATAGCTGTCTTCATCCTTGGCCACTATCCTGCCAATCTTGGGCAACAGGGTAAATGAATATAAGTCGTACAATTTTTCCGTCAGTTTATTGGTCGGGTGTGAAAATTCAAGCACGATAACACGGCCGCCGGGTTTCAGGACTCTATGCATTGACCGCAACGCGGCATCTTTGTCGGTTACATTCCGCAAGCCGAAGGCAATGCAGACACAATCAAATGAATTATCTTCAAAAGGCAGGCGTTCGGCATTGACTTGGGCGTAGCGGATATTGCCGGCCAAACCTTTGTCTATCAGCCGATTCCGCCCTTTACGCAGCATTTCGGAATTAATATCTACCAAAACTACCTGGCCTTCCTTGCCGACGCGTTTTTCGAACAGTGCAGTCAAGTCGCCGGTTCCCCCCGCCAGATCAAGCACCTGCTCGCCTTTGCGAACATTGCTCAATTGTACGGCAATCCGTTTCCAGAGGCGGTGGATGCCCAAAGACATCAAATCATTCATGATGTCATATTGTGCAGCAACAGAGTCAAATACGCCGCGAACCAGGTGAGCCTTATCTTCAGAGGCTACCTGTTTAAAACCGAAATGCGTAGTATCGTCATTGCTCATGGGTGTGCCTCTGTTTTTTAGGGTTAATTGCGTTTATAGCCTGAAATCCCCGGTTTATCAACGTCATCGAGGCATCAAAGCTGAAATCCAGACTATTTTACAGAGCCTGTCAGTTTTGCAGCGGTTCTTTATGGATATGCCCGGCCGCGGCCAGTCTCTCAAGATAGTCAGCCCATAAGGTCTGATATTCAGCACCGAGTTTGTAAAGCAAATCCCAGGTATAAATGCCCGTGTTATGACCGTCGCTAAATACCGGAGCTATGGCGTAATTGCCTATCGGTTTGATCGCTTTGAAGGTGACATCTTCTTTGCCGACCTGAAGGATTTCCTGACCGGGCCCATGACCCAGCGCTTCGGCCGAAGGGGTATAGACGCGCAAATATTCACACGGCAATTTAAACACGCTGCCGTCATCAAAACTGATTTCCAGCCTATTGGAAACCTGATGCAGCTTGATTTCAACAGGTCTGGCGTTGACAGGCTTTGCAGTTAAGCGCATGGGATTTATAATATATAGCGGCTCAGATCTTCATCTTCAACAAACTCGGTTAATTGTTTATCTACATAAGCCGAATCAATAACAATAGTTTTTTCCATTAGATCGGGCGCGGTATAGGATACCTCTTCCAATAACCGTTCCAGAACGGTATGCAGTCTTCTGGCGCCGATATTTTCTGTTCTTTCATTCACTTGCCAGCCCAGTTCAGCAATCCGCTGAATACCGTCGGCGGTAAAGGATAATGAAACGCCTTCGGTCGCCAACAAGGCTGCATACTGCTGGGTTAAGGAGGCATGCGGCTCGGTAAGGATGCGTATGAAATCCTCAGCGGTAAGAGCATCCAGTTCAACACGGATAGGAAAGCGGCCTTGCAGTTCGGGAATCAAATCCGATGGTTTGGTCACATGGAATGCGCCTGATGCGATAAACAAGATATGGTCGGTTTTGATGGCGCCATATTTCGTGCTGATGGTGCTGCCTTCGACCAATGGCAACAGATCGCGTTGTACGCCTTCGCGAGAAACTTCACCGCCGCCGCCCCCCAGCTCGGAGCGTTTGCAAATTTTGTCGATTTCATCCAGGAAGACAATGCCGTTCTGTTCTACGGAATCCACTGCGCGTAATTTAATCTCATCCTCATTGACCAGTTTGGAAGCCTCATCCTCCTGCAAAACCTTCAAGGCTTTTTTGATCGTCATCTTGCGCAGCTTGGTTTTGCCCGAACTCAGATTCTGGAACATGCCCTGCAACTGACTGGTCATTTCCTCCATGCCCGGAGGAGCCATGATTTCAATGCCCACCGGAGCCACATGAACATCAATTTCTATTTCTTTATCATCGAGATTGCCTTCACGCAATTTCTTGCGCATTTTTTGACGCGTAGATTCACCGCCCTCATAACCCGGTCCGCCGCTTGCCCTGGGCAGCAGAATATCAAGAATCCTGTCTTCGGCAGCATCGAAAGCCCTGGCCTGAACCTTCTCCATTTCAGCCATGCGCGTCATTTTTACTGCGGTATCGACGAGGTCCCGAATGATCGAATCCACATCGCGGCCGACATAGCCGACTTCGGTAAATTTAGTGGCCTCTATTTTAATAAAAGGCGCGTTTGCCAGGCGCGCAAGCCGGCGCGCAATTTCGGTTTTACCGACCCCGGTGGGTCCGATCATTAATATATTTTTCGGCGTAATTTCTTCGCGTAAAGCCGCGTCGACATGCTGACGGCGCCAGCGGTTGCGCAGGGCAATGGCGACCGAACGTTTGGCGCTGGCCTGGCCAATAATATGTTTATCCAGTTCGCTTACAATTTCTTTGGGGGTCATCTGTGACATTCGTCTACTCGTCAGGTTCTGTATCCAGTTCTTCTATGCGCATATTATGATTGGTATAAATACAGATATCAGCGGCTATATTCAAGGACATCTCAACAATCTCACGCGCGCTCAGCGTAGTATTTTCCAGCAACGCACGTGCTGCCGCTTGCGCGAAAGCACCGCCCGAACCTATCGCCATCAAATCAAATTCGGGCTCAATCACATCACCGGTACCGGAAATAATCAATGACGTTTTTGCATCAGCAATCGTTAACAATGCTTCCAGTCGGCGCAAGGTACGATCGGTACGCCAGTCTTTAGCCATCTCGACTGCGGCGCGTGTCAGGTTGCCGCGGTGTTTTTCCAGTTTGCCTTCAAAATGTTCAAACAGCGTGAAAGCATCGGCTGTTGCTCCGGCAAAACCGGCAATGACCTTGTCATGGTACAAGCGTCGTACTTTGCGCGCATTGCCTTTCATTATCGTATTGCCCAGGGTGACCTGGCCATCTCCGCCGATTACGACCTTATCGCCTCTGCGAACAGAAAGTATGGTTGTTCCTCTAAAACTCACTTTAAAATCCTACTATTATCTAACACAGTTAAGTAATTTTACATGGTCTGAGGATAAATGTGCGAAAAAATGAATTTGGGCTTAAGATCAAGCAATAAGAAAATCTATCGTTGGGGATGAAGCCCATGTTCGGGACGAAGTCTGCTCCAGCCCCGAGGAAAGCAACGGCGCTTTAGGCCTGGGGCATGAAATCGCCAAGCGATTTGATTAAAAATTACGATTGGGCGTTTAGCGGAAGTTCAGTAAAATATGCTACGCTGAACTTTAAAGTCAGAAAGAGGACGATTTATGGATGCGCTGAATCAAATATCTACAACTCTGGCACTGACAATGGGATTGTCGTGGGCCAGCGGCATCAATCTTTATGCCACGCTGTTTACCCTGGGTTATCTTGCCAATACCGGCAATATTAATTTACCGGCCGATCTGCAAGTTGTCGCAAACCCCGCGGTTATGGGCGCGGCTGGACTCATGTATTGGATTGAATTTTTTGCCGATAAAATGCCGGGGGTGGATACCGGTTGGGATGCTATCCACACGTTTATTCGTATTCCTGCCGGCGCCATGCTGGCAGCAGGCGCGGTCGGAGATTTGGATCCTGCCGTAGAAATAGCGGCAGCCATACTGGGCGGCGGTTTGGCTGCCGGGACGCATGCGACCAAAGCGGGTACCCGCGTATTGATCAATAGCTCTCCCGAACCTTTTAGCAACTGGCTAGCCTCAATAGGGGAAGATATAGCCGTGGTAGGCGGGGTTTGGGCCTGTATCAATCATCCGCTGCTGTTTTTAATGGCTCTGGCATTATTCATTCTGTTAATGATCTGGCTGTTGCCAAGAATATGGGCAGGCGTGAAAAGAATCTTTCGTTTCATCACCGGCCTGTTACGAAATGAACCCCGTCCTTCCGGTTTAAACTCGCCTCAATAAATTTAGAGATAATATTGACTATAGCCAAATAATCAAGTCTAATAGCGCTCTTTTGCAGTTCCGCCCAGGTAGCTCAGTCGGTAGAGCAGAGGACTGAAAATCCTCGTGTCGACGGTTCGATTCCGCCCCTGGGCACCATGCCTGCATTCAAAGACATTCGCAGAAGTACGCAAAGCCGCATTCTACAAGGGATAGCGGCTTTTTTTATCTCCGCAGAGATAAGGCACATTGACATCCTGTCATGCCGCTATCAAATACCACTTTCTCACCCGGAGCTTAACAGAATGGCGTACTTGCCGGAACGCTCCAAGATGCTTTAAACCTGGAGCGATTACCTGGAAAGCCTGAAATAAGGCGCGGCTATTATCCCGCTTCGCAAAACGGGCGGTTAGCCAAAAATCTATAGGCGTTCATTCCTGGATCAGAAAGCGCTTAATCATTACCCCCCACCCAGGACTACTCTTACCCATCCTTGGCGAACTCAATCAGGTCGCCGCTTCAGGTTCAACTTAGGAGAAAAAGTCTCAACAGGCAGAAAACTTTAATCGGTTAATATTTCTGATTTTTTGAATCATTGACGGAGATAGCCTACTATTAATCATGCACCGGAAAATCCTGCCTCCCATTAATGTCCAGGCCGGGAAATCCGGTTTTTTTTTGAAAAACGGGAAACAAATTGGCTTACCTTGAAGATAAAATCCAGCAAGTACAAGATAAGGCTTTGCGCGATTTGCTGGAAACCTTCCGGGTCAAGCGTATCAAGGATGGTTCAGCGGTTTTGAGCAGGGACGCGGACGGCAGCAAATGCGTTCAGCCATTGGATAAACTGGTAGTTGTTCAGCGTTTCGGCGAGACCATTTATCCTGCCTTAATACCGATGGCTACCGTTGAAAACGGCGGCAATCGGCCTTTTCATACCTTGATCGAAGCGGATAACTTTCACGCCCTGCAATTGCTCGATTACCTGTACGCCGGGCAAGTGGACTGCATTTATATCGATCCGCCCTACAACACCGGCGCCAAGGATTGGAAATATAACAATAACTATGTCGATAATAACGATAGCTGGCGGCATAGCAAGTGGCTGACCTTTATGGAAAAGCGGTTGAAATTGGCTAAACGACTACTCAAGCCTGACACCGGGGTTCTTATTGTGACGATTGATGAGCATGAGGTTCATCATTTGGGAATGTTATTGGAGCAAACTTTCCCTAATTTCTATAGGCAAA
Organism: Candidatus Methylobacter favarea; assembly: GCF_902806695.1. Lineage (GTDB taxonomy): Bacteria > Pseudomonadota > Gammaproteobacteria > Methylococcales > Methylomonadaceae > Methylobacter_B > Methylobacter_B favarea. Next base: position 31,628 of record NZ_CADCXN010000042.1, on the reverse strand, counting down.
TTGTCACTATCGTTGTTAATCCGAAAGGTGTAACTCAAGGACGATTTTCCCGAGTTGAAGAGTGTGCGTTATTCTGTTTCTCAGAAAAGGCTTTTGTTGCCGGGCTTCGAGATGATTTATTAACATTGAACAGTTTAAATGTAAAAAACCATAAAATTCCTCGCTGGAAAGGGCTATTACGGTCTGGTACAAATGCGCGTCGACAAGACAGAGAAAAATTATTTTTTCCAATCCTAATTGATACAGATCGACATACAATTATTGGGGTAGGTGAATATCTGCCTCTTGATAAACAACCAGATATAGATGCGTCAATTAATGGTTATGTCGTAGCTTGGCCAATTCGTTCTGACGGCTCGTTTGGAAATTGGGGTGTCGGCCCCGTGACATTGCGCAAGTTAATCTCCAAGGGCTATGTTTCTCTTGGTGGATTTGATGCTAAGCGCAAAACATGGGGTATTTCCTACCTGAGCAAAAAACTACAACTGCAAATAGAATCTGGAGCCATTCAAATTGTCGAGTTTGATGCTGTTAAAAATATAGTTAATGTCGAATACGCTGAAGCACGAGAACGGCAAATTAAAACTGTCTGGCACAGAAGTTCTCATGATGCAGGTGCTTATGGTGCGGATATTCTGAAAGCAATTTTTGGCGAAACAGGCCGATTTTCATTCCCAAAATCCCTTTATGCGGTCAGAGATTCTATTTCGGCAATTGTCCTTGATCGACCCAACGCACTAATAGTAGATTTCTTTGCTGGTTCAGCAACAACCCTAAATGCCGTTAATCTAATGAACGCCACAGACAACGGCAACCGCCGCTGCATTCTGGTGACCAATAACGAGGTTTCGGCGGAAGAGGCGAAAAACTTGCAGGAACAAGGCTTAATGCCCGGCGATGCCGACTACGAAAAACACGGCATTTGCCAATCGGTCACTTGGCCGCGCAGCAAGTACACGATTTTGGGCAGGCGCGATGACGGTACTTTGCTGGACGGGGATTATCTGACCGGACGCACCATAACCAAAAACAAACGCCGTACATTTAAACAAATCGGCTTTATCGACACAGCGCAACTTACCACCGCACGAAAAAAAGAACTGGCTGGCTTGCTGGACGGCATTCCGCAATCCAAGATCAATAAGGACACGGCTTTTTTCGTGGACGAAACGTGTACATCATCGGTGCTATTCGATGATGCTTGCGCAGACGCTTATCTGGAAGCCTTGGACGATATGACGCATATCGAGACGTTTTATCTGGTTACGGCCAATAACGCGCTGTTCGAACGCTTGAAAGGGGCAATCAATGAATTGCTTGGGCCGTTAAAAGTCAGCGTAGAGGAAAAACGTCCGTTAAGCGCCGGCTTTGAAGCGAATCTGGCTTATTTCAAACTGGATTTTCTTGACCCTGATGAAGTGCAATTAGGCCGCCGGTTTGCAGCGTTAGTGCCTATTCTATGGCTAATGGCCGGAGCGAAAGGGGCTTGTCCTGATGCGGATGACAGTAAGCCGTTTTTTATACCGGAACGCAGCCCCTTTGCGGTTCTGCTTGATGAACATTGCTTCCTGCCTTTTAAACAGGAACTGCAAACGCGACCGGATATTAGCCATGTGTTTTTGGTGACGCACTCCGAAGAGGGTTTTTTCTCAATGCGGGATGAGCTGGATACCGGCTATCAGGTGATGCAATTGTTTAAAAACTATCTCGATCAATTCAAAATCAATACGAAACAACGGGGACGATCATGAAATTGATGCTGAAGGAATTTCAGGAAGACACACTCACTAGACTGATTAAAAGCATTCGTCAAAGCAAGTATCTGGTTAAGGACGGCAACCCGCAAGCAATAGTTTTATCCTCGCCCACCGGTTCCGGTAAAACGGTCATCGTTGCCGCTTTGATTGAGACTATTTTCCAGGGTGCAGATGAAATTTTCGCCGAACCGGATGCAGTATTTTTATGGTTGTCCGATCAACCGGAATTGAACGAGCAATCGCGGCGTAAGATTGCTTTGTGCTCAAGCCGTTTGCGCGAGGCGGATTTGGTCGTGATCGATAGCGATTTTGATCAGGAAATCTTTGATGGCGGCAAAGTCTATTTTCTGAATACGCAAAAGCTGGGGAAAGATAAAAATCTGGTCAAAATCAAAGGCGATAACCGCCAGTTCACTATTTGGGAAACGATCCAAAAAACCCAGGATGTATTAAAAGATAAGTTCTATCTTATTATTGACGAAGCGCATCGGGGCATGAACCAATCGTCCACAGACGCGAATGCGGCAAAAACGATTGTGCAGCAATTTGTTTTCGGTAATAACGAACTGCCCGCTATCCAGTTAATTCTTGGCGTTTCGGCAACGCCCAAGCGCTTTCAGGATTTATTGCAGGATGCTCAGCACTATCACTCCCGCATTCAGCATTCTGTCACCGTCAACCCGGAAGACGTCACCGCCTCCGGTTTATTGAAAGATAAAATCGTGCTTTATCATCCGCTTGAAGAGCAAGCATCGGACTGGTCGTTATTGGCCGCCGCCGTAAGGCAATGGCTTAAGATGTGCGATAAATGGAGCGTTTATGTCCAGTCACAAGGTATTGCCGCCGTTAAACCTATTATGGTGATTCAGGTTGAAGACGGTAACGAAAGCACAATCAGCAAGACGCCGTTGGGCCAAATCATCGCTATTTTAGAAACGGAAATCGGGACAATTCAGGATGATGAATTGGCGCATAGTTTTCAAGAAGATAAACCGCTATCCATTGGCGACCGAAAAATCCGTAAAATTGATGCGTCACTGATTCAAGAGGACGATAAGGTTAAATTCGTGTTGTTTAAAATGAGTTTAACCACCGGTTGGGATTGCCCGCGAGCGGAAGTGATGATGTCGTTCCGCAAAGCCATCGATCATACCTTAATCGCCCAATTGATCGGGCGCATGGTGCGCACGCCGTTAGCTCGCCGGATTGAGAATCAGGAATTTTTAAATTCGGTTTTCTTATATTTGCCGCATTACGATCAAGAGGGTTTGAAAAAAGTTATAGAGAATTTGAAATCCGATCCGGAAAGCGTACCGCCGACCGATGTGGTTGAGGGTGCCGAACAAGTCACTTTATATCGTTCTACGGAACATGCCGCCTGTTTCGACGCGCTGCAAGCCATGCCAAGCTACCGTGTCGAGCGCATTCGCAAGACTTCCGACACGCGCCGTTTAATGCGGCTGGCGCGGTTATTAACGGCAATCCATAATTTTGACCCCGATGCTTTACCAAAAGCCAAGCAGCTGATCTTGGGCACATTGAAAACTGAAATTGAGCGGTTACAGCAAACGGATGGTGATTTTGCCGAAAAATTGCGCGGTTGTCATGAAATCGCCATTCAACCGGTTACTGTGGATCAGGGCAGGTGGACAAGCATAGTAGGAGAAGCGGAGAAAATTCCGTTATCGGATGCCAATATCGAACAGTTGTTTCAACGCGCGGGGCAACGGTTAGGAGAAGGTCTGCATATCGAATATTGGAAGGAATATTACGATGCCAACGAACCGCAGCGGCCTAAACTGGAGCTGTTTTTAGCGCTGCAACAGCAATCCGTTTGGGAAGCATTGGAAAAACGGAGCTTGCAGCAATTTAACGATTTGCTGAATCAAAATCACTCAAAAATCGGCAAGCTTACCAGCGCAGAACGGGAGAAATACAATAAACTGAAAGTGGTCGCTAAAGACCCAGAACTGATAGATTGGGAGTTGCCGGATGAAATCATTGTTAATCGACCGGCTAATGCTATCCAGTTGAACAAGCATTTATACTTGCCGGAGGACGGCAAGTACTCGTCTTTTCTAAATGAATGGGAAAAATTGGTTATAAAAACGGAAATTGCTAAACAAGAAGTTGTCGCCTGGCTACGCAATGAAAGCCGCAAACAATGGTCGTTTTGCCTGCCCTATGAGCATCAGAAAAGTACTCAAGCAATGTTTCCCGATTTTTTAGTTATCCGCCACGAGCAAGCAGGAGGATACATTATCGACATTCTGGAGCCGCATAATCCAGATTATGACGACAACGCCGCGAAAGCGGTTGGATTGGCAAAATTTGCATCTAAACATTGGAGTAAATTTGGCCGTATTGAATTAATCCGCGTTGAAGGCACGCATATCAAGCGGCTGGATGTGAATGACAATCACCATCGGGAAAATGTGTTGCGTGTAAATGGCAATCCACATTTGGACGCGTTGTTTGCCGGTTTATAATCAGTAAACCCTTCAATAATACGGCTTGCAAGGCGTAATGAGATGGCGTTTCTGTCATGATTTCAAAAATTCACTTTGAATACCTTTTCTGGCGGCGCTGAAGCAAGACCTTCTTCCTGTAACGCCTGCTGTACTGCGGGACGCCCAGAAATTTTATCAGCATAGCTTATCAGCAAAGGCCAGCGGGAAAGATCAAACTTGAGATAGGGGCTCCATCTTAAGGTAACAAATAAATAGGCATCCGCTGCGCTAAATTGCTCACCCAGCAAAAATGTTTGTGTCGAAAGATGTTCGGAGACAGTTACCAAACGGGCAGCTAAGCTTTCAATAGCCTGTTGTTTGGCAGCTTCCGGCGTGGCGGGCTTGAATAAAGCTGAAAAGCTTTTATGGATCTCGGTTGATATAAAACTCAGCCATTGTTGTAACTGGTAACGCTCAAACGAGCCGGCCGGAGGCGCTATTTTTTTATCAGGCGCGAGGTCTGCAAGATACTGCACTATTGCAGCTACTTCAATGAGCTTTCTGCCATTGTCGAGTATCAAAACCGGCACGTAACCGTTAGGATTGATCTGTCTGAAATCTTCCCCGGTTTCAGTATGCTTGCCTTGCAAATCTACTTTAACCAGTTCCAGCGGAAGACCGGCTTCCTTGGCTACAATATGGGGGCACAGCGAGCAGGCGCCAGGACTGTAATAGAGTTTCATAGTTTTTCCTTTCTGTAATATTAATAGACAAGACTTGATCAGTCTTTGAGCGCTTCAATCTGAATAATAATTTTGACTTCATCAGCAAGCGCCGGAGCATATTTGCTAACGCCAAAATCCGTTCGTTTAATGGTGGTGACCGCATTAGCTCCGCAGGTGTTTTTCATGGCAATCAGGTTCATGCCGCAATGGAAATGATCTACTGTCAAGTGTACGGGTCTGGTAATGCCATGCAGAGTCAGATTGCCGTCAACCGCTACAAGCTGTTCGTTATTAAAGCTGAGCTTGCCGGATGAAAAGGTAATTTTTGGATAACGGGCGACGTCAAAAAACTCATCACTACGCAAATGTTTTTCCAGCTCAGGAAGGCCGGTGCTGATAGAAGCCGCGTCAATAACTACATCAACTTTTCCAGTACCGGTTTTGGAGTCAAGAGCGACTTTGCCGCTGGTATGGTCAAAACGGCCCCGTTGTATTGAAAAGCCCAGATGATTAATCTCAAAACCGGGAAAAGTATGCCTGGGATCGACTGTATAGGAATCTGCTGCTACGGCTGAAAAGCTTTCAAGGCAGGCAATAATTCCTGCAAGAATGGATTTTTTCATAGTTTTCCCTATTTTCAGAATAGTATTTAATTAAAACCTAACTCTAATTATTGCTATTGTCAAAATCACATGGGGAATATACCCTTTTTAAGTTGCAATTGACGCGGTCTTGCAGTGTGAAATTCAGATCTTATCAGTATCTGTATTTTCTAACCTCATTTGCCTCGGTGCGGGGAGAGTTTTTGAGAAAAACTGTACCGGATCAGCTTCGGGTTTGCCTGCACTCGTGAATGCATCTTGCCATCTATCATTTAGTGGATAATGCCGTGAGCCAATCCTGAATTCTGTCGGCAGCCTGCCGAGTTAGCTCAGCAAAGGCGCTTACCGCACCGGCGGCGTCAGGCGTTTTAGTCGGCCGTTCCATAAGGAATACCTGCGTACCACTTTCCTGCCTATTGCCGAAAGCATAAGCATTTACAAAAAATCGCATTACTACACGAGCCCGATCAGGCGCATCGAATTGCTGTTCAAAGCTCAATAGCTGAATATTCAATGGATAATTCAAGATCTTGCCGCTGGAAATCAGCTGCTGCTCAAACAATTCAGGCGGGGGGGCAATCCATCGGTCAAGCGTATAGAAACGAACATTCGTAGGGGAGGAATAAAGCAGTCGGTAACGAATGCGGTTGTCCCAGAGCCATTTAGGCGCCTCGACAGTGATATTCGGCTTGGCTGTTAGCCTGCTTCCAGCAGCAGAAGTTGGGGTTGCGACCCCAAAATCATGTACAGCCGGTTGTTTGGTGGGGCTAATGCTGCAGCCTGTGCCGGCAACTGCCAGAATAAAGGCCGGTAAACTGATTGATAAATATCTCATTGTGATTCCTGATAGCCGGGTTCGCCTGGCCCTGGCTCTTGCTGACCCGGCCCCAGCAGTAAGGAGCGCGGATCGTTTTCCAGCATTGTAGCAACCCGGCTAACCTGTGTGGTTGTCGATTGTAGTTCCGCCAGCAGTTCATTGACCTTCGGCAATGTTGTTTCCAACAGTATATCGCTGGCGGTTCTGCTGGTGTCTGCAAGTTTGTTGGCTTTTATGCCGAGGGCCTTCACTTCCCTCGTTAAACTTTTTAAATCGTTGGTTAAATCATCAATATTAGTCAAGGTCTTGTGAGCGTCCTTGCTTAATGCCGGGACACCGGCCAGTGCTCTGTCAACCGCTTTTTGCAGATCGGAAAGTTTGTCAGTTAATGTTTTCAGGTTAGTTAAGATGCCGCCGATACTTTCAGTATTTTCATCGCTCAACAACAGGCCCAGCCGCATCATTATATGGTCGGCCTTTTTCAAAATATCTTCCCCTGAGCTCATTAATCTGTCGGTCAAGGACGGCTTTAAAGGAATACGGTTTGCCGGCTCATCACCTGGCGGTAAAGGAATCGAAATACCGCCTTCATCCTCCAGTTCAATCTGGGTCAGGCCGGTCACGCCCTTTAAGTTTAAAGTGGCGTAAACCCCTTTAGTCAGCACGATCTGCTTATCGACTTCTATGGGCACAAGAATAGTGCTGGAGTCATTCGGGTCAAATAAAATATTGATCACTTTTCCTACGGCAATGCCGCGGTAAAAAACCGTTGACTCGGGATTAAGGCCGGAAACCGATTCCCGGGTTGAAATGACATAGACATTGCGCTCCCGCTCAAAATGGCCTATCCAGTAAATGATGGCCGTCACCGCTGTCACCAGAATAATTAAAAACAAACCGGTAATCAGTGCGTGCTTATCTCTACCCATGGGCAGCCTCTTGCTCTTGAGATTGAAATACCCGCCGGGCGCGTTTATTGTAAAAAAATTTTTCAATAAACGGATGCTTGCAGCTTAATACCGAAGCCAGCGTTCCAAAAGCAATTAATTGATTATCCGCCAGTACCGCCACCTGGGTGCACAAGTCTCTTAAAATATCCAGGTCATGGGTAATCATGAACACCGTAAAATTCAGGGCGCGATGCAGTTCGGATAACAGGCTGACAAAGTCCTCACTGGAAATAGGATCCAATCCGGAGGTCGGTTCATCGAGCAACAACAGGCCTGGTTCCAGAACCATCGTGCGCGCGAGCGCTACCCGCTTGATCATGCCGCCGGACAGATCTGCCGGTTTTAACCAGGCATCCTGGTCAGATAAGCCTACCATTGACAGCTTCATAAACACTATCCGCTTGATCAATTCTTCATCCTTTAATCCCAGTTCCCGCAGCGGGAAGGCAATATTATCAAAAACGTTCAAGACACTGAACAATGCGCCTTTCTGAAACAGGACGCCGCAATTACTGCGCAACCTTTGCCCGTGATCGGCTGTCACATTTTTCAAGGATTGCCCCATAACGAATATTTCGCCCTGGGTGGGTATTTGCAGGCCAATAATTTCACGCAGCAAAGTCGTCTTGCCGGAACCTGATGCGCCTACCAGACCCAATATTTCCCCATGTTTCAGGCAGAGACTAATATCCTGGTGGACGACTTTATCGCCAAAGCTCGTCGAGACATGCTCCAGCCGTATAGCACAGGTTTCGGTCATGGCATGCCCACGCCCATAAATAAAATGGCAAACATCGCATCGATCATAATCACCACAGTAATCGCTGCAACCACGGAGTTAGTCGTCTCACTACCCAGACTTTCAGTGTTCGGTTTGATTCTGAAGCCAAAATGACAGGCGATCAGCGCAATGAACAGGCCAAATACGGCACTTTTCCCGAGGCCGATAAAGACATTCAGCAGCGGCACTACATCCGGCAGCTTAAGGAAAAATTGCTGATAGCTGATATCCAGTGTATTTTGCGCAGAAAACATCCCGCCTATAAGCGCCGCCGCGCTAGTCCATGCGCTTAAAAGCGGCAGGACTACCGTCAGCGCCGCCACTTTTGGCAGGATCAGGCGCAAGGAATGGGAAATGCCCATTGCAGATAATGCATCCAGCTCCTCAGTAACCCGCATGATGCCGATTTGCGCAGTCATTGCGGAACCGGAACGGCCAGCGACCAGGATGGCGGCTAATAAAGGCCCCAGTTCACGAATAATGCTCAGACCCAGGATATCAATAATATAAATTTCGGCGCCGAAAGTTTTTAACTGCAATGCTGACAGGTAACTGAGCACTATGCCGATCAGGAATCCTACCAGTGCCGTGATACCTAAAGCCCGAACGCCTGCCTCATAAATCGTGATGGAAATCTCCGCCACGGGGATATCAGCAGGATGAACCAGTAAATAGCCAAAATCCAGCACCAGTTGGCCTAACAGCGACACCAGATTGACTAACTGGGCCCAGAAACTCCAAACCATTTGCAGCAAATAGTTTAAAACCAGGCTGGAACGGGAAACGGAAGGTTCAGCAGGCACATTCTGCCCTTGCCAGCGCTCAAACAAGCGTTGATGTTCCGGTTTTATCATTAAGCCAGTCGGCATCTGTTCTCCCCATGCTTGCCAGAGCATCAGGGCGGTAGCGCTATCGAGCATGTCAACCAGGTGCATATCCCATGTAGTCGCTTTATCAGCGGCGATGGCCTTGAGCTTTTGGCGCAGTCCAGGCGTTAGTGCGAGACTGCGAATATTCCAGTTGCCTGAGAGCTTGACACAGGACTGTCCATTATCCTGCTCACTGACTTCCATCTGCGGCGATGAAACCGGGTTCGTTTGGACTTCAGTCATTGAACTCTTCATAGATTACAAGCAAGGTAAAAAATGCAGGCGCAAAGTCAGAACTTATTTTTCACGTTTGCGTGGTTCCAGGCATCGGTATTGTATCTTTTTAGCCCTAGCGATACCAAAATATCCTGTATTAATTATCAATTTTTTCATGAGTTTACCAGCAGCGAGTTTCAATCGCACAGTTGCGTGGTATTGCCGATAAGAGAGGAAACTGCAGCATTAATTAAGCCCAACTATTACTTTTACCCGTATCAGGCGATGGGAAATGTAATGTGGTAATCGATTTTTCAATGCTGGTCAGGATATGTCGAAAACATTCAAGGGAGAACACAATTAATTGCTGACTTATTATCTGTAAACTCTGCTTATATTGATAAATTTGAATCAGGTTTTCTGAGCCTAGAAGTAGCGGCTGTTCATAAGAAAATGCGCAGCAATACTGCCGAGATAGCCCAAAGCGATGGCCGGAGCCCATTTTAAATGACTGGCAAAAGTATAAATACCTTTCGCCTGTCCCATCAAGCCCACGCCGGCCGCTGATCCCACCGCCAGCAGGCTGCCTCCCACGCCGGCAGTCAAAGTCACCAGCAGCCACTGGCCCTGGGAAATATCCGGGGCCATGGTTAACACAGCCAGCATGATCGTACCGTTGTCAATAAAGGCTGAGGCTACGCCAACCAGCATATTAGCTACAGTGGGATCAATCTCTCCGTATAAATGATGGGATGCAACAGTTAAATAGCCCATAAAACTCAATCCCCCCACTCCGACCATTACGCCGTAAAAAAACAGCAGGGTATCCCATTCGAGATCAGCCACTTTATTAAATACATCAAAAGGTTCGTCCAGTTCCCTGTGGCTTTCTACAAATGCCTTCGATCTGTTCATATACTTCATCGGGGCGAAATAATCGATTCTGCCGTGGGCCGAGATTCTGCTGCTTGCTTGCTGCTCTTGGGTTTCAAAATCGTCCGGCTCGACGCTGCCGGCTGCAGTTTTGTGCAGGTAATAACTGAAAAATTTCAAATAGGCAAGGCCAAGCATCATGCCTGCGGCGGGAGGCAGGTTCAGCAGATTTTCAAAACAGGTAGCAGTAATGATGGTTAACAGGAACAACGCAATAATTATCCCGCCGCCGCGCTTGATCTCCTGCGCTTCCGATACCGCCTCAGGCCTTTCCTTTGGAATTTTGAAATGCATAATGGCGGCAGGTAAAACGAAGTTGACCACGGCCGGAATTAGCAGGGAAAAGAAATCTGCAAAGGGTACAATACCTTTTTGCCATATCAATAAAGTGGTAATGTCGCCAAATGGGCTAAATGAACCCCCCGCATTTGCCGCTACTACGACGTTGATACAGGACAGGGTGACAAAGCGAGGGCTGTGCTTGCCCATGGCTACAATGACCGAGCCCATAAGCAGGGCGGTAGTCAGATTATTACATACCGATGAAATGAAGAAAGCCTGAAAGCCGGTAATCCAGAATAATTGCCGATAGCTGAAATTTTTACTTAACAGCCAAACCCTGAGGCTTTCAAATACGCCCCTGTCTTCCATGGCATTCAGGTAAGTCATCGAGACCATAATGAACAGAAACAATTCGGCATAGCTTTCCAGGCTGGTACGAAACGCCCTGCCTGCCTGTTCGCCCATTCCTGCGCTGACATAAACGACGGCAATAAAAACCCAGATCAAGCTGGCTGCAAATACCATTGGTTTGGACTTTCGCAGTTCGGTAACTTCCTCTATCATGGCCAGGAAGTAAGCAGCAGCAAACAAAATCAAAGCCAGATAGCCGGCCCCGTGTCGGGTCAAGTCCAGGGGCGGAACTGTAGCAATAGCGGCGCCTTCTTCAGCCGCCATTGACACCTGGGGCAAAATCTGAAAAAGCAGAATTGGGCTATATTTTAATAAGGACAACAGCTTTACAAATAGCGCTAGCGGGTAAGCCCTCAGTTGAGCCTGTTCTTCGCCTCCATTATCTGAATTTCGTATGGACTCTATCTGGGATTTTTTTAAAAGGGTTTGGGTCAACCCGGATTTAACAATCATTAAAATCCCTGATATAGCTGAAAATAGAGTAAAAACGCATAACAGCACTTCAAGATTCATTAGCGGTCCACAAAATATACGAGATAGTATGACGGGAAAAGACTCCCGGATTGAGCACGGGGATATTATATTAGAAACAATATGGATAGGGACCGATAACATAGTAGAGATATAGGGGGTATTTCGATCGAGAGGATAAAGCCTCACTGAAGAGTAACCTATATTCTTGAAACTGCCAAGGAAGTTAAATTATACGGGGATATAAATCTATAAATAGGGAGCTAACCTAATTAAACAGTTAATACTCAAGAATATAAATATTCTAACGCTTGTTGGATCGCGAGAGCATTCGCCATCCGTTTACTGTAAATCCCGATATAGTGTGATATCATGCTTTAGGTATATAAAAGCTTAAAAATCCCCGCCACCTTCTTCCTTATTCCAACAGGTAAATCAATGTCCACTGATGTTTCTCCCTTACCCTCTTTCCGTGATTTAGCACTGAATGAACCCCTGCTAAAAGCACTGGATGATGTCGGTTATGAAACACCTTCGCCTATTCAGGCGCAAGTAATTCCCCATATGCTGCAAGGCAAGGATGTTATGGGTCAGGCGCAAACAGGAACCGGTAAAACGGCCGCTTTCGCTTTGCCTATCCTGGCCCGTATACAACTCAACCAGAGAGACCCGCAGGTTCTGGTTTTGGCGCCAACTCGTGAACTGGCTATTCAAGTGGCCGAGGCCTTTCAACGTTATGCTGCGCATTTAAAAGGTTTCCATGTTCTGCCTATTTATGGGGGGCAGGATTACAGTACCCAACTGCGCCAGCTAAAGCGCGGTGCTCATGTAGTGGTCGGTACCCCGGGCCGAGTGATGGATCATATGCGTAAAGGCACACTGAAACTGGATGGACTCAGCGTTTTGGTTCTCGATGAAGCGGATGAAATGCTGCGCATGGGTTTTATTGATGATGTGGAATGGATCCTTGAGCAAACCCCTGAAAACAGACAAATTGCCTTATTTTCTGCAACCATACCGACCGCCATACGCAAAATTGCCCAGCAATATCTGCATGAGCCTGAACAAGTCACCATCAAAGTAACCACCGCCTCAGCAGAGCATATCCATCAGCGGTACTGTCTGGTCAGCGGCGTACATAAACTGGATGCGCTAACCCGTATTCTGGAAGCTGAAACCTTTGAAGGCATGATTATCTTCGTCAGAACCAAAACCGCAACCGTTGAGCTGGCGGAAAAGCTGGAAGCTCGAGGTTATTCTGCGTCTGCGATTAATGGCGACATGTCGCAGGCGCTGCGGGAACGCACCATTGCGCATCTTAAAAACGGCAAACTGGATATTCTAATCGCCACCGATGTGGCGGCCCGGGGACTGGATGTAGACCGTATCACTCATGTCGTCAATTATGACATTCCTTATGATACTGAATCCTATATTCACCGGATTGGCAGAACCGGCCGCGCCGGCCGTACCGGTGATGCTATTTTGTTTATTGCTCCCCGGGAAAGAAAACTGCTGGATAATATCGAAAAAGCAACCAAGCAAAAAGTTGAGGAAATGGGCTTGCCCTCAACCGAGGTCATTAACAACAAGCGTATCGCCCGCTTTAAGCAGAATATTACCGATACCCTGGCTGCAGAAGAGCTTGGTTTTTTCACCCAGCTGATAGAACAATATCAGCAGGAGCATAATGTAACCGCCCTGGAAATAGCCTCTGCGCTGGCGAAGCTGGTGCAAGGCGAGACTCCCTTGTTAATGCAGAATTTGCCTAAAAAATCCAGGGAAACAAGCGAAGACAGGCCGCAAAGAACCGATAGACTGCAACGCGAAGGCCGTCCGCAGCGGGATCGTAAACCCAGACGCGGATTTGGGAGCGGTTCGGAAATTGAAATGGAAGTGTTTCGCATCGAAGTCGGCCACAATCATGGCGTAAAACCAGGCAATATCGTTGGCGCCATAGCCAATGAAACCGGCATTGATGGCGATCACATAGCCCGTATCAGAATTGAAGACGATTACAGCACAGTAGAGCTGCCTGCGGGTATGCCTAAAGAACTGTTCAATGAGCTGAAAAAGATCAGGGTGGCAGGGCAGCCGCTTAATATATCAAGAATGGATGAAGGTGACCGAAAGTCAATAGTTGATGGCGGCGCTAAAAAAGAGGATAAAAGCAAAAAAAGGATGAGTTCCACATCGCGGCGGGCAAAGCCGAAATTCGCCCAATAAATTTTAATCCTGACTTTTTTTGTTCCAAATGCAGTTGCCGCTAGTTTTTTCAATAAACTCCAGGCGCTGTTGATGCTCTGCCAGTTCCATTTCATTACAACGAATGACAGTCAAGGCAGGCCGGTCCAGGGATAGAAGTTTAATGACTGCATGCGCTTCTGTGTCTTCCGACTGCGATGACCCTTCATCCAATAGCGTAAACTGCCCGCCGGTCATTAACAAAAACACATCGGCCAGAATTTCAGCATCCAGCAGCGCCCCGTGCAAATCCCGGTGGCTATTATCAATGCCATAGCGTTTACATAATGCATCCAGGCTGTTTCTTTGGCCGGGATGCTTCTTTCTGGCATAAGCCAGGGTATCAAATACGGAGCTGTATCCCGCAATCGTACCGGCTTCGTCATTTAATAAGGAAAGCTCGTGATCAATAAAGCCTATATCGAACGGTGCATTATGAATTATTAATTCAGCGCCGCGAATAAACGCAATAAAATCCTCAAAAATATCCTTAAAACGAGGTTTATCCTGTAAAAATTCATTAGTGAGGCCATGAACTTCAATCGCGCCTTCATCACATAATCGATCAGGATTTATATAGACATGAAAGCGCTTGCCGGTCAGACGACGATTCATCAATTCCACACAGCCAATTTCAATAATCCGATGGCCTTCCTGCGGATTCAGACCGGTGGTTTCAGTATCAAGAACTACCTGGCGACTGGCAGTATTTATTCTATTATCCAATGTGTTACCTGAAAGTTTTAATATTAGTCATGCGCTATATGATACCTTATCAGCTTTCAACAGAGCTTGATTAATGAGGGGCTATTCCTGCGGATTTTTCTGCTACACTAAGCCCGGCTTAAATAAAACAGTACTAGCCGTTATCGGTTCTTCAAGTCTGAAATAGATTTGCGCTAATCAAAAGATGACAAATCTGGCTTGGGCTAGCCGTAGCGTCATGTTATAAATGCTGAATTCATATTAATTCAGTTAAATACAGTTATAGCTAAGTGGAGTCATTTATATGGGTCAAAAAAAATCCAACGCTGATCAGAAAAAACTGGACCGGATTGTTACCGAAGCAAGGCGCAACCAGGAACTGAGAGAGCAGTCATATCGCGGCCAGGCATTAAAACTTTATCCCTGGATATGCGGTCGCTGCGCGCGCGAATTTACGCATAAAAATCTGAATGAATTAACGGTTCATCATAAAGACCACAATCACGACAATAATCCAACGGACGGTAGTAACTGGGAATTATTGTGTCTGTATTGCCATGATAATGAACATTCAAAATATGAACAAACCCGCTTTGACAGTAATTTGCAAGCCGGTAAGCGTGCTAACCCTGTTGCTACTCACAATCCATTTGCCGACCTTAGAACTTTATTAGGCAATAAAAAGTAGGCTTGATCCTTATACTGTATAAAAATTAAAAAATGGCATGCTCATCAAGGAGTTGCGGAGAGCCGTGGGTCAGGGAATCAATTCCACGGTTAGCAAGAGCATCTGCCCGCTCGTTGCCTTTATCCCCGGAATGACCTTTTACCCATAGCCACTCAATAGTGTGCGGCTTGATTGCAATGTCCAGTCTGCGCCATAAATCATCATTTTTAACCGGCCTTTTAGCGGCATTTTTCCATCCCCGTGCTTTCCAGTTGCTTATCCACTCCGTGATACCTTGACGCACGTATTGAGAATCGGTATGAATCTGCACTGAACAGGGTTTTTTTAATGTTTCCAGAGCCTGTATTGCAGCCATCAATTCCATACGGTTATTGGTTGTATGCCGCTCGCCGCCGTAAAGCTCCTTGGTCTTATTTTTATAGTTGAGGATGACTCCCCATCCGCCCGGACCCGGATTGCCGCGGCAGGCCCCATCGATATAGATAATGACCGAATCAGTCATGGCTGCTCATCCGTGCCGAGGGGTTAAGAGAATTTACCAAAGCCAAACGGGGATTCAGCTCTATCACAGGCGTTAATGGAATTAAATTGTAACGGCGTTTTATGGCTTTAACAGCGTAGGCCGTCGCTGTAAATGAATGTTTATTGGCGATAAATTTTCCATGGGTAGAGGTTACGGAATTAAAATTAAACTGTGATGATACAGTTACTTCAAAATTCAACACTTTCAACCAGTCCAAAATTCTTGAACGGGAAATAAAATGTCCGCGCCATGTATCAGCCATTCTTTTGTCCCATATGTATTGATATCTTACCCAGATACTCCAGGGATTAAAATTTAACACTAACACTATTCCTTCCGGCTTTAAAACTCGTTCGACTTCTCTTATTGTCTGAAACCGATTGGCATCAAACTCCAGTAAATGCGGCATAATAACCATGTCGACGCTTTCGCTTTTTAAAGGCAGATTATATGATTTTGCCTGTATTTTTTGACCTTCCTGGCAACCCACGTTTTTGGCATCAAGCACCGTAAAATTTTTGTATAAAGAACAATCAATAAAGTCGTTTTCCCACCCTAATCCGCCGATCTGCAAAACAATCTGCTGACAACTGACAGTAATGGAACGCTGTAAATAGTCGGCTTCAAGCTGTTGCAGCAGCTTGCCTCGAGGGGTCTGGTACCAGGCAAACAGAAAATCGCGTTTCATTCAATAGACTCAACAATACAAGACTTTAGTGATTTTCAATAGAAACAGGTTATAATAAATTTCTACTAAATATTACACTTCGCTATAAGGGGGTTAGGGATGAATGTTAATTTTAGCAAGCTAATTATGTTTTTATTAATTTTGATCTCATTAATCGCTAGCGGTTGCTCGGAAACCGGTAAAGCTCCACTGAGGATTAATGATAGACCCCCAATAATATCGAAGCAAGACCGCAGCAGCTATATACATTACCCCTCGCTGGTACCCGCCAAACAAAAATTTAAAACCAAATTAACACATAACGCCACCATTTGGGACAGACTGGTGTCTTTATACTCCCTGCCTCCTATTGAAAATGAACGGATTGACCGCGAGCTTAACTGGTATTTACAGAATCCGGACGCGCTTGTTGCGCTGCAGCAGCGAGCAGAACCCTATCTGCATCTGATTCTCGATGAAATTGAGGCGAAAGACATTCCGGGCGAAC
Organism: Candidatus Methylobacter favarea; assembly: GCF_902806695.1. Classification (GTDB taxonomy): domain Bacteria; phylum Pseudomonadota; class Gammaproteobacteria; order Methylococcales; family Methylomonadaceae; genus Methylobacter_B; species Methylobacter_B favarea. The sequence goes on along the minus strand of NZ_CADCXN010000042.1, from coordinate 15,029 downwards.
TGGCCTTATTACCGGTTGTTGAAAGCTCCTTTATTCCCGATGCGTATTCAAAAAGCCAAGCTTCAGGGCTTTGGCAATTTATCCCTGCTACGGGCCGTTTGTTCGGGCTGCAACAAAACTCCTGGTATGACGGTCGGCGTGATGTTTATGCTTCAACAAAGGCTGCGACTACTTATCTTAAGCAGCTCAGTGAGACTTTTGACGGGGATTGGCTGCTTGCCCTGGCTTCCTATAATTTCGGCAAGGGCAATATTTTAAAATGCATTGAAAAAAACGAGGATCTTGATCTGCCTGCCGATTACTGGTCATTAAGTCTGCCCGAGGAAACGTTTAATTATGTCCCCCGTTTATTGGCTATTGCCAAATTATTTGCCAACGCTGAACAATACAACATTCCTTTGCAGCATATTCCCAATAAACCTTATTTTGAAGTCGTTGACATAAAAGCTCCGCTGGACCTGAACAAAGCCGCAGCAATGGCCAACATTCCACTGAAAGAATTTTTAAAGCTGAATCCTGGCTTTAATCGCTGGTGTACGGCTCCGGAAGGCCCGCATCGTCTGTTAATTCCTGTGCAACAGGCGCAATTTTTTAAAACAAATCTGGCCCAGCTCTCCTATGCAGATCGGTTAAATTTAAATCAATACAGTAAAGTCAGCACAGATCAGCTTCAGAACGAAGCTAAAGCAGTCGTAAGTGCAAATACCAAAGCATCGGCAAGGCTACGCTACTACAAAGTTAAAGCTGGCGAAAGTTTGCTAGCCGTCGCCACCCGAAATCATACAACCCTCAAGTCAATACGGCAAACCAACCATTTAGCCGGCAATACTGTCCGTTCCGGTATGCGCCTGGCGATTCCTGCCTTAAAAAAGTCAGCTTATATTTCTCCTGTTGCCAAAGCGCCTGGACATAAATCCGGATACACTCAGACTTATGTTGTTAAGAAAGGCGATACTTTCTGGAAAATCGCCCAACGATTTTCAGTGAGCACTAAAAATATTGCGGACTGGAATAAAATTACCTTAAAAACAGACCTGGTTCCAGGTAAAAGACTTACCATTAAAAAACTTGAACCGCAGCTTGCGACGGCATTATCAACAATCCGCCTGGTTTATTACACAGTTCATAAAGGGGATTCACTGCTACAGATTTCCAGAAAATTTAATGTATCTGTTGCCGACTTGCGTGAATCAAATGCGAATATTCTCACTAACGGCCTTCGGCCTGGCCTAAAATTGAAAGTTTTGATTGATAATAGCCAGCCTTCAACCTAGTATTCAGTCAAGTTATTTATGACGGGTGATAATTTAAAAGAGCGGTTCCTGGTGAGCTCGCCGAACCATGAGCACAAGCCCTTCAACAAGCTCAGAACGAACGGAGTGTTAAATGGGACGCGAAAAACAAGAGTGATGAGTACTTGTGCCGCCCTTGCTTTAGGATAAACCGTTAAGTCTGTGATTTAACATGTACTTAGTCATTTTAATTAGGCGAGGTAAAACTAGCTTAACTATTCACTTCCTTTAATAGAAATCTTTTAAAGTCAGGCTGCCCAAGTTGATTATGAGCGGCCGATATGCTCAGTATGTAAATAATTTTCTGACTGCATCTCTATTAAGCGGGAAACCGTGCGCTCAAATTCAAACGCACCTTCGCCCTGCGTATAAATCTTGTGAGCCGGTACGGCAGCGCTGCAAATCAGTTTTACCTTATGTTCATAAAGGGCATCAATCAAGGTAGCAAAACGCTTGGCTTCATTGTGCTTTTCTGCCTTTAATCGTGGAATTTCAGCCAAAATCAAGGTACTGAATTCTCTGGCAATTTCCAGATAATCTGCGGAACCTAGCGGCTGCTCACACAACTGGTCAAAGGAGGTAAAGAGAATGTCGCCATGCACGGCTTCCAAAATGAGATTTCTCCCCCAAACCTTTAAATTGCCGGGTTGCCGGGGAGCAAAATTGGTAAAGTAATTAAAACTTTGCTGTACAAACTCAGCGGCGTTTTCATCAAGCGGGCAATAGTAAGTAGTCTTCAGGGCCTGCAAACGACTTAACCGGTAATCTTCTTTTGCGACAAGTTCTATAATTTCGGATCTTTCCTGAAGGAGTTTAATAAAGGGTAAAAATAATTCTCTTTGTAGTCCGCCCGGATATAAATCCTCGGGATGACGGTTGGAGGTTATAACGACAGTTGTACCTAAAGCAAATAAGCTGCTGAAAAGTCTTCCCAAAATCATCGCATCCGCGATATCGGTGACATGAAACTCATCAAAGCATAGAAGCAGGGCTGAGCCCCTGATTTTTTTTGCCAATGCAGAAATTGCATCGGTATTATTTTGTTGACGCCATTGATGCATGAACGCATGAACCTCCAGCATAAACGCGTTAAAATGTACGCGCCGTTTTTGGATAAGGGGACAAGCCTCATAAAATAAATCCATCAACATGGTTTTACCACGTCCGACTCCGCCAAAAATATATAAGCTGCGGCATTTTTCAGGCTGATTGGAGATGAGTTTATAGGCAGCGGATTTGAGGTCATAATCAACCGCAGCAAGCAATTTTTCCAGAATGGATTGCAGAGGCTTCAAAGCCATGAATTGAGCATCATCGAACTGAATATTTTTCCGAGTTGCCTGCTCCTGGTATTGTTTTTCCAGTATTCCGGACAGGTCAGGGAGTTGTTCTAAAGATGCTCCGGCAGCTTGCTGAAAAAACCGTTTTAGCATGTGGGATTTTAATGAAATAAAGTGATAATAATAGAACAGCCGTTTAGCCCTATCCCGTCCAGCCAAGGCCGGTTGCAATACAGTTTATTGACAATAAAAGAGAAACCAATTTCTTTTGTTGCTCCTGGTTTTCCTTATTCGTCTCGCGAAAAAATTTAACCAGCTTTACTTGTTCGCGCCCAACCTGATTGATTGAAGGCAGCCGTCTGCCCAGTTTACGCCGAAAACGGGGAAATCTTTCAGCCAGTAGATTGCTTCCTGATACGGCTAAAACATGTTGGACCGTGCGATGATATTCATCCTGAACCCTAGAGAAAATCTGTTCCCGGACTGAACTGTCAGTTACCAGTTCAGAATAATCCTTGCCTATAAGCAAGTCCACCTGACAAAGGGTTTTTTCAACTTCGTCAATCACCAGCCGAAAAACCCGGGATTGCTCAAACAATTGCTGAAGTAAATCACGTCCGGCCTGGCCGTGGGCTTGGGAAAATTTTTCCAGTGCGCTGCCAAATCCATACCATCCGGGTATCAAATGCCGGTTCTGAGTCCAGGCAAATACCCAGGGAATAGCTCTGAGATCCGATAATGAAGAAGCGCCGAATCGGCGCGCAGGGCGTGAACCGATATTCAGCAAAGCTAATTCTTCAACCGGGCTGGCTGATGCATAATAGTCAACGAGCCCCGGCTGCTCAATGAGCAGCCGGTAAGCTTCATAAGACAGCTGTGATAATTCTTCAAGCGCCTCATAATGCTCCTTGCGGGGTCGCAGTTCTGCTTCCGTGGTTGATTTAAGGCTATGCTCAAAAACGCTGGCAGCTAAAAGTTGCAGATTATATAAGGCAGTGCCACGATTGGCGAATTTACTGGATATGACTTCGCCCTGTTCGGTAACCCGAAGCTGGCCATGCACAGAACCTGCAGGCTGGGCTGCAATCGCCCGGCCTGCCGGAGCGCCGCCGCGGCTTACCGAGCCGCCGCGTCCGTGAAAAAAAGAGATAGGAATTTTACAGTCTTCGGCAACCGCCATCAGCCTGGTTTGAGCCTTGCTGAGTTCCCAGTTTGAGGTCAGATAGCCGCCATCCTTGTTGGAATCGGAATAACCCAGCATCACTTCCTGCGTTCCTCCCTGTTTTACTATTGAATGGCGTATCAACGGAATCGTCAATAATCCCCGCATCACTGCAGGAGCCACTCTTAAATCTTCGATTGTTTCAAATAAAGGCACGATAGGTAAAAGACAATATTCAATACCGTCTTCTTTTATAAATAGACCGGCAAATTTGGCAATAAGATAAACGCCCAGTATATCCGTGGAAGTTCTCGTCATGCTGAGTATGAAATTGCCAAATGCCCGTTCATCAAATTTTTCACGGCTTCCAACCACCAGCTGCATCAGTTCAAAGGTTTCCCGGGCCTCTGCCGATAAGTTGCCGGCTGGTATGTCTATTTGCAAGGGATTGTCCAGTTGCTCCTTAATCCAGCTTTCCCATTCAAGAGTGGTTTCTGCCGGGCGATCTGTTTCTTCTTTCTGATTAATTGCCGCCCATAGTGATATCAGGGTCTTCGTGATTACGGTTGAATTTTGGCGAAGATCAAGATTGGCTGTTCTGAACCGAAAGATTTCAGCTTCCCGTCTTAGCGGCGTTACCAGCATTTTGGTTATACCTGCGCTTTTGCTCTCCAGTAATGCTGTTTCCAGTATTCTCAAATCATTGATCAATTCATCCGCGGAATAGTAGGCATACTGATTACATTCGGGGAAGCTATTCCTTTCCGATGCCTCAATAGTCTTTGCCAGCTTATGAGACATGCATACGGTAAACTGTCGGAATAGTTCGCCGGGATTTCTTGCCGCTATCGCCTGACCATTTTCAATGCATTTGAGCTCCTGATCCAAAACCGCCAAAAAAGAAGCAGGAATCTTGATATTGTGCCGTGCAATAATCAGGTTATGGATAAGACCTTGCAGTTTTTGTTTGTATCGATACAAACAGGCCCGGCGATTATGAAATAAAGTATTTCGGGTCACTTCATTGGTAACGAATGGATTTCCGTCCCGATCTCCGCCTATCCAGGAACCGAATTGAAATAATGGCGGAATGGTAAAATCAGCTTCGGGATAATATTGGTTTAAGGCGAAGTCCAGTTTATTCAGCAATTCTGCCGATTGTTCAAACAATGCTTCATTAAAAAAATGCAAACCCCAGGCTACTTCCTGCGCGACAGTAGGTTTTTCCAAACGCAGCTCGCCTGTCAGCCAAAGCAAGTCGATTTCATTTCTTACCTTATCCACTAAGGCATCATGCTCGCGGGGCGTCCAGCGACTGGACTGAAGCTCCACCAGAAGCAAATAAATGCGCCGATGTATTTCCAGCACTGATACCCGTTTCGCCTCAGTAGGGTGGGCCGTCATTACCGGAATGATTTTCGCATTATTCAGGAGAGTCTGAATGTCGTGTGCAGAAATATTGGCTTGGGCCGCCTCGCTAAATACCCAATCAAAGGTGCCCATTACCTGGTCTGCGCCTTGTTCTACTTCTATGGTGCGCCTGCGCAGCATGCCGCCGTCTTCTTCAGCGATTTGCAGCAGTTGAAACCAGATGCCTCGAGCTTGCAGGAACCTTAACAGCAGCTTCGGATTATTGGCCGGAATCGCGGATTCATTGCGAATAACAGCTTCAAGTTCGGGCAGTCTGTAGCGGATGACATCCATCAGAAGATCAAACAAAAAAGCTATGTTCTGATTGGCGTATGCAGCCGAGCGGTCGGCGATCGAGGGATGTTCTCCGCTGGAGTAAATTATACTTGCCACCGTAATCCTTTTACTTTACAAGATTCATTTCATATCTGCTCAACGAGCAGATATGTCCAATACCCGATGGTAAAATAAATTGTATAGTTCACGAAGAAAATATCCATGCTCAGCCAAAGGCGCTTGTCCTCAAGATACAGGAAAATTAATCCCTGGATGCTCAACCTTAAGCCTTTGCAACTTCACCTTTGGCTTTTAAAGCGTCAGTCTTTTTCTTGTAAAAATCCATCTTATCAAAATTAAGATAACGATAGGTATCATCAGCTGACTCGTTAATTTGTCCCGCGTAATGCATATATTCATCGAAAGTGGGAATTTTACCCAGAATTGAGCAAACGGCCGCCAATTCAGCCGATGACAGGTAGACATTGGCGCCGTTGCCCAAGCGATTGGGGAAATTTCGGGTTGATGTAGAAACAACGGTAGAATTTTCTGCAACGCGGGCCTGGTTACCCATGCATAAGGAACAACCGGGCATTTCCATTCTGGCGCCGGCTTTGCCGAAAGTACTGTAATAGCCTTCTTCAGTTAATTGGGTCTGGTCCATCTTGGTTGGGGGAGCAACCCATAGCCGGGTGGGCAATTCACCTTTCTGTTTTTCCAGCAGCTTGCCCGCAGCGCGGAAGTGGCCGATATTGGTCATGCATGAACCCAGGAAAACCTCGTCAATTTTCGTCCCGGCCACTTCGAAAAGCGGCTTTATGTCATCCGGATCATTAGGACAGGCCAGCAGCGGCTCCTTGATTTCATTCATATCAATTTCAATGACTTCAAAATACTCGGCATCGGCATCGGCTTCCAGTAATACCGGATTTGCCAGCCATTCTTCCATTGCCTTGATCCGCCGTTCTATTGTGCGCGCATCGCCGTAACCTTCGGTAATCATCCATTTCAGCAGGGTAATATTGGAGCTCAGGTATTCACGGATCGGAGCTTCATTTAATCGTATGGTGCAGCCCCCGGCCGAACGTTCCGCTGACGCATCGGATAATTCAAAGGCCTGTTCCACTTTGAGATCCGGCAAACCTTCGATTTCCAGAATACGGCCTGAAAAGACATTTTTCTTGCCTTTCTTCTCTACGGTAAGTAAACCTCGCTTCAGGGCTGCATAAGGAATGGCGTTCACCATGTCCCTAAGAGTGATGCCCGGCTGCATTTTACCTTTGAAACGCACCAGGACGGATTCAGGCATATCCAGCGGCATAACGCCGGTTGCTGCGGCAAACGCTACCAGACCGGATCCTGCCGGAAAGGAAATGCCGATCGGGAAGCGGGTATGCGAGTCGCCGCCGGTGCCGACAGTATCGGGCAGCAACATGCGGTTCAGCCAGGAATGAATAATGCCGTCGCCCGGGCGCAAGGATACGCCGCCGCGGTTCATAATAAAGTCAGGCAGCGTATGCTGCATGGCGACATCGATCGGCTTGGGATAAGCGGCGGTATGGCAGAACGATTGCAGCACCAGATCCGCTGAAAAACCCAGGCAGGCGAGATCTTTCAATTCGTCCCGGGTCATAGGTCCGGTGGTGTCCTGGGAGCCGACGGTAGTCATGTGCGGTTCGCAATAGGTGCCGGGCCGAACGCCTGCCATGCCGCAGGCTTTGCCGACGATTTTCTGCGCCAGCGTAAAGCCTTTGCCGCTGTCTTTAAAGGCGGAAGGCCGGCGAAAAACAGGGGATGGCGCCAGGCCAAGCGCTTTGCGGGCGCGGTCGGTCAAGCCCCTGCCGATAATGAGCGGAATGCGCCCGTCGGCGCGCACTTCATCAAGAATAACGGGAGTTTTCAGTTCAAATCTGCAGACTACTTCATCCTGGCCGTGACGCTTTACCACGCCTTCATACGGATAAATATCGATTACATCGCCCATATGCATAGGGGTGACGTCGCATTCGAAGGGGAGGGCACCGGAATCTTCCATGGTATTGAAGAAAATTGGAGCAATTTTGCCGCCAATGCATACCCCGCCTTCGCGTTTATTAGGAATATAGGGAATATCATTGCCCATATGCCACAGCACTGAATTGGTCGCGGATTTCCTGGAAGAACCGGTGCCCACGACATCCCCGACATAAGCCACAGGAAAGCCTCTTTGCTTCAGCTCAGCAATTTGCTGTTCGGCATTGGTAATGCCTTCGCGCGGCATTTTCAGCATGGCTTTGGCATGCAGGGGAATATCGGGCCGCGACCAGGCATCCGGCGCAGGGGATAAGTCATCGGTATTGGTCTCGCCGGGCACTTTAAACACAGTGACTGTCAGTTTTTCAGGCACAGGCGGCTTGCTGGTAAACCATTCGGCTTCGGCCCAGGACTGAATAACCTGCATTGCGTGGCGGTTGCCGGCATCCGCTTTTTCCTTCACATCATGAAAAGCATCAAATACCAGCAAAGTATGGGAAAGCGCCTTGCCGGCAAGCGGAGCCAGCGCCTCGTTATCCAATAGTTCTATTAAAGGCGCGATGTTGTAACCGCCGAGCATGGTTCCCAGTAATTCAGTCGCTCGTGCTGCATCGAGAATGGGAGAACTTGCTTCGCCTCTGGCGATGGCTGCCAAAAACCCCGCTTTAACATACGCCGCTTCATCCACGCCTGCCGGTACGCGGTAAGTCAGCAAGTCCAGGATAAATTGTTCTTCGCCCGGCAGCGGCTGTTTAATCAATTCAACCAAAGCAGCTGTCTGCCCGGCATCAAGAGGTTTGGGAACCACGCCCTGGGCGGCGCGTTCCTGAACGTGTTTGCGGTATTGTTCTAGCATTGCGAGCTCCTTGGAGATGATTTAAAACAGTAATTATGAGTGAGTACTATTCCTTAATTACTTAGCAAGTAATATGCCTAAGTGTATAATATCTGGCGGCAAACATCTTATCCATAGGATTTGTGATTTATTCAATCCCGCCGCGACACGCCGGATAGGAAGGACATCTCACACTTTACACTATGCCATGGCCGCTACGATGGCATTGCCCATTTCCACGGTGCCGGCGGTGGAGTCGGGATTCAGATCCGGGGTGACCTGTTTGCCTTCCCGCACCACTTTTTCGACGGCGCTCTGGATGCGCTGGGCGGCTTCGATCTCGCCCAGATGACGCAGCAGCATGACCCCGGCCATGATCACGGCGGTCGGATTGGCCAGATTCTTGCCAGCCAGATCAGGGGCGCTGCCGTGCACGGCTTCAAACAACGCCGCCTCCTTGCCGATATTGGCGCCCGGCATCAGCCCCAAGCCGCCCACGAGACCGGCGGTCAGATCGGAGAGAATGTCGCCGAACATATTGGTGCAGACAATGACATCAAACTGCTGCGGATGCATCACCAGATGCATGCAGGTGGCGTCTATGATTTTTTCCTCTACCTGGATTTCCGGATACCGCGGTGCAATTTCACGGGCCACATCCAGAAACAGGCCTTGCGTGTATTTTAAAATATTGGCTTTATGGCACACTGTGACTTTGCGCCGCTGATGCTCCCGTGCATACTGAAACGCATACTCGATAATGCGCTCCGAGCCGGCACGGGTGACCACGGCCAGGCTTTCGGCAATATCCTTCTTCGGGGTCAGGTAATGCTCCAGGCCGGCGTACAAGCCTTCGGTATTTTCCCGGACAATGACAAGATCGACATCGGCATAGCGGCTGTTGACGCCGGCCCAGCTCTTCGCCGGCCGGACATTGGCGTACAGCTCATAGGTCTGGCGCAGCACCACATTAATGCTGCGAAAGCCTTTGCCGCCAATGGAGGTTGTCAACGGGCCTTTAAAGGCCAGCTTGGTCTGATCAATAGCGGCCAGGGTTTGCTCCGGCAGCGGCGTGCCGAAGCGCTCTACCGCCGCCAGTCCCGCATAGGCTTCCTGCCAGTGAATCGGAGCGCCGGCGGCGTCCATCACCTTGACGGCCTCGTCCATAATGGACGGTCCAATCCCATCGCCTTTTATCAATGTGACAGTGTGCATTTAAATCTCCACAGTTTAATAAACAAAAAACAATAATACACAGATTCTGGAATATTGAGTAATGCAATGAGCGAAATTACCTATTAAATACTCCTGCCAGAGCTTTAACTCTCTCAAGGCATGAGGCTTTCAACACTAAGACAAGCGCGTATGCATTTGCTATGATACAGGCAGCGATTGGTAGTAAAGCTCTGGTTCCTTCACATTTAAAAGCTTTACGTTGACAGCAATGCACACTCAATATAATAAACTCAGGAGTTATATATATGTCCAGCCTCACATCCCCGCCGAATGGCAGTTCCATTACCATGGAAAACGGCAAGCTTGTCGTTCCTGATAATCCCATTATTCCTTATATAGAAGGCGATGGCACCGGCCCGGATATTTGGCGCGCTACCGTCCGGGTTCTGGATGCGGCAGTCGCCAGCGCTTACTCAGGGCAAAGGAAAATTCACTGGCTGGAAGTTTATGCCGGACAAAAAGCTAACCGCTTGTTCAACACCTGGCTGCCTGATGAAACCGTCGCTGCCTGCAGAGATTATCTGGTTTCTATCAAAGGGCCGTTAACCACGCCGATTGGCGGCGGCATCCGGTCTTTAAATGTGGCTTTGCGGCAATTACTGGATATGTATGTGTGCCTGCGTCCGGTGCGTTGGTTTCAAGGCGTACCCTCGCCGGTAAAAAATCCTGCCGCCGTCGATATGGTCATTTTCCGGGAAAATACTGAAGACATTTATGCCGGTGTGGAGTTTGAACAAGGCAGTGATGACGTCAAGCGTTTCCTGCGTTTATTGCGCGAGAATTTTCCAGCGCAATTCAGCAAAATCCGTTTTCCTGAAACGTCGGGGATTGGTATAAAACCGGTCTCACAGGAAGGAACTGAACGCCTGGTACGCTCTGCTATTGATTATGCTATTGCCAATAAGCGCAAAAGCGTAACCATTGTGCATAAAGGCAATATTATGAAATTTACCGAAGGCGCATTTCGCAACTGGGCATATGCCGTTGCAAGCCGCGAATATCGGGAGCAGACTTACTCCTGGGAACAATGGGAAAAAACCCGCGCTGAATCGGGCGAGGCGGCGGCCAATAAGGAACAGAAAGAAGCATTAGCCGCTGGCCGTATTCTGATCAAGGATGCAATCGCCGATATTACCCTGCAGCAGATCCTGACCCGGCCAGAGGATTTTGATGTTATCGCGACCTTGAATCTGAACGGCGACTATTTATCCGATGCGCTGGCCGCGCAGGTTGGCGGAATCGGCATTGCGCCGGGAGGCAACATCAACTACCAGACAGGCACCGCTGTTTTTGAGGCCACGCACGGGACAGCGCCCAAATATGCCAATCTGGATAAAGTCAATCCCGGCTCATTAATCCTTTCCGGTGAAATGATGCTGCGTTATATGGGCTGGTACGAGGCCGCTGACGCTATCCTTAAAGCCATGGATGCCGCTATCGCCAGCAAACGGGTGACTTATGATTTTGCCCGCCTCATGGAAAACGCCACGGAAGTCAAATGCAGCGAATTTGCCGATGTGTTGATTGAGAATATTTAATGCTCCTGCTATGTCTCCTAGTTTGTGACTCCAGGCTATCAGCATGAAGCTTTTAACACTGGAATGCGCAAAGGCCATACGTGACGCCTTTAATGAATATAACCTTGAGTTCAGACTCGTTACGCAACGCGCGCAACGGCGTTTCGAAAATTGCGATTGGAAAGGAAGCCAGCGCGATTCCGTCGAACGTATTGAGTTATATAATCTATTCGTTAACCGGACTGTCACCGAACTGAAGCGCCGACTAGGCTATTTGTCACGGGACAAGCCTTTATGGAAAGCCATCAAACAATGTTTTGAACCGCTCTTGACGGATTATATTGACTCCGAATTTACCAAAACCTTTTTCAATTCCATCACGCGCAGAATATTTACTACCGTCGGGGTCGATCCCGAGGTCGAGTTCGTCACGCTCAATCATTCTCCGCTTCCCCAAATTCCTCACGCCATTAAAAGTCGTATCTATTATCGCACGGATGAAGGTTTGCAAAGCTTGTTTGACCGTTTGCTGGAGGATTTTGCCTTTGCCACGCCTTACCAGGATAAAGCTGGCGATATAGCTTTTATTGTCCGGCAAGTTACTGAATATGAGCTGGAGATAAAGGGTGCTATCGATAAAGTGGAGATACTGGAAGCGGTCTTTTTCCAGATTACCCGCGCCTACCTGGTTGGCAGGGTAGTTTGCGGCACATCCTCGTCCCCGCTGGTTATAGCGCTAAAAAATACTCCTGACGGTATTTTCGCAGATGTGGTAATGATGACAATAACAGATGTCAGCGTGTTATTCAGTTATACCCGTTCTTATTTTCAGGCAGATCTTGAAACAGTCAGTGATGCTGTGGTTTATTTAAAATCCTTGCTGCCGCACAAAACTGCAGGCGATCTGTTTACTGTGCTGGGCCGTGCAAAACAGGGGAAAACCGATCGCTTCCGCAATCTGTTACGGCACATGGAAAAACATAATGAGCAATTTATCCATGCGCCGGGTGAAAGAGGCCTGGTAATGATCGTATTCACCCTGCCCACGCATGACATAGTAATTAAAGTCATCCGGGATAAATTCGCGCCGCCTAAATCGGTTTCACGCAATGATGTCATGGCGCGTTATAAACAGGTATTCGAACATGATCGAGCCGGCAGACTCGCGGATGCCCAGGAATTTCAGTATTTAAAATTCGAGCGCAGCCATTTTGAGAAATCGCTGTTTGAGGAACTTGACTCAGAAGCGCGAGATAGTATTCTGCTGGAAGGCGAAAATATTATTTTCAAGCACTGCTATATCGAGCGCCGGTTAACGCCTTTGAATCTGTTTTTGCAAAGCGCTGATCAAAAAGCGGCGGAAAAAGTTGTTTATGACTATGGACAGGCGATACGGGATCTGGCGTTAAGCAATATCTTCCCCGGTGACCTGTTATTAAAGAATTTTGGCGTCAGTGCCCGCGGCCGGGTGATTTTTTATGATTATGATGAGCTGTGCATGGTAACGGATTGCAATTTCCGCGATCTTCCCGATGCCGGTAACGACCAGGAAGAAATGAGCTCGGAAGCCTGGTTTTATGTGGCGGAAAACGATATTTTCCCGGAGCAATTCATTGCCTTTCTGGGATTTAAAGATGATCTTTATCAATTATTCATGCGCTGGCATAAAGAAATCCTGACCGCAGCCTATTGGCGCGATCTTCAGTCCAAACACAGACTTGGAGAAGTCCTGGATGTCGTTCCCTATCATCATTATCCATTTTAACGATTAGGATTTATGGTAGCGGCAGCATGTACTCGAGAATCTACTTGGTACTTGGTAGTGTTACCGTATCGGCTTGGCAGTCAATGTTGGCCAATGCATATTCAGTGGTTTGCAGCCTCCGGTCCAAGGCGCAACGGACTACTGCCTAATCACGATGACGGAGGAAAGCTCAGGAGGGAAACATTCAGCAGGCGATTCATCTCATCGAGGGTAGGCGTTTTCGGTAAAATTGCGAAATTCCACTGTGCAGGGAGTGGTGAGCGACCAAGCTGGCTTTTGCATAGATAGTGCCACGTTTTTTAGCTGCTTGGCAATAAACTGACGTATAACGTCAGCTCATAAGGTCGTGAACACAACCTCTGAACTACTAAGCGAGCCTGTAAAAATCTAAGCACAACACGCCGTTAACTACGGCGCGTTTTACTAGCTAAGCGTTGCATATTGCGCAGGTAATCATCAAAGCGCTCGACTTGCGCATCAACCCGATCGGCTGAAATATCCGCAATGCTATAACACCCCGCTCACGCAGAACAGGTAAAAAAATCCTCAAGCCGCGTTGATATATAGGCACACAGGAAAAATAGGTCGTGTGTAATCGCAGTTTGGCAAATGTTTATCAAGGAAGCGGATTACCACAGGTTCATCGAGTTCTTCAATGGCAATGTGGTTCAGTCTCATCGACCGTTTCAGATGCGCGAGTCCAGGCATGTTCTGCAGTTTCTTCCGCCTATCGGCACTTGATCAGATAGTTAAAATAAACCAAGACCTAGGGCGTGTGCAGGATATTGCGTAGCTAGCGCTGGAGGGTATGCAGCCTGCCTAGGGTATTGACTTTATCACAGTTTTCTGAGAGGGAGCAAGATTGCCAAGTCGAGACCGGTACTGTGCTCAAACTTTAAACCCCACAATACAAGCTATAAACCTTTCAGCACCAATTTACTGTGCATAAAAAATGCTTAACATAATGGCCGACCCTTGCCGTGCCAATGAAGTTGTCATGTCTCACATGAATCCCATCGGTTCCCCGGCCTGACTCATCAGTTTTAGGTCGGGATACCAATATTGTTGCAGATTTTCAAAGGCGTAGAGTCAATAAAAGCCATGACTTAGAAGATGCAGTTACGAAACGGAAAAAATCGTACGCTAAGCTTCGCGGGGCACCTGGGTGAACAAACGCCGGTAGTCGGCGGCAGCGAATGGTGTCAGATTAGGCCACACCTGCAATTCCAACAGATGCTCACGCCGAGTCTCCGTTCGTTAGGCATATTGCGGGCAGACGTCCGGCTCGATACGCAACTGGTTACCGATAATAGCAGCAGGGACACAAGCGGTTCCGTATTGGTTGGCACGGCGAAACCAGGATAGCGCAAATAACACAACTGTACGGAGAAACCGAGGCGGTTGTGATTGCTGCGCCGTTGCCGAATCACCGACAGGTCGGATTCGGATAATGTGTAATGCTAAATGAGGTTGTCGTCAGTAGTCGGAAAGGCAAGCAGGTCACACGCTCGGCTGGCGTCAGCAAACTGCGACGAGGCATGGTCAGTTATCCGTTCGCAGGTATTGGTACAGCGTTTCGCGGCTAATGCCATACTCGCGGGCCAACTTTGCTTTCTGTTCTCCCGTGCCGGCTCGCTTTTGTAACTCTTCTATTTGCTCGGTCGATAACGCTTTTTTACGCCCCCTGTGAGCGCCGCGCTGTTTAGCCAATGCAATGCCTTCGCGCTGCCATTCAAGGATCAGAGCCCGTTCGAACTCTGCAACACCCCTCTGACCGACAGCAATAAATTAGCCATCGCCGAATCTTCGCCGGTGAACGTCAGGCACTCCTTGATGAATTCGATGCATACGCCGCGCTTGGTTAACTGCTGCGCCAATCGTCGCAAGTCATCCAGATTCCTCGCAAGCGGTCCATACTCTGTACCACAACCGTATCGCCTTCTCGTACCAACGAAAGCAGCTTGTCTAAGGCGGGTCATCCGGTAGCTTTGCCGGATGCCTTATCGGTAAAAACTTTACTGACCTCGATTTGTTAGAGAAGGAGTTACAGAATTATTATATGAAGTGCTTGGCAAAGATTTAAGATCAACCACAATCATTATTGATGAAATAGATCCTAGTAGTCAGTCATGTTGAAGCGAAGGGATAATTTATGGTATGACTATTGGCTTTGACGCAACGAGGTTTAGTGTCATGCCCGCCATTAAATATAAAGTCAATTTGACCGACGAAGAAAAACGTCA
>NZ_CADCXN010000041.1 GCF_902806695.1 Candidatus Methylobacter favarea | reverse complement strand
TGGGGCGGATAATGCCGGTAACCGCTAAAGGGTTTGCCGGGTTCATCCAGTAAAACGATGCGCTGGTGTTAGCGGATGGTTTGCCCAACTTGCCGATCGTCAGTTTCATTTTTGCACCCGCATGTGTTGTTACAGTAAACGACCGGTTAATGTGACGCGATTGAGGGCAAGGCGAAACCCACAGCCTGATCCGTCCCCTGCATAACGGTATAAACCATAATAATGTTACAAACACAGGTAATATTCTATAAGGATTTTACGCTGAACCAACGTACAGGTCAGAAAGGTCATGCAGAAGCTTAAGGTGCTTTGGTAAATATCTTTTCCTAAATATTTATTTTATCCACCTTTGCGGGTGTTTTATTACCGCTATTTTCTGTTACTCGCTGCCTTTTCTGGCCTGTATCATTCCCTGAGTAACACTGCCATTTCCCTGTTTTACAATTATTGCGTTGGCTGTAATTTGAGCAGAGGTTTCGCGCCTGGCTTTCAAATGCAGTTGAGCTGCAGCAAAATCACTCGTGTTTACTTCAGCTAAAGCCTTTTCACAATACTTAATTGTGTCTCCAAGACTTTTGCCGAACTATTAGCTGTTCTTCGGCAAAGGCAATAGTGCTTCTTGTAGCCATTACTATGACTATAAAGAAAGTGGCTACTGTTTTTTAATACTGGTCATAATATAAACTCGTTCAGGCTGGTTTCCAGAAATATTTGAAAATAAAGAGTTGAAAAGTAATTTGCTTTCTGTCAGTCATCAATTAGTATCAATTGATGACTGACATCTTAATTTCAAAATATTCATCCCCGAATAGAGAAATAATTTAGTTTTAGTCGGTAAAATTGCTTAATTGTTATTAAGCAGCAATACTTCTTTTCCCTGGCTGGAAAAGATAATATAAGGATAAAATCCGCTAGCCCCATAAACTATAGCCAGGAATACTCAGGCAAATTGAACAAAAAATTCCTGCTCAAGCCAAGAATCATAAAGCTTATTATTTCCAGGCTTTTGTATCAGTGCCAGGCGTGCTGAATTAAGACCCTGACTTGCCCAATCTTGGCAACCCTGACTTTTTACTTTTACCGAGCCATTTTTACATGGAAAAAACATACGATCCGCATTCTATTGAACAACGCTGGTATAAAATCTGGGAAAAAAATGGCTACTTTGCCGCCAAACCGGAAGGTAAACCCTATTGCATCATGATTCCGCCTCCCAACGTCACCGGCAGTTTGCACATGGGACATGCGTTTCAGGATACTCTCATGGACGCGCTCACGCGCTACCATCGCATGAAAGGCGATAGCACGCTGTGGCAGCCTGGCACTGATCATGCCGGCATCGCCACGCAAATGGTAGTAGAGCGTTTGATTAGTGAGGAAGATAAAAACCGGCATGATTACGGCCGTGAAAAATTCATCGAAAAAATCTGGCAATGGAAGGAAGAATCCGGCGGCACGATCACCCGTCAACTTCGTCGCATGGGCGCGTCTCTGGACTGGAGCCGGGAGCGTTTTACCATGGATGAAGGCATGTCTGCTGCGGTTCAGGAAGTTTTTATCCGGCTTTATGAAGAAGGCCTGATTTATCGCGGCAAACGCCTGGTCAACTGGGATACTGTCCTGCATACCGCCGTATCTGATCTGGAAGTTCTGTCAGAAGAAGAAAATGGCTCGATGTGGTATATGCGTTATCCCTTGGCTAATGGTCAGGGTTATTTAATTGTCGCCACCACGCGTCCTGAAACCATGCTGGGCGATGCGGCCGTAGCCATACATCCGAATGATGACCGTTACAGGCATCTGCTGGGTGAATTCGTGGAACTGCCGTTAACAGGCCGCAAGATTCCTCTTATCGCTGATCCGTATGTTGATCCCGAATTTGGCACCGGTTGCGTCAAGATTACCCCTGCCCATGATTTTAATGACTACGATGTATGGCTGCGTCATCGCGACAGGTCAGAAATTCAGGCGCTGCCTAATGGCGGTCTGATTAATATTTTTACTATTGATGCTCAAATCAGAAACAATGAAGCCGATGAGGATCAACTGATTCCGCCTAAGTATTCTGGCCTTGACCGCTTTGAAGCACGTAAACAGATTGTTGCCGATCTTGACGCCCAGGGTCTTCTGGAAAAAGTCGTTAATCACAAATTAATGGTGCCCAAAGGCGACCGTTCCGGGAGCGTTATTGAGCCGCTGCTGACCGACCAGTGGTATGTCAAAGTCGAACCTCTGGCGGCGCCTGCCATCGCCGCTGTGGAAAACGGCGATATCAAATTTGTTCCTGACAACTGGAAAAACACCTATTTTGACTGGATGCGCAATATTCAGGACTGGTGTATTTCCAGGCAAATATGGTGGGGACATCGCATTCCGGCCTGGTATGACAATCAGGGCAATATTTATGTGGGCCGCTCCGAACAGGAAATCCGGGGAAAACACAGCTTGCCGGCAGACTATCCGCTTAAACGGGATGAAGATGTGCTGGATACCTGGTTTTCATCAGCGCTTTGGCCTTTTTCCACCCTGGGCTGGCCGGATAATACTGAAGAACTGGCGAAATATTATCCGACCAGCGTACTGGTCACGGGCTTTGATATTATCTTCTTCTGGGTGGCCCGAATGATCATGATGGGGCTGAAATTCCAGGGCGAGGTGCCGTTCAGGGAAGTCTATATACACGGTCTGGTTCGTGATGCCGAAGGCCAAAAAATGTCCAAATCCAAAGGCAATGTGCTCGATCCGATTGATCTGATTGATGGCATTAAGCTGGAGGCATTGGTGGAAAAACGCATTTCCGGCATGATGCAGCCGCACTTGGCCAAGAAAATTGAACAGGATACCCGAAAACATTTTCCTGAGGGCATTTCTTCCTACGGTACCGATGCCTTGCGTTTTACCTTCGCAGCACTGGCTTCTACCGGCCGCGACATTCGCTTTGATCTGGCCCGGACTGAAGGGTATCGCAATTTCTGCAATAAACTCTGGAATGCGGCGCGTTATGTATTAATGAACACGGAAGCGCAGGATAACGGGCTGTCGGATAGGCCTTGTCAATATACGCAAATCGATCGCTGGATTATCGCCAGACTCAATCAGGTAATAGCTGCAACCGTCAATGCTATCGATAACTACCGTTTTGATCTGGCGGCTCAGGCCATTTATGAATTCATCTGGAATGAATACTGCGACTGGTATCTTGAATTTGCAAAAATTTCCCTGCAATCCGGTGATGCTGCTTTGCAGCGGGGCACCCGCAGCACTTTGCTGACGGTTTTGGAAAACGTGCTGCGTTTGACTCACCCGTTGATGCCGTTCATTACCGAAGAAATCTGGCAGCGAGTGGCGCCGCTTGCAGGTATCAGCGCTGATTCCATCATGTTGCAGCCTTACCCGGTAGCGGATGAGGCCAAAATTGATTTGAACGCACTCAGAGAAGTCAACTGGATTATGGCTTTTATTCTTGGCGTTCGCCGTATCCGCGGCGAAATGAATATTGCTCCTGGTAAACCGCTGCATGTACTAGTGCAGAATGGCTCGGCATCTGACCTGAACAGCTTGACCGAGAGCCGGATTTATTTACAAAAACTGGGCCGGCTGGAATCGATAAGCTGGCTGGACAGTGATGAGCCTGCGCCGGAATCAGCGATTGCTTTAGTCGGCGATATGAAAATCCTGATTCCAATGGCCGGTTTAATCGATAAAAACGCCGAACTCACACGGCTCGAAAAAGAAATACAAAAAATCAAAAACGACCTGCCGAGAATCGAGGGCAAATTAAACAACCCGGCATTTATAGATAAAGCGCCCGCAGAAGTGATCGGAAAGGAAAAATTAAAACTGGGCGATTTACGTTTTTCGCTTCATAACCTTGAAGAACAGCAGAAAAAAATTCGTGCCTTATAAAATCCGTGCTTATAAAGATAAGCAGCAAATAAAAAGCAAAAGGCAAGGGCTTAGGACGGAAAAGCTTTATTAGTCCTAAAGCTTGAATCTTAAGCTTTTGTCACCTATATTTTTAAAATACCTGAATTTATTGAATAGTACATGGCTAGCGCATCAACAGATTTTTATTTCAGTGGTCTTGCAAAATGCCTGATTCAGGATGGCTTGCTGACTGAAACCGATGCTCAACTACATATCAAGGAAGCGAAAAAAAAGAATATCCCTTTAATTAGTTACCTCGTCGCCAACAAGCTTATCGACAGTAAGGCTGTCGCATCGAAAGCCTCCATTGAATTCGGTTTGCCTTTTTTTGATCTGGACGCGATTGATTGCCGCAGCCTGCCGGTAAAACTGGTCAATGAAAAACTGATACGCAAATACCATGTGCTGCCCCTGTTTACGCGCGGAAAAACATTGTTTATTGCGCTTTCTGATCCGACTAATTTTCAGGCGCTGGACGCTATTAAGTTTCAGATTCGGCTCAATCCGGAAACTATTCTGGTTGAAGAAGACAAGCTGGTTAAGGCTATCGAAACAGCTTTAGAAGCTATTGATACTTCAATCGCCGACCTGCTCGATGAGGATCTGGATAATCTGAATATTACCGGAGGCGATGTTGATGCAGCCAAGGAGGATGTCAACTCCGATATTGACGATGCGCCGATTGTTCGCTTTGTTAATAAAATCCTGCTGGACTCCATCAAGAAAGGAGCTTCCGATATACATATGGAGCCTTATGAAAAAAATTTCCGTATTCGCTTCAGAGCCGACGGCATTCTCTATCAGGTGGCCAGCCCGCCGGTCAATGTAGCCAGCAGGATTATATCCAGAATTAAAGTCATGTCGAGAATGGACATCGCCGAACGCCGGATTCCGCAGGACGGCCGTATCAAAATGATTCTGTCCAAAAATCGTGCGATTGATTTTCGTGTGAGTACCTGTCCTACATTATTTGGCGAAAAAGTCGTTCTGCGCATTTTAGATCCTACCAGCGCCCAGCTGGGCATCGAAAAACTGGGGTTTGAGCCGGAGCAGGAAAAACTTTTTCTCCATGCCATTAATAAGCCTTACGGCATGGTGCTCGTCACCGGGCCGACCGGCAGCGGTAAAACTGTTACGCTTTATACCGGTTTGAATATTCTCAATAGCATTGAACGTAATATCTCTACTGCCGAGGATCCGGTCGAAATCACCGTGGAAGGCATCAACCAGGTTAATATGAATGTCAAGGCCGGCTTAACCTTTGCCGGCGCCTTACGGGCTTTCCTGCGCCAGGATCCCGACGTGATCATGGTCGGCGAAATCCGGGATCTGGAAACCGCCGAGATTGCCGTCAAAGCCGCGCAAACAGGGCATCTGGTACTGTCAACCTTACATACCAATGATGCGCCGCAAACATTAAACCGACTGATGCAAATGGGCATTGCGCCGTTCAATATTGTTTCTGCCATCAACCTGATTATGGCGCAGCGTCTGGCCCGTCGTTTATGTGAACATTGCAAGGCCCCAGCCGACTTTCCGGATAATATTCTTACCTCAGCCGGTTTTAACCAAGAGGAGTTGAAAACTCTAAAAATATTTGGCCCTGTAGGTTGCGAGTATTGCACCAATGGCTATAAAGGCCGTGTCGGCATTTATCAGGTTATGACCTTGAGCGAAAAAATGCGGGCACTGATACTTGAAGGCGGTAACGCCATGCAATTGGCAGAGCAGGCCAGGGCGGAAGGAATAAACGATTTACGGGCCTCAGGATTAAATAAAATTCGTCTGGGGATTACCAGCCTGGAAGAGATTGACCGGGTAACCAAGGAATAACAATGGCAGAACAAACTGAACAAATAGATTTTATCTGGGAAGGGATGGATAAAAACAGAAAAAAAACCAAAGGAGCACTGTCAGCCAAAAGCGAAACAGTAGCCAAGACGGAGTTAAGAAAACAGGGCTACCGCATCACTAAAATCAGTAAAAAACCCAAGCCGCTGTTCAGCGCAAAAACCAAAGCTATTTCCCCCGGCGATATCGCAATTTTTTCCAGGCAGTTGGCTACTATGCTCGGAGCCGGCGTGCCTTTGGTACAGTCTTTCGATATTATCGGCAAAGGCCATGAAAATCCCGGTATGCAGGTACTTTTGGCCGGCATTAAAGCAGATATTGAAGGCGGGGACACGTTAGCCGAAGCACTTAATAAAAGGCCGCTGTATTTTGATGAATTATTTTGTAACCTGGTAGAGGCGGGCGAGCAGGCCGGGGTGCTGGAAACACTGCTGGATAAAATCGCTACTTATAAAGAAAAAACCGAGTCAATGAAGAAAAAGATCAAAAAGGCTCTGACTTACCCTATTGCTGTGGTGGTAGTGGCTTTTATCGTAACCGCCATTCTTCTGATTTTTGTAGTGCCTGTATTTGAAGATCTTTTCAAAAGCTTTGGCGCCGACTTGCCGGCTTTCACCCGAATGGTTATTGATATGTCCGAATGGATGCAAAAATTCTGGTGGATTATCATTGGTATCGTTTTCGGCATTGTTTATACTTTTGGCTATTTCAAAAAACGTTCGCGGCAATTTAATCACTTCCTGGACAAGACCTTACTAAAAATACCTGTGGTGGGACAGATTATTAACAAATCCGCCATTGCCCGTTTTGCCCGAACCTTATCCACCATGTCCGCAGCCGGCGTCCCGCTCGTTGAAGCTCTGCAATCTGTAGCCGGCGCTTGCGGCAATATTATTTACGCGGACGCTGTTTTAAAAATGCGCGAAGAGGTGGCGACAGGTCAACGACTACAGTTTGCCATGAGTCAGGCCAACCTTTTCCCGCATATGGTGCAGCAAATGGTTGCGATCGGCGAAGAGTCAGGGTCTATGGATGCCATGCTGGCTAAAGTTGCTGATTTTTATGAAGAAGAAGTGGACAATCTCATTGATAATTTAAGCAGCCTGATGGAGCCGATTATTATGGTTATTTTAGGGATACTGGTCGGCGGTCTCATTGTCGCCATGTATTTACCGATATTCAAAATGGGCGCAGCTGTTGGCTAATTGTTTTTACAGTTATATTACTGGTTATATTACTTGAAATTATTGCTTTTTTAAAAAACGCCTAATGCAACAGATCGGTATTCTTTTAATAAATTCACCCGGTCTCATCGCTGCCTTGGCTGGTGCTATCGGCTTGCTGGTAGGCAGCTTTCTCAATGTCGTTATCTATAGACTGCCGATAATGATGCAGCAAAGCTGGCGCAATGAATGTACGGAATATTTGCAAATCAGCCCAGACAGTAGGCTTAAATCGAAAGAAGAGCCTTTCAATCTGGTTTTTCCCTTATCCCGCTGCCCTGAATGCAGCGCGCCCATTAAGCCGCACCAGAATATTCCGGTGATCAGCTATGTTTTTTTAAAAGGCAAATGCGCACAATGCCGCAGTCCTATCTCCTTGCGTTATCCGCTTATAGAAATTTTTACTGCCGTAACTTCAGCCATAGTTGCCTGGCATTTTGGCTATACGCCGCAAACGGTTTTTGCTTTAGTATTGACCTGGGCTCTTATTGCGCTGAGCTTTATTGATATAGACCATCAGCTGCTGCCCGATGCCATCTCTGTCCCGGTGCTCTGGCTGGGGCTGTTTTTAAGCCTGTTCACTTTATTTACTGACTCCCATTCCAGCATAATAGGGGCCACTGCCGGTTATATAATTTTATGGATCGTTTATCATCTTTTTAAACTGGCAACTGGTAAAGAAGGCATGGGCTATGGCGATTTTAAATTGTTGGCTTTATTAGGCGCTTGGCTGGGTTGGCAATTTCTGCCTGTTATTATTTTAATATCCTCCCTGGTCGGTGCAGTCATCGGCATAGCCCTGGTCATTTTTGTTAAGCGCAGTTACCATGTTCCTATTCCTTTTGGCCCCTATTTAGCTGCTGCCGGATGGATAGCGCTATTGTGGGGAAACAGCATCAATCAGCTTTATTTATCGGCAGCAGGTCTTTGACTGATGCTAAAGATAGGACTGACCGGCGGCATAGGCTGTGGCAAAACAACGGTTGCCCGGTTATTCGCAAACCTTGGAACGCCAGTTATTGACGCTGACGAAGTAGCCCATCAGTTAGTAGCAGTAGGCCAGCCCGCGCTCGTGGTTATAACGCAGGAATTTGGCGAATCCATACTCAATCCGGATGGATCGTTAAACAGAAACAACCTTAGGGAACAAGTTTTTTCCAATCCCGAAAAGAAACAGAAGCTGGAAGCCATTCTTCATCCTCTGGTTTATAAAACCATCCAGTCCGAAATTGAAAAACTGAATGCCCCCTACTGTATTATCTGCATTCCCTTATTATTGGAAACTGGCATGTCCCGCTTTGTTGACCGGATTCTGGTCGTGGATTGCCCGGTTGAAGCACAGATAGCGCGCGTTAAATCCAGGGATAATTTGTCTTTGCAAAGAATACAGTCAATAATCGACAGCCAGGTATCGCGCGCCTTCAGAAAATCAAAAGCCGACGATATCATCGACAATTCGGAAACTGATTATAGACTTGCAGAACAGGTTAAAAAACTGCACAATTTATATCATTCATTAAGCCTTTGAAAGGATGAACTAATTTGTGAACAGCATAATCACCTATGAATTTCCACTCAATGAACGAATCCGGGTTTTCATTAGGCTCGAACAGCTTTTTCAACAATTCAATCATTTTCTGTCGGGCGCAACTGTGGCAGATACACGTGCTGCTATTAATACTCTCCTTGATATCATTATGATTTTAAGACGCAATGATCTTAAATCAGAAATACTCAAAGAACTGGATCGTCATGTAAATGTGCTGAATAAAATTGCTGACAATCAAAGTGTGGACACGGAAAAACTGGAGCAGCTTCTCGCTCAATTAACTCACACCAGCAAAAGACTTTATGCTTCCACAGGAAAAATCGGCGCCCATGTAATGGAAAGCGACTTGTTTCAAAGTATTGCCCAACGCAGCTCAATCCCCGGAGGAACCTGTTCTTTTGATCTCCCCGAGTTCCATTACTGGCTGGAGCAGGCGGAATCCAATCGCTTGAAAGATCTGGAACATTGGCGCAGCCCGTTTGAAGAGATACATACAGCCATTGATCTTATACTTAATTTTATACGTAACAGCAATTCTTCTACCGATGAGGTTGCAGAGGCGGGTTTTTTCCAGATTGCCCTGGATAGAAGCCTGCCTTATCAGTTGATTAAGGTAAGTCTGGACAAATCCATCCCCTGTTTTGCAGAAATAAGCGGCGGTAAACACCGTTGCAGCATCAGATTTATGATACCGTCTTCTGATGACAAACGGCCCATACAAAGTCAGGATGATATTCCTTTTGCCTTAACCTGTTGTCTGTTCTGATGTCATCCTCCGGCAAGCCGCTCATTGTAAAATGCCCGACTTGTAAACGTCCCGTTCCCTGGACTGCCGACCAGCAATTTAAGCCCTTCTGTTGCGAACGCTGTAAATTAATCGATCTGGGCGAATGGGCGATGGAAGAAAAGAAGATTCCAGGCGAGCCGGTGTCAGGGAATGGCGAAAATGAAGGCGAAGACGAATTTTTATAATCGCACCTTTTATTTTTCGGAAATTACTGGCTTGACGCGGATACGATCGCAAAATTGAGCAAGGGAGTTTGGAGGGGTATTTTCTTTGCATAGTAGGGCTTTTATGCAAAACCGGGTTGAATAATATCAACAACATATTAAAGAGTTAAAAGTGATAATACACCGTTGTTAAATATACATATTCGCCTAAACTAAATAGGTGCCTATTTAACGTTAGGCCTTATTACGGAGAAGATGATGAACAAGCAACAAAAGAAGTGCGTCGTGAAAGCGTTATTTGTAGTTTCGCTATCCCCTATGTCATCAATGGTTTACGCATCTAACGCATCCGCGCTTCAAGCCGCTATTCAAGCGGCTGGATATAGATGCGATGTTGTAGATGTGGATTCGATAGTTCCATTTAGTTGGAGCGGCAAAAGAGGGTATCACGTTTATTGTAATGGCTACCAGTATGGCTACGAAGTGGAAGATGTGGGTGGACGCATTGTAGTAACGGTAAAGTAACCCATTATTAATTTTGCTGTAGTCCACTTAAGGAAATAATCATATGCGCTCATTTGCAGTATTTATCTTGTTCTTTTGCACCATCAACGTGGCTAGTGCCGAGCTATTAAACACAGCACCATCCCAAGCTTGTATCCTTCTCAATGATTTTGGTTTAGCAACCAGTGGTTGGAAAAACGAATATGACCAAGAATTCGGTTGCTCATCTGATTACAAACAAATTGGTTCTGGATTTCCGTTAGCCAACAACATCGCCTTCTACGTTGAAGGAAATAACAACTCAGTTGTGCAGGTAAATCTAATGTTGAACGTCAACGATAGAACATCTGCATCTTCGGCGCATCAAGAACTTTTAAAAGCTGCGAAAATTTTGGGCAATAAGCAAACGGGAAAGCAATTATCTCAGAAGCTAATTGATGCCATAACCAAAGGCAGCAACACATCACAAAAAATCGGAAATGCCACGGTAGATATAGTGCGGGAAGATTGGCCAACAGGTAGAGGCTACGAGGTCAAAGTCACCCTCAAATAGCGATCACGAATTTTAAATATGGATTTTATATCTCACAAATTTCATGGTAGTTTCGATTCTTATCAAAACTTAGATGAAATCAATTTTTCGATTATTCCAACAGGACTAAAAAAGTTATCTTTTTTTGAGGATGATGTCTTTTTGGGTATGCAAGCAATGAATGTTGGCTTAGTCGATCAACTAATCACCCAATATGAGTACACCCTGTTGCGAGAATACAATGAAATAGAGAGAACACCTGATTCTACAATGGCAGTATCAGCTCTTTCTCAAATGTGGATTTACGCAGTTTATGAAGTTTTGCGCATGTGGCGCGATAGAAAATTTGAATTTGAAAAATTGCAAAGAAATGGCGGAATTAAACCAAAAATTAGCAGTATGGTTGATGATCCTCAGAATCTAACTGTAGAAATACGAAAAGAGCAGATGTTGAGGTTTCAAAACGACGCAAAATATCGTGAACGCATAAATAATGTTTGGGATGGTATCGAGGAAATATTTCGAGCCATTGAACTTCTTAGAATTAACTTGGCTAAGCACTGCGCACCCGGTAAAGACAATATAATTCCACGGTCTCCAGGATATGCCCGTATTAACGACTGGTGTGGTGCTATGGATTATCAACTTATAGACAAAAATAAGAATTACACAGAAATAGACGGTGATAGATACTATACATATTTGAATCGTCGTGATATTGCAGATGCTCTTCGTAATTTTATTATTGGCTTCAGTGACTAATTCAAAGCCTAACAAGTCGGTCAAAGGGACGCGCTGCCCGTTGGCGATTTTGAAGTTTGGTTTTTATCAAGGTTCGGTGGCTTCGCTGAGCGTCCTTTAGTGGCGCGTCCCTTACCTTTGCGTTAGGCAATTGGACGATGTTCAATCAAATATGAGCATGAAATACTATAAAAAACTCATCCCTGAAAAGTGGCAAGTATTCCCATTTGAGGCCGATGGCTCTCAAGACAGCTATGGGAACGAAAACATGATCGCCATAACAGCCGAACAGGCACAGGAAATTGCGAGCACAAGCCCACAAGACCCGCTGGTTCTGGATATCCTTAGAAGTGGATCTACTCAGCGAAACTGGACGTGGCCACCCAAGGCATATCAAGAAGCAATTGGCCAAATTGCTGTCAGCTCGTCCAGCATCGAGGTTCTCATTCGAACTGTGATTTGGCATATCGCCGGTTTGGACAGCGTCACCGGTCGAGCCTTCACAGGGAAGGCTCGAATAAGTGAACTGATGGAGATGCTAAAGGCGCTGATTGAGTGCAAGACACCCCACTTGAAAGATCAGGCGGCACTAATCAACACAAAGATCAAAAGTGTCTTTGACCGCCGAGCAGTATACATTCATCAAGTATGGACAATCCAAGACGGAGCACCAGCGGTTGGGAAGCTATTCATTGAGCGATACGAGCGACTTGAGAAACCTATACCTGTCTCACTTAGCGATATGTACAAGCTAGCAGATGAGATGAATCAGATTCAAACCGATTTAATGGCTTCCATCTTAACTCCGTTGCTCTCCACCAATGGGCAGCCAACTGGTCAGGTTCCAATTAATGCCTAACAATTCATTCAACTGTGACGCGCTAACGCGCCCGTTAATTCAAACGTTAGTCGTTAAAAGGAAACTTATGAAATTGGCAAACAAATCAGGCAATGTCTGACTCATTCGAAAACTTACAGCAATATCATAGAATATTTGAGAAGTTCAAACAGCTAGATAATCAGCAACAAGCTGTTGGAATATTGGGCAACTCTGCAAACGTGTTGACATTGCGTACGTTAAAGCGTACCCTTATTTCCTTATTTCCTTATTTCATAGGAGCCATTTTATGCAAACACTCAAAGCCAGCGAAGCTCGCGCAAATTTGTACCGGCTTATTGATGAAGCGGCAGAATCTCACGAACCCATCATTATTACAGGCAAGCGCAGCTCTGCTGTGCTTATTTCCTCCGAAGACTGGAGCGCCATTCAGGAAACGCTTTACCTTCTATCCGTCCCAGGCTTGCGCGAGTCCATCAAAGAAGGCATGGCAGCTCCCCTCGCGGAAAGCGCGAAGGAACTTGATTGGTGAGTTGGCAGATAGTTTTTGCCAAACAAGCTCTTAAAGACGCGAAGAAGCTATCGGCAAGCGGGTTAAAGCAGAAGGCTCAAGAGTTATTGGCTATTCTTGAAAAGAACCCATTCCAAAATCCACCGCCGTATGAAAAACTGGTCGGAGACCTTACCGGAGCTTATTCAAGACGAATCAATATTCAACACCGTCTCGTTTATGAAATATACATACAGGAAAAAGTCGTTCGTATTTTGCGAATGTGGACGCATTATGAATGAACAAAAGCTTAAAACATTTTTCGTTGTGTATAGCTGAAAGTAAACCTGCCCAGTTCAACGCTCAAGCCCACCCATTTCGGGCAAAGTCCCCGGCGATACGCTCCCTACTTTAACGTTAGGCAGCTTTTAGCGCGGCAGGTTGGTGTTTTTGGGAATGCTACTCAAGAAGGGATTTCTTGGTATCTTCATCTTTCAGATTTCCGGCATGCAGCCCGCATTCTTTTTTAGTGGCCTCTTCCCACCACCAGCGGCCCGCCCGCTCGTGCTGATTGGGCAGCACCGGGCGAGTGCAGGGTTCGCAGCCGATGCTGATAAACCCTCTTTCGTGCAGTTCATTATAGGGAACCTGATAGGCGTCTATATAATCCCAGACCTGCGCGGAACTCCAGTTGAGCAAGGGATTAAATTTGATTAATCGATGCTCGGGAGTGGAAAACGCCGTGTCTATCTGCACTTCAGGAATATCTTGCCGGGTATCCAGGCTTTGGTCCTTGCGCTGACCGGTAATCCAGGCGTCCAGATGGGCCAATTTGCGTTTTAGCGGTTCAACTTTACGGATGCCGCAGCACTCCTGATGCCCGTCTGTATAAAAACTGAACAGGCCCTTGGTTTTAACAAAGTTATCGAGTATCTCTCTATCGGGCGTCAATAGTTCTATGTCTAGCTGATAATGTTTTCTGACTTTTTCGATGAAACGGTAGGTTTCCGGATGCAGGCGGCCGGTATCCAGGGAAAAAACCTGAATATTCTTCCTGATGTTTATTGCCATATCAATCAGCACGACATCCTCCGCGCCGCTGAACGCGATGGCGATATTATCAAACAACTCCAGCGCTTTTTTAAGTATTATGCGCGGATTTTTATGAGCCAGGCTGCTTTGCAGTTGCTGAATATCCAAAGTTGTCATAACTATTTCTGCGAAAAATAATGCTTTAAGAACTCATCGAAAGGAAGCTGGTCCTTGCGTTCGATTTCGTTTTGTTGGACATGGGAAAGCTTCGACATTTCAATAAATTTTTGTTTTGTGCTTTCATTGAGCTTATGTCGGCGAAAATAATGCGCATGTTCAACAGAGGTGCGTAATGCAAAATAGCCAAAATTTTCCTTCTGCCGGGCCATGGCCTCCAGAATTCTTGCCGAAGGGGTTAAATCCGGATTTTGGAGTAATGGTTGCTGGTGTTGCAGGGCGGAGCTATACGGCTTACCCGAATCATTATTATCAAGGATCTCACAAACGGGCTTCATGGACTCAAGAGTTTCACTGGCCCAGTCCTGTAAAAGAATCTTTTGGTTGTTTTTGTCCAGTTTTAGCCCCGGCTTTCTGCCAAAATGCGCTACAGCCAGTTGATTGGCATTATTGATCCGGTGTTCCTGTTGCGAAATTTTTGCACTGTCCGTGAACAGGCAGGTGAGCAAAAGCGCTTCTATAAAACGCGCCTTATCTTCGTCTATGCCGATAGGATTAAACAAATCCAGATCCAGCGAACGCATTTCTATATAACGCAAACCCCGGCGTTTAAGAGCCAGGGTCGGTTTTTCGCCTGATTCAGTAATTTGTTTGGGCCGGATCGTGCTGTAAAATTCGTTTTCAATCTGCAAGATATTGCTGTTAAGCTGACGATATTGACCGTCAACCACGATGCCGATTTTTTCATACTCGGGATACGGTGTGGCAATGGCTTTACTCAGGCTGGCAACATAGCCGTCTATGGAGTTGTAATCTATTTCCAAATCAGCCTGGTTTTTACTTTTGTAGCCGATATCGCTCATGCGTAAAGAGGTCGCATAAGGGTGATAAAGGGTGCAACTGTCGAACTCTTCAAATTCCGCCATCAGCGCAGGGCGGCTTTTAAAAAAGCTTTTGCAGATGGCAGGCGATGCGCCGAATAAATACAGAATTAACCAGCCTATCCGCTGAAAATTCCTGATTAAGCCAAAATAGGCGTCTGCGGTAAATTGTCTCAGGGTTAGAGGACTATTTTCCTGTTCGCTCAATGCCGGCCACAGAGCTTCCGGTACGGAATAATTAAAATGGATGCCGGCGATGGCCTGCATGGTCCTGCCGTAGCGATGCCATAAGCCGTGCCGGTAAACGTGTTTCATACGGCCGATATTAGACAAGCCGTACTCGGCGATGGGAATGCTTTCATCGCCATCGATGCCGCACGGCATGCTTGCCGCCAATAATATTTCATTATCCAGATTGGCATAAACAAACCCGTGAATATCGTGCAAATATTTCAGCGTATCTTTTATATTTGCAAACGGCGGCGTAATTAATTCAAGCAGGGCCTCGGAATAATCCGTGGTGATAAAGGGATGCGTCAGTGCGGAGCCTAATGCCTGGGGATGGGGTGTTTGTGCAATAAAACCGTCTTTGGATATTCGCAGGCTTTCTTTTTCAATTCCCTTGAGGCCTCCACAGAGCAGGTGTTGATGACCATTTGACAGAAGTTGTTCCAGGCGCGTTGAAAGCTTATTTTGCAAATTAGTCATGGCGGAGGCGTTGGTTCCCTATAGTCCTGTATAATCGGTCTATTATAAAGATATTGGCTGATCGAAGAAATATAATCGTAGCGAGACGGATACTGTGGATAGCAAGCCGACTGAAATACTCAAAACCGTTTTTGGCTATGCCAGTTTTAGAGACCAGCAACGGGAAGTCATCGAGCAGCTGTTGGCGGGTCAGGATGCATTGGTATTAATGCCGACGGGAGGCGGCAAATCATTGTGCTATCAGATTCCGGCATTGATCAGGCCCGGTGTCGGTATAGTGATTTCTCCTTTGATAGCCTTAATGCAGGATCAGGTGAGCGCGCTGCTCCAGCTGGGCGTAAAAGCCGCCTTTCTCAACTCAACCTTAACGATGGAAGAGGTGCGGCAAACCGAGCAGATGCTGCTTGATGGCGAGCTGGATTTACTTTATATCGCCCCGGAAAGATTGACATCAGCCAGAACGTCAGCGTTGTTTGAACGCATACGGATTGCCTTGTTTGCAATTGATGAGGCGCATTGCGTATCTCAATGGGGGCATGATTTCAGGGTTGATTACTTGCAGCTTTCCATGCTGCATGAGCGGTTTCCTGAAGTTCCGCGCATCGCGCTGACGGCAACCGCGGACGATAAAACCCGGGAAGAAATTAAATTGCGCCTGGGCCTGGAACAGGCCAGGCTTTTTCTCAGCGGTTTTGACCGCCCCAATATCCGTTACCGTATTGTCCAGAAACAAAATGCCCGGCAACAATTGATTGATTTTATTAAGACTGAACATGGCGGCGATGCCGGCATCGTTTATTGTTTATCGCGTAAAAAAGTTGAAGCAACGGCTGAATGGCTGAAAACCAAAGGCATTAAGGCCTTGGCTTATCATGCAGGCATGACGGCTAATCTGCGGCAGAAGCATCAGCATCAGTTTTTAAAGGAAGAGGGTGTGGTGATTGTTGCCACCATTGCTTTTGGCATGGGCATAGATAAACCCAATGTCAGGTTTGTCGCTCACCTGGATTTGCCTAAAAGCGTTGAGGCTTATTATCAGGAAACCGGCCGGGCAGGGCGGGACGGGCTGGCCGCTAATGCCTGGATGGCTTACGGGCTGCAGGATGTCATCACGCTGCGGCAAATGCTGGCAGGTTCAAATGCCGATGAATCCCATAAGCGCATTGAATATCATAAACTGGACGCGATGCTGGCCTTGTGCGAGCAGGTTCATTGCCGGCGGCAAGCGTTATTAAACTATTTCGGCGACACTCTTGAACAGCCCTGCGGCAACTGCGATACCTGTCTGGAGCCGGTAGAGACGTGGGATGGAACCAAAGCCGCGCAACAGGCGTTATCCGGGATTTATCGTACCGGGCAACGCTTCGGCGTCAATTATTTAATTGATGTTTTACTGGGCAAGGCCACAGAGCGGGTTAAAAGTTTTGCCCATGATAAACAATCCACATTTGGCATCGGCATTGATCTGGACGACAAACAATGGTACTCGGTGTTCAGGCAACTGGTTGCGCGCGGCTTGGTGGCTGTGGACTTTGACCGTTTTGGCGCCTTGCAGCTGACCGAAGCGTGCCGGCCGATTCTGCGCGGCGAGCAGCAATTGATGCTGCGCAAGGACTTGCAGCCGCAGAAAATCAAAGCTAATAAAGGCGCCGGCAGGCAATTGGGCTCAGATAGGGACGCATTGCTCTGGAATGCCTTGCGCGCGAAACGCAGGGCGATAGCCGATGAACAGGATGTGCCGCCTTATGTTATTTTTCATGACGCCACCTTGATGGCAATGCTTGAAGCCAAGCCGGTAAATCACCAGCAAATGAGCCTGCTGTCCGGCATCGGTAAACGCAAACTGGACCTTTACGGCGATGAGTTTCTGTCTGTTATCAGCGACTTTCTCCATATTAACCCCAATGGTCCCATTGGCCTGTCCGATACCACGGCTGAATCAGTGGCCTTATTCAGGCTGGGATATACAGTAAAACAGATTGCCCGACAAAGAAATCTGCAAGAGACTACGATATACGGTCATTTGGCGCGCTACCTGGAGCAAGGGTTATTAGTGCTGACGGATGTTATTGACTTGCCGGAGCAGGACATCAGGAGAATACAGGAAGGCATTCTTGGTTTGCCTGAAGAGCAAAAAAACGCCCTCAAACCTGTTTACGAGCTGTTCGACGGCGTATACGGTTATGGCGTCTTGCGCTGTATCAAGGCGGCTTTGCAGCATCAAACCGCCTGATTACAGAATAGCTTTTACTTATCGCTGATAACAGATTTAGCCTGAAGATCAGCATGGTAAGACGACCTGACCATAGGCGCGCTGGCGACTTGTTTAAAGCCCAAAGTTTTTGCCAAAGCCCCGTATTCATCGAATTGCTCCGGCGTGATATAGCTTTTAACGGGTAAATGGGCTTTGCTGGGTTGCAGATATTGACCCAGTGTGAGCATGGAACAGCCGTGCTCCAGTAAATCCTTCATAACCTGGTGGACTTCTTCCGGCTGTTCGCCTATGCCGAGCATCAGGCCTGATTTAGTGGGCGTTTGCGGTTGTGCGTTTTTATAGCGCTGCAGCAAATCGAGCGATCCCAGGTAGTCTGCGCCTGGGCGCGCCTGTTTATAGAGCCGGGGCACGGTTTCCAGGTTATGGTTAAACACATCGCATGGCTGGGCGGCCAATAGTTCAATGGCTTTATCCATGCGCCCGCGGAAATCCGGAACCAGGATTTCTATTTTTGTAGCAGGCGTTTGCCGGCGTATTTCTCTTATGCAGTCGGCAAAATGCCCGGCTCCGCCATCTCTTAAATCGTCACGGTCAACGGAAGTAATGACGACATATTTTAATTCCAGGCCGTTAATGGCGTTGGCCAGGTTTTTGGGTTCATCTTTATCCAGCGCCAGGGGTTTGCCGTGCGCCACATCGCAGAAAGGACAGCGGCGCGTGCACAGATCCCCCATGATCATGAAGGTTGCCGTGCCATGCTGAAAACATTCGGCAAGATTAGGGCAGGCGGCTTCTTCACACACTGTATGCAGCTGGTGCTCGCGCAATAAATGTTTTATGCGGGTGATTTCATCGCTGGCCGATATTTTTACTCGTATCCAGTCGGGTTTGCGCAACGGCGTTAGCGTTGTTTCGACTTTTATGGGGATGCGGGCCAGTTTCTCAGCGTTACGCTGATGCGATTCGGGAGTGGAGCGGGAAGGGGCCTGATAGGTCATTTTTCTAGCGCCGTGGTGATAGCCTGAACAACCGGGATGGCAAGTTCAGAATTGCTGATGGTCACGCCCAGGTCTGCAAGGCCGGTGACTTCCAAGCCCGGATAGCCGCAGGTGTTGATATTATCGAAAGGACTCAGGTCCATATAATTGTTAAGGCTTAAGCCATGATAGCTGCAGTTTTTCCTGATTCTTATTCCGATTGAACCGATTTTTTTATCATTAACATACACGCCGGGCGCATCGGCTCTGGAAACGGCTGAAATGCCAAATCCTGCCAAAGCGATAATCATGGCTTGCTCCAGAATGGTAACTAATTGCCGGATTCCCAGCTTTAACCGTTTAATATCCAATAATATATAGATGATTAATTGCCCAGGGCCATGATAGGTAACCTGCCCACCCCGGTCCGAGTTAATGACAGGAATGACGCTGGAATTCAGCAGATGCTCACGTTTGCCATTTAAACCCAGAGTATAAACAGAAAAGTGCTCCACGATCCATATTTCATCAGCAGTTTCCTCATCACGCTCCTCAGTGAAACGCTGCATGTCCCGCCACACGGCTTCGTAGTCCTGAGTACCTAGATTACGGATGACTATTTGCATGGGCAAGGGAGAGCCGGGATAACGCCTTTAAAAGGCCCAACATCTCTACAAAGCCATTAATATGTCAGGATGGGCGCTTAAATCCTGATAAATGGCGTCGAGCTGCTGCCTGCTGGAGGCTTCTATCAAGATTGTGACGGCCGTGTAATTGCCATCCTTGCTGGAACGCATTGTAATAGCGCCTTCCTTAATATCAACGATATGACGGCGAACAATTTCTACGGCCACCAGGTCAGGTTCAGAGTCGGTTTTTCCCATTGCTTTAATGGCAAATTGACAGGGAAATTTTAACAGCGATTCCTTTTCACTCATAACAGAGAGCGTTTGTAAGCTTGAAAAAGCTCATGCATAGTGCGAAAAACAGGTCCGGGTTTGCCGTCTCCAACCTTTTTGGAGTCAAGTTCAACAACCGGGATGATTTCGCGGGTAGAGCTGGTTATCCATATTTCACTGGCGTTTTTTAATGCCTCAAAGGAAATGATATCTTCACTGCAAGGCAGCTTATTTGTTCGGGCAATTTCCAGTATGACATCGCGCGTAATGCCGGGCAAAATGCCACTGCCTTTGGGCGGGGTAAGCAATAGGCCGTCGATTACTGCAAATATATTACTGGCGGCGCCTTCGGTAACATAACCGTCTTTAACTAAAATGGCTTCAGCACAGCCTTTCTCTACCGCTTCCTGCCTGAGCAGGATATTGGCCAGAAGCGTGGTGGCTTTAACATTGCAAAGATCCCAGCGGCTGTCATCCAGGCTGATGGCTTTTACGCCCCACTCTTTGCCATCCAAAGGCACGATATTCGAGCACATGGCAAAGACGGTGGGCAGGGTATCTTCCGGAAAAGCATGATCTCTTTTCGGCGCAACCCCGCGCGTAATCTGTAGATAAATATATTGATCCAGACTGAAATCCAGTAACGGAGTCAAAATTTCCAGCCATTGCTCCCGGCTGTGCGGGTTGACTAAACGAATGGTGTTAAGACTGTTTTCAAGTCGCTCCATGTGTTCCTGAAAATGAAATAAATGGCCGGAATAGGAAGGAATGACTTCATAAACGCCATCGCCGAATAAAAAACCGCGATCCATGACCGATACCCTGGCTTTATCAAGCGGCAGATAAAGGCCGTTTAAATAAACTGTTTTATTTTCCATTTTGCTTATCCACTACCAGCAGAGCCTCATCATAGAGGCGCTGGAAAAGACTGCCTTTATCCACTGTTTTAAGCGCTATCAGGTCCTGATTAGCCAAAACCTCATCTTTTAAGGCTACATTAACGGAGCCGAGTTTTTGACCTTCTCTAACCGGAGCGGTAATATTTTTATCAATAGTAATGACGGCTTTCAGATCATTGTAATGGCGACGAGGGATAGTAACGAAAAGGTCTTCGGCTAGGCCCAGTTGCAGATTTTTACTGTCGCCTTTCCAAATCCTCGTTTCACTTAAGGAAGTTTTGCCTTGATAGAGCCGGTGCGTTTCAAAAAAACGAAAACCGTAGTTAAGCAGATTCTGATTTTCGTTGGCTCTGGCATTGACACTTTTTGTGCCCATGACGACTGAAATCAAACGCATATTGTCTCGCAGCGCAGAGGCAACCAGGCAATAGCCGGCATCATCGGTGAACCCGGTCTTAACGCCATCCACTGTTGCATCGCGCCAGAGCAGTTTGTTACGGTTTTGCTGAGTGATTTTGTTAAAGGTAAATTCTTTTTCTGAAAACCAGCGGTAATAATCGGGGAATTCTTTAATCAAGGCCCGGGTAAGAATAGCCAAATCGCGCGCAGTTGTGTAATGATCGGGATTGGGCAAGCCGTCGGCATTCAGGAAATGGCTATTCGTCATTCCGAGGCGTTTAGCATGCTGATTCATCATGTCGGCAAAAGTAAGCTCATTACCTGCCACATGCTCCGCCAGGGCGACGCTGGCATCGTTACCCGATTGAATGATTACGCCCTTCAGCAGATCTCCAACCTTGACCTGGTTATTGACTTCAATAAACATGCGCGAACCTGTTGTTTGCCAGGCTTTTTTGCTAATGGTGGCATTATCTTCCAGATGCAAATGGCCATTGCCAAGTTCCCTGAACACCACATAAACAGTCATTATCTTGGTAAGACTGGCGGGAGCAACTTTGGCATCGGCATTATTTTCGGCTAATACCTTGCCGGTGTTAAAGTCCAGCAATATATAGCTGATGGCGGCCACAAGGGGCGCCGGAGGCGTTAGAATTTCAGCATTATCGGAATTTGCCGGAGCGGCGGGAAACAGAAAAACAAAAAATAAAAAAAATTGAAAACGGCTAAAGTCTTTAAAAGATATCATGCTCTTGAAAATGGATACAGTAAAACATCATTTATTGTATCACGGCGTTCTGTATTTTTTTGGCTTCAGTAACAAATTGAGTTTCTGTTATGCCCAGTTTTGCCAATTGCCCATTCAGTTTAACTACGCTGTCGGTCGATTTTATGGGTCCCATTTGCACTTTATAGAGAGTGGACGCCTTATAGGTGGAAGATAAAATTTCAGGCTGAGGCAAATGATGGGAGGCAATTTTATTTTTTAATTTCAGCGCCTTTTTTTGACTGCCAAAGGTGCCAACTTGCAGATACACATTCTTTTTTTGCTTGGCTGCCGTTTTTTGTAATTGCGGCAGCGCCTGAGCTGGCGATAATGCCTTTATTTCTACAGACCCGGTCCCGTTTTTGTGAATATCCAGTTTTTTAGCCGCGGCGTAAGAAAGATCCATAACCCTGTTGCCGACAAACGGGCCGCGGTCGTTGATGCGCACGATAACGCTGCGCTGATTTTCCAGATTGGTTACTTGTGCATAAGAGGGAATAGGCAGCGTTTTATGAGCCGCCGTCATGGCGTACATATCAAATATTTCGCCAGTTGCGGTTTTTTTGCCGTGAAACCGGGGGCCGTACCAGGAAGCAATACCCTGTTTCAGATAGCGCGCGATGCGGGGGAAAAAATATTCCCGGGGAGCTTCTTCCTTATTTTGCTCGGCATGAATATCGTCAACCTGTCTGTTGGTTTGTAATATGGAATGCTGTCGAAGTTTGTGCCTGGATTTTACCGGAGGGGTGGAGGCTATGCTGTCCGGGGGCTGTTTGGAGATCGAGGTGGTTTTAATTTGCCCTGTGGTGCAACTGCACAGAACACAAAGGGAAAGGGCTGGTAGAAGTTTATTATTCATAAGGGGATGACCATCTTCTTATTGAAATGGCCTGGCTTAACTGATAAACAGCCAAAGCATACAAGGGGCTGTGGTTGTAGCGCGTAATTACATAAAAGTTTTCTAAAGCAGCCCATAGTTCTTCGCCTTGTTCTTGTTTAAAAGCCAGGAGTGTTACTTTAGTATTCAACGGTAATGGCTTTGATAAAAGGATTTGCAAGGATTGTAACTGAGGAATTGTTAAATTTGGCTTAAGATTGTTCTTTAAAGCGGCTTTATAGCTTTCGCCAACAGCCTTAACCGGAATGGCGACAGCTTGCCCTCGTTGCCATTGATGGCTGGCCAGGTAATTGGCAATACTGGCTATGACATCGCTGTTGTTATGCCAGATATCGCGGCGCCTATCGTTATCAAAATCAGCCGCATAGGTTCTGAAGCTGCTAGGCATGAATTGCGGCAGTCCCATCGCACCAGCGTAAGAGCCGGTCGGTTGCAGGGGATTAAGGTTTTCTTCGCGGCAGAGCAGTAAATAATTTTCCAGTTCGCCAAGAAAGAATTTACTGCGCGGGGGATAGGCAAAGGCAAGTGTAGAAAGGGCGTCGATGACGCGGTGGCTACCGGTTTTTTGCCCGTACCGCGTTTCAACGCCCAGGATAGCGACAATAATTTCGGCCGGGACCCCGTACTTTTGTTCCACAGCGGCTAATGACGGGGCGTTTTCCTGCCAGAATTTAACGCCTTCATGAATGCGGGATTCGGTCAGGAATATCCTGCGGTATTTGTACCAGGGCAGGCTTTCGGCAGGTGAAGAGATTCTTTTGATTATATCGTCTTTTATTTCAACGGATTTGAATAACTTATCAAGTTCGGATTTACTAAACCGATGCTTTGCCGCCATCTGGCTGATAAAGATATCGACGGGTTTAGTTCGCTTTATTTCAGGCGCACAGGAAATCGCAGTCAAACAGACGCCGCCCAGTATGATCTGAGCCAGGATGTATTTTAGTTTCATTAGTTGGGTAGAAATGTTCTATGGGTATGAATTGACATAAGAATACCGAAACCGGCCAGCAGCGTTACAATGGAGGTGCCGCCATAACTGATTAGCGGTAACGGCACGCCGACAACCGGCAGTATGCCAATGACCATGCCTATGTTGACGAAGACGTAGACAAAAAAGGTAAAGGCCAGGCTGCCGGCTAATAATCGGCTATAGGTATCCTGAGCCCGGGCCGCTATATACAGGCAGCGCCCGATAATAAGCAGGTACAAGCTCAATAGTCCCAGGCAGCCGAACAGGCCGAATTCCTCGGCAAACACGGCAAAAACAAAGTCGGTGGAACTTTCCGGTAAAAAATCCAGTTCGGATTGAGTGCTGCCCAGCCAGCCTTTGCCGTAAATCCCTCCCGAACCAATAGCAATTTTTGACTGAATGATATGATAACCGCGGCCTAACGGGTCAGCTTCAGGATTTAGTAAAGTCAGCACGCGATCGCGCTGATAACCGCGCATAAAATGCCAGAGTACAGGCGCCATTCCAGACAGCGCCGCGACAATTGCCAAGATGAACCGCCAGGAAAGACCGGCAAAAAACAGTACGCCTGCGCCTGAACTGGCTACCAGTAAAGCGGTGCCAAGATCCGGTTGCTTCGCTATCAACAGGGTGGGAATGATAGTAAGCAAACTGGCTATAAAAAGTTGTTTGGATTTGGGCGGCAAGGGATGCTCTGCCAGATACCAGGCAATCATCATGGGCGTAGTGATTTTGATCATTTCGGAAGGCTGAAAACGAAAAAAGCCTATATCCAGCCAGCGTTGTGCGCCTTTTCCTATCTGGCCCATGATCAGCACGGCAATAAGCAGAAAAATGCCTATGTTAAACAGCAGCGTCGAATAACGTTTGAACTGATGAGGGTCAATATGAGCCAATACAGCCATCAATACAAAAGCCAAGCCGATGCGCGCCGCCTGGCGTAGCAGTATGCCTGTTTCCTGACCGCCGGCGCTGTAAAGAATTATAAAACTCAACAGCGAAGTGAAAACCAGGCCGATAAATAAAGGGATATCTATATGCAGTTTTCTGAGAATATTGCCAAGCAGGGAAGGGGGCTGAAGTTGTTCGCGCCGGGTTTCAGTTTTCATTTTTTATCTCCTAAAAACTGCCTAATAACTTTTCCTGCTATAGGCGCTGCAACAGAGCCGCCATGACCGCCATTTTCTACAATAACGGCAACTGCGATTTTTGGATCATCCGCAGGCGCAAAAGAAATAAACAAAGCATGATCGCGCAATTTGAATTCAATGTCTTTTTCGTTATATTTTGCATCCTGCTTAATGTTAAAAACCTGGGCAGTACCCGTTTTACCAGCAATTTGATAAGGAATATCCTTGCTGATGCCCTTGGCCGTGCCTCGGGCACTATGGACAACATTGATCATGCCCTGGATAATATTATTGGCATTGACGGGGTTAAGCGGAATAGTTTTACCGTGGCTTTCAGGGCCCGGAGCGATAGAGTTCATCCTGACAATTTTATCGACCAGAAAAGGCGTAACAACATTGCCTTTATTGGCCAAAGTTGCCGTCGCTCTGGCAAGCTGTAATGGCGAAATCTGTAAAAATCCCTGGCCTATGCCTGTAATCACCGTTTCCCCCGGATACCAGGATTGATTCCGTTGATTCCGTTTCCATTCCCTCGACGGTAATAAACCGGACCTTTCTCCGACCAGATCAATACCTGATTTTTCTCCAAAGCCAAATTGCTGTAAAAAACTGTGGATACGGTCTATACCCAGCATTGATGCCAGCGTATAAAAATAGACATCGCAGGATTGGGTAATGGCTTCGGTTAAACTGACCGCGCCGTGTCCGCCTTTTTTCCAATCCCGATAGCGGTGACTGGCATTCGGCAACTGATAATATCCCGGACAGAAGAGTCTGTGCTGAACGCTTATGACATTATATTCAAGGCCGGCCAGAGCAATAAACGGCTTGATCGAAGAGCCAGGAGGATACAGCCCCCGTAGCGCTCGATTATATAAGGGCTGGTTATCCGAAGCCTGCAATGCCTGATAGTCATTATTGGTAATGCCGACTACAAAAGGGTTAGGGTCAAAGCCGGGGCGGCTGGCAAATACCAGCACGCCGCCGGTTTTAATTTCAATGGCGACTACCGCCCCATTGAAAGTATCCAAGGCATCATAAGCGGTTTTTTGTAAATCAATATCCAGGGTTAAATACAGATTTGCGCCCGGTTCCGTATCCACCTCGTTCAGAATGTTGATAGCGCGGGCCTGCACATTGGTTTCTATTTCAGCATAACCGGCTTTGCCATGCAGTTCAGTTTCATAAAAACCTTCTATGCCTATTTTGCCGACATGATTCGCGCCCCGATATTCTGCAATGGGCAAGGTTTTTAACTCGGCTTCGTTAATGCGGCCAACATAACCGACAACATGCGAGGCCAAGTCCTTATAGGGATAGTGCCGAACCAGACGCGCATGAATATCGACGCCGGGAAAATAAGGCCTGACCACGGCAAATTTTGCGACTTCCTCATCACTCATACTTATTAATAAAGGCGTGCTGGTGAAACGTTTTTGACGGATGCGTTGTTTATGGTATTGCTCGATTTTTTCATTCGGAATAGCTAGCAGATTTTGTAACCTGCGTAACGTATCGTCCATATTGCTGATTTGTTCCGGAATCAGCTCCAGGCTATAGGAGGGCAGGTTTTCGGCCAGAATCTTTCCGTGTCTGTCATAGATAATGCCGCGGGTCGGCTCCAGCGGTTCAATTTTAATGCTGTTCTCTTTTGCCAGTGTTGCATAATGTTCGTGACCGACAATTTGCAGATAAATTAGGCGAATAACCAGACCGGAAGTTAATAACAGTATAGTAATGAACGCGGCGGCAATACGATTGAGAAACAGACGGTTCTCTACCAAATTGTCTTTAATAGTGTAGATACGAGACATAACAGCCGGAAAACTGCCTGATTAATGGCGTCAAGCCAGACGGATAAAGCGCAAGACGGTATAGACCAAAGGCCAGCATAGCGTGCCGGTAAAAACCGGAAGCCAAAATGAGAGTGGCAGCTGTGAAGGATGCTGGATGTTTTTTATCCAGAACAACAATAGCTGGGAAAGTAACAGACAGAAAAAGATAAACAAGCCTTGCTGCACAATCGGAAATTGGCGCAAGCGTCTGTGCAGTTTGAGACAGATATAAATAACCAATGAATAAGCCAATGCGTATTGACCAAATAATCTGCCCGTCAATACATCAGTCAGCAAGCCAAATGTCCAGGCATGAAAGATACCGACGCGTTCCGGTAAGGCAAGCGTCCAGTAGATAAGGGCCAGGAGTACCCAGTCCGGGTTTAGAGCGGCAATGATTCCCGGCAACGGCGCAACTCTCAGGCACATTGTCAACGCTATAGTCAGTATAATGCGGCCCAAGCCGCAGGCCTTATTCATCGGGATGAGCCGCAGTCTCTGTTTCAATCATGGTCTGCTTTGAGATGAGCGGCACGGGTTTTGAATTGCTCCAGACTATCATCAGTTCTCTATTGCGATCCAGCATGGCTTTCGGGGTCGCGGTAATAAGCGCGAAAGATCTTTTCGGCTGAGGAGTGAAATCATCTACTATGCCCACCGGATAGCCCTGAGGGAAGGTGCCGCCTAAACCCGATGTTATTAATAAATCCCCGGGACGGATATCGGCATTATTGGGTAAAAAGGGTAAATTAAGCTGGTTCAGTTTGCCGCTGCCTACGGCTATAGTCAGTAAGCCATTGCGATTGACCTGTACCGGAATAGCATGATTCGGGTCGGTAATCAACATGATTTCAGAGCTGAAAGGCAATGCCCGAAACACCTGGCCGACTACGCCGTTTGCGTCAAGCACGGGTTGCTTGGGATGAACGCCAAAGCGAGTGCCCTTGTTGACCAGAACTATATTTTCATAAGGGGCCATATTGATTGATATTAATTCAGCTATCAGCACTTGCTCGCCGAGTTTAAAAGAATTTTCCAGCAGCGCCCGCAGGCGAATATTTTCTTTTTCCAGCGAAGCAAATTTCAGCAGCCGGATTTGGTGGATTAACTGTTCTTCGCGCAATCTCTTGTTTTCCTTTTTTAATGCCGAGTACGAAGTAACCGAATCGGCGGCATGTTCGCCTAATACCCTGGGCAAGTCGACCAGATATTTTAACGGGTCGATAAAAAAGGATAAGGTGGTGCGAACCGGATCCAATCGGGGGCTCCTGTATTCTGTTACCAGTAAAATAGTGGAAGCAATCACGGCCGCTAAAAGGCGGGTATTGAGTGATGGACCGGTGGCAAATAAAAGCTTTATAGGTAAATGCCTCGTATCAGTTAAAAGATGAAGTCATTGTGTAAATGGCCCGGTTACTGCCAGAATAAATGATTTAAAGGAGATTCCTGCTTATTCTAATGAAAAAGTTGATACACCTTTCTTGTCCAGCATTTCCAGAACCATGCCTCCGCCTCTGGCCACGCAGGTCAGCGGATCATCGGCAATAAATACCGGCAGACCGGTTTCTTCGGCTATCAGCCGATCAATATCTTTCAGCAAGGCGCCGCCACCGGTTAAATAGATACCGCGGTTCGCTACATCCGCGCCGAGTTCGGGCGGCGTTTGTTCCAGAGCTACTTTTACGGCGCCGACAATGCCGGATAAGGGTTCCTGCAAAGCTTCCAGAATTTCATTGCTGTTTAGGGCAAAACTGCGCGGTACGCCTTCGGCGAGATTGCGTCCTTTCACCTCTATCTCCCTGACTTCACTGCCCGGATAAGCTGTGCCGATTTCAAGCTTTATTTTTTCAGCAGTGGCTTCGCCAATTAATGTGCCATAGTTTCGGCGCACATAATTTATAATGGCATCGTCAAAGCGATCGCCGCCAATGCGCACAGAGTTTGAGTAAACAATTCCATTTATCGAAATAACTGCTACTTCCGATGTGCCGCCGCCAATATCCAGAACCATCGAGCCGCAAGCTTCATTTACAGGCAAGCCGGCGCCAATAGCAGCAGACATCGGCTCTTCAATCAAATAGACTTCACGGGCCCCGGCCATTGCCGCTGATTCCCTGATAGCGCGGCGTTCAACTTGCGTTGAACCGCACGGAACGCAGATTAAAATGCGCGGACTGGGCCGGAGCATTTTGCTTTGGTGGACTTTTTCGATAAAGAATCGCAGCATTCGCTCAGTCACTGCAAAATCCGCAATGACGCCGTCTTTAAGCGGACGTATTGCGGTGATGTTGCCGGGCGTGCGTCCCAGCATCAGTTTTGCATCGGTACCGACAGCCGCTATGGTTTTAGCTCCGCGAATTTTATCTTCCTTGATTGCAACTACCGATGGTTCATTGAGTACAATTCCCTGACCCGGAATATATATCAATGTATTAGCGGTTCCTAAGTCGATGGAGAGATCGTTGGAGAAAATGCCGCGAATTCTTTTGAACATCTTTACCTGTATCCTTTGAGGAATAAAAATAGCAGTACTTTATCAATCAAGCAGGTATTTGAGCAAGATATAAAGTATCATATCGATAATCATACAGTGTCACTGGCTTTTACGGAGTAAAAATGTTTTTAACGGCCGATGAGGTGAAGAAAATAGCGCATCTGGCGCGCTTGAAAATTAATGACCAGGATATTCATGGTTATGCCAAAGATTTATCGGACATGCTGAATTTGATGACACAAATGGGTGCTTTGAACACAGAGGGAATTAATCCGATGGCTCATCCGATGGATCAGGAACAAAGGCTTAGGCCCGATGAGGTCACTGAATGTGACAATCGGGAAAAATTTCAGGCGATAGCGCCGCAAGTCGAAGCGGGACTTTATCTGGTGCCGAAAGTTATAGATTGAAGGGAATACTCCTAAGATATGCACAATAAAACAATTGCGGATTTAGCTAAGGGTCTGCGTTCAGGTGAATTTTCCAGCCTGGAATTGACCTTGGCGTTTATAAATAGAATCAAACAGTATTCCCAGCTAAATTGCTATATCACGGTAACCGAAGAACTGGCCGTTCAGGCAGCGAGGGCCGCCGATGACAGGCTCGCTGCAGGCAATGCGAATCTGTTAACCGGCATACCGATTGCCCAGAAAGACATTTTTTGCACAGAAGGCGTTAAAACCTCGTGCGGTTCCAGAATACTGGATAATTTTATTGCCCCTTAC
Organism: Candidatus Methylobacter favarea; assembly: GCF_902806695.1. Classification (GTDB taxonomy): domain Bacteria; phylum Pseudomonadota; class Gammaproteobacteria; order Methylococcales; family Methylomonadaceae; genus Methylobacter_B; species Methylobacter_B favarea. The sequence goes on along the minus strand of NZ_CADCXN010000041.1, from coordinate 35,338 downwards.
AGCGCCACGACCGTAGAAAAATTCACCAAGTCCGGCGCCGTAATGCTGGGCAAGCTCAACATGGACGAATTTGCCATGGGTTCATCGAATGAAACCAGTTATTACGGAGCGGTCAAAAACCCCTGGGATATGACGGCTGTTCCCGGCGGTTCGTCGGGCGGTTCGGCTGCCGCCGTGGCAGCCCGCCTTACGGCCGGCGCGACCGGCACCGACACCGGCGGCTCCATACGCCAGCCTGCCGCGCTGTGCGGCGTAACCGGCTTAAAGCCCACCTACGGACGGGTATCCCGTTACGGCATGATCGCTTACGCATCCAGCCTGGATCAGGGCGGCCCTATGGCGCGTAGTGCTGAAGACGCCGCCATCATGCTGCAAACGATGGCCGGATTTGATGAGAAAGATTCCACCAGCGTCGATTTGCCTGTGCCTGATTACAAGCAAGGGCTTGACAACCGTATTGAAGGTCTGAAAATCGGCCTGCCCAAAGAATTTTTTAGCGAAGGATTGAACAGCGCAGTTGCTTCAACTATTGAAACTGCTGTCGATGAATATCGAAAATTAGGCGCTCAGATTACAGAAATTTCCATGCCTAATCTCAAGCTTGCCATCCCCGCTTATTATGTCATTGCTCCGGCTGAATGTTCTGCAAACCTGTCCCGTTTTGACGGCGTTCGGTACGGCTACCGTTGCCAGAATCCGGCAGATTTAACGGACTTATATACCCGTTCCCGCGGCGAAGCTTTTGGCAGGGAAGTGAAACGCCGCATTTTAATCGGAACGTACGCCTTATCAGCAGGTTATTATGATGCTTATTATATTAAAGCCCAAAAAGTCCGCCGTTTAATCAGTGAGGACTTTAAAAACGCTCTAACCAAGGTAGATGTCATTATGGGACCGGTAACGCCGACCACGGCATTCGGCATAGGCGAAAAAATCGGCAATCCCATTGAAATGTATTTGTCTGATTTTTATACCATTGCCATTAATCTTGCCGGCGTGCCCGCGATGTCGATCCCGGCGGGATTTGTTAATGGCAAGCCGGTAGGCTTGCAGATTATCGGTAATTATTTCGCTGAAGACAGATTGCTGAATATTGCTCATCAATATCAGCAAGTAACGGATTGGCATTTACAAATACCCAAAGGCTTTGAGTAAGGAGCAGACACATGAATGAGCAATGGGAAACCGTAATCGGCCTGGAAATTCATACCCAGCTTGCGACAAAATCGAAGATATTTTCGGGCGCGGCCACAGCCTATGGCGCCGCTCCCAATACCCAGGCCTGTGCGGTTGATCTTGGCCTGCCCGGCGTTCTGCCGGTGTTGAATAAAGAAGCCGTGCGCATGGCGGTAAAGTTCGGCATGGCCATAGAGGCGGAAATAGCCCCTTATTCGGTATTCGCCAGAAAAAATTATTTTTACCCGGACTTGCCAAAAGGCTATCAAATCAGCCAATTTGAACTGCCGATTGTCGGCGCGGGGCATCTTGATATTGAGATTGACGGGACAAGCAAGCGCATTGGCATCACACGAGCGCATCTGGAAGAGGATGCCGGCAAATCGCTGCATGAAAATTTTCATGGTTTAACCGGCATTGATTTAAACCGCGCCGGCACACCCTTGCTGGAAATTGTTTCCGAGCCGGATATGCGCTCTGCGAAAGAAGCCGTCGCCTATATGAAAAAGCTGCATGAACTGGTGCGCTATCTGGGTATTTCGGACGGCAACATGCAGGAAGGCTCATTCCGCTGCGACGCCAACGTATCGGTGCGGCCCAAAGGCCAAAAGCAATTCGGCACGCGGGCGGAAATTAAAAACATCAACTCGTTTAAATTTGTCGAAAAAGCCATTAACTATGAAATTGACCGCCAGATTGAGCTGATAGAAAGCGGCGGCAAGATGATTCAGGAAACCCGCCTGTATGATTCGGTAAAAGATGAAACCCGCTCGATGCGCAGCAAGGAAGAGGCCAATGACTACCGGTATTTCCCGGATCCTGATTTACTGCCCGTCGTCGTCAATGAAGAATTTAAAGCCCAGGTGAAATCAACATTGCCTGAATTGCCTCATGCCCGGAAACAACGTTTTAAACAGCAGTACCTTCTGGATGAAGAGAGCGCTGCCTTGCTGACTTCTTCCCGGCAGCTGGCTGACTATTTCGAAGCGGTTATTAAAGAGTCAGGCTGCGAGGCAAGGCTATGCGCAAACTGGGTGACCGGTGATCTGTCGGCCGCTCTTAACAAAGCCGGGCTTGATATTATTGACACACCCGTCAGTCATGAACGTCTAGCCGGATTATTAGTCCGGATCGCTGATAATTCAATTTCCGGTAAAATTGCCAAACAGGTGTTTGAGGAAATGTGGAAAAATGCCGCTACCGCTGATGAAATAATCGCCGCAAAAGGCTTAAGACAAATCTCCGATACCGGAGCGATAGAAACCATCATTGATAAAATCATCGCTGAAAATCCGGATCAGGTCGAGCAGTACCGCAGCGGCAAGGATAAGGTATTCGGTTTTTTTGTCGGCCAGGTTATGAAGGAAATGCACGGCAAAGCCAATCCCGGCGAAGTCAATAAAATGCTTAAAGCCAAACTGGCAGATAGTCATTTAAAAACAAAAGGATAAAGAGCGTTTTTAAACCATTAGGTCAAACCCGTCAATTGGCGTTTTACCAGCATGAGGCTGAATGTCAGCTCGCCCAGTTTTATCCCCGCGTTTCAACCTGGCTGACTACCGGATCGTATGCCGCTTGATTACAAAACCGATTACCCATAACCGGGGGGGCAGGGGATATCGCCATAAAGACCAATACCGGCTCTACTTTAATTCACTCCGTTAAATGCAGCAAGCACTTCAAATGCCTTGGCTATTTCCTCACGAGTATTATAAAAATGAGGAGAAAAGCGGATGCCTCCGCCACGCACTGCGCAAATCACTCCGTTTTTCTGTAGATGTTTAAATAACGCGTCACTGGAAATAAGGCGGTGTTTAAATACCACGATACCGGATTTAAGCCGGTCTTGCCGTCCTGATAATAAAATTAGCTGCTCATTTTTATCAATTTCATCCCTCAAGTAGCTTGAGTTTTCAACCACCAAAGACTCGACGACGTCCATTCCCGTTTCCAGCAATAAGGACAGGCTTGCGGAAAAAGCATGAATTCCCAGCGTATTGGGACTGCCGCATTCAAAACGGCGGGCCGCAGGATGAACTTCCCAGGGCTTATTTTCATAATTATGGATATCCTTCATCATATGCCAGCCGTACTGCGTCAGCTTCAGTTTTTCCCTCGCAGCCGGCGTCGCGTAAAAAACCCCCAATCCTTCCGGGCCAAACATCCACTTGTGTCCATCGGCCATGACGAAATCCGCTTGATAAGCCTGTACGTCAAACTGAACAGCGCCAAGGCTTTGAATGGCGTCAATACAAAATAATATATCGTGCTGCTTGCAGAATGAGCCTATTTTTTCCAGGTCCATGCGCAGGCCCGAAGCAAACTGTATAGAGCTTATCGTCAACAAGCGCGTACGGCGGTCAACCAAGGCAAACAACGCATCTTCAGGAGAATCGGAACTATTCAGATCGGCTTGACGAAATTCCACGCCTCGCGTTGCCAAGGATTCCCAGGGCAGCCGGTTGGAAGGAAATTCCTCATTGCTGGAAACAATATTATCTCCGGCTTGCCAATCCAGGCCATAGGCGACAAACGATAAGGCTTCCGAGGTATTTTTAACCAACGCAATATCATCAGCGGACGGCGCATTTAATAAAGCCTGCAGTTGTGTGTGTAACTCAGCTTCCTTGTTCAGCCAATCCAGATAAAAGCGCGAGCCATAATGCATATTCTGCTCGGCAAATTCAATCACAGCCAAGCCGGTTCTTTTTGGCCAGGGAGCTACAGCAGCATGATTAAGATAAATTAAATCGTCAGCTAAGGGAAATTCAGGATGTTTCATAGGCTACGTTTCATATTATTAAGACTTCGCATAATGTATATTATGTTAAATTGGCGATATTGTTTAGCATTACTTTTACTTCAAAAAACTCGTACACAGCAGTAAAGAGAATTTTAAAAAGTAAACTCATGCGTTATATTGGTATGACTAACAAGATGCAACTAAAATATAAAATAATCTTTATCACTTACCCGTTTAAAATTGATAATGGGATTTATCCGTTAAGCTGATTAAATCATGACCAGGAACTCTGTAGTAAAAAAACTCGCCGGCTTTGTCGTTCTTATTTTAACTGGAATTTCTTATGCAGAAGCCCAAAATTTATTGGAAACTTATGAACTTGCCTTGCAAAATGATCCGGTATTAAAGCAAGCCCAGGCCAACCAGTCTGCAATTGGGGAAACAAAAGATCAAAGTATCGCACGGTTCCTGCCAAATATTTCAGCTACAGGCGCCAGCAGCAGAGTGGTTCAAACTAATAGTAAAAAATTTGGGCTTGTTGCTAATGTATTTCCGTCCAGACAGGAATATTGGAATAATACTATCAGTGTTAATCTAACCCAGCCAGTTTTTCATTGGGATTACTGGGTGCAGTTAAGTCAGTCCGACAATCAAACCGCCCAGGCTGAAGCTGCTTATCAGGCGGAATTGCAGAATCTGATGGTTAAAACGACCCAGGCCTATTTTAATGTCTTATCTGCCCAGGATAACCTCGAATTTACTGTCGCAGAAAAACAGGCTATCTCGAGGCAGCTTGAACAGGCCAAGCAGCGGTTTGAGGTCGGCGTTATAGCCATAACCGATGTCAATGAAGCGCAGGCAGGCTTCGATCAGGCTCTGGCCAATGAAATAGAGGCGGCTAATAATCTTGATAATCAAAAAGAGGCATTACGGGAAATCATCGGCGAAAACGATGCCTTGCTAAGTGTTTTAGGTAGGGATCTGCCTTTATCCAGACCTGATCCGGATGACATTAAGGTATGGAGCAATGCTGCTGAAGCTACTAACTTCAGTATAATTTCCGCTTTTAATCAGGCGGAGGTTTCGCGCAAATCTATAGCTTTACAGCGCAGCGGACATCTGCCCAGACTGGATCTGGTTGCTTCTTATGGGCAAACTGATAATACCAGCATCTTCGGACTTCGAGGCGATGCAAAAAGTGTGGGGGTTCAGTTTAATATGCCCTTATTTGAAGGCGGCGCAGTAAACTCGCGAACACGTCAGGCAAGTTATGAGTACGAAGCCGCTAAAGAAAAATTAAATGAAACCAAGCGCTCGGTAAAGCGTCAGGTAAAAGATGCTTATCGCGGCGTGGTTTCCACTATTAGCCGCGTAGAAGCTCTCAGCGCCGCTGTAACCTCTGCAGAAAGCGCACTGGAAGCCACGGAAGCAGGTTTTGAAGTAGGCACCCGGACAATGGTGGATGTATTGAATGAACAACGCAACCTGTTTCGGGCAAAACGGGATTTCTCTCGTACCCGCTACGATTATCTGATCAACAGCATCAAGTTAAAACAAGCCTCAAGCAACCTTACTTTAGATGATCTTGAGCAAATCAATCGTTTATTGACAGTCAAGCAAGAGCAATAAATTCCCGGTTAATCCTGCGGCTTCACATTCCAGTATTTGCTTTCGGTCTTGCGCATTAATTGCACGGTAAATGCCTTGTTTCTAAAATTAATCTGAATGGCTCCGCTGTCGGCTACATTTAGCGATGTTGCTTTTATGTTCCGGTAACGCAGCAGGACCTCCTTATGAGGATGCCCGAATTGATTGCGGTAACCGGCTGGAATCAATACGTAGTCAGGCTGGATTGCTTGCAAAAACGTTGTCGTTGAAGAAGTCTTGCTGCCATGATGCGGGGCGATTAAGACATCGGCTTTCAGATTCTTTCCATAACTTTTAACCAGCCAGGATTCTGCGTCGGCTTCTATGTCGCCTGTCAGCAAGACCGTCCCCTGTTCCGATTGAATTTTCAATACGCAGGAATTATCGTTTTCTGAAACAAACTCCTGCGCTTTGGGTGACAATATAGTGAATTTCACCTGATCCCATACCCATGATTGCCCGGCTAGACAGCTAATCGGCGCATAATCGCTGAGCTTTTGCGGAACGCTGGTCAGCACTTCGCCGGTAGCAATGCCGCGCATCAGCGATTGGGCGCCGCCGATATGATCATTATCGCCATGACTGATGATTAGCCGGTCAATTTTACTGATCCCCTGCCCCCGCAAAAAAGGCAGAATTACGCCCTGCCCTATATCATACTCGGAAGAAAATTTAGCTCCGGTGTCGTAGACAAGCAGGTGAGTTGCAGTCTGTACGACCACCGACAGCCCTTGCCCGACATCCAGCAAAGTCATTCGGATGCCGCTGGCTTCAGGTTTTTGTGTATTCGTAAAAACCAACGGTAAAAACATTGCCAGGCCCAGCCACCGGCTTGGCGTTCCCCTTGGCGCAAGCAGTATCAAAATACCCGGCACTGCGAAAAATAATGCCCAATAGGAGGGTTGCGCATGGATTATCGTCGACTGCGGAATATCCGCCAATTGCACTAATAGCCACCATAGCCACTGCAAAATCTGATCAACCAGAAATAATAGCTTGGCTGCCAGTATCGGCGAAATAAACATAATCATGACTGACATTAGCGACAACGGCACCACCAGAAGACTGATGACAGGCACGGCGCATAAGTTGGCGATTGGCGCAATGACCGAGATCTGTTGAAAAAACAATAGCAGCAACGGCGACAAACCGATCGAAGTAACCCAGTTTATTTTTATCGCTCCCCAAAAATATCCAGGCTTGCCTAACCGCCCTGCAATTGTATATACAATCAGGCTGACTGCCAGAAACGAAAGCCAAAAGCCTGCGGCTAAAACCGCTGACGGATCAAATAATAAAACGGCCAGCATCGCTACGGCCAGGATATTAAAAGGACGCGTATTACGCTGCCGGATAATGGCGGTCATAACAATGGCCAGCATGATCACAGAGCGTTGAGTGGGCACGGAAAAACCGGCCAGCGCCGAATAAAAGATTCCAATAGCCAAGGCTGAAAATGCCGCCACTTTTTGTGGAGGCCAGGCTAACAGTCCCGTCCAGGCCCATAGCTTGAGCACCAAAAAATATACCAGCCCGGCCACGAGGCCAATATGAGAACCGGAAATTACTACCAAGTGGGTAGTGCCGGTTTTACGAAACACATCCCATTGATTTTGAGTTATGCCATTACTATCGCCAATAGTGAGGGCTTTTATCAAGGCAATACTTTTACTGTCGACCGAGGCGGCGGATAATCGGTCGGTGATGTTCTGCCTCAATACAGAAATATTGGCCAAGGCCGGATCCTGACCCAGTAACACAGGTTTCTGAAGGGGGCGGACATAGCCGGTAGCGCCAATACCTTCAGTAAATAACCATCGCTCATAATCGAATCCGCCGGGATTCAAACTGCCATGCACTTGCTTCAACTTTACTGTAAACAGCCAATGCTGGCCGGCTTTGACTTCCTGATCGGGATAATACCAGCTTAATCTTAATTTAGATGGCAAGTCCTGTTCGCTTGCCTTGACTATAAAATCAAAACGAACATGCCTGTCATCCCGTTCAGGCAAATCGGCTATTATTCCTTCGATGCGAATATCTAAGGCTTCCAGTTGCTTGGGAAGCCGGTCAGACAGCCGTTCCATTGCAAATAAAACCGTCCACAGAACGCCGGCAATAAAAAACAGACTTCGCCAAAAGCGCAGCCTTGCCGTAATGCCAGCCGCAATAACACAGACTATTAACCAGCCAATAGCCGGCAAGGCATGAAACTGCTGAACCAGCAACACGCCGCCAAGAAATGCCAGGGAAGAAATAAGCATTGAACTTGCCGGCGTTTTCAGGGGGGCCAAAAGTCTGATAAACTAGGCCGCAAATAACCTGTATGTAATAATAATGGCCAAAAAATTTATCCAAAAACTCATACAAAAGTTCATACCTGATCCTGAATTTTTCAAACAACACAAAAACCTTCAATTTCTCGGCGATAAACTCCATGAGCCTAACCTCTGGCATTTAAATCGACGCTCTGTTTCTATGGCTTTTGCAGTAGGATTATTTGCAGCCTGGATTCCAAGCCCAGGGCAAATGGCTATTGCCGCTGCCGCCGCCGTTTATTACCGGGCAAATTTACCTATTTCTGTCGCCCTGGTCTGGATCACCAACCCCGTGACTATGCCGGCGCTATTTTATTTTGCCTATCGGGTTGGGCTTTGGTTTATGAATCTTCCCCCTTCTGCAGAACAGTTTGATTTTTCAGTCAGCGGTGTATTATCCGGCCTGGGCGATGTGTGGGAACCCTTTTTAACGGGTTGTTTTATTATGGGTATTATTTCATCGGCTACAGGTTATTTTGGCATCCAGTATTTATGGCAATCCCAGATAAGCCAAAAATGGCAGGCAAGAAAGCAAAGATCACTCAAATAGCCTGCTGCAGATTTAACTGAACAATTCAATTTTCCTGACTTCATCATTGATTAATTGAGAAATCAAGCCATCTTCCATATGCAAAACCTTACCCATTTTTGCTGCCAGCTCATGATCGTGAGTGACTACCAGAAAGCTGACATTGAGCTCCTGATTTAATTCCAGCATTAACTGATAGACCTGGTCAGCCGTTTTGCTATCCAGGTTTCCCGTCGGTTCATCAGCCAACACAACTCCCGGCTTGTTTATTAATGCTCTGGCCACTGCCGCACGCTGTCTTTCCCCGCCGGATAATTCGCCCGGCTTATGTTCAATGCGATGCCCCAGCCCTACCCTCTGCAATAATTCTATGGCGCGAATACGCGCTTCCTTTACCGGAAGATCGGCTATCAGCAGAGGCATTGCCACATTCTCCAATACAGTAAACTCTCCCAGAAGATGATGGGACTGATAGATAAACCCGAGGGACCTGTTCCTTAATCCGGCCAGTTTTACAGCGCTGACTTTATTGAGATTAACGCCGTTCAGAATCACTTCGCCGCCGCTGGGTTTTTCCAGACCGCCAAGCAGATGCAGCAAGGTGCTTTTGCCCGAGCCTGATGCGCCCATAATGGCCACCCGCTCCCCTGCCCCCATTGTTAAATTAACCCCTTTCAATACTTCAACATCCAGCTTGCCCTGTGTATAACGCTTGGTCAACCGCCGACATTGCAAAATGCTGGTCTTATTCATATCTGAGGACTTCCGCCGGATTTATCTTCGAAGCCTGCCAGGCCGGATAAAGCGTTGCGCATAGCGACAGCAAAAAGGCCATGCCGGCAATAGCATAGACATCCGGCCAGGCCAGTTTGGAAGGCAATTGACTAATGTAATACACATCTGCGGCCATAAACTGAACCTGGAACAGTTTTTCAATCGCCGGGACAATGGTTTCAACATTTAAAGCCAGCAATACCCCTCCGACCGTGCCTAAAGCGGTGCCGACAACGCCGATCACCGTGCCTAATACGATGAATATCCCCATAACTGAACGAGAGGTCAGACCCTGGGTCTTGAGAATCGCTATGTCACCGCGTTTGTCGGTAACTACCATGACCAGCGTGGAAACTATATTGAAAGCCGCCACCGCTACGATTAACAGCAGAATAATAAACATCACCCGTTTTTCGGTTTGAATAGCCCGGAAAAAATTATTATGGGCCAGCGTCCAGTCGCTTACCTGATAATCATTTTCAAAAAAAGTGGCCAGGGATCGGGTTATTTTCGGGGCATTAAAGAGGTCATCCAGCTTGATCCGCAAACCTGAAACGGCGCTGCCCATGCGAAATAATCTAGCGGCATCTTCAATATGAATCATCGCCATATTGCGATCGTATTCATACATGCCTACCTGAAAAATGCCCACTACCGTAAAACGCCTCATTCTGGGCACAATACCGGCCGGTGTGGAATTGATTTGCGGACTGATAACAGTAATTTTATCGCCCGTCATGACGCCCAGATAATTGGCCAGCTCAGCGCCCAAGATAATGCCGTATTCACCGGCGATCAGGTCAGACAGTTTGCCTGCTTTCATGTTACTGACCACTTCCGAAACTTTCGATTCATAGTCCGGCCTGATTCCATTCAGCATGGTGCCGCTTACGCGCCGGCCCGCATTAATCATGACCTGCCCGCTAATAAAAGGGGCCGAACCTTGCACATGCGGATAATCCTTTAATTTCTGATCCAGCTCCTGCCAATTATCCAATTGGCCATAGTTTCCGGTTATGGTGGCATGGGAAGTCATGCCCAGGATACGCTGGCGCAGTTCGGCTTCAAAGCCATTCATTACCGACAGGACGGTAATCAGCGCCGTGACGCCCAAGGCGATTCCGAGAACGGAGGTTAAGGTAATGAAGGAAATGAACTGGGTACGGCGCTTGGCCCGCGTATAGCGCAAGCCGATATAAAAAATGAGAGGTTTGAACATGAAGTTGACAGGTTAGAGAAAATTCAGGATTTTCTGCATTGGGGACAAAAACCGTATAAATACAGGCCATGGTCGGTTAATTCATAGCCCAATCTGGCGGCTATTTCTTTTTGCCTGGCTTCGATAAATTCATCGGTAAATTCATCAACTTTACCGCACTTCATACACAGAATATGATCATGATGATCACCTGAACTCAGTTCAAAGACAGAGTTTCCGCCTTCAAAATGATGTCGGGTCACGAGACCGGCTGCCTCAAACTGGGTCAAAACGCGATAAACCGTGGCTAATCCGATTTCTTCGTCTTCGCTCAGCAGTATTTTATAAACCTTTTCCGCAGTTAAATGATGCTCGTTAGCCTGATTTTCTAAAATCTGCAGAATCTTGACCCGAGGCAAAGTCACCTTCAGGCCTGCATTCCTTAAATCATGAGTTTCCAACAGTATTCTCCGGTTGAATCGCCTGCAAAGCGATTTTATACATGGCGTTGCACATTGTAGCCTTTTTTAAGCATGAAAGGCATGACAGTTTTATAGGAGAATTGTTTGCCATCGTGTATGATTTTATTTTTCAATTATTTTGCAGCCTCCCATGATAAAGCCGCTTTTTTTTTCAAGTTTATTGGCAAGCCTGGCTATTGCTTCCTGCTCCACGATTTTGAACAATTTACCCGGTGTTTATACCCTTGACATTCAACAAGGCAACATAATTGATCAGTCCATGGTTGACCAGCTTCGGCCCAATATGAATAAACGCCAGGTACTGTATATAATGGGATCGCCTATGCTGGTCGATGTTTTCCACCCGGAGCGCTGGGATTACCTTTATTCCTTGCAGCCCGGCGGTGAACCAAGGCTGCAAAAAAGAGTGTCATTATTTTTTAATGAGGATAGCATCATCGCCGTCCAGGGCGACTTCAAACCCAGCACTGTGCCTATTATTAAGGCATCGGAAGAAAAAACGGTTGATGTTCCCAAGCGCAATATTGACAAAACCCTATGGGAAACCATTACCGGTCTGCTCGGCCTGGATAATGTCGACAACGCTTCTGAAACAGACCGGACAGAGAAAAAACCTTCTGCAAATGAACCGCAGTTTTAGCAGCCACGGCAAAAAAACAGGCTGCGGATGTTCTTATAACTTTGCCGCTCGCTGCCGCCTTGCCTGTTTGGGATCATTTACCAAAGGCCGGTAAATTTCTATTCTATCGGCCGGACTTACAGGCTGATCAAGCTTGCAAACCCTGCCGAAAATACCTACTTTAGTCTCGGATAAATCAATTTCCTGAAAAAGGCTTAACAGACCTGAAGCTCTTATCGCTGTTTCAATAGTAGAGCCTTGCGGCACTTTAAGCGCAATAATGACCTGTTCCTCCGGTGTTGCGCAGACCACTTCTACCACTATTGACGGCTCGTTATCCATACAGTTCCTTAGCTCGAGTGATAAAAGAACTTACCATGGTATTGCATATCTGATTGAAAACGGCTCCGAATGCCAAACTCGCAAGTTTCCCTGACATTTCGAATTCCAGATCCAGGGAAATCTTGCTGGCATCATCTGCCAGCGGCATAAAATCCCATTTTCCCTCCAGATAGGAAAATGGGCCATTTAATAAGGAGACTGTTATTCTGCCGCCGCAATCAATCGTATTGCGCGTAGAAAACGATTTTTTGAAACCGCCCTTGGCAATCAGTAATTCTGCTTCAATAATATCGTCTTCACACTTGATAATCCGGCTGCCGCTGCACCACGGTAAAAACTTCGGATAGGCTTCAATGTCATTAACCAGATTAAACATTTGCCGTGCGGAAAATCTGACCAATGCGCTTTTATGAACGACCGTCATGCTTATAAAACTCCAACGACATGTAGAAAAACCAGGAAAACAGCGCCGGGAGCTACATAGCAAACGAGAAATATCCATATTGAATAGCTTTGCTTAACGGCCAAATTAAGCTCTTGTTCGCTATGCTGACGCTTCATGACCCAACCGGCAAATACTGCAATGAAAAAACCGCCGACAGGCAGCATTAAATTTGCTGTCAAATAATCCAGCAAATGAAAAATTGTTCTATCAAATATTTTGAGCTCTGACCAGACATTAAATGAAAAAATGCTTGCAAATCCCAATAGCCATGCTGCCAGGCCAGCCCATATACAGGCGCTTTCCCTGCTGATCCGCCGGTTTTCAACCAGCCAGGCAACCGCAGGCTCTATCAGTGAAATCGATGACGATAAAGCCGCAAATACCAGCATCACAAAAAATAAAACGCCGAATAACCAGCCGCCAGACATCGCGCCAAAGGCGATCGGCAGAGTCTGAAAGATAAGACTCGGACCGCTGGCGGGTTCCAGGCCGTTGGCAAAAACAATCGGAAAAATAGCAACGCCTGCCAGTAGAGCTACCACCGTATCGGCACCGGCAATTAAAAATGCAGTTTTGGCAATCGATACCTCACTCGGCAAATAAGAGCCATATACCATAATGGCTCCCATACCCAGGCTGAGAGTAAAAAAAGCCTGGCCCATGGCGGTCAGTATGGAATTGCCGGTAAGCTTGCTGAAATCGGGAGTAAATAAAAAGGCTATGCCTTGCTCATAGCTGGCCGTGGTCATCGCATAAGCCACTAATAAAATCAAAATAATGAACAAGCCCGGCATCAGAAAACGTAACGCTTTTTCCATCCCTTCATTAATGCCCCGCGCGACAATCAGCATGGTGGCCAGCATGAACAGCGTATGCCAAAAAATCAGCTGGACAGGGCTGGCGATAAAATTATCAAAAAGTTCTTTTATCTCTACTGAGCCTGCGCCGGAAAAACTGCCGATAAAGGCTTTTACCGCATAAGCCGAGGCCCAGCCTGCAATAACGCTGTAATAGGAAAGGATTAAAAACCCTGCCACAACCCCCGTCCAGCCTAGATAATGCCAGCTTTTATCTGCTCCAGCTTCACCGGCCAATGCCTTCAGGGCATCAACAGGATTTTGCTTGCCGCGGCGGCCCATCATAATTTCCGCCATCATTATAGGAATGCCAATCAGTCCTACACAAAGCAGATACACAATAACAAACGCCCCGCCGCCATTTTCTCCTGCGATATAAGGAAATTTCCAGATATTACCCAAACCAACCGCTGAACCGGTTGCCGCCATAATAAATGCGAAAGATGAGGACCATTGACCGTGTTGTAATTTTTTTGAATCCATCATGTGAAGGCCATACTCTATTAAAAACCCACTCGTACAAACATATCGAGTAAAATAACAAAATTATACCCTCACGTCAGTTTAAATCTCTACCCGTACTATGGCCGATAAAAAGTCCCGTAAAAATAAAAATCAACCAAACAATACCATTGCGGTAAATCGTCAGGCCACGCATGAATATTTTATTGAGGAACGGTTTGAGGCAGGCCTTGTTTTGCAAGGCTGGGAAGTTAAAAGCCTGCGGGACGGCCGGGTTCAACTCAAGGAAAGTTATGTGCTGTTAAAACGCGGCGAAGCCTGGCTGTCCGGCGCTCATATTTCGGCCTTGCTGTCGGCTTCAACGCATATAAAGCCGGAAGCCGTCCGTTCCAAAAAACTGCTGCTGCACCGCCATGAACTAGGCAAACTGATCGGCTCGGTAGAACGGAAAGGCTATACCTTGATTCCATTGTCCATGTACTGGAAAAACGGCCGCGCCAAGCTGGAAATCGGTTTGGCAAAAGGCAAGCAGCTGCATGACAAACGCGCCACTTCCAAAGAGCGGGACTGGCAACGTGAAAAAGCGCGCATTATGAAGCATGCATAAACGGCTTTATTGTAAAAGAGCACACGCCCTACCCTCATGTCGGCCGAAACCAGCCTCGGGGTTGTCGTTGATTGAACTTGCATTGAAACTCAGCCATGTCACTCCCCTCATTCCTTGAAAAAGTAAAAAACAATGAAGCCGTCAGTTTTAGTGAAACCATAGCTGTCATTGCGGAAAACTATCACTACCGGCCTACGGAATTCCATACCGGCCGCTATGAACATATACTCGTCAATCAGGCCGGAACTAACGAAGGTTCCTGCAAAATTTTCGCCTTTGCTCAACTAAACCGGCTTGACCGGCAGCAGACCTTAAACCTGTTCGGAGATTATTACCGGCTGGATGTGTTAAATGACCCGCACGGCTCGGGCCATCAAAACATCAGGAATTTCATGCGCTACGGCTGGGAAGGCGTGCATTTTAAAGGCGAGCCGCTGATTGCTAAATAGCCCTCAAGCAAGCGTCTTCCTTGACTTTTTTATCCTGAAGATGCCTACAATTAGGGAATATCTGCTCAATCCTTCGACAAGCTCAGGACGAACGGTCTGTGTTGGCTCCGTTCGTGGTGATCCTTCGTCTATGCTCTAGTGAGCCTTGTTGACGCCGTTCGTGGTGAGCCCTTCGACTAAGCTCAGGAGAGCCTTGTCGAACGCTGAGCGGAGTCAATTTGTTCAAAGATTCCTTAAGTGCTAAATTCCTTCAGTCATATAAATTCCAATGTTGTTTGCGTATCAGCTCCAGACAAAGCCGCAGTTCTTTTTCCAATGCCCGGTCAGTAGTCAGCAACGGACTGTGCTCGCGCAGTTGATTAAACGTACTTTTTAACGCCGGGCTTAAAGCATCAACATTGCCGCGCAGCTCCACGCCCTGTACAACCGCCAGCAATGCGGCCGCCGCAACCTGTTCGGTTAACTCCAGAATGCGAATGCAATCCCGGGCGGCGATAGTGCCCATGCTCACTTTGTCCTGATTGTGGCACTCGGTCGAGCGGGAAAAAACGCTGGCGGGCATGGTTAATTTAAGCGCTTCGGCCGTCCAGGCCGACACCGCTATTTGTACGGCTTTAAAACCGTGATTCAGCATGGCTTGCCCGGCCTCGGCGCCGGAAAGATTGGCTGGAAGACCCTGATTGAACTTGGTATCCATTAATTGCGCCATTTGTCTGTCCAGTAAATCGGCCAGATTAGCAACGGCCGTTTTCATGCAATCCATCGCAAATGCGATGTGACCGCCATAAAAATGGCCGCCATGTAAGACATGTTCACCTTCGGCATCAATAATGGGGTTGTCATTGGCGCTGTTTAATTCATTTTCAATAAACTGGCGCAGCCAGGGCAAGGAATCTTCCAGCACGCCAATCACATGCGGCGCGCAGCGCAGGGAATAGCGATCCTGCAAGCGAATATCATGCCGTGGTGCGCCTTCTGTTAGCTGCAAGTCTGAGCGAAGACGCTCAGCCACGCGGTTTTGTCCCGGATGCGGTTTAACCGAAAACAGTTTTTCATCAAAATGATAGGCATTCCCCCTTAAGGCAATGGATGCAAGGCTGGTAATGCGCGTGGTCAAGCGGCCCAGATACTCGGCTCGTTGCCAGGCAAGACAGGCAATGCCCGTCATTACCGCCGTGCCGTTCATAATAGCCAGGCCTTCTTTGGGCTTTAAGATAAGCGCTTCGATAGCCAAACGGTTAAAAACGTCCTGAGTCACCTGGCGCTTATCCTGATAAACAACCTCTCTTTCTCCAGACAGAACGGCGGCCACATAAGATAAAGGGGTTAAATCGCCGCTGGCGCCTACCGAGCCCTCCTGCGGAATCAGCGGCAGAATATCCTGTCTTAATAGTTCTGCCAATTGCTCCAGTAACTTATAACGAACCCCGGAAAAACCGCGCGCCAGACTCGTTAGTCTTGCTGCCAGAATCGCCCGCGTCTGCGGTGCGTCAAAATGACTGCCGAGACCGCAGCCGTGATAGGTATACAAATGTTTGGGCAGTTCTTCCACCAGATGAAGCGGAATGGATACTGTGCAGGAATCGCCGTAACCGGTCGTAACGCCATAAACAAAACCCTGTTTTTTTAATAAGTCATCGATAAACGCCGCGCCTTTATCAATGCGTTTAATAAATGCAGTTTGCCGGCTTAATTCACAGCTTGCCTGTTTATTGGCCAGCAGACAAATATCTTCAATAGTCAACGGTTGACCATCGAATACAACGCTAGCTTTTATATTCTTCATTACAGATTAAATCCGCCAAAATCGAAAAAATTAACCTATTGTAGATCGATGCGGTTTTATAGGTTCTGAAAACTAATAGCGATGTTCCTTATAATCGGCAACAGGATGCGTTAACCCGGCCCAATGCCATATATTGTGACGACGACTGACGATGGAGCAGCTAAAAAATAGGGGGCGATGCTGCCTTGCAGCACCGTCGAGAAACAGCCACATCAGGATTTTCCGATGGATGAACCGGCTCGCGGCCAGCACGGCTTCCGAGTCTGCCCTGACGTCATCGCCCTTCCCCGCCCCAGCTTGCAAACCGCTCATACGGCCGGCTTGCCTGCGACAGATTTGATTTGCCTATGCCAGCGCCAAATCACATAAATCGCCGGGATGACCAGCAGCGTCAATAACATGGCCGAACCGATCCCGCCGATCATGGGGACGGCCATAGGCTTCATCACATCGGCGCCGGTACCAGTGGCGAGCATGAGACCGGAAACAATCTGAAAATATTGGCAAGGTCCGTCATTCTGAAAATATTGGCAAGGTCCGTCATTATAACCAGACGGATGCGCTCCATGGCGCCGGTTTGCACAGCCTCAAGCAAATCAGCCAGCGAATGCAATTGCCCGGCTTCTGGGTCACAACAGACCAATCCATAAAAACGCCGACAGAGTGCAGATCCTCTGCGGGTACTTCAGGGAACATCTCCCTTCGGCTTGCAGAGCCGCCCTAGCGCCGTGAACCGCATCAACCCGACGCCCCACCCGCGAAATCAGAGGCAGGAACTGATCGGACAGTTTGCCGAAATCCCCCATACAGTTCGCCGCCGGGCCTGAGTACGCGAAATGCTTTCCCGAAAGCCCGCCGTTTAGGCTAACGCGTCGTCAGACGCTGCGGCATCAGTCCAGTGCACATGCGATCAAAGCTTGCGGCTACGGTAAATGATAGCTTGGGCCATGTGTTCATAGTGGCGTTCCTCATTAATCGTTTGAGTTTTCATTAGGGCGAGCGGCGCTTTCCGGGAGACGGCAAAACCCTTGTGCTGGCAAATCGAGGGCGCTGTTAAATTTGCTGGATAAATTCTGGAAGGCGATGAGGCCGGTCAGTTCGACGATTTCATCTTCGTTAAAGTATTCATACAGGCGCTGTGACAAACCAACATCAACCTGCCGGCCGGTATAAGTCATTGCCTCGACGTATTCCAGGACAACTCTTTCCTTGTTATCAAACAACTCGCTTTCCTGCCATCGTTCAAGGGCTTCCACCTTGTTCATGGAGCCTGTTCTTTTTGCCAACACGGCGGAGTTAATATCAATACAAAAACGGCAGCCGTTTATTTGCGATACCCGCACCGTAATCAAGGAGCGTAGAACCGGATCGATAGGGCTGCCTTTTCTATCCAGCACCCCATAGAGTATTGCTATCGCTGCAAACAGCCTGGGGACTCTGGCCCAAATCAATGCAGGCTTAAGGATTTGTCCGTATTTTCTTTTTTGATTCCAGAAGAATGGACGAAGGTACCAGGGGTAACTGGAAACGGGTTTTTCTGTGACTCTCATATCATAATCCAGGCAGAGTTTAAACATCCGGACTCATCCGAAGACAGTACGGGCAACGGTTCGGCCAAGGCAGACAGCTTCACGCCGTCTACCACTCGCAACCAGACCAGAGCGGTTGCCACATAGACCCCGCAATAGGCGCCGCTCAGTGGCTGTGGCGGTGGTGGGCATCCGGGAAGTGTGCATGCGTGTGGGTCAGGGCGTCATGTCGATGCCGGTGGCTGTGCCTGGCGCCAGGCTCGACAGGGGCGTCATGGGCGTGCTGATGATGTTCGTCGTGTTTGTGCTCGTGCTCATGTTCCAGCGCCTCATGCAAGTGTTCGTGTCCATGCCGTTCGGTAAGGTGCAGCCAGACCCCAAGCGCCATCAACGCCCCGGCAGCTAGCAGAGGCAAGGTCAGAGTTTCACCCAGCGCGATTGCCAATACCGCGCCGAAGAACGGTGCGACTGAAAAGTAAGCGCCGGTTCGCGCCGTGCCAAGGTGGCGTAAACCGACGACGAACAGCACCAGACTGACGCCGTAGGCAAAAAAGCCCATAACAATCGCCCCGGCCAGATTTAACACAGGAGGCCATGTAGCGCCCAGGGCGAATGCCAGAATCAGATTAACCGAACCAGCGACCACTCCCTTGATAGAGGCGATCCAGGTTGCATCTGACAGCGATACTTTTTGGGTCAGATTGTTGTCGAGAGCCCACGCGAAACATGCGCCAAGCACGGACAGAGCTGGCCAAAGACCTGCGAAGCTGACCTCGCCCGGCCAGCTCAAGACGATTGCACCGGCCACGATGGCGGCCATGCCCAAGGCAATACGGCGATCGAAATTTTCCTTGAAGACGAACCATGCCAACAGCGCAGTGAACACGCCTTCGGCGTTCAGCAGCAGCGATGCGCCTGATGCCGGCATGCCGCTCAGTCCCAGCATTAACAGCACAGGCCCGATGATGCCGCCTGCGATTATTGCCCCAACGAGCCACAGTCTGTCAGAGCGCGTTAGCCTCACGGATGCGCTGCGCCTCAAGCGGCGATAGAGCGTAAGGCCAATACCAGAGCCAAGATAAAGCAATCCTGCCAGCAACCAGGGACTGACACTGTTCAGCAGCATTTTCGCCAACGGCGTACCTGCCCCGAACAGCAACGCTGCACCAAGCGTTGCTAAAACGCCGGGTTGGCGCATTCTTTCTTTCCAGTTCATAACCGTTATTACCTCTCGCGTTAAGTAATATTTAACAACTGTTGCGGTTTGAATTACCGCGCTCGACCGCTTGTTCTGCCTGCCTGCGCCGTTTCAAAGCACAGGATTGGGTGTTTGCCTGAAGCTTCATTTTTATTTCAAGCCTTCCTTATGGGGACGGCGGATGACTTTTCTCAGTTCCAGGACAATTAGCGGTATGAATCCGGCCCCGATCCAGGCCGCGTACTGATTTTGCGACACCGGCTCGATCTGAAACAGCGTTTGCAGCATGGGGACATGATGTATCGCCAACTGCAAGGCAAAGCTCACTGCCACAATCAGAAACAAGCGCATGTTGGAAAACAGGCCGATCTGCCATATAGTGCGCTGCTCGCTCCGTGCGCCGAAGGCGCGCAGCAGTTCGGCGATCACCAGAGTGGTAAAGGCGGCATCGCGGGCTTGTTCAAGGCTGTTGTCGATATAGAGTTCATAGGCGAACACGCCAAGCGTGACGCCGGCGGTCAATAAGCCGGTGAACAGAGTTAGCGTGAGGAACTCCCGGTTGAATAGCGCCTCCTGGGAACGCCGCGGCGGGCGATTCAATACGCCGGGGTCGATCGGATCAGTCGCAAGGGCTAGCGCAGGCAAGCCGTCTGTCACCAGGTTGATCCACAGAAGATGCAGCGGTAGAAGCGGCAGCGGCCAGCCCAGAAGGACCGCGCTCAGCATTACGATCAATTCACCGGTATTGCCGCTCAGCAAATAGGCCAAAGTTTTGGCGATATTGTCATAAATGCCCCTCCCTTCTTCAACGGCAGCGACAATGGAGGCAAAATTGTCATCGGTGATAATGATGTCGGCAGCCTCCTTGGTCACCTCGGTGCCGGTAATGCCCATAGCGATGCCGATGGAGGATTCCTTGATCGCAGGCGCATCATTAACCCCGTCCCCGGTCATCGCCACGACTGCGTCCCGCGCTTTCCAGGCGCTGACAATGCGGAGCTTGTGCTCGGCGGTAACCCGCGCATAAACCGAGACCTGTGCTACACGCGCCTTCAGCGCTTCGTTATCCAGGCGGTCAATCTCGGCGCCTGCGAGAACTTCTTCGCCTTTGCCCAGCATGCCCAATTCATGGGCTATGGCCCGCGCCGTATCGGGATGATCCCCGGTGATCATAACGGTTTTGATGTCGGCCCGCTTGCACTTGACCACGGCTTCCTTCGCCTCGTTACGAGGCGGATCCTGCAAGCCTACTAGCCCCAAAAGGATAAGCTCCTGCTCAATCTCGTTGTCGTTTATCACCCCGCCTTCTTCGAAACTGAAGCCAGCCAGGGAGCGCTCAGCGACTGCCAGCACGCGCAGGGCATCATGTGCCATTAAGGTATTAGCCTGGAGCAGCCGGCTGCGGTCGCTTTCAGTCAGTTCCCTTACGCCCTGGCCGGTACGAATCAGGGTGCAACGGTGGAGAATAACTTCGGGTGCGCCTTTGACAAATGCCCAGAGTTGGTTTTCCCGACGACGGATGACTGTCATGCGTTTGCGGTCGGAATCGAAAGGTACGGCAGCCAGGCGCGGCATTTCAGTCTCAATGGCCCCACGGCGAATGCCGCCTTTTGCTGCGGCCACCAGCAGCGCCCCCTCGGTGGGATCGCCCACTATTCCTGGACGGTCATCTATTAAGGTCAATTCGGCATCATTACAGGCGGCCGATGAACGCAGCAAAGCCAGGAGTTCCGGGCTTTTTGACGGCAGGCTTTCCTCGGTGCCGGAAAAGAAAGCGCCTTCCGTGGCATAACCTTCGCCGGTGACTCGATATAAGTTTTCCGAGGTAATCAACTTGCGGGCCGTCATTTCACCCATCGTCAGCGTGCCGGTCTTGTCGGTACAGATAACCTGAGCTCGCCCTAGCGTTTCAACCGAGGCCAGGCGCCGCACCAGGGCATGACGCTGTACCATGCGCTGCACACCCAACGAGAGCGCGACAGTCACCACTGCCGGCAGACCTTCCGGAATGGCGGCTACCGCAAGACTTACCGCGCTCATGAAAAGCTCAAACGGCGCAATTCCTCGCAGCAATCCGAGGCTGAAAATCATCACGATGATGCCGAGACAGGCCCACAACAATAAGCGCGCTACCCGGTTAAGCTGACGTTGCAGCGGGGTTTCTCCGCTTTCGGCGGTGTCCAGAAGTTTGGCGATATGGCCGAGTTCCGTCTCCATTCCGGTATTCACCACCAAGGCGCGACCGGTGCCTGCTGTCACGCTGGTGCCGAGAAAGACCATATTGTTCCGCTCCGCCAGCGGCGTTTCAGATGGCAAGCTGTCGGTGAACTTGCCTACGGCTTGCGATTCTCCGGTGAGCGGCGCTTCGTTGATGCGAAGAACCGATACCTGGATCAGCCGAGCGTCCGCAGCGATCAGATCCCCGCCTTCGAGCAACAGAATATCGCCCGGAACAATTTCAGAGGCGGCGACTACGGCGCTATGGCCGTCACGCACCACGCGGCAATGGGGCGCTGCCAGGCGTGCCAATGCGGCCGCCGCCTTTTCGGCGCGATACTCCTGAAAGAAGCCGATAACCGCATTCAGGATTACGATGGCAATGATGGCGATGCCGTCTACGGTTTCGCCCAGCGCGGCGGAAACCGCCGCTGCGCCAATCAGCACCCAGATAACCAGACTTTTAAACTGGCTTACAAAAATGATCAGGGCCGAAAATCGCTTGCCCTTGCGCAGTTTATTTGGCCCATACCGGGCAAGCCGGTTTTTCGCTTCATTGGCCGAAAGCCCCTGCTCCACATCGCTAGCAAGAAGGCTTGCGGCTTCGGTAATCGAGGTGTTGTGCCATGTGTTCATAAGTGGAGATTCTTTTGCTCTTGATATTAGGAATCGAAACTAAACCCGAACGCTTTAGGACCGCCAATGCTGGCTTTTGGCATATACAGCGCGCATTAAATGCTTGAATAACGGAGCATAGCGCATAACCATCCTGAATAGCACTGCCTGCAGTTAACGGCGATGGCCAGAGGCTATATCTCTTCGCTTTAATAGCGCTGATCCTGAAAATACAGCTCTCGAGCCAAGCCCCAGAGCTCTTCCGACTGATT
The DNA here is from genome assembly GCF_902806695.1 of Candidatus Methylobacter favarea. Lineage (GTDB taxonomy): Bacteria > Pseudomonadota > Gammaproteobacteria > Methylococcales > Methylomonadaceae > Methylobacter_B > Methylobacter_B favarea. Next base: position 13,073 of record NZ_CADCXN010000041.1, on the reverse strand, counting down.
CAAATAAAGGGTAAGCGTTTACTTTACCTATCATTGCGAGGGGATGAGCATTTTCATCCCCTGCGCTTGCATGACTGTTTACATCTGACGATGCATCTTCGCCATTTCCAGGTTCTCCTCGGCGGCTTTTTCATAGACATCAATCAGCCTTTGGCAATGGACGCCGAAGTCAGTTGACTGCCTGCCCATCAACCACGGCTCGCGCTCGTACTGCTTCAGGAGCTTCTTGTGCTCCTCAGCCTTAAGCCGCATTTCTTGCGCTACATCCTCATAGTGTTTCGCCAGCGCCTCATGATCAGCTTTGGTTTGTGCGTTTTGCAAGGCTTGATTCATATCCATCGGATGCGGGTTCATCTCGCCGCAGGCGGACAGTAAGCCAAAGGCTAAAAGCAGGATAATCAATGATTTGGTCTTCATGGGTTTTCTCCAGAGTAATACAATTATTAAAAAGACATTGTTTCTATTGTTTCTAAAATATTAGCATATCGTTCAGTTTTACCTCCTTTATAGCTTGTTGTCGAAAGAATGAAGTCTAGCAGATGCCGTGTCTATAAGCCCAACCTGCATGACTATTATTTAATATGAGCGTCCCTTGTCCCAGGGGTGACCACGACTGCCAGGATGTGACTGGTAGCCATTTTTATATACCTTAGTACTTGATGCGCACGCAGAAACAGTAAGCAATAAAAGTGTGATTACTATAACAACAGGTTTTTTAGTTTTCATGGCTTTTCTCCAGAGCCATTCAATAGCCAGAATGACATTGTCTTTCACATTGTTAATATAGCGTTCAATTTTCGGGATTATTTGATGATGGAATGGCGCTTGCACAGGGCATAAAGCGCCGGTATGACAATCAAGGTCAACAGCGTTGACGACACCATGCCGCCCACCATCGGCGCGGCGATGCGGCGCATGACTTCCGAGCCGGTGCCGGTGCTCCACAGGATAGGCAATAATCCTGCCATAATCGCAGTGACAGTCATTAGTTTCGGCCGCAAACGTTCCGCCGCGCCGGCCATCAGCGCGGCGTAAAGATCGGTCTCGGTGAAAGGGCGCTTTTCTTCGACGCACTGGCGCTGCTTTTCCCGGTAAGCCTGATCCAGGTAAACCAGCATCACGACGCCGGTTTCAGCAGCAACTCCCGCCAGGGCGATGAAGCCGACGCCGACCGCCACGCTGACGTTATAATCCAGAAACCACAACAGCCAGACGCCGCCGACCAGCGCAAACGGCACGGACAGCATAACGATGAGCGTTTCGGTCAGGCGGCCGAAGTTGAGATAAAGCAAAACGAAGATAATGCCCAAGGTGAGCGGCACGACCCGTTGCAATCGCTGTTTGGCCCGCTCCATATACTCGAACTGGCCGCTCCAGGTAATATAATAGCCGCCAGGGAACTTGACCGATTGCTGCACCGCTTGTTTGGCGTCCTTTACATAACGGTCGATGTCGCGTCCGCGCATGTCGACATAGATATAAGCGGACAACAAAGCGTTTTCGGTACGTATACCCGAAGGGCCTTGATCCAGGCTCAGTTGTGCCAGTTGTCCCAAAGGAATCATCGCTCCGCCGGACACCGGAACGAGCACCTGCGCGGCAATGGCTTGCGGACTGTCGCGCAGTTCACGCGGATAGCGGACGATGACGGCGAAACGTTCGCGTCCTTCCAGCATCGTGGTCACGGTCTCGCCGCCGATGGCGGTGGCAATAATGTCCTGCACATCGCCGATTAAAAGCCCATAACGCGCCAGCGCTTCGTAGTCCGGCGTGATGTTCAGATAAAAGCCGCCAGTGAGGCGTTCGGCATAAGCGCTGGTGGTGCCGGGAACGTTTTTGACGGCCTGTTCGATCTGCTGCGCCAGGCGTTCCATTTCTCCCAGATCCTTGCCGAACAGCTTAATGCCGATAGGCGTGCGGATGCCGGTCGCCAGCATGTCAATGCGGTTTTTAATCGGCATCGTCCAGGAGTTGCTGACGCCGGGAATTTGCAGCGCCTGATCCAAAGCGGCTATGAGCTTGTCGACCGTCTGTCCGGGCCGCCAGGCGGATTCCGGCTTGAGGTTGACTAATGTTTCCGACATCTCCAGCGGCGCCGGGTCGGTGGCAGTCAATGCGCGCCCGGCTTTGCCGAACACCGATTCGACTTCGGGAAAGCTTTTAATAATGCGGTCCTGGGTTTGCAGCAATTCGGCCGCTTTGGTCGGAGACAGGCCCGGCAAGGTCAACGGCATGAACAGCAGCGTGCCTTCATTCAGCGTCGGCATGAATTCACCGCCCAGATGAGAAGCCGGGTACCAGGATGCCGCCAGCATCAGCAGCGCGAAAGCGAGCGTCAGTTTTTTGTAGCGCATGACCACGGCGATGACCGGGCGATAAAACCGGATCAGGACGCGGTTGATGGGATTGCGTTGCTCGGGCAGGATTTTCCCGCGTACAAACAGTGACATCAGCACCGGAACCAAAGTTATCGACAGCAGCGCCGCGCCGGCCATTGCGAACGTCTTGGTATAGGCCAGGGGATGGAACAGGCGGCCTTCCTGTGCTTCCAGCGCAAACACCGGCAGGAACGAAACCGTGATGACAGCGAGGCTGAAAAACAGCGGCGGGCCGACTTCCCGGCAGGCATTGAGCAATATTTCGAAACGCGGCAAGCGGCCGGCATCTCGCTCCAGATGCTTGTGCGCATTCTCGATCATGACGATGGCGGCATCGACCATGGCGCCGATAGCGATGGCGATGCCGCCCAGGCTCATGATGTTGGAATTCATGCCCAGCGCCTGCATGACGATAAAGGCTACAGCCAAGCCGACGGGCAGCATCAGAATCGCCACCAGTGCGCTACGTATGTGCAGCAGAAACAGCACGCAGACTGCAGCGACCACGGCGCTTTCTTCCAGCAAGGTATAGCGCAAATTCTCGATGGCGCGATAAATCAGCTCGGAGCGGTCATATACCGTTTGCACGCTGACACCGCTTGGCAAACCGGCGCTGATTTCGCGCAGCCGGTCTTTGGCATTGCCGATGACCTCCAGCGCATTCTGGCCATAGCGCGCCAGCACAATACCGGAAACCGCCTCGCCTTCGCCGTTCCATTCGGTGATACCGCGCCGCTCATCGGGCACCAGTTCCACGCGCGCCACGTCGCGCACCAGTACCGGAATACCGTTTTTGGTCTTCAATACCAGCCGTTCCAAATCCGCCTGACCGCGCAGATAACCGCGTCCGCGCACCATGTACTCGGTTTCAGCGAGCTCGATAACCCGGCCGCCGACATCGCGGTTGCTATTGCGGATGGCATCGCTCAAGGTGCGCAAGGAAATGCCATAGGCTTGCAGCTTGCCCGGATCGGCCGTGACCTGATACTGCTGCACGAAGCCGCCGATGCCGGCGACTTCGGCTACTCCATGCGTTTTGGTCAATTGGTAACGCACAAACCAGTCCTGCAGAGTGCGCAGTTCAGCCAGCGATTGGTTTTTCGCCAGCAGTGCGTACTGGTAAACCCAGCCGACGCCGGTGGCATCCGGTCCCAGTTGCGGCGTCACGCCGCGCGGCAGGCGCCCTGCGGCAAAGTTGAGATATTCCAAAACCCGCGAACGCGCCCAGTAAATATCGGCGCCGTCCTCGAAAATGACATACACGAAAGATGCGCCGAAGAACGAAAAGCCGCGCACGACTTTGGAGCGCGGCACGCCCAGCATGGCGGTGGTCAAAGGATACGTGACCTGGTCCTCGACGACTTGCGGCGCTTGTCCTGGATATTCGGTGTAAACGATCACCTGCGCGTCGGACAGATCGGGCAGCGCATCCAGCGGTATAAGCGCCAGCGCGTAAATCCCGCCGATGACAATGCCCAGCGTTGCCAGCAGCACCAGGAATCTATTGCGCAAGGACCAGGCAATGACATGGTTCAACATAGCTAGCGGCCTCCGGGTTGCGCTTCAGGCACAGCCTGGCTGGCATCAGCATCGTAGCCGCCAAAGCTATCCAGGGCCGATTTCAAATTACTCTCGGCATCGATCAGGAAATTGGCGCGCGTCACGACTTCATCACCGGCTTCCAGTCCTTCCAATACTTCCCGATAGCCGTCGGCCTGCCGCCCCAGCTTGACGGCGTGCGGCTCGAACCGGCCTTCGCTCCGTTGCAGCAGCACGATTCGGCGCGTGCCGCTGTCAATGACCGCCGAATCGGGAACCGCCAAACGCGCGTCTTTTTCCGCGGGCGCGGCCAGCGCGACGCTGCCGTACAGTCCCGGTTTAAGCAAACCTTTGTCGTTGGGCAGCTCGATGCGCACTTGGACCGTCCGGGTTGCCGTTGCCAGCGTCGGATAGATGAAGTCGACCTTGCCGCTGAACAGCCGCTCCGGATAGGCGTCGATATGCACCTGCACGGCCTGGCCCTGACGCACTCCGCCGATATCCTGCTCGAACACATCGGCCAGCAGCCATACCGTGCTCAGATCGGCGATACGGAACAACAGCTCGCCGGGCATGAAGCGCATGCCTTCCACGGCCGGTTTCTCCAGCACGACGCCGTTGACGGGGGCCGTTAGCGGCAGGGTATCCAGCGGCTTTTCCAGGGTTTGTAAATGCTGCAACTGTGCCGGGGCAATGTCCCAATAATGCAGGCGCTGCAAGGCATTTTCGGCCAGCTGCTCGGCCGTGCCACGCGCCTGGGCGCTGGCCTGCCGCAGAGCTTGCTTTCCCTGCCGGGCGATCAGATATTCCTGCTGGGCAGTCACCAGTTCCGGGCTGTAAATCTCAAGCAGCGGCTGACCGCGTTTGACGGCTTGTCCGGTGGCATTGACATACAAATGCTGAATCCAGCCTTCAAACTTGAGTGTTACGGCGTGAACGCGCCGCTCATCGGCCTGAATGCTGCCCAGCGCGCGAATGCTGCGAGTCAGCGTGCGTTTTGCCACGGTTTCGGTGGTCACGCCCAGTTTCTGGATTTTTTCCGGGCTGATCCGGATTTGCCCGGAGGGTTCCGGTTCGGTCTCATAAACCGGCACGTAATCCATGCCCATCTCATCTTTTTTCGGCCCCGGTGAGGTATCCGGAGCCCCCATCGGATGCCGGTAATACAGAATTCTGCCGGATTTCGGCTTAGCTTCCGGCAGATTCTGGTCTTCCGCATAAACCGGCAGGTAATCCATGCCCATCTCATCCTTGGCTGGGGTAGGCGAGGTAATTTTGGGATTCATCGGATGACGGTAATACAGCGGTTTCCGTTCATTTAACCCCACATTAGCCTGGGTTTTCGCAACCCGCTGTTGTCCAATCCATAGTCCCAATCCGATGCCGAACAGTAAAATTATAATGAAACCGGCATATTTAATCATGACCCAACTCCTCGCCGACTTCAGCGGACAAGTCGGCCAGGAGTTGCTGCGTGCCGGCCAAGGCCTGCCAGTATCGCGTCTGATATTGAAAAAGACTCAGTTGCGTGCGCAGCAGATCGCTAAAGCTCGCCTGGCTGACTTGATAGCCGGCCAATAAAGAACGGACCGTTTGCTCCGCCTGCGGAATGATTTCATGCTCGAGCAGCAGCAGCTTTTCTTTTGTCTGTTGATACTCGGCGGCTTTGGCCGCTATCTCGGCCTGAATTTTGCGATGGTCGTCCTCTAAGGCATATTGCGCCTGCAAGAGTTCGCTCTGGCGCTGGTCAATCGCCCGGGCTTGCTTGCGGCCTGCATAAATCGGCAAATTGATACTCAGCTGGACACTGGCGAAATCGGTGCGCGGCTGCCCCGTCGGCGTGTTCCGGCGAGCATCATAAAATGCGCCAACGGTGAAATCGGGGTAGAAACCTTGTTGCGCCAGATCGACCCTGGCTAGCCCGGCATCCAGCATCTTGCGATGTTGGGCGAATAAAGGACGAATTTGCAGGGCCTTGTCATGCAGGGCGGACTCGACAAGGACCGGCAACCTGAATTCAGCCTCCGCCGGAATTCGCACAGGTGTTTCCGCAGCACGATCCAGCATGGCGTTGAAGCGGGCGTTCTGAGCTGCGCGCATACTGACCAGATCCAGTTTCTCTTCCTTGAGCCTGGACAGTTCAAGCTGGGCCAACAGCACATCCTGCTGCGAACCTTCGCCCACTTGATATTTGGCCTGGGCTATGGCTATGAGCTGCTGGAAAAAGTGTTCCGATTCGTCCAGCAGATTTAAAGCGCGGTCATAATAAAACAGCTGCCACCAGCCCCGTTTTACTCCGCCCGCCAGCCGCAATCGCGCTTCGTCAACTGAATCGGCGGCGGCCAGTGCTTCCTGTTCGGCGATTTTTTCCCGCAATGCCAGCTTGCCGGGAAATGGAATCTCCTGGCTGACGCCTGCTTCCATCATGGTGAAATCATCCTGCTGCAGGCTGAAACTGTCGGTTGGCAGATAAAGAGCGCCGAATCTGAGCGTCGGATCGGGCAAAGCGCCTTCTTGTGAAGGCACGGCCGCTATTGCCTCGGCACGCGCCCTGATTTCAGCCAGTCCCGGGTTGCCGGTTAGGGCAAGTTCAAGCGCCTGACCGAGCGTCAGGACAGCTTCATTTGTCTTGATGGCCGGGGTTTCGGCTAGCGCCGTAGCCCAGCCCATATAGACTATGCCGGGTGAAATATGAAAAACCGGGCCAGGTGAGAATGCGGCCAGCCAGAAAGTCAGCGCCGCCCATACCGAAGGCGCCTTGGGCGTTAGCCGTGCACAGCTAATAAAAAACATTGGATTTTCCTCTTACAGTAAACAAATCAGGCTTTGCAGTTCAGGAAGCCTTGGTGCGCCTGAATAGGCGCGATTCGATTTGAAGAGGAACTAATTCAGCAGGGTGCAGAACCGATAGATGAGCAGAATCCGTCGGCCGAGCGGCGGATCAGCTATACGCGAAACTCTTGTGGGAAAATAGCTTGGGAAAAAATACCAGTACGTCCAGATGAGGCTCAGAATGACAACTGGCAAGTCGGGATTAGTCAGACGATTAAAATCGGGGAACGAGTCAGGTTGCGAGTCAAGACAGGGCTTGAATGAACAATCCTGCAATGCCTTAGGCATCGAGTCTTGGTGATGAAGATGCGAGGGCGCGCCCGTGTCCGGACATCCCGGCATAGGATCGGGCATGGCAATAAATGCCGAAGGCATCGAACAGGTTGCCGAAATGGTCAAGGAAATCCAGCTCACCAGCAACACGAGCACCAGCGTACGCAGGTAAAGACGGTTTATTTTTGAATGCAACGCTATTATCACAAGAGTGCTCTTAACGCAGTGATTTTCATACAATCTAGCACAGGGAAAATACTATAGCAAATAGCCGGCCGACGGTTGTTGAAAATCAAACCGGGCACTTCGAATCTTGCCGGTCAGAATAAATTCAGAATTCCTGTTCAATGATCTCTATTGCATTTCCATCCGGATCCCGGAAAAACAAGGCTTTTCTGCCGGATATGCTCACCGTATAAACAATACCTTGTTTATCCAATATTTCCCTGACGGTTGAAAGATCCGGCACGTTCAATGCGACATGGCGATCTCGTCCGCCATGTTCGGGACGGCCGGTCACAGAGTCGGGATTTTTTAGTTCCATTAAATGAATTTGTTGCGCGCCCAACTGCAACCATGCCCCTGGAAAACCAAAATCGGGCCGGTCAACTTGCTGTAAACCAAAAGTCCGGCAGTAAAATTCTAGCGACTTTTCGACATCAGCAACAATAAGGCTCACATGGTTCAGGGAATAACTGATTTTTGACATTATTAGATCTGATCGCAGTAATTGATAAAGCCGTACATTATCACATTTACTATAACCGAAAGGGTAAATCCGGTATGTATCAAAATTGATGTGTATCAAGATTGAAAAGTTTCAAAAGAATTTCCGCTGCATATTTTTTCTTGCAGTTTATCTCAAGAAATTAGCGTAGGAATCTTCCTCCGCTGATATCGATCAAAGCACCGTTTATATGCGATGACATGTCGCTAACCAGAAAATGTACTGCACTTGCCACTTCTTCGGCATACGTGTTGCGTCCCAACGGCGTCTGTTTGCGATAATTCTCCATCATCTCCGGCGTGGAATGGATCTCATGGTGCTGTGTTTCCACAGTGCCGGGCATGACGGAATTGGTGCGTACTTGAGGCGCCAGTTCCTTGGCCAGGGTGTGGGTAAAGACCATCAGGCCGCCTTTTGCAGCCGCGTAGGCGCCGCCGCCATTGGCGCCGCCGGTTTGTACGGAAAGCGAAAGAAGGTTGACAATGCGGCCGCTGCCGGTAGCCCGAAGATGCGGAATAGCTCGTTTGGTCAACAAAAAAGCACTGGTCAAATTAATAGCCAGTGATTTGTTCCAGTTTTCCACCGTACACTCTTCAATCCTTGCGCGTTTAACCAGTCCGCCGCTATTATTGACCAGAATATCGAGGCGGCCTGCTTCAGCAATAAGTGTATCAACCACGCGGTTGGCCTCATCTTCACGGGTAAGATCGGCCGGTAAAAGCATGGCGTTGATTTTAGCGGCATTCAATTCATCAATAAGACTTTCCGCGCCTGTTTTACTGCTATGATAATGAATACCGATAAAGGCACCCGCATGGCCCAGCGCCAATGCCACGGCTCGCCCGATTCCGACCCCTGCCCCGCTTACCAAAGCTACCTTGCCCGCTAGATTTAATGTTTGCTCTGGTAACATGAGTGTGCTCCTAAAGATAATTATTCGCAATCGTCAAGACAGCCTGAAATTTAATAGACCAATAGCAAAAATAACACTGCGTGATGATCAGGAATAAAATAGTTAATTAATATCCAATCGCTTCTGCCAAGTTTACCTGGAAAATCAGGAATTACTCAATTAACTTAATTCGATTACGCTTATCTATTATCTGTAACCTGTATCTTTTTCATGTTCTATCCGTTAATAGCAGTTAAAGAGTACAAATTCATACGCCTTCTTTTAATTTATTAATTTAATTAATTTAAAACCTGAATTTCATGGAAAATTACAGCTTTTACAGTTATTTGACAGCGGCAATTGCCTATTTCCTCTTGCTGCCTGTAGCCTTGATGGGGATCAGAAAGAACTTTTTTGCCCTCCCTTTTATGATAGCCGCAGTTTTTTCTTTGATCTGGGCCGGCTATACGGCTTTTTCCATACAAAGCCGGGAGTTATTCACTTCAGAAATACTGCCATACGAAACCTTACGCGATGCGTCCTGGTTTTTTTTGCTAGTTACATTAATGTCGCGGCAGCAATTCAGCAGTAATTATGCTTTATTGATTAAATCCGGGCTGACCCAGGCATTAATATCAATGATCGGATTTATTTTCATAATGGAAGTCTTCGCAGATTTTCGTTATCAGATCCAGCAACTCCTGGGCCAGGATATTCGTCTTTTTGCCCATGTTGTTTTTGCAATCCTTGGCCTGATGCTGGTGGAACAGGTATATCGAAATGCAGTGGTTGAAGTGCGCTGGGCAATCAAATTTTTATGTATCGGCGTAGGCGCTTTATTCATTATTGATTTTATTGTTTATAGCAAATCATTATTATTTTCAAAACTGGACTCTTCGCTCTGGAATTCCCGGGGAATAATCAATGCCTTGATTGTGCCTTTGGTAGCTATTTCAATTCACCGCTTACAAACCGATACCACTCGAATTACCATCTCAAGAAAAGTCGTATTTCATACCACAGTCTTGTTTGGCGCAGGGCTTTATCTGATTTTAATGTCCCTGTCAGGTTTTTATATCCGCGATTACGGCGGTAACTGGGGAGAAGTTGCCCAGATTATTTTTATTTTTTTAGCAATTTTACTGCTATTAATATTATTCGTTTCAGGGAAAGTGCGGGCATTGTCCAAGGTTTACTTTAACAAGCATTTTTTCCACTACCGTTACGATTATCGGGATGAATGGATTAAACTGAGTAAAACAATAGCTCAGTTAAATTCCATTAATGAATTATCAGGCTTTATCATTAAAACCATGGCGGAACTGGTCGATAGCTCGGGCGGCGGCTTATGGTTAAAAAATGAACAGAATGGTTTTTATCTCGCTGAAGAAAAAACGCTGGGCTTTACAGCTCCGAAACTGATCGGTTCAGACCAGTCTTTAATAAAATTCCTTACAAATAAACAATGGGTTATAGATTTCTTTGAATATTTTAATGACCCGGAAGTTTATGATGAAGTGGATTTAGCCCAATGGTATGCTGAAGAAAACAATGTCTGGCTGATCATTCCCCTGTTTCGGCAAAACGAGTTGGAAGCGTTTGTTGTGTTGACCCAGGCTAAAGTTCCAAGACGCCTAAATTGGGAAGATCACGATTTATTAAAAACTGTAGGCATGCAGCTGGCTAACGCCTTGGCGCTCAGCCATGCCAGCGATGCATTATCCAGGGCGCGGCAATTTGAAGCTTATAACCGGCTTTCGGCTTATCTGGTTCATGATCTGAAGAATCTGGTGGCGCAAATTTCCCTCATCGTAAAAAATTCAGAAAAACATAAATACAATCCTGAATTTATTGATGATTCCATAGCAACTTTGGAAAATGTAGTCAATAAAATTGAATACCTCTTGAGCCAGCTAAAAAAGGGTACAGTAAAAACCGATAATAAAATAGTTATTAACCTTAACGAAATTATTAGCGATGTCTCTATACAGCAAGCCGGAAACAACCCCCCCTTGCAACTACCCGAACGTGCCGATAAAATTGAAGTTTTCGGGGAAAAAGAGAAATTTACGGCTATTTTGGGGCATCTTGTACAAAATGCTCAAGACGCCACAGCTGATGACGGTTATGTCAAACTCGAATTAGGCAAAGATGACAATCACGCTGTTATTAAAATTATTGATAATGGTTGCGGAATGGACAGTAAATTTATTGCTGAACGCTTATTCAAACCGTTTGATACCACGAAAGGCAATGCCGGCATGGGGGTTGGCGTATATGAAGCGCGCGATTATGTATTAAAACATTCCGGTCATATTGCTGTGGAAAGCACACCTGATCTGGGAACCACTTTTATTATCAGCCTGCCTCTTGCCCGGCAAGAAAGTTAATTTTTTATTAAGCAATCCCAATTATTCTAAATTATCTTCTCTTTCCTCTATTAAAGTTTACTGCTGAAGCAATAAGGAAAAAAGTACCTTTCCGGATAAAGTCAAGAATCGGGACGAGGTCTGTAACCGCTCCAAACCGCGCCGGCAAAAGCAACGACGTTTTACCCCCTACATGCGCTTTTTGGACTCTAGGTCGGGGTCCAAAACAGGCAAGACGATTGAATTAAATAAATAATTGATATTACGCAGTTATCTTTCAAAAAGCGTATTATTTTAAGGTGGAAAAGGATAACTAGCGTCACACCGAGACTACCTGATCTGCAATAATAGGTTTGCGACGGTGACCGTTATGTCAGCGATAGGGGGCAGGCAAGGTGAGCTACGGCCAACTGACTCATTATTTATCAGCGAGTACATATACCTTTAAAGATCTTTTGGGCGAAGTTAAAGGGACGGTACGTCAAATAGAACAGGAAGAGGACGGCAGCCTGTTCTATTTGACGTACCGTCCAGGAGAAGGTATTGAAGGATGAGGATGAGATCATATGCTGGCATAATGACCACGGCAAAACTTGGTGGGTCAAGGGCATCAATCTGGTGAAGGCGTTGTACCATAGCAAGGGCGTGTTAATCCCGGTCGTCTTTGAAGTGGTACATAAGCCTCATCGTGAAAAAAGGCAAGCAATTTAAAAAAGGCAAGCACTTTAATTAGTGTACTCAAAGACAATCGCTTGGCGGCCTTAAGAGAAGATGACCAGAAAGAAGCAGGATTTGTACGTGTCAGTCAGATGGAAGTAGTAAATTAGCAGGTGCTGCACAGTTAACTGAAAGGATTCCTTAAAGAGGCGCTTTTCGTCCGCAGAGTATTTACCTACAAACATGACAGCTGCGGCTATTGAACCTGGTATGCAGCGGTTCAGAGTGCAACGGCGAACAAGCCGCCAGACTTTATCAAAACAGTGGAAAATCGATAAATTCCATAAGTCGTTAAAAGCCAATGCGAGCTTAGCGTAGTCCTCAAGCCGCACGGTCCATCCACAACAATCACATCTTTATGGGTATATACGCGGTGTTCAATATGGGGTGTCTGAACATTAAGCACAACGCCAACCATTTCACATTACAGGCTAAGCTTTTCATAAAGACGAATTAGGTGACTTATTAAGAAATCCAGAAATTACAAGCTGCGTAACATCAGTTAATATTTGGCATATCGAGCTTTATAATCTAATGTGATATATCGAACAGACTAGTGTAAGTGTTGCCTTTATGCTACTGTTTAAGAAATTTTTACAACAAATACACAAATTTGTGGTATTCTATATTTGTTTATAGAAAGAAAACCTTTTAAAATTCAGAAACCGCAGAAAGTATTAAAAACATAAATTAACTTCAAGGATTAATTCATAAAACAAAAGAGGCATATGAAAAAATTAGCTGCTGAGCTGGATGAATGAATTGTCATGTTGGCTTGCTGACTGCCAAGGCAGAGAGCACGACAGGGGATACAAATTACACTCTATGCACAGACACTTGAAGAATTACGTTTTAGGCAACGAGAAGCTTCAGAAAAATGAAGGAACCGGATGAGGCTTGGGAAGTTGGGAAAAGGACAGTAGATACAGCAGATAAAGTATGGAAAGATCTTTAAATAGGAGTAATCACGGCATCAGCTAAATTTAAGTATGCCTAGGAAATAATTATAGAACCAGTGACCTAGTGTTTAATATAAATTTACGGTCAAATCGAGCCATAGAATTTTTAATTTAATATTAATATATCAAGATAGATTCAGCAGTTCGTTAAAGGTATCGCAGAAACAATAGCGGCTCAACACCGCAAGTCTAAACTGATCGAAGAATACAAAGTTATAGTAGATTTTGTATTTTATATTTATGAGTTAGGTTTTTTTAAACTTCTTCAAGGAGAATATTATGCGCAAGACACAGTTACTGGCTATTGCTACTTTCACCAGCTTAGGCCTTATCACATCCGTATCCGCTGCCCCCTACCAGGACGAGTCAGCGCCGGAGACTACTTCC
>NZ_CADCXN010000040.1 GCF_902806695.1 Candidatus Methylobacter favarea | reverse complement strand
CCGCTTGCATCGACAACGGGCTTGCTGAACGCCTGGTGCGAAACCAGGTAGGGCTGATAGAAAGCGGCTGCATCCTGAGAGTAATACCGCACCCGCGGCGTGACCGTCCAACCGTTGCCGAGAGGTTGAACCCAATCCGCTGCAAAGGTGTGGGCGTTAATCCCCCAGTCATCGTGAAAAAAACGGTAATCCAAATGTAGAGCCGCATTGAGGCCGTCGATATGCTGGACATACCGCAGATCGCCCGTCCATTGATTACGCGCATCGGGTCTCTGTTCAAGCAAGCCGATAGCAAGCCCGGTCAGCTCTCCCGAAGGCCCCGGCGTTTGCGCGGGATCGATGAACGCGGTCTCGACGGCTTTATAGGGATTAGCCATGTATCCCGTGCTGCGGGTATAGCCCGCGCCGCCTTCAAGGAGCGCGTTCCTGTTCAGAATCTGGGTCAGGCCGAAATGCGTGGTCCAATCTTGCCGCTTGCCGTGCAGAATTCTTTTTCCGCCCGGAAGAATTTCTATCTGGCTATCGTACATGGCGTTGTAACTGGCCGTGCCGGAGGTTGTATCATAAATATAGGGCGCGGCGTCATGATCGATTATGGCTTGAGTATCGCTGACGGTATAACTCAGGCCCAGGTTCAAAGTGGTCAGCTTCTGGTTAAAATCCCAGTGTCCGCCCAGATTTCCGAATCTGGATTCATAGTCATTTTCCAGCGAAATGCCGCCGCCCACATCCAATGCCGCCTCGTCCCATTCATAACTCAGCTTGAAGTCACCCTGCTTGCGGGTTTCGGGCGAAGCGGAGGACAGCGTATGCACCAGCTGCGGATCTTTGCTGAAAGTATTAGTTGCATTGTTTCTTTGCAGAGGATTCAATTGCGCATCGAAATAGACATTGTTATTCTGCAAGAAAGGCGTCGCCCCGGCAATTACCCCATTTTCTCTATTGCCCTGAAAAGACAGCGGTGCCGTCGCAATAGGGGTGGCCCCGCCCCAGGTATCCTGGATGTAATTGAAAGCGAATCTGACCCGATCAGCCAATTTAATTTTCCCGCTGCCCTGAAGACTCTCCACCTCGATAGGCTTGAACCGGCTTTTAACCCCGAAAAGCTGGCGCTTTCCCTCCTGGTAGTGTCCATATTGAAAGCCGGCTTCCTCATCGGCCGCCTGCGCAGAAGTCATCATTAAGCCCGGCAGCGCCAGAGCGGCCGCGGTCAGCGCATGCAGCGGCGAACTAGCCGAGGCCGCAGATTGCTGTTTGGAAATACGCGGTTTTATGCAGCCGGTCAAACGGCGGCAAGCGGAAACGAGCAAACGGCCCGCGCTGCTTTCAAGAGTTTTCTTTTTTTTAATAGCAGCCACAGCCGCCGCCCGCCGCTGAACTGCCACCGCTGGCCGCTTCGCGGCTGCTGTAATTATGCGAGCGCAATGTGCTCAGCATCGGGTTGACGTCCAAAGCCATCTCCGGCTTGGCAAGATTGCCGCGCTCCCACGGAGCCACCGGCGCGCAGCCCGACAGGCAGGCCCCAAACATAAGGCATGCTGCCGCCAGCGCAAGCTGACTTCTTTTCATTCACTGTTCCTGATAAACATTGACTTCATCAAATTCCGCTAAAGAATAATAGCCTTAACCGCGAAGGCGGAGCGCATCACAAACTCTGAGGTGTCCCATAGCAGCGCAATCCCATTACCGGGCGCCGGCATCTTCCGCCAACAAGCGCTCCACCAGCGATTGCAGCTCCTTGGCTTCGCCGGGGCGAAACCCAAGTCGGATATGGCGGACAACGCCCTGACGGTCAATCAGATAGGAGGACGGCATGGCCTTGACGTCAAAGTCCCTGGCGCATTGCTCGTTCGCATCGGCCGCCACGGTAAAGTCGGCCGGATATTTACCGAGAAATTCCCTGGCGTCAGCGGGATTTTCATCCAGATTGACGCCTAAAATTTGCAGGCCTTCCTTGCTGAACTTCTCATGCAGGCTGTTCAGGAAGGGAAATGATTTCACGCATGGGCCGCACCAGGATGCCCAGAAGTCGACATACAACACTTTGCCAGAAAATTGCCGCAGCTCAATACGCTGCGCATCGCGCATGGATGTCAACCCGCAATCAGGCGCTTTGCCGCCAGCCTCTACGGCAAATATTGCCTGGACGGGTAAAATA
>NZ_CADCXN010000039.1 GCF_902806695.1 Candidatus Methylobacter favarea | reverse complement strand
TAAACCATAAAATATTTTATTAAGTTGCGCAACGCACATCCTATAAAGAACTTTGGGTATATATAATAAATATTGCCCAATATTATCGGGCTTGGCCGGAATTTAAAGAGCAGGAATGCAAACACAAGCCCCTAGTACAGCCAATATTGGCATACTTTAGTTCAGCGGCTGATGAGATAAAGCATCCTGTCAGAGCTTTGACCTTTTGACAGATTCAACGAGCCATTACCAGACAGAATTTTAATCCTTAAAGTTTTTTTCAGGAGAATGCCATGATCCCGGTAACAATTAACGCAGCGGATCAAGAAAATTCAACGTGCGCCAATCCGTCTTGTAATTGCCCGGTAAAGCCAGGTGAAACATACGGTTGCGGACAGTGTGAGCAGCAGCGGAACGATGATGCATGCTCATGCGGACATTCACAACGCCAGCGGGAATAAAGGAAGACCCATGAGAGAAAATAACTGCCTTGATATTATACGGCTATGAACAGCGGCAATCTTAACCCTTCGCCTTTATATATCATTTTAAACGCCCAGTCCGGAAAAAACGATGCTGATAAAGTCACTCAACTTATTGAAGAGTCATGTAACGCAGCGCATCGAATTTTCTACATTTACCTGATTGAACAGCCGGAGGATTTACTCAAAACGGCCCAACAGGTGGTCAAGTCGGCCGGCCAGCATAACGGTATCGTGGTCATAGCCGGGGGAGATGGAGCCATCAATACAGTAGCTCATCAGGCCCTTCAAGAAAATTGCCGGGTCGGCCTGATTCCGCAAGGCACCTTTAATTATTTTGCCCGCACGCATGATATACCGGACGCGCCGGATGAAGCCCTGCAAATTATTATGGCTGAATATCACGAGCCGGTGCAGGTCGGTTTGGTCAACGACCAGACATTTTTGGTAAGCGCCAGTATCGGCCTTTATCCCGAATTGCTGGAGACCCGGGAAGTTTTTCAAACTCACTTGGGCAGAGGCCGGGTTATCGCGTTTATGGCCGGGCTCTATACGCTGTTTCTCAATCGGCAAATCATCCATATAATCCTCGAAACGCAAACTGAACGCCGTAAATTGGAGACCCCCAGTCTTTACGTTGCCAATAATCGCCTTCAACTCCAGAATATAGGGATAGCCGAAGCAGATCACATCGAACAAGGCAAACTGGTAGCCATCATTCCCCAGCCGCTGACTACCAGGCTCGGTATTATGCGACTTTTATTCCTGGGCATGCTCGGCGATCTGGGCAAGCATGAAAATATTTTGACGTTTGCCTTTGAAAAAATGAATGTGCGCTTGGCAAGGTTTTTAGGCGCCCACGTGAAAGTAGCGATTGACGGGGAAATAATCCGGCTCAAAGCGCCGCTTGATTTCAGCGTCTCAGCCCAGGCGTTATTGCTGATAAAACCCGACCCCAATAGCGTTGACTCGCTCGAGAAAAAATCATGAGCGTGATTTTACACTTATCCGATCCGCATTTTGGCACCGAGCAGCCAGACGTAGCGGCGGCGTTAATTCAGCTGGCGCATCAGCAACGGCCTGACCTGGCGGTTATTTCCGGCGATATTACGCAACGGGCCAGACCCCGGCAATTCGCTGCCGCCAAAGCTTTTATTGATGCGTTAAAGACGCCGGCAAACCTGGTGGTGGCGGGCAATCATGATATCCCGCTGTTCAATGTGTTGAGCCGGATTTTTTGGCCTTACGCCAATTACCAATGGACTTTTGGGAAAAACCTCGAACCGGTGTTTGAGTCAGACAGTTTGCTGGCTATCGCCGTCAAGACTACCCGCCGATACCGCCACATACACGGCGAACTGTCCGCTGAACAAATTGATCGCGTCAGCCGCTTATTGGTACAGGCAAAACCCGCGCAATTGCGGCTGGTAATCGCGCATCACCCTTTATGGGTGAGCCGGTTAAAAGATGAAGTCAATGTAGTGCGGGGGCGTGACGCCGCTATCGACAAGTGGACAAAGGCAGGCGCGGATCTTATTTTGGGAGGCCACATCCATTTGCCTTTTATCATTCCGCTGCGCCATAAGCTGCCTGAAATAAATAACAGTTGGGTCGTGCAGGCCGGCACCGCCGTATCAGACCGGGTGCGTTGGAATGCCGGCAACTCGGTTAATATAATCCGGTTTCATGCGGCAGACCGCCTTCGTCATTGCTCCGTGGAGAGATGGGATTACCGCCATCAACAAGCCATATTTTCCCGTGTCGCCAACGAAATCCTGCCGCTTGCCGCTATTGACGCCAAAATTTAAAATTT
>NZ_CADCXN010000038.1 GCF_902806695.1 Candidatus Methylobacter favarea | reverse complement strand
ACGGCCATTCGCTCGGCCGTCTTTGCAGTTCGCTTGCTTGCCGCATTTTGGACAATCCATCACGCCCTCCCAAGGCATCTGAATGTTGCAAAACTTATACATTGTCTATATTTATTTAGCAATGCCTTTAGGGATTACTTCTATCAGATAAAAACCTGCGATAGAATAATATCAGGTGAACAGACTTACACTGGTGTCAATTATCTGCAAGCACTATTCCAAAAACTTAAGTTCCCGTCCGTAGAAGCCGTTGAAGTAGAAAAAACAGTTCGAGCAGTGTTACGCTACGGTATCAGATTCTTCTTCCCCTTTGTCTATCAAAACACCGATGGCCTCCAAATGCGAGACTATAATTTCAATCTCCTTAATGTCAAACAAGGATATGTAGCCACACAGAAGCTTGATAACGGCAATGCCTGGAATTATTTTCCCGGATCACTTATAGCTGCGAAGAAGCGGTTTGGGAAACTTTAGCGATCGTCATATTCTTTGTTTTGCCTTGACGCTCTGGAACACGATAATCCCTCTATTAAGGAAAAGCTGTTCAATCTAAATCCATGATGAGGGCAATCACGGCGTCCGTGGGAAACTAATTTGCGTAGATATGAAAATGGCAGTGGTTAAGAAGCCCGCAAGCAGGTAACTTATCTAAAAAACGGTAAATCAAAAGGGGAGAATCCGGAAATGGCGAGGGGACGATTAAGCGGTCAGCCTAAGAATAGGCATAATCACTGCAATTGGACTGATATAAGTCACCTATTTCTCCTAGCGAGCATCGCGCTTTATCTGCCGGGATGCAGCAGCGTTGGGCCGTCAAGCGTAGATCGCGATCGCTTCGACTACATTAACGCGATTTCAAGTTCCTGGAAGCAGCAAATGCTGCTCAACATAGTCAAGCTGCGCTACTTCGACACACCGGTGTTTTTAACAGTGAGCCAGATTATCAGCGGATACGAACTGCAAGGGAGTATGGATGTTAAGGGAACGTTGAATATCGGGAGTGCAATGGGGGATATAGTGGATTTAGGACCTTCAGGAAGTTTCACTGACCGGCCGACAATCACCTACTCGCCCTTAACCGGCGTCGATTTTCTGCAAGTGCTGATCGCGCCCATCTCGCCTTGGAACCTATTGAGGCTCATTATTGAAGGATGGCCGATAGATGCTGTGCTACAGATCGGGGCACAATCGATCAACGGCCTTTCGAATCGTAAAGCGGGAGCACGGAGCCATGCGGCTGATTTTGATTTTTACAGACTCTTGGCAGCTCTGCGACGGCTTCAGGACGCTGATGCGCTCGATATCAGGATGGAGGCCCTAAAAGAAACTGATCGGGTAAGGACGGAACTGGTCATCAGCCGAAAAGACAATTCTCCTGAAATCCAGGCCGACACGAAACTGGTCAGAGAGCTGTTGGGCCTTCGGCCCGATCAGCAGGAAGTCCAGGTTGTTTACGGTGCGGCATCTGAAAAAGCCCATGTAATCTCTATGCAAACGCGCTCCGGGTTTCAAATCATGAGCCACCTGGGATCTAACATCGAAGTTCCGCCCGAGCATGCAGCCGAACAACGAACCTATCCGCCAATGCCAGCGTTGAGCGACAGTTTGTCATTACCGCCTTTGGTCAGGATTCATGCGCAAAAGTCGCAACCGGCGCCGTCAGACAGCTTTGTAGCGGTTAACTACCGGGATTATTGGTATTGGATTGACGATCGGGACTACCGATCAAAGAGAGTGCTTACGTTTTTGATGATCATTATGACGTTGGCGGAGAAGGGAGAAAAGGTTCAACCGCCGACTCTGACAATTCAGGGAAATTAATCAAGCCGGAAGCGCTTGTAACGGCCCAAATATTTGCCTTTGGCGGCGCCTGTTTCAGGCCACCTGATGACAGTCCGCCGACAAAGACGGGGCTAAGCTGTAGCAGGGTTGATAACCCCGGTATTTCGATGCCGCCAGGCCGCGTTTGGCAAAGCGGATATCAGCCTGCCAGGACTATTCAGTCATGGATGCTTGACAAAAATCATTAACATCGCAAAAGCAGGTGATTTTATCAATAGCGGATTTTCTTGTAAAAGCTCATGGAATACTTTTATAACAAAAACCTGCTGTCTTTGTTATTTCGAACCGGGATTAGTAGTAGATGAATTACCGGTTCAGGAAGAAAGAGATGAAAATTATTAATCAAGCGCAAACTGCGGCGCAGCTTGGGTAAATACCAACCAAGCTCGCTCTCGTCCCGAGAAAATAAATAGCGGCTCAGGCGCATTCCGGGCAATTTTACTTGCTCTTCCAACATGTCGCGCATATACAGTAGTTGTGCCAGCATCCTGATTACAGA
>NZ_CADCXN010000037.1 GCF_902806695.1 Candidatus Methylobacter favarea | reverse complement strand
GGCCACTTTGAAAGTGGTCAGGGACACAACGAATAATCCGCTTCCAGCAAGCTGCACGGGCAACGGGGGATTGGGTGATGATGTGTATGTCTATCCGTCAGCTCAACAGATTAATGATGAGTTGCCGGTCTGGTCAGGCCCGAAAGTAGGAGAAGGCACTCTTTATTGGAAATAATATCTGGATATTATCCTGATTTGTTGCCGTCAGCAGATCGAATAGAGAAAAATCAGTTTTAGCGGCTTTATAAAGTTGCAGTGCTTGTACTGTCCACGGCGATAAACATTGTCGTGAATTTTTATATTTAACAGGTTTCCTGCAATTCATTCGCATTGCTATTTCTTGTTCCTGCTGGCAAATAGTAAGTAGAATAATGGCATGTGATTGATTATCGAAAATGTATTTATTAATGATGAGGGGGCGGATGATAAGTTTATTGGCTTTTAAAAATTCGCTTTATGCTTAACAGCGGTCTTTATAATGCCTGCCGGTCCATGTGTTCTTGCCGGCCCCCGGCTGCAAATACAAGAATGGCCGCTGCCTTAAGAGTTTTAATAATGCCGATTTTCTCTTACGCCCGGTTTCAAATAGTTTGCTCGCTTCTGCTGATGCCTCATCTGGCGCCGGCGGCCGGTAATATCAGCAAATCGGATCAGCAAAAAATCAGCGTGGTACTAACTAAGGATAAGGGGGTTGAGCTGCAGCTGGAAATCAGACAGGCGCCGATGGCGCAGGTGCTTGGCGCCATCGCGGATAAAACCGGTGTGCCGATAAATTATACCGTACTGCCGGATGGATTGGTGAATGCAACCTGCGTCGGAACCACAGTCAAACAAGTAATGGAGTGCCTGTTTAATAATAAAGCTGACCTCATTTTCCGATATGCCGAACAATCCGCCAACAAGGAACAGCAGACTCAACTTGCTGAAGTCTGGGTTCTCGGCGCAAGAATCGGCGGCGATCAGGCAAGTTCATCCGGATGTTCTATGCCTGGTGTTCAGACGCAGTCAGCGCCGGCAGCTGCAAATGCGCAATCAGAACCTGCGCCTGATGAAACGGATGATCTGGTGAAAATGACGGCTTCAAAAGTTCCCGCCAAACGGGCGGAGGCAGTCGGCCGTCTGCTGGCGGAAGGACGGAAAAACGATCCGTCAGTCAGGGAAGCGCTGGAAGCAGCGCTATCGGATAAGGATGCCAAGGTGCGGGCGCAAGCCTTGTCCACTCTGGCGCATCGCGAAGGAGCAGGGGCCGCGGCCGCCTTGCGGGAGGCGATTCACGATAACGATGTGTCGGTGCGCCTAACCGCGGTCGATAACGCCGGCGGCGATCCCGGATTGCTTCAGCAGGCGCTTACGGATGAAAACGCATCGGTGCGCGAACTGGCGGCCTTAAGACTGAGGCCGATTGCGAAGCTGGGCAGCGCTCAGTAACGCCAATCTCAATATAAGAAGACTAGCCGATTGAACGGCATGTGAGCGAAAAAAGCGGACAGGAAAATTTACAGCGGAAATATCGGAGATTGAAAAAATAATAAAATAAAAAATAAAAACCTTACGACCCAAGTTTTATAGTCATGCCTTTTTTGGGAAAAGCCGAAAGGTATTTTTAAAAAAGACAATACCAAGTGATCCGTTTGTCATACAGACGCGTGAAAGCAGGACAAACGAGACTTATTAATTATTAATGATCTTTACTCCAGGTAGAGACGCGAGGATAAGTATGAAAAATGCATTTAAAAAAATTCTTATGACAGCATTATTATTTGCTGCGGGCGGCGCGCTGGCTCACGATGGCAGCGCCATTGTTGACGCCGGCGGCAATAACCCGAGCGCCACCGATCTGGCGGCTGTGACTTGCTTTGATGACGGCAACGGCGCGCCCGCCTATCTTTTTGGGCAGATCAGGGACAATTCTCAACCGGCGCCCGGCTTGTTATTGAATTTCCAGATTTACAAGGGAAATCAAATGACGAGCATTACCGATACCGTTTCCGGCGATGGAAGCTACAGTCAAGGGATTGCTCTCAGCGGCGGCCCCGGCGTGTATTACATATCCGCCAGTAAAACCAAAGCGGGCTTGAGAGCGTTCGACGTTACCTGGCATTGCCTGACCAGCGGCAATATTCATACCGGCACCGAGCTGACTGTATTGCAATTTCAATAAGCATTAATCCGGGCGGCGGCCGCGAACATTATCTTTACTCAAGAAACTTATGCCGCGGCTGCTAATTGATCGCTTAAAGAGAATATCTCTAAATGAATCAGCGAATATCAGTTTTACTGTGCGCCGTACTGGCGCTTATTTTACCCATCCAGGCAATATTTGCCGTAGAGGCTGGCGGCAAAGCGCCTGATTGCGGGTTGACATCCATGCGCGATGCGCAGCGTATTGAGC
>NZ_CADCXN010000036.1 GCF_902806695.1 Candidatus Methylobacter favarea | reverse complement strand
AGGGTCCAGAGGTTAAATACCTCTCCCAAGAGACCGAATACATGGCTGCAATCTTGATTTCTGTTGGAAACATCAATTTCTGTAAAAACTTGGCTTGCAATTGGGGAGGAGTCCATATATGACTCGATAGCATCAAACATGAAACATTTCCATGATAAACAGCCAGGCGGCCAGCCGATAAACGGCGGCTTTCAATCCGTTGATAACCGGATTAAAATGACATTTGCACGATGTATTCAAGGCCGCTTGGGGAACGCCATTCCCGGCGGCTTTTTTGTTGTCTAACATTCCTCTCCCCTTGGCTTATGTTTTCACTCAAGGCGCGGATGTCTTCCACGCGACAGGCAGTTGTTATGGGGCCAAGTTTGACTGGCTTTGGAAAGCGGCCATCTTTGACGCCTTGCCACCAGGTCGATTTGCCTACCAGAATAATGGCAGGTATAGGCGGTTCAGCTTTGGGGTTGCCTACGATTTGTGGTAAGCGTATATAGCTGGTCTGGGGTAGTTGGTGCATGTTGGATTACCTCCGTCCGAGTTATGACGGTGTCATCTTGCTTGATCTAAAGTGGTATTGCTGAATATAGGAAACAAAAGCTCAAAAAATGATGGTTTAATTTCCTTATCAATATTGAATTGTTTTGTAGAAGCCTTGGCAATTAATTGATGGGCAATTGTCGTCGATTGATTCATGCTTTCCCGGCGAACATTTGCAGCTTGCATTGCCTCGTAGAGAATCTCACTAGTAAGCGTATTGCGGAAGACCTATCTTGCATTTCAGGCCAACCCAGACGAATTAAATCACCAATTAACGGCACCGATGGATAGGTCGCGGTTCCATAGCAAAATTCCTCAGGGTGTCTGGAAAGAGATTATCCCACTGGCTGAGGGCTGGTTTGAGGTAATGATCAAGCGGCCGATTTCATAACGAGGCTCGATTAATTCAAATAACGTGGGTTTCCGCGTCCGTTGTTTTGACATAGCCGATATCATCAATAATCAGTACCTGATATTTATCCAGACGCGTCATAGCCGTCATTAAGTCCAGGTCACGCTTGGCTTGTTGCAGGCTTTACACCAGTGTTACCGCTGAGCACCCTTTAACGCGCACTTTCTGCTCGATTAACTGACCGGCAAGAGCGGCGGCAATATGCGATTAACCGACCCCCGAGGGGCCGATCAATAAGACGTTTTTGGCCCGGTATGCCCAGTCCATTTGCTCTTTCAGGGTAACAATTTGCTGTTGCACGGTGGCGCTGAGCTTTGCCAGGTTCAGATTGGCAAAGCTTTTCCCGGCAGGAAAGCCGCCTTCTCGGGCCCATTTTTGGACGCGTTTTTGATAGCGATCCGCCGTTCCCTGTGCACACAGTCCCGATAAATACCGAACATGGCCATAGCCCTTTTCAATAGCTTGCTGTTGATGACTTTGTTAAGGCCGGATAAAGGCAGGCAGCCTGAGTTCTTTCAATAACCAGTCGATGGCTTCAGGCAGAGCCGTCCTCGGATGATGCCAACTGTCTTGCATTAGATAAGCATAGCTGGCTAAGTCATGTTGCCGCGCAAGTATCAGGGGCACCGGTTACCGGCCTAAATAACGTTCTTGTAACGCCTTAAGACTCGGTAGTGGTTGGTTATGATCGAGAGTCGCCAGTAACTCCTTGCCTAGCCGTTCATCACAGTCATGATCCATGGCTAACCGCAACCGGCTGACGCTCCATTTGCAGGCCTCTTGTGACTGAAACTGGTGATCAGAGTCTCCACAAGGTTCGATAGCTCTCCGTAGGGAATAACTTATCCAGGAACTGTAAAAACCGGAAGGCCTGGGGTTTGGCGGATAGATGATGAATGAGGTGGCGATTATCAATCCTTCGAGCGCGTTATTGGGCGGCCTTCAGGTAAACACGAGGAAGCGTAGCGGTTAAGGCTTGCTCCCTATAAAAGGCCAAGCGATCATGATAAACAGGCACGCGAACGGTTTCGCCGATCATGCGTGAAGGCACGGTATAGAGTACCTTTTTGACTTCCAGGGTACTGCTGCGTGTCACCTTAAGACTGAGCTCGCTATAGTCCATGAAAAGCGTTCACCTGGTAATGTTTAAGACCTTCTGTTCCTCTCTAAACCGGTCATGGCAACGTTTATTCAAGTGCTCAGTGACTTTGTCCAAAAACGCTTGGCATTGCTAAATAGGTATTGCTAATTAACTATAGATAATCTCATTATTTCTTTTAGCCATCAGAAGCCTTACGGAATATTCCAACATCTTTTGGCACTTGCTGTAGCATTTTGACTTGCGGCGCAACCTGGCAAGGAAATGCCTGAACAAACTGTTGGAGCCCTCAACGGTGAAGGTTTCGGCCTTTGATTGCGTGTGTTGCCCTGCGGGGACAAAGCTCTCGT
>NZ_CADCXN010000035.1 GCF_902806695.1 Candidatus Methylobacter favarea | reverse complement strand
ATCAGGGTCCAGAGGTTAAATACCTCTCCCAAGAGACCGAATATATGGCTGCAATCTTGATTTCTGTTGGAAACATCAATTTCTGTAAAAACTTGGCTTGCAATTGGGGAGGAGTCCATATATGACTAAATGTCATTTCCTATTAACCGATGAACCTTCCGGGGTCAGCTTTGCGCCAAAATCAATAATTCCCCGGTACACTGGGAGTCTCTCGCTATGAATGGACATCTCATTCTGGTGCCTTGCGGGATTCGCAGACCATCGCGCGTACAAAGCAGATAATCAGCCGTTAAGGCACTTACGATGGCGATAAGATCGCTCAATTCCATAGATAATATCCACTATAAACCTGAATGCAGTTTCAGCTTTGTCAGATCAACTCTTGAGGTTTATAGCTTAACTTCACATTTGCAGTAAGGTTTGAGCAGCTTCCTTTTGTTCGTTAGTGCCCTTTTTGAGAACTTCCTCGGCAATGTCTTTGGCGGCATCCGTATCGCCCATATCAATATAAGCCCTGGCCAAGTCCAGTTTGGTTTCCATCTCATCCATGTCAGTCAAGTCTGAAACACCAAATGAGGACTTTTGATTAGCGCTTTGATCGTTTGAGTCTGCCGATGACATATCCAGATCAAAATTGAAATCATATTCATTGCCAAAGGAATTCTTATCTGAAGCAGCGTGCGAACCGGAGGTTTTAGCTATTGAAAAATCAATTTCTTCATCGCTTATATCGAAGCTTTTCAAGGCGCCTACATCCATCTCGCCGGCTTTTTTTGCTTCAGGTTCTTTTAAATCAAAGTCGAAATCGAACGAACCAAACTCTTCATTTATATCAACCTTGTCTATATCAATCTTGTCCTGTATCGGGTCAGGTTTTTTGGTATCCGTGGCAAATGAACTTAAATCAAAATCAATAGCTTGGTTGTTCTTTTGTTCATCAAAGTCCGAATTATTCTCAGCTGGCAAGGAGGTTGAATAAACATCCTGAACACTATCAATTGCCTTGGCCGTTGGTTTTTGAACATCATCAATTAATGAGCCTTCAAAAGAAACTTCATCAAAGTTCTTTGATTCCTTGTCTGCCTTTATCTTCGTTAAACCGGCATAGTTATTATTTATGGCAAGATCGTTTTTGCCAAGAGGCGTATTTTCTCCGAAAGAAAACAAGGGCGAGTCCGGACAAATTCCACTGCCCATGTTAGTAACCTTTGACCAAAACTCAATGTCACTTTTTTTACCGGCCTCCGCCAATTCATGTGCATACGTTTCAAAGGCTTTTTTATTTTCGCTGGAATAAAAAATCTCCAGCAGCTTCAACTTGCATTCATCACGCTCCGGCTGATCCTTAATGGCATGACGTATTAATTCCTCAGCTTGTTGATAACGGCCATAAGCAAGATATACATCAGCCTCGGAAACAGGATCGATTTCACCCTGAGCCGTATCAAACTTGTCCAAATCGTTGGCAACAAACTCATTCAAAAAAGAATGTTCGTCGATGGCGTCCGCAACATTATAAGCCGAACCTGCTTCGATAACTGGCACGGAAAAGTTCTCTCTGACTTCGGGTTTTTTTATAATACTCGAAGCAAACATACTCTCGGTATCGGTTGCCTCGTCAACCTTGCGTTTCCGCCACCAAAGCCAACCAAGCAAAGACAATAACGCGGCGCCTAGGCCGCCCATTCCAAGATAATAGGCATCCGTTTCAGATTCCGGATGAATCTGCGGCTGGGCAACAGGCGCGGGCTTTGGTTGAACTGCGGGACTAATTACCTTGGCTTCGTCTGGATCTGGCTGAACAGCTTTTTCTTCAACACCAGGATTTGCCGCAAGAGGCTGTTCCTGAATTGAAGTCATGGCCTGAGGCCGGTTTTGCAATGCTGTAAGCTGCTGTTCTTTTAAAGCAAGTGTCTGCTGCATCACAGCCAGCTGTTTTTCCAGCTCAGCAACCTTGCTTTGCAAAGACTCATTTACCAGATTTCCGGCTTCTACGCTCTTCCCTGCCCCAGAGCCTGACGGGAGCGCGTCAGCTGGTTTTTTTTCAGCAGCTGTCTGTTCATTCACCGGCGGCGCTACCACGGCATTTTCAGCAACTGTTGACTCCCTCGGAGCCGCCAGAGTTAACTGATTGTTTACAGAAGCTTCCTTAGCAGTTGCTGTTTCAACAGCGGCCGGGGCCAAATGATTTGTCCAGGCTTTGGTTTGCCGATTGAATTCAGCTAATGCCTGTTTCCTTGATAATTTTAGAATTACCTCTTTTTCGGGAAGCTTCAGTACTTTGCCGGCCATCAAGGCATTTACATTATCCTGGAAGAATGCGCGTGGATTTTCTTCATAAATTGCAATCATCATTTGCTCAACAGAAACGTCATCCTGACCACGAGTCTGCTCAGCTACTTTCCAGAGCGTATCATTTTTCCTGACGGGGCCATAGGTGTCTATTGCTGCATTCACAACAGGCTGGGCGCTTAATTGCATTCTTGATTCTGATTGAGGCGCAACCTCTTCCGGTCCGCTCCGGTAGCTTTCCGGGCGGGTCAAGAGAGGAAGAGCCGCTTGTTTGTAAACGGCAGGCGGATCGGCCAGGACAGTAAATTCACGGTACAGATTACCTTTTGGCCAGCTTACTTCGATCAGGAAATCCAGAAACGGCTCTTTTAACGCTTCCCTGGAACTAAGCCTGATGACCTTGTTATTGCCGTCAATCTGAAATCTGATTTTTGACAGAAACGAAGCCCACGGCACTCCCGCTTCTTCAAATTTGTCAGGAGACGCAAGATTTACTTTTATGTCGGATATGTTCTCACCTGCCGACAGGACAAATGCAATTTCGGCATTCAGATTTTGATTAAGGGCTGAGCGCAGTTTAATTTCACCAATTCCCAACGGATGAGCACTGGCGGGGGCCAGCAACGATACAACCGCTAAAGTTTTAGTTAAATTGCGCACTCAACTCTCCTTTACACCAGTTACCACAGTTTTTTTACCGGGGGTAATTCAAATATAAAATAAAGCTTAGTCTAGATGTAATTTTTTACCAGCACTTCCGCTATTTGCACGCTGTTTAACGCCGCGCCTTTTCGAACATTATCGCCTACCACCCACATATTGATTCCTTGAGGATGCGATATGTCTTCCCGGATGCGACCGACAAACACGTCATCATGACCGGATGACTCGGTGACCGCGGTCGGGTAGCCGCCGTCTTTACGCTCATCCATAACGGTTACGCCGGGCGCTTGCTCAAGCAAGGCTCTAACCGCCGCTACGTCAATTTTTCCCACGGTTTCAATATGCACTGCTTCGGAATGACCGTAAAAAACCGGCACCCGCACAGCCGTTGCATTGACTTTAACAGTGTCATCGCCGAGGATTTTTTGGGTTTCCCAAAGCATTTTCATTTCTTCCTTGGTATAACCGTTATCCATAAAAACATCAATCTGCGGCAGCACATTGAAAGCAATCTGCTTGGGATAGACGCTGGACACAATAGGTTGCAAATTGAGCAGATTGGCCGTTTGCCTGCCCAGCTCTTCTATGGCTTCCTTGCCGGTGCCGGAAACAGCCTGGTAAGTGCATACATTGATCCGGGCGATACCCACTGCATCATAAATGGGTTTTAGCGCTACCAGCATCTGAATGGTTGAACAATTCGGATTGGCGATAATGCCCCGATTTTTATAGTCAGCAATTTTTTCAGGATTAACTTCCGGCACCACCAGAGGAATATCGTCGTCATAGCGAAACTGTGAGGTATTATCAATAACTATACAACCGGCAGCGGCGGCTTTTGGCGCATATATTTCGGAAACAGATGCGCCCGGAGAAAACAAACCAATTTGCACCCTGGAAAAATCAAAAGTCGCCAAATCCTGCACTATCAAGGACCCGCCTTTAAAAGATATTCTTTTACCCGCTGAATTACTGCTGGCCAAGGCATAAACCTCACCTAGAGGAAAATTCCTCTCTTCCAGAATAGACAGCATGGCTTCGCCAACTGCACCCGTCGCGCCCACAACCGCAACGTTATAAACTTTTGTCATTTATTTTTTACCTTTTTGTTAAAGCTGAAATAACCGCATTACCCATTTGCGAGGTGCTGACTTTTTGCATACCCTCGGAGTAAATATCAGCCGTTCGGACGCTGGCATCCAGAGCGTCATTAACGGCTTGTTTGATACGTACCGCCGCTTCAATGTCATTGAATGTATAATGCAGCATCATCGCCGCTGACAGAATCGTTGCCAACGGATTGGCGATGCCTTTACCGGCAATATCAGGCGCCGAGCCATGAATGGGCTCATACATGCCTTTACTGTTAGCATCCAGGGACGCCGACGGCAGCATGCCGATAGAGCCGGTCAACATAGCCGCGGTATCGGAGAGAATATCGCCAAACAGATTCGTGGTGACAATCACGTCAAACTGTTTGGGCGCGCGAACCAGCTGCATGGAAGCGTTATCGACATACATATGGCTGAGTTGCACATCGGAGTATTGCTTTCCTGTTTCAGTCACCACTTCGCGCCATAATTCAGTACATTCCAGAACATTCGCCTTATCAACAGAACACAAGCGGCGATTTCTTTTTCGTGCGATTTGAAAAGCGGAATGAGCAATGCGCCGTATTTCCGATTCGCTGTACACCAGCGTATTAAAACCCTGCCTTTCGCCGTTGTCCAAAAGTCTTATTCCGCGCGGCTGCCCGAAATAAATGCCGCCGGTCAATTCGCGCACAATCATAAGATCCAGGCTGGAAACCACTTCGGGTTTCAGGGTTGAAGCGCCAGCCAGTTGCGGATATAAAATCGCAGGCCGCAAATTTGAGAATAACTGCAATTCTGACCGCAATCCTAACAAACCCTTTTCCGGACGCACTGAAATATCCAGAGATTCCCATTTCGGGCCGCCGACGGCGCCGAGTAAAATGGCGTCAGCCTGTTTTACCAGCGCTATGGTTTGCTCAGGAAACGGTGTTCCATATACGTCATATGCCGCGCCGCCAATCAACCCGTTTTCAAAAACCAGGCCCAGGTTCATATCCGAATTCAACCAATCCAGCACCTTAATGGCTTCGGCGACAATTTCAGGCCCTATGCCGTCTCCCGGCAATACTGCGATTTTCTTTGTCATTAACTTTAAACCTTTTATCCTTTTTATTTTTTATTCGGCGTTGTTGTAAGTGCGGACTTAATATTTAAGCGTCATATTGTGCTTGATAACTCTTCACTTACAAATCAATCTGCAAACAACCAAGGCGCTCTCTTGGAGCGTTCAGCTTCGTAAGCCCTGATCTTATCGGCATGCTTTAGCGATAAAGCAATATCATCCAGGCCGTTCAGCAGGCGATATTTCCGATTTTCATCAATATCAAAACCGATTGACTTACCGCCGGGCGTGGTAATTTTTTGCGTTTCCAGATCGATGGTCAGCCGGTATCCCTCAACCAGCTCCTTAAACAAGCTGTCAACAATTTGCGCATTCAAGGCAATGGGCAACAAGCCGTTCTTGAAGCAGTTGTTATAAAAAATATCGGCAAAGCTCGGCGCGATAATGGCTCTAAAGCCGAAATCCTCCAAAGCCCACGGTGCGTGCTCGCGCGAGGATCCGCAGCCGAAATTTTCGCGGGTTAATAAAATTTCCGCACCCTGATATTCAGGTTTATTAAGCACGAAGTCCTTATTAACCGGACGGTGCGTACAATCCATGTCAGGCTCTCCATGATCGAGATAGCGCCACTCGTCGAATAGATACGGGCCGAAACCTGCGCGTCGAATTGATTTTAAAAACTGCTTCGGAATAATGGCGTCGGTATCAACATTGGCTCTGTCCAGCGGGGCGACCAAGGCTGTTATTTTGGTAAATGCTCTCATGATTGCCGCCCCTCCAAAACCGAGCTTATATCAACAAAATGCCCGGCAATAGCCGCCGCGGCCGCCATAGCCGGACTGACCAAATGCGTGCGACCCCCGTAACCCTGCCTGCCCTCAAAATTCCTGTTGGAGGTCGAGGCGCAGCGTTCGCCTTCTTCCAAGCGGTCTGCATTCATGGCAAGACACATGGAACAGCCCGGCTCCCGCCATTCAAAACCGGCCGCCATAAAAATCTTGTCCAATCCTTCTGCTTCCGCCTGACGTTTGACTAAACCGGAACCCGGCACAACCAATGCCAGTTTAATGTTATCCGCCAGTTTTTTACCTTTCGCTACCGCAGCTGCGGCTCTAAGGTCTTCGATCCTGGAATTGGTGCAGGAACCGATAAAAACCTTGTCCAGCGTTATATCGATAATCGCCTGTCCCGCTTTCAGATCCATATATTCCAACGCCCGTCTCATTCCTTGCCGTTTCACGGCATCAGGCTCCAAAGCAGGATCAGGAATTTTTTTATCTATGGGGACCACCAGTTCAGGCGATGTTCCCCAGGTGACCTGGGGTTTAATGGATGCCGCATCCAAGTCCATCACTTTATCAAACACGGCATCATCATCAGAATGCAGCTTTTGCCAAAGGCGTTCAGCCATGAACTGGTGCTCACCTTTAGGCGCATAGGGCCGATTCCGGCAATAATCGATAGTCACCTCATCAACGGCAATAAGGCCGGCGCGAGCGCCTGCTTCTATGGCCATATTGCAAACCGTCATGCGGCCTTCCATGGATAAAGCGCGGATAGCTGTTCCTGCAAATTCAATCGTGTAGCCGTTGCCGCCGGCGGTTCCGATTTTACCAATAATTGCCAGCACGATATCTTTTGCAGAGACGCCTGCACCGCTATGTCCATTAACTTTGATCAGCAAATTTTTGGCTTTTTTCTGGGTTAAACATTGTGTAGCAAGCACATGTTCGACTTCCGACGTGCCTATGCCGAATGCCAAAGCGCCGAATGCGCCATGAGTTGAGGTATGCGAATCGCCGCATACCACCGTCATGCCCGGCAACGTTGCGCCCTGCTCAGGGCCAATCACATGCACAATGCCCTGGCGCGCATCGGTCATGGCAAATTCGGTAATGCCGAATTCAGCGCAATTATTATCCAGCGTTTCAACCTGCAACCGTGACACCGGATCAGCAATGCCTTTATCGCGATCAACCGTGGGTACATTATGATCCGCCACGGCGAGATTTCTGGACTGCCGCCACGGCTTTCTGCCGGCCAATCTAAGGCTTTCAAACGCCTGGGGCGAAGTGACCTCATGCACGAGATGGCGGTCTATATAAATAAGCGAAGAACCGTCATCTTCGGTAAAGACAACGTGGTCTTCCCATAATTTGTCATACAAGGTTTTACCTGACATAGCTTTTTGTAATATTATGCCGCATGCGCAGCTATATATAAGAATGAGAACGCAGAGCCGAATTTCACATTTTCGCCAAGGCGACTAAAGTAGCCCTTACAGTTTTTATTTTAATCCAGAATAGCAAAAACCTTTGCCGTGATTTCTTCAACCGGCCCTTGGCCGGAAATTGAACCGAATTTGACCGCTCCCCCTTTTGTTGAATAATATCCCACCAATGGCTGAGTCTGCTCATGATAGACACTGAGCCTTTTGCGCACGATTTCTTCTTTGTCATCGTTGCGTTGAATTAAAGCCTCGCCGGTAACATCATCAAGACAATCTGCCTTGGGCGGATTAAACTCAAGATGATAGGTGCGACCAGTCGGCAAATGCACTCTTCTGCCGGCGATGCGTTTGACAATTTCCTCATCCGGCACCACGATTTCAATCACTGTGTCAATCGTAACACCCATTGCATCAAGACCTTCAGCCTGGGCGATAGTACGCGGAAAACCGTCCAGTAAAAATCCTTTCATGCAATCAGGCTGGGCAATACGTTCTTTAATCAAGCCCAAAATAATGCTGTCGGAAACCAACCCGCCAACTTCCATTACTTTTTTCGCCTCAACACCCAAAGGCGTTCCTTCTCGTACCGCCGCCCGCAGCATATCGCCCGTCGAAATTTGCGGAATACCGTATTTTTCGGTAATAAACTGGGCTTGAGTTCCTTTGCCGGAACCGGGACTCCCTAACAGGATAATACGCATTAAATGACTCCAAATGTGTCGCCAGGACAAATTATTATTGTTTTAAGTAACAAACACTTAAGTTCCACAAAATAATTAATCATATTTTATGGCAGAATAAATGGATAACTGCATATTTTATAACACATCGCATTTAATCTCTTGTAAAAAAACGCTGACCCATAACCCGTGCAGCAATACTTATATAGTGAGAAGACTTTAAATGCATAATTCAAATGAGGAGAAGCTTTCATTACCAATACTGCTTTGCCTTTACCAGCAAGTACTTATCCCCTGTCGGAAAAACATTCCGGGATGAAAATATAGCGCATTAACCCGTGAATCAAGGCTGATCACGTGCAGATTTTACAAGCCGCTTGCTATCGGGTTAATTAATCAATATCCTGGCGAAAGTTGATAGCAGTTATTTGCCTTTTTAATTTACCTGGTCTGAATTAATGCTTGAGTTAAAAGTTCCACCCGCTGTCATTGTCTTAATCACCGCCGCATTGATGCGGCTGATTTCGGTCGTCCTGCCCGAATTTACTTTTATTTTTCCAGGCCGCCCCTTTGTGGCCGGGTTTCTGGTTTTTGGCGGCATAACCGTAACTATACTTGGAGTATTTTCTTTTCACCAAGCTAAAACCACTCTCAACCCCATGATACCTGACTCGGCTTCTGCCCTGGTCGTAGAGGGTATTTATAAAGTCACGCGAAATCCCATGTATTTGGGATTCTTGCTGATGCTTATTGGCTGGGCAGTTTTTTTATCGAACCTGCTCTCATATAGTGTTATCCCTGCATTTGTTATTTATATGAACCGGTTTCAGATAACACCTGAAGAAAAGGCGCTGGAAGCATTGTTTCAGGATAGATTTCGAGCCTACAAAGCCAAGGTAAGGCGCTGGCTCTAGGACCCATACACAATTACCCTTCCCTTAAAAAGCCCGTAGCGCGCTAACAATTGCAGTCCTGTTACTGAAGAACGACTTTATTGCCCGGATTTTTCTTCTTCCGGAACTGCTGTTGAACTTGCTTCTTTGCATTCAATAACTTCAGCCCGTTCTCTTTCCCCTACCGGGGCCGCATGATTTTCTTTTTCAATACTCCGAGGATTTTCTTTTATTGTTTGCCCGGCATTTTCCTCTGCAGATGACTCTTCAGCTGATGCTTTCTTTTCAATAACAGCTTCGGACTTTTCATTCAGCGATTCTATAAATTCTATAAACCATGACTGATCCTTAACACTAACCATGTCCGGATCGGAAAGAATATCAACGGTTTCAGGCAAACTGCCGTTATTCCGGGAATTTTCCAATGCTTTAAGGCAGCCTTCGGTATCGCCTCGTAAACCATAAATACACGCCAGGTTATACGAGGCGGCTCCCGGCTGAATAGCATTAGCTTTTTCAAATTGCTTTCCGGCTTTTTCATACAAGTCATCGTCGGCATCAACAGCCTTAAGCCGGGCCAGATCCATAAAAGCTACTCCGCTATCGATTGCAGCCCCTAAATAATCAGGATCAATAAGCGTACAAAAAGAAAATTTATCAATCGCCTCCTGATAAAGCTGGGCCGCTTCATTGCCAGTCTTGGTTTTTGCCTGATGCAGTAAAGCAAATCCCCAGTTATATAACGCTTGCGCACGCAGGGCATCGCCGCCGAGAATTTCTGCATAGCTTTTATAGACGCTTTTAAATAATTGATCCGCTTTACTGCCCTCGCTTTTACGCGCTTCAGCCGTTTGCTTGAGGGTTGAATTCAGTTTGGCGGTTTTTGTTAATGACGTGAAAAATGACATGATTAATCTCCTTTTTTTATTAATTATATTAGCTTGATCGCAAACGATAGAATATCAGTTCAACCAGTAACGATATCATTTATTGCGTAAAATCGCATTGCCAATAGTTGGCCAAGAGAAAGCAATTTTTATAGATGGAAAGCCGCCTGTAGTTACTTTGACAGCCATTTGTTTCTGCTGTCCGTCAATATTCAGCATCGCCCTGGTTGTCATACTTATCCGATAAGTACAGTAAGACAAACACGGCACCGGTTCCGCCCTGTTTCGGAGGAGCGGAGCAAAAAGCCTGAACGTCTTTGTGCTGCCTCAGCCACAAGTTAAGATTATTCTTTAGAACGGGATGGTTATCAGGAGAGCGATAGCCCTTGCCATGAACTACCAGCACACAGCGAAAACCATCTTCAACACAGCCATGCAAAAAATTCAGCAATTGTCGTTTAGCTTCATTACTGTTGAGGCCGTGCAGATCAATTTCCGCATCCAGCTCAAAATAGCCCTGGCGCAGTTTTTTTAAAACATTTTTTTGCAGTCCTGCGGCAATAAAGCTCATGGTATCTTCCAGATTGAGTTTTTCGACATCAGTTTCAGTCATGCTGAGTAAATAATCTTGCCTGTTAATAGCTTGCGGTTTGGGAAACGGCTTGGGTTTTTCTCCTTTTTTTAACAAAATCTTATCCTTTTTTACCGGCTCAACCTTTCCGATAGTCAGACGAAATAATTCACTCTCTTTTGATGAAAGGATTTTTTTTACCACAATAGCTGCTTTTGTAAATTATTGTTGCTAAGATAATTTGATTTTATAGTGTACTCTGCTTCAGAGCGATTGGTAATGCACATTTTGTTAAGTAATGATGATGGCTACTTGGCTGAAGGCTTGTCGGCATTAGCGAACGCATTGAGCAACTATGCAGAAATATCGGTAGTGGCGCCCGATAGAAATCGCAGCGCCGCCAGTAACTCCTTAACCCTGGAAATGCCTTTGCGGGCATATAAGGCGCATAATGGATATATCAAAGTAGACGGCACCCCAACCGACTGCGTGCATTTGGCTATAACCGGATTGCTGGAAAAAGAGCCGGATATGGTTTTTGCCGGAATTAATCATGGCTCAAACCTGGGTGACGACGTACTTTATTCGGGTACTGTGGCGGCTGCGAGCGAAGGCCGTTTTTTAGGCCTCCCTGCAGTCGCCATTTCTTTAGCGGGCGTTAATCCCTGTTATTTTGAAACAGCGGCGCATGTCGCGATAACCCTGCTACAGCAGTTAATTAACAAACCTTTGCCGCAAGATACCATTCTTAATGTGAATGTACCGGATGTAGCCATTAAAAACCTAAAAGGCTATCAGGCGACCCGGCTTGGACTACGGCATAAATCGGAGCCGGTAATCAAGGGCAAAGATCCGCGCGGAGGCTCCATTTACTGGGTAGGTCCGCCGGGAGCTGAACAGGATGCCGGGCCTGGAACGGATTTTTATGCAATTAACACAGGTTATGTTTCAGTTACGCCCCTGCAACTGGATTTAACCTGGTATGATCGGATTAATGCCTTAATGGCATGGTTACCGAAGGAAAATGAATTATGAACCAAACCCTGCAAGGAATAGGTATGACGTCAAGGCGGACGCGTGAGCGCATGATTAACCGCTTATCTGAACAAGGTATTATCAGCAACAAGGTTTTGGATGTTATGCGGAATACGCCGCGGCATATCTTTATGGATGAGGCTCTGGCAAGCAGGGCTTATGAAGATACTGCGTTACCCATTGGCCACAACCAGACTATCTCTCAACCTTATATTGTCGCCAAAATGACGGAATTGCTGCTGGAAAGAGGACCTCTGGAAAACGTTCTGGAAATAGGCACCGGCTGCGGCTATCAGACAGCAATTCTGGCCCAGCTTGTAGACCGGGTCTATTCCGTAGAAAGAATCCTGGCTTTGCAGAGAAAGGCAAAGGGCCATTTGTGGGAATTGAAGCTTAAGAATGTCAGTTATCTGCATAGCGACGGCGGTTGGGGATGGCCGGATTATGCGCCGTTTGATGGCATTCTGGTTTCAGCTGCACCGTCTGAAGTGCCGGAAATGCTGCTGCAGCAGATGGCGGTTGGAGGAGTTATGGTGATCCCCATCGGCAAATGCGGCAGCCAGGAATTGCAAAGGATTACTCGTACTGAAAACAGTTATGAATTTGAAAAAGTGGAGCCGGTCAGCTTTGTGCCTTTTTTATCAGGCAGAGAATGAACAGATCAGTATTTTTGGTAGTGACTCATAGCGGCTCTCTTTCCCAAAAGAAATACAGGAATAGAAAGCCTCCGCCTAGATAAGCTTAAAGCTGACCTCTGTCCCCAACTCAAGATCAAGCTGTTGTCCTGCGTTTCCCTTATTGACCGCAATCTCTATCAGGCCGCTGGAGTTTTTATACCAGAATGCCTGATGCTCTTCGACGCCATTGAAGGTATCAGCCTGCCGGATAACCCTATCATTGACCCTTAAAATCCGGCCGGCAAATTGATCCTGATAACGTAAGCCTGTCATCGCGTTGCCATAATAATCAAAGTAAATTACTTCAGGCAAGTCCAAAAGCCATTCGTTTAAATCCTGCCTGGTAAAGGGCATCAATAAATCAGCGGCCGCATTTATGACCAGTTTTGCCGCAACAGACGCAAATATATCCCGGCCGTTAAAAGCTCATCGAACACTGTCGAGGCTCCCAGGTAATTTCCGACCATTGACTATGCCGGGATTGGAGTGCGACGGTATTTAGCAAACCGTTATCCGGCCCGACAAAAATTTGTCCATCCGCATGCAAAACCACGGCTTTGCGATCCGTGCCGACTCCAGGATCAACCACAGTTAAAAAAATACTGCCCGCCGGAAAACTGTAGCGCAAGGCCGCCAATAAATAGGAACTCAAGCGCGGGTTGGCTGCGGGCGCACTACTCAACAAATTAATGACAGGGCTAGCAGGGGCTATTTGCCGTATTACCGATTCCATTTGTCCGGTATAAGGGCCCCCGGGACCAAAATCAGTAAAAAGAACAATTGCTGTCATAGCGCCTATTGAGCTAATACTTTCAAACCGGCATTAAAAGACTCTATCTGTTCGCCGGTTCGATGATTTATTTTCAGCCCTGTAAAATCAAATAACTGCCTGTCGGCTAATTGAGAAGGCGCTATATTCTGCAAGCTGGTAAATATGGTTTCCAAACGCCCCGGGAACTGTCTATCCCAGCTTTTTAACATGACTTTCATTGCCTGCCTTTGCAGGTTTTCCTGGGATCCGCATAAATTACAGGGAATAATGGGAAATTTTTTAAAAGCGGAAAAGCGCTCAATTTCTTTTTCGCGGCAATAGGCTAAGGGCCTGATGACAATATTTTTCTTATCATCACTGAGCAATTTGGGCGGCATGGCTTTCAGTTTTCCCCCGTAAAAAATATTCAGGAAAAAGGTCTCAAGAATATCATCGCGGTGATGGCCCAAGGCTATTTTGGTGACGCTATTTGCTTCGGCATAGCCGTATAATGTGCCGCGTCTTAATCGTGAGCAAAGCCCGCAGGTCGTGCTGCCCTCGGGAATAACGCGCCTTACCACGCTGTAGGTGTCTTTTTCAATAATATGATAAGGCACGCCCAGCGACTCAAAATAATCGGGCAAAACATGCTCGGGAAAACCGGGTTGTTTTTGATCCAGATTGACGGCGATCAGTTCAAAATCAATGGGCGCAGTTTTCTGCAAATTTATCAGCACATCCAGCAAGGTAAAAGAGTCCTTGCCGCCCGATATACACACCATGACCTTGTCGCCGTTCTCAATCATTGTATAGTCGGCAATAGCGTCGCCGACATAATGCCGTAAACGTTTCTGTAATTTGTTAAATTGCGTTCTGGATTTCTTGCCCGGATCGGACATGGTCAGAGTTGATTAAAATGTCGGGTTAGGAAAATCGGGTTTTTAGCTGAATTGGCCCAATAAGGAAACATTAGCCGTTATAGCGCTGAAAAATTAAAGTCGCGTTGGTACCGCCAAAACCGAAGCTATTCGACATAATCGTGTTCAGGATAACGTTATCCTGACGTTCACGCACTATCGGAATACCTTCGGCGATCGGGTCAATACGGGTGATATTTGCTGATGCGCTGAGAAAGTTTTCCGCCATCATTAACAAGGAATAAATAGCCTCATTAACACCGGCGGCGCCTAAAGCGTGACCTGTCAGTGATTTTGTCGAACTGACCCTGGGCACGTTATCTCTACCAAACACAGTGCGCAACGCCTCGAGCTCTTTAGCATCGCCAACAGGCGTGCCGGTGCCATGAGCGTTAATGTAATCAATCGGACTATCTACTTTGGCCATAGCCAGTTGCATGCAGCGGGCGGCACCTTCCCCGGAAGGCTGGACCATATCATAGCCGTCGGAAGTTGCGCCGTAACCGGTCAGTTCGGCATAAATTTTAGCGCCTCTGGCCTTGGCATGCTCAAGCTCTTCAATCACTAAAACACCGCCGCCTCCAGAGATTACAAAACCATCCCGCGTTTCATCATAGGGCCTTGAGGCTGTTTCGGGCGTATCATTATATTTGGATGACATAGCAGCCATCGCATCAAATAATACTGACATCGTCCAGTGAACTTCTTCACCGCCGCCGGCAAAAACGACATCCTGCTTGTCCATCTGGATTAATTCCATGGCATGACCAATACAATGGGCGCTGGTTGCGCACGCCGAACTGATGGAATAGCTCACACCTTTAATTTTAAAAGGTGTCGCCAGACACGCCGTATTGGTACTGGACATCGCCCGGGTCACCATATAAGGACCGACCTTTTTAACGCCTTTTTCCCGTAATATATCGGCTGCTTCCACCAGATTGGAAGTGGAAGGACCACCTGACCCCATTACCAGGCCGGTTCTGAAATTGGATATTTCCGCAGCCTCCAGGCCGGAATCATCAATTGCCTGCTGCATGGCGATATAGTTGAAAGCCGCTCCTTCGCCCATAAAGCGTTTTATTTTGCGGTCAATAAATTGGTCCAAATCTATATTGATAGGGCCGTGAACCTGACTTCTAAACCCAAGCTCTTTATAAACTTCGGAAAAAACTATTCCTGAACGGCCTTCCTTCAGGGAATCAATAACCTCTTTTTGGTTATTCCCTATACTGGAAACAATTCCTAAACCGGTTACCACCACTCTTTTCATCAATAATGCCTCTAGAAATCTTCTGTTGAAGTAAATAAACCCACCCGTAAATCGGTAGCCTCATAAATTACTTTTCCATCTACTTCCATAATGGCATCAGCGATACCCATAACGAGTTTTCGCATAATCAGTCTTTTTAAATTAATACGGTAAATCACTTTTTTAGCCGTAGGCAATACCTGGCCGGTAAATTTGACTTCACCCACACCCAGAGCCCGTCCTTTGCCTGGACCACCCATCCAGCACAGAAAAAAACCAACCAGTTGCCACATGGCATCCAGCCCCAGGCAGCCAGGCATTACTGGATCGCCCTGGAAATGGCAATCAAAAAACCATAAATCGGGTGTTATATCCAGCTCAGCAATGATTTCGCCCTTTCCGTATGAACCGCCTTTATCCGAGATATAAGTAATACGGTCCATCATTAGCATATTAGGTAAAGGCAGTTGCGCATTTTGGGGTCCATATAGCTCTCCTCTTCCGGACTTCAGCAATTCGTCGCGCGTAAAGCTATGCTGTTTCTCCATACTATTTATTATACCTTAGTAATTATTCTTCATCGAACTGTACATTATCTAACACCCACTAAAAAAAATCAGCTCAATTTTTAGCGTGGCAAAACGTCCAGCATTAGATTTTTAATTTTAAAGGTATTTCTTTGCAAACGTTGCTGATAAATCATGGCGTAAGAAAGAACAGAGGTTACATATTTTCGGGTTTCTTTAAAAGGAATTGTTTCCACCCAGATATCTGCCGGCACGGATTTATCTATCGGCATCCAGTTTATTACCCGCCTTGGTCCGGCGTTATAGGCAGCCGTCGCCAGGGCGAAATGTCCGTTAAACCGATCCAGTAGCTGCTTATAATAGTAACTTCCGTATTTTATATTAATATCAGGGTTAAACAGGCTATTTTCTGATTGCCATTGTTCATTTAGCTCACGGGCTATCTGTTTGCCGGTTTTGGGCATCAGCTGCATTAATCCTTTAGCGCCAACCGGTGACTGGGCGTTTTCATCGAGCATGCTTTCCTGACGAATCAGACCAAAAATTATCGCCGGCTCAAGGTCTTGCCGGTAGGCATTATTTTGTACCTGGATTAAATAGTTAAGCGGAAATCGTAACGCCAGGTCATCCCAATAATCTGCCTTGACTAAAGTAATTATGGCAACCTGATCCCATCGCCACTGCTGAGCCAGTTTTGCTGCCGCCATGAGCCGCGCTTTAGGCAGTTTTTTTACCGCAAACCACCATTGCTGTTGAGCTTCTCTTTCACGATTTAACCATCTGAACTCTTGAACCTCTTTAAAATCAGAGTTTCCGGCCAGCGCTTCGAGTTCATCTTTAGCCACAAGAACAGGTTTATTAAGGGATTGATAGGGCCTGTTTATTGTATCAGCCGCCAAGAAACCGTAAAAACTTCTGTCTGCGGCGAGTTTATTGTATACAGTTTGCGCCTGCAGGATTTTGCCTGTTTCATTAAGAGATCTGGCCAGCCAGTATTGCCATCGGGGCTCTTCGCGTTCTTCAAATTTCAAACCGGTCAAGGCGTCGGAAACGTGCTGCCAGTTCTGTTCGAGTAAGGCCGCCCTGACTTTCCATTCCCTTACCTCTTCATCAACAGTGACTAATTGATTCAGCCGATTATAGGCATTCTTATTTTTATTAAACCCCATGGCTAGCGCCAATCTTCGTTCAAGTTGTTGAAGTGTCTGCTGGTCTATACTGAAATACCCCTTGCTCTTGTCCCACAAATAAATAGCCAAGTCGAGATTCGACCCGGCCAGTCTGTCTATACCGTGGGCAAAAATACGCCCCGTTTGATGATCATTTCTTATAACAAAGCCGCTATTACTAATTAAGGCCGGATTTCTATGAACCTGCAACCAAATATCGGCAAAATTCTGATCCCGTTTATTCATTAAACGCCGCAAATATTCAGTTACGGCAAGGCGATCCTTATTTAAAGCTAATTCAAACCGTTGCCAAATTAAATCCGGGGTAAAAATTGATGAAGTTACCAACACCGAGAATAAAGAATCACATTCTTTAGGCTGCGAAATATCTGACACCCATAAGCGTTTTGCATTATTTAACGCCTGTTGCTTATTGCCTGTTTGATAGATTGCCCAATAGAACTGGCACTCAAGAGCACTATTTCCAATTGCTTCATAATTTTGGATAAATTCAAGCCAGCGCTCATGATTAGCAAGAAAAGCCAGCCATTTTGGCTTCAGTAAGCCGGCATAGCGCGTTTCTTTATAGGCCGATAGAAAAGCCAGGACTTTATCAGTTCGGTGTAAATTGTTCTCTAACCACTGGAACTCCAAATAGGGGTAAAGAGGATAATCCTGTAGACCGGCGCTTAAATTTAATAAAGCCTGATCATTTCTTTCGGCAATAAGCCTTTCCGCCATTAGAAAGTCGCTTCTTTGGCGATCGAGCGGATTGCTTAAAACCGAGCCTTGCAAAAGAATCAAGCCCCAGAACAACACAATTGCATGCATATTTTTCACATTTATATTTTTATCAATACTTAATTATTTCTAAAGATGTGGCAGCCAGATATAATTAAGAACTCATAAAAATATTCCTGCCCATGCCAGCACAAGCAAAGCAACTTTTTTCGCAAACACTCCAATTTTATAATTGGAATTATATCTATCAAATTGCTCTGGAGCATAAAAAAGAGCTGATCTACTCTCATCTCATTGCTATTTTGGCGACCTGTGCCAGTGTCCCCGTACCACTGTTAATGCCGTTGCTGGTTGATGAGGTTTTATTGAATAAACCCGGGATTACAATTGCGACAATCAACTCACTGTTTCCAACTTCCTGGCAAAGCACAATACTGTATATTACTGTTGTTCTGGTTGCCAGTGTATTGCTGCGAGTTATTTCCATTATTTTCAATATTATTCAGGCCCGACACTTCTCCTGCATTTCAAAAGATATTATTTTTCGCATCCGCAAAAATCTTATCAGGCGTTTACAAAACATTTCAATGGCGGAATACGAAAGTCTTGGCACCGGTACTGTCGTTACGCACCTGGTAAAAGATCTCGATACTATCGAGACTTTTATAGGTACTACCGTCAGTAAATTGCTCGTAGCGACACTGACTATTATCGGTACGGCCGCCATTTTATTATGGATGCACTGGCAGTTGGGTTTATTTATTCTGTTGTTAAATCCGGTAGTCATTTATTTTACCCGCGTGGTCGGGTCCCGCGTTAAGGAACTTAAATCCAGGGAAAACTCCGCTTACGAAGTTTTTCAACAATCTCTCACTGAAACACTGGAAGCCATTCATCAAATTCGCGCCAGCAATCGCGAAAAGCATTATTGCCAAAAGCTGATTGAAACTGCCCGTTCTGTTAAAGATTACTCAACTGCTTTTGCCTGGAAAAGTGATGCGGCAGCGCGTTTAAGTTTTCTGGTATTTCTGTTCGGCTTTGACGTTTTCCGCGCCTGCGCCATGCTGATGGTATTTTATTCAGATCTGAGCATAGGCGAAATGCTCGCGGTTTTCGGCTATCTCTGGTTTATGATGGCTCCGGTACAGGAAATATTAAGCATTCAATATGCCTTTTATGCCGCTAAGGCAGCATTAACGCGTATCAACAGGCTTAATGCGTTGAAACAGGAACCTCATTATCCGCATCTTGAAAATCCGTTTTTAAATAAAAAAACTGTCTCTATACGCGTGGATAATCTGCATTTTAGTTACAGTGAAGAAAAAATATTAAAAGGCATACAGTTATACATTAAAGCCGGCGAAAAAGTAGCCTTGGTCGGCGCCAGCGGAGGGGGTAAATCCACGTTAGTGCAAACCCTGATCGGACTTTATCCTCCTGACAGCGGTCATATTTACTTCGATAATGTTGCCATTGAACGGATAGGTCTGGAGGTTGTCCGAGAAAATGTAGTAACAGTTCTTCAACATCCTATATTATTTAATGATACTATCCGTGCAAACCTTACTTTGGGAAGACTTGCTGA
Organism: Candidatus Methylobacter favarea; assembly: GCF_902806695.1. Taxonomy (GTDB): domain Bacteria; phylum Pseudomonadota; class Gammaproteobacteria; order Methylococcales; family Methylomonadaceae; genus Methylobacter_B; species Methylobacter_B favarea. The sequence continues at coordinate 49,028 of NZ_CADCXN010000035.1, read as the reverse complement.
AGATAAAGAGTTATGGAATGCACTGGCTATCGCGCAATTAAAAGATGCCGTTACAGAACTGGAAGCCGGGCTGGATACCATCCTGGGGCGCCAAGGCATGCGGTTATCGGGAGGTCAGCGGCAAAGAATAGCCATTGCCCGCATGATTGTGGCTAATCCGAAGGTGGTCATACTCGATGAAGCAACTTCGGCACTGGATAGTGAAACGGAATATAAATTACATTCGGCTCTAGCAGGCTTTTTAAAAGGTCGAACAACAATTATTATTGCTCATCGATTGAGTGCGGTTAAACAAGCAGATCATGTGTATGTCTTCGAAGAAGGTAAAATCTGTGAACAGGGCCGCCATGAAACCTTGATCAGTCAGCATGGCCTTTATGCAAAACTTTATGGAGAATACCAATAACCATGCGCCAACTATACGATTTGCATTGTCACTCTACAGCCTCTGACGGCGCTTTATCGCCCACGGAATTGGTTAATCGCGCTCATCAGCAAGGTGTTACCGATCTGGCCCTAACTGATCATGACACCACTGCCGGACTTGCTGAAGCTGAGGATTGTGCTATTGATGCGGGGATCAGATTAATAGCCGGTATCGAACTTTCTACTAACTGGCATGATGATTGTTTTCATATTATCGGGCTTGGAATTGACCCTGCCTATCTGCCCTTGGCTGAAGCCACGCATAATCTGCAAAGAACGCGCCTTGAAAGAGCAGAAAAAGTTTCTCACAAACTTGAGAAAAAAAATATTCATGGCGCATTTGAAGCCGTGGTAAAAGCCGCCAGAGACGGCATGATCACCCGTACCCATTTTGCCGATTTTCTGGTCGCACAAAATCATGTATCAACCCGGCAGGAAGCGTTTGACCGGTATCTGGCTAAGGGTAAGCCGGCGTATGTGCCTACTCCGTGGGCTGATCTCGAGCAAGGTATAAACTGGATTACCGAATGCGGCGGGGTCGCGGTACTGGCGCATCCCTTGCGCTATAAACTGGCAGCCAATTGGATGAAACGCCTGTTGACTGCATTCAAGGAAGCTGGAGGCCAGGGAATAGAAGTGGTGACGGGCAGAATTGGCCCCGATGAAATAGACTTGGCCGCAGACTATGCGCGGCGTTTCGATCTGGCCGGCTCAACAGGCTCGGATTTTCATAGCCCGGACAATGAATGGGTTGAGCTAGGCAAGCTTGCTCCTTTACCTGTAAATATTAAACCGGTATGGGAATTACTGCATTAAGCTCTAAGTTTTCAAGCTGGGTATAAGCGCATCCTTATTGAGTTCTTTCCGGATCCTATATGATTTCACAGCTAGCTTACTCATGATAAATTATGGGGCAAGAAATTTCCTTATCAAAATTTGATACAGACGACTTCATACGTTTTCATCAAAAACTGGAGCAAGAGACCCTTTTGCTCAATTGTTTGATTGAGCAAAATGACTGCTCCCATCGCAAGCCGGTTGCCGGCTTCGAGCTGGAGGCCTGGCTGGTTGATCGCAAGATGCGGCCAGCCCCGATTAATGAACACTTTCTGGCTACGCTTAATGATCCGATGGCCTCGGCAGAGCTTGCCAAGTTCAATATAGAACTTAACAGCAATCCAGTTCCCCTGACAGGAGAAGTTCTGGGTTGCCTGCATCGGCAATTACAGACCACCTGGCAAAACGCCTATCGTCATGCTGAAAGTATGGACAGTAAAATCGTTATGATTGGCATCCTGCCAACCTTAAAGCAGGATGACCTGAATTTGGCTAATATGTCGGACATGAACAGATATCGGGCGCTGAATGAACAAATTCTGCATTCCCGCGCCAAACCAATACATATTGACATAAATGGCGCAGAGCATCTGAAACTTGATCATTATGACGTCATGCTGGAATCGGCGACGACCTCATTCCAGCTACATACCCAGTTACCGCTGGAAAGCGCCCATCATTTTTATAATGCATCGATTATTGCATCGGCCCCTATGGTGGCGTTATGCGCCAATGCCCCGTTTCTGTTTGGCAAAGAACTCTGGCATGAATCCCGAATTCCTCTTTTCGAACAAGCCATCGAAACCGGAGGATATGAAGGAGCAGCGCAGGGGCCGCTCAAGCGTGTCAGTTTTGGTTCCGGCTATGCCAGAAACTCGATAATTGAATGTTTCCAGGAAAATCTTGAGCATTTTCCGGTATTGTTGCCTGTGGATCATGATTCTGCTATCGAAGCTTTTGCACACTTGCGCCTGCACAACGGTACAATCTGGCGCTGGAACCGGCCTCTGGTTGGTTTTGACGAGGATGGCACTCCCCACATCCGAATCGAACACCGTACGCCCGCAGCAGGCCCTACCGTTATAGATGCAATAGCAAATGCTGCATTTTATTATGGCCTGGCACAGAATATTTGTACTGAAATCCTGGCCCGAGGATTACCGTTGCCTTTCGCTCAGGCAAAGGATAATTTCTATCAGGCTGCTCACTCCGGTTTGGACTGTAATATCATTTGGATTGACGGCAACAGGCATCGCCTGAAAGATTTGCTAAAATCAGAACTTTTGCCCAGAGCTGTTTCAGGATTAAAATCCTTAGGCGTTTCCCTTGCTGAAATTGATGACTATTTAGGCCTTATTCGGCAGCGCATCAACAATAAACAAAATGGCAGCTATTGGCAACGCCGCTATATCAGAGAATACAATCCGGATTTCACCGAAATGACGAGGCATTATTTGAACAACCAGAATCTCGGTAACCCTGTTAGTGAATGGATGTTCCATGCATAAACCGGGCCTTAAACAACTGGATTACTTACCGGAAGGTCTGCTGGAGGCAACTCATAAAACTCTGTATACTATTCTGCCCGAACCCACCTTAATCCATTTACCGGGCAAACAAACAGCGCCTTTATTTATCTCGGTGTTACTGCACGGAAATGAACCTACGGGATTCCAGGCAGTGCAATTACTGCTGCATAAGTATAAAGACAAACCCCTGCCGCGTTCACTGTCACTCTTCTTTGGCAATATAACGGCAGCCCGCCACGAGTTAAGAAGACATGACGACCAGCCGGATTATAACCGTATCTGGCCGGGTACTGAATTGCCGGATTGTGCAGAAACCGAGATGGCAAAAGAAATCGTCTCCATCATGAAAAAACGTAATGTTTTTGTCAGTATAGACGTGCATAACAATACCGGCATGAATCCTCACTATGCCTGTATTAACAAGCTCGATAATGAATTTCTGCGCTTGGCCTCTTTATTTGGACGATTGATTGTCTATTTTGTCCGTCCCAAAGGCGTGCAATCCGCAGCCTTTGCTGATCTATGTCCTGCCGTTACTCTGGAATGCGGCAGACCCGGTCAACAATATGGGATAGAGCATGTTCTGGAATTCATAAATAGCTGTCTGCATCTTAATGAATTGCCGCAGCACCGGGTTTTGGCCCAGGATATTGATCTTTTTCATACCGTTGCTCAGGTTAAAATACAGGAACAGGTAAATTTCAGCTTTAATCAGGCCGATAGCGGCCTTTTACTGAATGAAGACCTTGAGTGTATGAATTTTACCGAGATTTCCCCCGGCACCGTTTTCGGAACCTCAAAAAACATGAGTGATATGCCTCTTGTCGCTAAAGATGAAAACGGCATTAATGTCACTGATAATTTTTTCTCCTTGCAGAACGGGGACTTGCAAATAAATCGCCAAACCATGCCTTCCATGCTAACACTTGATGAGCGCATTATTCGGCAAGACTGCCTGTGTTATTTAATGGAAAGAATCCATTTATGAGCTTTTGGAAAACCAAGAAACTGCATGAAATGACTACTGGAGAATGGGAATCAATATGTGATGGCTGCGGCAAGTGCTGCCTGCATAAACTGGAAGATGAAGACACTGGAGACATATTTTTTACCAGTGTTGTCTGCAATCTGATCGATCTGAAAACCTGCCGATGCAGCCGGTATTCTGAACGCACCCGATTAGTCCCGGAATGTCTCGACTTAAAGCAACACGATTTTGCCGAATTTAACTGGCTGCCGGCAACCTGCGCCTATCGATTGCTTAGCGATGGTAAAGAGCTTCCCGGCTGGCATCCTTTGGTATCAGGAAGTGCCGGAAGTGTCAATGAAGCAGGTGTTTCAATCAGCAGCTACGCCATGAAGGAGTCGCAGATCAATGACCTGGAAGACCATATTATCGAATGGCTGGATTAGCCGGCTAGTCTTTGTCAAGCCATTCTTCAAGAGCCGCAATAATGCTTTTTGCTTGTTCTTTGCTGGAAATATTAAATTTTGATTTTTGCTGATACTCGCCATTTCGCTTCTGGTAACGGCGGATAGTGTATTTATCCGGCCCATACTCTTCCTTGGCGCGATTCCAATCCTGATAACGGTACATGACCGTTGCCCATGCCCCCTTGGTCAGCACTTTTTTATCCAGCTCCCTGACTGTCTCGATACCGCCATCTTCATATGCTACAGTCAATTCATCTACAGTTTCAGCCATATTATTCCTAAGTAATTAATTCAGTCAGCGGTTTATAAAAGCGCAGATTAGCTTAGTTGAGTTGACTATCTGGCAATAAATTGCCCGAATGCCCGACTGCCTTCGCCGGTTTTAATAATATCCGTCACTTGCATTGTTCTGGCGTCAATCACCGACACCGTACCATCAAACCAGTTAGCAACATACACATGCCGATCATCAGGATGCGTGGCAATGCCCTCAGGTTTGGCACCCACCTCAATCAGGCCGATTTCTTTTAATGTAGCCGTATCAATAACTGAAACAGAATCGTCATCCTGATTGGTGACAAACAGGCGGCTGTCATTGAGTGCTAAAGTTGCTGCATAAGGCCGCATATTAACTTTTACGGTGGCTATTGTCTTCATCCGGGCTGTTTCTAAAACCGTAACATCATCACTTTGTACATTGGCGATATAAATATACTCGCCTCTGCCGTCGATAGTCAGCCCGAAAGGATGCGTGCCAACCGGGACAGTATGTTTGACGGTCAGTTTATTAATATCAATCTTTGAAACTGAATTACTTAGCCGATTAGCAACATATAACCATCGATTATCAGGACTGACCACCAATCCGGATGGCGACTGCCCTACTGCAATAGTTTTAATTATTTTAAGACTTTCGGAATCGACCACCGAAACGGTGTTTTTATACCAGTCTGCGACATAAATCTGCCGGCCATGAGAGCCCGTGGCAATACCTAATGCTCCTTCAATTCCTGACACCTTGGCAGTGATTTTATGTTTTTTTGCATCTAAAACAGCAAAGCCCCTTGCTTCCGGAGTGCTGATATATATTTTATTCCTGTCAGGCGAAACCGCTATGCCGGCCGGTTTGCCGGTAATGACGACAGTATCACTCACCCTGTCCTTTTCGGTGTCGATAATTGAAACACTATTTTCCAATTGATTGCTGATGTAGGCAAAAGGGGCAGCCGCAAGTGAAGTCGCTAAACAGGCTGTAGCTACACCTGCCGCTACAGCCGTATATTTCCCTTGAAACACGTACAGATATTACTTTTCAGCTAAGGCTTTTAAGTTGGCTAAGCCCTCTTTTAAAACCGCTGTAACAGCTGTATTTGCCGCTTCTTCATTCATCTCAGGAGGTGGGTTATTGTTCATGTAGGCACGGTAATACGCTGCTTTCCAGCTTACAACTGAGCTGTTACCTTTTGATTCGACACCAATGCTTGCTGCATAGTTGTCTACCGGCAACACGGGCACTTTTTCTTCAGCTCCGGCATGCGTAATGGTTTTCGCGCTACTCATTTCAGTAATTTTATAAGCGTAAGACATTTTCTTGTCATCATACTTTTTTAATTCTTCAGTAATAGTGCCGCCGTTCTTCAAGGTCAAAACGCGGACAGCGCCTTTTTTATTGTCGCCCTTAACTGTTACGCTTTTTATGCCCGGATGCCATGACATATCGCCGAAATTTGCGATAATAGCCCAAACTTTTTCAGCAGGCGCATTGATGGTAATTTCTTCTTCCGCTTTTTGACGAACAGGGCCATGAGCACTGGCGGCAGCAGCAAACAAAAACATCAAGGCTGAAATAAATACCATAATTTTCTTCATCTTAACTCCTAAGGTAAATCTGTAAATATTAAACTAAAATAAACATTATATGATAACTGGGCAAAGCAAGCACCCGTTACAACATCTAAAACTCTATCGGGCAACTGATACCCATATTGTCCAGCGCGGATGAATTCTTAACAGGATTGATTTTTACAAGTCTGCAATACCCGATATTGAGGCAATATTTTAAGGTTCGCAAAGAACTTTCAGGCATTAACTTAAAATTCCGAGCTGGCGTATTTTCTCACTTGCATAAGCTTCCAGGGCATTGATAATGGTAGAATCAACGTTTTCTTTACTTTTAAATTTTTTTAATTGCATTAAATAATCTTCCAGGATAATTCCTGCTCCGCCCTGACCGCCTTTTAATCGATTTCTACAAAATTCATCCCATTTCAAGCGTTCATATATGTTCAGCGTTTCAGGATAATTACGGGCCCTGTACCTGAAAAGCATTTCAGCTAATCGAATATCACTGAATTGAAAAGAGGTTTTAGCTAATTGATCTGGAGACATAGCTCTGATTCTGGTCATTTTTTGCTTATCGGCGTCAGAAAAAAAACCGCCGCTATAAATGGCCAGATCCGGATCCGATTCGCATTCAGAATAGGCATGAGTAAAGACTGCTGATAATTTTTCGGCCAAGCCGGCTGCTGCCTTGATCTTTTCAATATTTGCCTGACAAAAAGCCAAATCAATTTCCAGCCTTTGCGCATCACACGGCCTGATAGCCGAAACAGGAGTTAATACCGGGCATTTGTTGAGATGTACTGTTTTTAACGGTATCCGTGCTATGCCGTCGGGCAGCTTATCCGTTGCAACAAATAGCCTTTGCTGAATTTCTTCCGCAGATAATGAGAGCATCGGTTCAGGATCGATAGACAGATCATAAACAATAATACCGTTGGTATTGGCGGGATGACGGCAAAGGGGAAGCACGATAGCCAGACAGTTTTTTAGCGCCGGGTATTTTCCTGAAATATGGATGACCGGCTGGAAACTGCCAAGCTGGAGCAAGTTAGCAGCTTCAGTTTTAGTACGATGCTGCCATAGGAACTGGTAGAGTTTTGGCTGGGCGGCCTTGACCAATCCAGCTATGGTTATAGTGGCATAAACGTCTGAAAGCGCATCATGCGCAGTTTCATGGGCTATGCCATTGGCTGCGGTCAATTCTTCCAGTTTAAAGCTGGGGCGTCCTTCTTCATTGACCGGCCAGACTAATCCTTCAGGACGCAGTGCTCTTGCCGCTCTGACAATATCAATGATATCCCAGCGCGAGTTGCCATTCTGCCATTCCCGCGCATAGGGATCATAAAAATTACGGTAAAGGCAGTTGCGGGTTATTTCATCATCAAAGCGCAGGCTGTTAAAACCAAGCGTACACGTATTGGGCGGAGATAACTGCTGATGAATTAATCTAATAAACTCTGCTTCACAAACGCCTTTCTGTTCAGCAAGTTGAGGGGTTATGCCAGTAATTGAACAGGCTTCCGGATGAGGTAGATAGTCTGCTGGCGGCTTACAATAAATTACCAGAGGGTCATCTACAATAGTAAAATCATAATCGGTGCGAACGCCGGCAAATTGCACAGGCCGATCTCTTTGCGGATCGGTACCGAAGGTTTCGTAGTCATGCCAATAAAATGTTTTATTAGTCACGTACTACTTCCCTAAAGACAATGAGTATGGCGGGCGCCCAACAAAATCTTATCAGGCAAAGTGCTATTTTTTGTGAAATCCGGTTTTATAACAAGCTGGGCTGAAAGCCATCCAGTCTCGATAATCTTACCTATAAATTGGGAGGCTCTTTGTATTTTCTTTAACTTAAGCGAGTTTTATTTTCTTGAGACCAGCTGGCTTCTTGAAAAGTGCTATGACCCAAGGCTACTAGCGGGAGGCTATTGCTACTCCATATTGCCTCGCTCTCGATGCTGTCCAGCGATTGCGATCAACGCCCTTAGGACATCCGTTCGGCTAATAACCCCGACAAAGTCCGTATTCTTGAATACCGGAAAACTTCTGATTGGGGACTTCTGAAATTTTTCGGCAAGATCTACAATAGTGGCATCAGCATCAATCTTTATGATTTCTTCGGTCATATATTCCCCCACCTTTCCGCTCATGCTTTGATTATAGACACTTTGAACCACTACTCTCATGCTGTCCTTTTCAGAAAACATGCCCAGCAAGTGTCCGCTTGAATCAATTACCGGAGCACTGGTTATTTTATGATCCAGCAGTTTCTTTATAGCATCAATAACATCCGTATCTCTAGTAAGTGTAGTTAATCTTTTTGCCATGTAATCAGCAACAGTAATTTTCGCCAGCATAATCAACTCCTTCTTATTTTCATTATTATTGTAATAACATCATCTATTATTGATCATCCATAAATATTGCGGATATGCCTGGAAAAACAAACTTAAGCGCTACCCTCAGCTTCCATTTTCTTCCTTTTATCACATTTTTTTATACAAACGCAATTCTCATTACTTATACCGCCACATGATCCTTTTATAGTTCGTCGGCCGAACATAACACCTATTGCCATGAATATAATAACAATAAGCATGAAAACAAAAGTCACCAGAAAATAAGTCATAATGCCACCTTTGCAAGGTTAATAAAAGCTGTGTAAAATTAATGCAAGCCGCCGTAGTTTGCACAAAATGTTTATGCCTGGTAATAAAATAATGTCGCGATATAACTCCAGGCAGGCAATTAAACCCCCTTAAGCGTTAGACGGTTATACCGCTTAAGTTCGATGGATGTTTACAGGCATTGCTTTTTGCTTATGCCACAAGATGTTTTTACTCTTAAACTAACTTTGATTGAAATCCCAATATTTTCTCATCACTCTCTATTCATGAGCAATCATAGCCAGTTATAAAAATATAAAACACGCTCCACTTTTAAACTCATTAAACAAGCCAGCACAAATTTCGACTCCAGGCCGACTTCGAATTAATCCCCTCGCCCTAAATCTCTAATCTCTATCAATTGTCCATTTTCAAAACGAAGATATTGCCGCAAGCGCGAAGAGCCAAAGTTGTAAATCCATTCTTCAACCTGAACTTCTTCGTATTGTTGCAAATCCAGGGTTCGATTTGGATGATGCAAAGTAATACCTTCTATTTTAGTACGAAGAGCCACGGAATCCGGTTCGCCACATTTCGCATATACCTCATCTTTATAATCACCCACATTCACCAATGAATGCCCACACCGTAATGCTGATGCCGTACCGGAAAAAAGCAGACACAGCAGCGAAATCCATAAGTTTACGTGTTTCATAAGTTACGATTCCAGAAGAAAGGGGAAAAGCGGAATCGCGCGCATTACTGTGTGCCTGAAGTTTTTCGCGGAAAATAGTTAATCAAAGGCCTCGCCTGGACATACTCTCCAGAAAAGCGGGAGAGATTAACTGTCAGCTAACCGCCAAAGTCATCCAGCATGATATTTTCGGGCTCAACGCCGTTGTCCATTAGCAGGTTTATGACTGATGAGTTCATGATCGGAGGTCCGCACATGTAAAACTCACAATCTTCAGGCGCTGGATGGTTTTTTAAATACTGTTCATAAAGAACATTATGGATAAACCCGGTATAACCCTCCCAGTTATCGTCAGGCAATGGATCTGATAGAGCCACATGCCATTCAAAATTGTCGTTTTCTTTGGCCAACATATCAAAATCTTCCACATAAAACATTTCGCGCTTGCTTCGCGCACCATACCAAAAGGTTATTTTACGTTTGGTTTTCAATCTGCGTAACTGGTCAAAGATATGGGACCGCATAGGCGCCATACCTGCGCCGCCGCCTACAAAGACCATTTCCGCATTAGTGTCTTTGGCGAAGAACTCACCATAAGGCCCTGAAATAGTACACTTATCGCCCGGTTTCAGTCCAAAGATATAAGACGACATAATACCGGGAGGAATATTATCTGGGGCACCGGGAGGAGGGGTGGCAATACGTACATTCAGCATAATTTCCTTTTCTTCAGGATAACTTGCCATTGAATAAGCGCGTAAAGTCGGTGCTTTTACATTAGAAACATAACGCCATAAGTTGTGTTTATTCCAATCTTCCCGAAATCGTTCATCAATATCAAACTCGCTATATTTTGCTATGTGCGGCTGGCATTGAATTTGAATGTAGCCCCCGGCCCGATAATTGATTTCTTCTCCTTCAGGCAACTCCAGAACCAGTTCCTTAATAAAGGTAGCGACATTATTATTTGACTTGACGGTGCATTCCCATCTTTTAACACCGAACACATCGTCTTCCACTTCGATGTCCATATCATGTTTTACCGTAACTTGACACGAAAGACGTTCACCCAGGGCTGCTTCACGTTTAGTAATATGATTCAGTTCAGTAGGTAAAATTTCTCCACCGCCTGAATGTACTTTTACTTTACACTGGGCACAGGTGCCCCCACCGCCGCAGGCCGATGAAACAAACAATCCGTGATCGGCTAAGGCAGTCAAGAGTTTTGCTCCTACGGGTACGTGGATTTTCTTTTCTTCATTGATAAGAATCTCAACATCGCCGGCAGCAACCAGTTTACTTTTAGCTCCGATAATGACAAAAACCAGTGCAATCACGAAAGCCGTGAAAATAATAATCCCTAATACAATTTCCAGCATTTACTATACCTTCTTAAAGTTGGATTCCAGAGAAAGCCATGAAGCCAAGCGACATCAGGCCCGCAGTAATAAAGGTAATACCCAGACCTTGCAAGCCGGCCGGTATATCACTGTATTTCAGTTTCTCGCGCACACCGGCCATAACTGTAATAGCCAATGCCCAGCCTAAACCGCTGCCGATGCCATAAGTGACACTTTCGCCGAAATTGTAGTCACGCTCGATCATAAATAAACTGCCGCCTAAAATAGCGCAGTTCACCGTGATTAATGGAAGAAATACGCCCAGCGCAAAATATAAGGCGGGGAAAAACTTGTCCAGGATCATTTCCAGAATCTGAACCAAAGCCGCAATCATGCCGATGGAGCTTAATAAGGCTAAAAAGCTTAAGTCAACGCCGGTAATGCCCATCCAGGATAAAGCATCTTCCTTTAACAATGTATGATAAACAATATTATTGGCCGGCACAGTAATGGCTTGTACCACCATTACCGCCACGCCTAATCCCATAGCGGTCGAAATTTTCTTGGAAACTGCTATGAATGTGCACATTCCCAAAAAGAAAGAAAGTGCCAGATTTTCAATAAAGACTGCTTTTACAAATAAGCTGACATAAGCTTCCATTAGTGAAGGCCTCCTTCACCATGAGCAATAGCCATGATTTTGAAGTCTACTTTTTCAACTTGCTCAGGCTTCCATTGACGGACCGCCCAGATGATCATGCCGATAATAAAAAAAGCGCTGGGAGGCAATAGCATCAAGCCGTTTGGGTCATACCATCCGCCATCCTTGGCAAGCTTGAAGACTTCGACGCCGAGCAGTTTGCCGGAACCCAATGTTTCTCTAAAAAATGCCACGATAATCAATATCAGGCTGTACCCCAGGCCGTTGCCGATACCATCCATAAAGCTTTCTATAGGCGGATTTTTCATCGCATATCCTTCAGCCCTGCCCATCACGATACAATTGGTAATAATCAAGCCGACAAATACCGATAGCTGCTTACTGACCTCATAGGCAAAGGCTTTCAATATTTGATCAACTACAATAACCAGAGAAGCAATTATGGTCATTTGCACAATAATTCGAATACTGCCTGGGATATGATTTCGAATTGAGCTGATTGCCGCGCTGGAAAATGCAGTTACCAATGTCAACGCAAGCGCCATGATGAGTGACGTTGACATTTTTGAGGTGACCGCTAATGCCGAACAAATCCCCAAAACCTGTAAAGTAATAGGATTGTCATTGACCAGCGGTGTAGTCAATACTTTTTTTGTTTCGCTATTTAATACTGCACTCATGATTTAGCCCTCTTTAGTCGTTCTTACTTTACCCAGATACCGTGCAAAACCTTCCTTGCCCATCCAGTATCTGATCAGATTAGTTACCCCTCTACTGGTTAACGTGGCGCCGGCCAAGCCATCCACCTGATATTGAGAGCCGGGCTTACCAGGCTCTACAGTTCCTTTAACCACGCTTAAAGCCGGTTCTCCGGAGCCTGCATCATCTATGGCGCCTTTCTCTAAATAAGGTTGATCGGTTTCGGCATAAACTTTCTTGCCTTTCCATAAAGCGCGCCAGTTCGGGTTAACTACCTCTCCGCCCAGTCCGGGAGTTTCAGCCTGATCGTAGAAGTTAATGCTTTGTACAGTTTGCCCGTCAGCATCCAAGGCCAGAAAGCCGTATAAAGTTGACCACAAGCCATACCCGCTTACCGGCAGAATAATCGATTTAATGGCATCGCCTTCCTTGACCAGAAAGACTTTAGCGAGCTTGGCTTTTACCCTGATATGCGCAATGTCCTTGTCCTTGGGAATGGGTACACTCTGCGCAGGATCTTTAGCCGCTTTGCGTTGATCATATTCGGCTGGACTTATATCTTCAACATAATCGCCGGTCTCAAGGTTAATGATTTTCGCTACAATTTTTTCTTCAAATGCCTTATCAATATCCTTGCCTTCCTCTAATAAACCGGCAACCTCAAGAATATTTTTTTTCATGTCCAGATCTTTGTTGTAAACCTGCAGGGGTTTTAAGGCAACAGCAGAAAATGAAACAAGAATTGCGCAAATAAAGCAGAGAGAAAGGGCGATGGCAATGGTTTTTTCCAGGCTATCGTTACCTAAAGCGAGAATTTTATCGCGGTAAATTTTAAACTTTTCGTAATGCTCCCACAGCTTGTCTTTATTAAGCATGGCGTTTTATCCTTCTTCTGATATTGGCCTGGATGACAAAATAGTCAATCGTAGGCGCGAACATATTGGCAAATAAAATCGCCAGCATAATACCTTCCGGAAAGGCGGGATTGACAACCCGGATTAAAATCGTCATGGCTCCCACCAAGCCGCCAAACAGCCAACGGCCCGTATCAGTCATGGCAGCACTGACAGGATCAGTTGCCATATAGACCATGCCAAAGGCAAAACCGCCGGTAGCAAAATGCCAATACCAGGGAAACGCAAACATGGGATTGGAATCACTGCCGATTATATTGAACAATAAGACAGTAGCCAGCATTCCTATAAATACGCCGCCCATAATCCGATAGGAAGCAACACCTGTATACAATAAAAATGCCGCGCCGATCAAAATGGCCAAAGTTGAAGTTTCACCGAGGCAACCCGGCTCAAAGCCAAAGAAAGTTTGCGCCCAACTGTAGTTAGCCGCATGCACCGCATCGAGCCCGCCATTTGCAGCCAGACTTAAAGGCGTAGCGGCAGTATAGCCGTCGACAGCCACCCAGACCGAATCCCCGGAAATCGTAGCGGGATAGGCAAAATATAAAAACGCCCTGCCCGTCAAAGCCGGATTCAGAAAGTTTTTACCGGTTCCGCCAAACACTTCCTTTCCGATCACCACACCGAACGAAATACCCAGCGCAACCTGCCATAAAGGCATATTCGGAGGCAAAATCAACGCATATAGCATTGAAGTAACCAGAAACCCTTCATTAACTTCATGCTTGCGCACGGTCGCAAACAGCACTTCCCAAATGCCGCCAACTGCTATGGTCGTCAGGTAAATCGGGAAAAAGTACAGCGCGCCGTGAACCATGCACGAAAATGGATTGGCCGGGCTATACCCGAATAGTGCCATGGGCATGCTGCGCCAGTTATTTATTTTATCCAGACCCATGGCTTCCATGGCCAGATTAGCCTGATAACCGGTGTTATACATGGCCATTAACACACAGAAAAATGTTGCTACTACCACAAAAGTCATGGTTCGCTTCAAATCATTGCCATCACGAACGTGAGTAGCACCGCGCGTTACTTCAGCGGGCGTATAGATGAACGTATCCACCATTTCATAAAGACCGAAGTATTTTTCAAACCTCCCGCCTTTTATAAAATGCGGTTCTATGCTATCTAAAAAATCTCTAGCCGACATTATCCTTCCTTCTCAATTTTAGTTAAATTTGCTCTCAGAACCGGGCCGAAATCATGTTTCCCGGGATCTACAAAAGTAAATAAGGACATATCTTCCTCATCAAGTTCAAGACATCCCAACAATTGAGCCTGATCCGAGTCGCCGACTATCAAGGATCTAAGTAACGGTGTGGATAAAATATCCATAGGCATTACCGTTTCATATACGCCTACAGGAACTATCGCCCGGTTACTTCCATTCTTGTTTGTTGTTAATGGAAATTTTCGATGTTGCTTACGATCGAGGCTGGACATATAAACATTAAGAGCCGAGTATTTATCTTTTCCCGGAACAATCCAGCCCAATAATTCACGCGCGCGTCCTTCCTGTAGCACGGAAATCTGATTGTCATACCAGCCTAAATAGCTTGCCCAACCAGAAGCGCGATGTCCGTACAACACTGAACCGGAGATCACGCGATTTTCCACATCCTCCAATTCACCTTTCACCAGATCATCAGTATTCGCACCGGCATGCGTTCGAATTAATCTGGGATTTTTGACGGTAGGCCCAGCCAGCGAAATCACTTTTTCAACATTTAGATTACCTGTGGTAAACAAGGCTCCTATTGCCATAACCGCCTGATAATCCAGATACCAGACAAATTTATCTATACTGACAGGATCAATGAAGTGAATATGGGTACCAGGCAGACCGGCAGGATGCGGCCCGGAAAATTCAGCGGTAACTACAGCAGCAGAACCGGTTGCTATATCAGCACCAGCCGCTTTGCAGACATAGGTTTTGCCGTCAGTCAGCTTAGCGATAACTGATAAACCATGCGCGAAATCACTGCCGCGATCCTTAATGATCACTGCCGGATCCGCCGCCAGCGGACTGGTATCGATAGCGGTAACAAAAATAGAACTGGGCTTGCTATCCACAGCCGGAATTTTGCCGTAAGGACGTGTGCGCAGAGAAATCCATAGCCCGGATGCCAACAAATTACTTTTAATCTGTTCAGGAGTTAAATTATCCAGTTCAGAATCACTGTATTTGGCGAATGATTCCTGTTCGGTTCCTTGAAGTTCAATAACTACGGAATGCAAAACCCGCTTGGCGCCGCGGTTAATGGATTTAACAATCCCAGCCCCCGGTGAAGTAAAGTTTACGCCGGGATTTTTCTTGTCGCTGAACAGTATCTGACCAAGTTTAACTGTATCTCCTTCACTGACCATCATGGTAGGCTTCATACCTACATAATCCATTCCCAGAAGCGCAACCGACTTCACTGGCTTGCCCTTGTCAATAACCTGTTTAGGCTCCCCGGTTATAGGTATATCCAAACCTTTTTTAATAGTAAATTGCATAGTTGATAAGCCTGCTCTTTAAACACAATATGGCAAAACCTTTCTCTTGCTTTTTATGAAATAAAACAAGAGGCACATTTAAAATGTCAAACCCAAACATTACATCATAAACATCATGATTTCTCAACAATGGCTGATTAAAATGCCAGCTTTTAAACCGCTGAAAACTTTATCCAGACAATATAGGCGCATTGAGAGAGTTTGAATTTTAAGAGCTGAGTTAAGGAAATTTGTATTTGTCATCCCAAGATTTTTATAAGGCGTCCGAGAATAAATATTGAGGTAACTTCCTGAAAATCTGGAATATAAAACACATAGCAATCGACTCAGGCATTTATTGCTAATCTGATCTTAAAAAATTAATATAAATTATTATGATTTATAATGACTTTTATAGTGCGAATCACTGCTCCCTCCCAAGCAAAGGGTGTGTTATTATTTGTGTTTTTTGCTGCCAGAATATAATTTCCGTTTTATGCATACCAGAGCTGATTAAGCCCGATATTTACGCGTTTTGATTTAAAAATTAAATGATAGGCCAGACGGTATAAATACTGTTAACATATAGCACAATTTTAAAACGTGGAAATCATAACGCAACGTTCTAAAGTTGCTGTTTAATTAAATTAAAATGAATAAGTTTTTCCAATCCAGGACTCCGGACAAACTTGTGTAGTTATACCATAAAAAAGTTTAGGAGAAATGAATGCTTAATAAAGTTATTTTAATTGGCAATTTAGGTTCTGACCCGGAAGTCCGCTACCTGCCCTCGGGCGCGGCCGTGACCAGCGCCAGTCTGGCGACTACGCGCCGCTGGAAAGATAAGCAAAGCGGGGAAAAAAAAGACGCTACTGAATGGCATCGCGTGGTGTTTTTTAACCGCCTGGCGGAAGTGGCCGGCGAGTACTTGAAAAAAGGCAGCCAGGTCTATGTCGAGGGTCGTATTCAAACGCGCAAATGGCAGGATAATACCGGCCAGGATCGCTATTCCACTGAAATCATTGCTGAAGAAATGCATATGCTGGGAAGCCGCAGCGGCGGCACTTCCGGTTTCAGCACCGATCAACCGCAAACCGGCTATGCAGCATCGTCATCAAGGCCTGAAAATCCATCACGACCTGCTGCGCCTTCACAGAATTCCGCAGCTACGCCCCCTGCTCCCGATTATGATGATTTTGATGATGATATTCCCTTTTAAAGACCCGTATCAGCAAAACCCGGAATAGTGTTTATTACCCGGATGCTGTCTGATATAACCGAATTGTTAACCAGGACCGAACAAGAACTGCCTAATCAGGACTTAGCAGCTAATCTTCCGGCATAAAACATTCCCTTAAGCTCTAATCAAGCATTATTATTGACTGTAGCGAAAAATCCCGGAAACCTGCGAAGAGAGAGACCACAGATTATGGTTTAAATGGGGGTTTCTCACTTCAAGACCTTGAGATGCCTAAACTTCAAGAAAACCATGTACGCCGCGCCTGGATTTAATCGCCAACCAGTCTTTCAATTGTTTTAACTCTTCCGTCTCTTGCAGGGAATCCAGGGGTTTGCGGTTTCGCAGCAAACGAAATGCCGCTGCAAGCATTTTATAGCGATCGCCTGTTATTCCCGCTCGCCTTAAACCTACCGTATTCAACTTATAATGCCGGGCAGGCCGCCCGCCAATCAGCGTAAAGGGAATAACATCCATATTAATGCCGGTTGTGCCCTGCACTATCGCGTATGATCCGACGCGGCAAAACTGGTGCACAACCACGGCCCCCCCCATAAAAACATTATGGCCCACATCAACATGACCGCCAATAGCGACATTATTGGCAAATATCGTATTATCTCCGACTGTACAATCATGGGCGACATGGCTGTTGTTCATAAAATAACAGCCTGAGCCAATACGCGTCTCCCCCTGTTCTTTTGAAGCTCTATGCGCGGTAAATCCCTCCCTGAATGCATTATTATCTCCACAGATAAGCCAGGAAACCGTTTCCGCTTTAAAACCGGTATCTTGAGGCAAGCCCCCTAACACGGCATGCGGATGCAGGATATTGCCATTACCCATTTTTACATATTGCTGTACTACCGCATGAGCGCCAATCCGGCAGTTAGCTCCCATCTCAACACCTGTTTCAATAACCGCAAATGGCCCTACGCTAACATTCTCACCTAGAGAAGCATCCGGCGCTATGCAAGCAGTCGGATGGATATTTGGGGTCATCGCAACTTATCCTCTGGGATGATATTTTGCATGCAGTTCCTTTAATCTTTCTCGGGCAATATGGGTATAAATTTGCGTAGTAGACAAATCTGAATGTCCCAACAATAACTGGACTACGCGCAAATCCGCGCCATGATTCAACAAATGGGTAGCAAAAGCATGCCTTAAAGTATGCGGTGATAGTTCCTTGTTAATACAGGCTTTTTTTGCATGGCGTTTGATAATATGCCAAAAAGCTTGCCTGGTCATGCCGGCGGCCCGGTTTGTCACAAACAAATAATCGCATTGCCGCTCACCTAGAATGATTTTCCTAGCTTGACTCATATAGCCTTCCAGCCAACTCATGGCTTCCTCGCCGACCGGCACCAGCCGCTCTTTATTACCTTTTCCGGTAATCCTGACGACACCTTGCCTGAAGCTGATCTGCTCGAACTTTAAATTGACCAGCTCCGACACCCTAAGTCCGGTGGCATAAAGCATTTCCAGCATGGTTTTATCCCTGAACCCGAGTGAATGGGTAACTTCAGGCGCATCCAGCAATAATTCCACATCTTTTTCGGAAAGAGATATCGGTAAAAGCCGGCCGATATGAGGAGATTCTATTAGTGCAGTTGGATCTATGGCTATATTATTTTCCCGGATACAATAAGCGTAAAAGCGCCGCAAACTCGATAGAATACGTGCTGAAGACCGGCTGCCTATGCCTTCTTTATATCTGCTGGCAAGAAAATTTGATACATCTCCGCTATCGATATCTAGCAGGGATTTTCCATTTAACCAGCCGGCAAATATTCTTAAATCACTGCCATAGGCCGACAGCGTATTTTGACTCAAGCCTTGCTCTGCCCATGCTGCATCCAGAAAGTGGTCTATTAAAGCGGTCGCATTCATATTTTACAGCTTGCTTCAAATGCCAGCAATTTACATTTTATAGTCATATAACCGCCTTTAGCCGGTCCGTTATAGCCCCCATTCCGGAAACAGAAACAACCCTGTGGCAAGGAATGAATAGAGGTTATGGATTATCCGCACATCATTGTATTTTTTACCTCCTTTCACTAGCACTCTCCAGCAAGAGAGGGGTGGAGGCGCCGACACTGAGGTGTGATAAGTATAAGTTTGCGCTTCGCCCTGAAAAAAGCTCGCGTCATCAGGCTAAAAAGCTATGGCAATGTTATCTCGTGCCCAAGGTAGCGGCAGCGTTTAATACACGTGCGTTTCCGACCGTAAAATCACGGCTATTGCTTAAAAAAAGAGGTAATAATAAGCGTGATTTTTGTTGTTCCGCTGACCTAAAAAAAGATTAAACGGCCAATGAGATATTGACAGCCAATAATATGCCCACTTCCCATTTTAGTGCCGCCAAATCCAGTCGAACAGGCGCAAGTCCTTCTTGCAAGATGGCGCCCTTAATCAAGCTTTCCTGGGCCTCGACAATACCGCCCACAATTACACGCGCCTGGCCTTCCATGACGCCAACGGCAATTAATTTCTGAATAAGGGTATGGGTATCGAAGGTGATGATGCTCACGCTTTATCTAACTGCTGGGTAACTGCCGATGGCTTCACTTTCAGGATCTTTGCAATAACGATTTGTTTAACGCCTGCGTCAGCACCGGTTGGGAGAAGCTTCACCCCGAAATCAGCCAGACGGACCCCTTCAGTCTTGGACATCTCGCGCAGTGGTGCAAGTAAAGCGGCTCAGCTTGCAGCTCTTGAGACATTCGACTCAGCCGCTTTATTTGCAGATTAAACTCGTTCATTATTTTCACATTTTCTAATTAAGAAAATTAAAAATTTAATTAGAAATTACCAGAATGTCAATTTTATTCTCCATACCCTCACTTCTCTAACGCATCAAATATTCGAATGAATAATGGTACTATTATTTGCGATATCGTCTTCATACTTAGAAACAGTGTATTAAGGTGCTGATGCTCTTGAAATAATGAATAAACCAGGGTTTAATTAAAGATGGGTTTGAATCCACGCATTTTTAATAGCCGATTTCCTGCCAGGACTGTATAAGTACACTAATTTTAATCCAATAATTTTAACTACAATGCGCAAAACAATTATTAAGCAGCCAATTGAAAATATTCCACCTGTTGATCTGAAATTTTTAGACCTGGAGCAGTTGGCGCAAGTCGAAATTACTTCGGAGTGTGCGGAACATCCGATTGAATCGGCGTTAATGGAGGCAGGAGGAGCCGGATGGCAGGCTGCGCAGGCGGGCGAGCAAAGCATCTGCCTGATCTTTGATCAGCCGTTGAATGTCAAACATATTTATCTGGTTTTTGATGAACAGAAACAAGCGCGCACCCAGGAATTCGTTTTGCTTTGGTTAATGAATAACGAGGGCGATTACCGGGAAATTCTGCGCCAGCAGTTTCACTTCAGCCCGCCCGGTACAACGCAGGAAATCGAGCATTATCATGTCAATCTCAATCAATTAAAGGCGCTTAAGTTAAAAATTATTCCCAACATCGATGGCAGTGAAGCCTTTGCAAAACTTAAACAACTGCGGCTTGCGTAGCTTTATCAGTGACATTTTGCCCTGAAATTATTCTTTGATAAACGGCGCGGCTTTAATAACTTAGCCTTTAGCCGAAAACCCTATCCCAGCAGTTTTTTCTTAAAAATCGTATTCATTCGAGCTAACTTGTCTAAAGCACAGGTTTTTCCGGCTTGAAACCAATTTGTCTGAAAATTCAAACTGAATACAAAATTTTGGTATGTAGCTATCCTTATAAAGAATTAGCTTACGGCCAGCTTCCAATAACAAGGAGGTCTGGCATTTGCTTAAACAAAATTCAACTTTGAGGAAGTTATGCTGGTTATACTTGGTTATCTGCTCGTGATGGCCTCCATTGTGGGAGGATTTATGGGGGTTGGCGGACAGCCCGCTGTGCTGATCCAGCCGTTTGAAGTGCTCATCATATGCGGAGCGGCCATGGGCGCCTTTATCAGCGGCAATTCATTTGCGCTGGTAAAAGCATCAATCGTTCAGGCCACCGGTACATTAAAGCCGGCCAGGCACAATAAAGCTTATTATCTGGAATTGTTGTTGTGTTTTTATGCGCTCACCAACAAGACCCGCAAGGAAGGCCTGCTATCACTGGAAGATCTTATAGAAAACCCGGAAAACAGCACAATATTTACCGCCGCAATTCTCGCAGATCATCATTTAATGGAATTTATCCGCGACAATCTGCGCCTGATTGTTACTGGGGTGGAAAACCATCAGCTTGAAGAACTTATGGATCAGGAACTTGAGATCCATCACGAAGAGGGTTATGGACCCATTAAAGCCATCCAGCGCATTGGCGACGGCATGCCTGCATTCGGTATTGTGGCTGCGGTAATAGGTGTGGTGCATACGATGGAATCCATTAACCTGCCGCCCGCTGAACTTGGAAAATTAATTGCCGCAGCCCTGGTAGGAACATTTCTGGGTATTTTACTGGCCTATGGCTTTATTGCGCCGGTCGCCGCCTTAATGGAAGAACGGCTTGAAGCTGCCGGCAATGCGTTTAAATGCGCTCAAAAAGGTCTGTTGTGCTGCGCGCAAGGTATTCCTCCGGTCATGACCGCCGAATATATGCGCTCTATCATTACTTCCAATATGCGTCCTGATTTTGCAGAGATGGAAATGCAATTGAAAGCCAATAAAGGCTGATTCCCAATATGGCAGATCAACCCGTCATCATAAAAAAAATAAAGAAAAATAAAGGTCATGAACATCATGGAGGCGCATGGAAACTGGCTTACGCCGACTTTGTAACAGCCATGATGGCGTTTTTTCTGCTTATGTGGCTGGTAGGAACAACGGATGAAACAACGAAAAGGGGCATTGCCGAATACTTTCAGGATCCTGATAAAGTAACCCTGCTGGAAGAAACGAATGGCGGGGCTCGAACCAGCCTGATTCAGGGAGGCGGCGCTGATCTGGCAGCGCAGGAACAGGGGCAGGTTAACAAGGGCCAAATCACCGAAACTGAAGAACAGAGGCTGGAAGACATCGAAAAGCAAGCAGAGCAAACAGATTTGCAGCAGCTTGAACTGCTCAAGAAAAAAATTCAATCAATGATAAATGCGAATTCCAACTTAGCGGAATTCAAGGATCAGATTAAACTGGAAACAACACAGGAAGGGTTGCGCGTTCAAATCATAGACAATAAAAATACCCCCATGTTTAAAATAGCCAGCGCCGAGACAGAACCTGATGTCCGGCTTATTTTAAGAAAACTGGCGCCCGTGATTAATGAACTGCCCAACAAAATTACCATTAACGGCCATACCGATGCGCTGTCTTTTCCAGCCAATCAAACTGGCTACACCAATTGGGAGCTTTCCAGCGACCGCGCCAATGCCGCCCGCTATGAATTGAATCAGGGCGGACTTGCTGAACAAAAAATTCTACGGGTTAGCGGATTATCATCCAGCATTCCCTATAACCCCAAGGACGCCCTGGATCCGATGAACCGGCGAATTTCAATCATAGTCATGAATAAAAAAACCGAGCAACAGATATTGGAAGAAGCAGGCAGCAAACCGGAAACTAAAAAATCCATGCACTCCGGCACACCGTAGCATAAGGGTTAACGAGGCTTTTGCTGAGACTATTTCCATGCCTTTAGCTGAAAACCTATAGCTTTAACCCGATGCAAAATATCCATAGGAATTTAATCAAGATAAATAACATACCTATTCCTTATTAAAAAAGTCACAGTCGAATCAAAATGGTAGGGTCAATATTTCTCCTGTCCAGCAACACAGCTGCAGGTTTGTTTATCAATCAGGTAGAAAACCTTGGAGAAATATATGAAACTGGAACCGGGACTTTTTATCACCAGGATTCTTCTGTCTGGCTTATTGCCAGACTCCCTATGCGGCGCTAGCGGAGCTGATATTAGCTCCAGATCTGCTGGATAAAATCAAGCATTCTTTCGCTTGCAGCGCTACGTAAGACGGAGATACATCTGGTGAATCTTGAGCTATTGCGGCAATCTTACTGTGTAAGCGGCTAGGGAAGCGTTTGAAAAACTGCACAATAATAACCGTAGTAAAGTGCTGGAGCTTCTCTCGACGCTGGTGCTGTTTCCTCCCGATGACACGGCTTCTACCCTCAATCCCGGCCATCCTGGCGCTGATAACCCTCAGGGTCCATCCCAGCATGACAGCATTAACCTCGGGGCATGGTTCCGGATACCGTATGAAGGGCCTGAATAAGCGCCATTAAGAAATACGGCTGTGCCAGCTAAACGAAGCGTCATACCGGCCCTCCCGGCCGGTATGACAGAAGAAGTAAGTGTTACAAATGGGTTGAAGATGCTTGCTAATCCGGGCTTTTTTTCAGCCGGTACAAGGCCGAAATATCCTCATCGCCATGACCTTGTGCGATTAGTCGCTCATAATCGGCGACAGTCATATCGGACAAAGGCAGTGAAAACCCTGCTTGCGCGGCCATCGCCTGGCAAATTTTTAAGTCCTTGTGGTGCAGCGCCAGTTTGAAGCCGGGCGCAAATACACCGTGAGTCATGGTCAGGCCGCGATGCTCAAGAAACCAGTTGCCGGCGGCGCCGCCTGAAATGATTTCGATCACTTTATCCATGGCCAGACCCTGAGCCTGGGCAAAGGCCAGGGCTTCGGTCACCGCCTGGTTAATGCCTGCCGCCATGATTTGATTGACTGCTTTGGCAGCCTGGCCTGTGCCGGTTGGGCCCATGTGCATGATGCGGCCGGTCATCGCCGCCAATACCGGGCGCGCTTTTTCCAGTGTTTGCGTTTCGCCGCCGACCATCATTGCCAGGCTGCCGTTTTTAGCCCCTTCTACGCCGCCGGATACGGGCCCATCAAGAAAGCCTGCCTGTTTTTCAGCCAAAAGGGCAGCGGCTTTTCTTGCCGTTTCGCTGCTGACGGTAGACATATCCACGACGACTGATCCGGGCTTCACGGTTTTTGCAATCTGTTCAACGATTGACAAAACATCGCTGTCGGCAGAAACGCAAATCAGCACAATATCGACATCTTCCGCCAGTGCTTCAGGTCGAGGATAAGCCGTGACCTGCAGTTCTTCGGCCAGGCTTTGGGCTTTTGCCTCCGTGCGGTTATAGACACCGGCCAAATACCCGGCTTTGGCGATATTTTTGGCCATGCCTGTGCCCATCGCTCCCAATCCTATCATGCCCGCCTTCATGTTATTTCTCCAGATAAGTGTAGGAAGTCAAGCCGGCAATTAATTCCTGTTCAAATTGCTGTCTTTGTGATTCGCTCAGATTACTTTTTGCAAGTTTTTCGCGATAAGCGGCTTTCAGTTCTTCGCTGCTGATATGCACATAGTCGAGCAAATCAGACACATGCTCGCCTTCGTGCAGGTCATAAAAATGGTAACCCTGGTCATCGAGTTGTATATTAATGGAATGAGTGTCGCCAAATAAATTATGCATATCGCCCAGGATTTCCTGGTAAGCGCCGACCATAAAAAAACCGATGAGATACGGCTCATGGCCGTCGATTTCATGAATGGGCAGCGTTTTTTCAATATTTTGCCCATTGATATACTGGTCGATCCGGCCGTCGGAATCACAGGTCAGATCCTGAATAATAGCGCTGCGCAAAGGCTGTTCATCCAGCCTGTGAATAGGCATGATGGGAAAAATCTGATCGATGCCCCAGATATCAGGCATGGACTGGAACAAGGAAAAATTGCAAAAAACCTTGTCGGCAAGTTTTTCATTCAGTTCCTGCAGGATGGCGGCCTCGCTCTGAATGCTGGGGTTCAGCTTGCTTTTAAGCTGCTGGCAAAGAATCGCATAGTCATTCTCCGCCTGGGCCAAGTCGTTAATGCTGAGTTTATCCTGGGCAAATTGCGCACGGGCTTCCGACAAGGAAAACTGGATGTCATGATAGTGTTCCACCCAATTATTGCTATCCGGCAACGCCAGCAATTCGGCTTCATTGCAATAGACCGATTCAATATCCGTCACATTAGTGATGAGTACCGCATGATGCGCCGTGAGCGCACGGCCGGATTCGGTAATGATGTCGGGCTGAAGAACCTGTTTTTCGGCGCAAATATCAGCAAAACTGCGCACGATATTCTGGGCATATTCATCAAGGCTGTAATTGATTGATGATTCGCGGCGCGACCGGCTGCCGTCATAATCCACGCCCAGCCCGCCGCCGGCATCGATGATGTTTATCTGCGCGCCCAAGCGATGCAATTCAGCATAAAATTGCCCGGCTTCTTTCAGAGCTATTTTTATGTCATGGATATTGGCGATTTGCGAGCCCATGTGAAAATGCATGAGATTTAACGTATCCAGCAAACCGGTTAGTTTCAGGCGTTCGATCAACTGCAGGACTTCATGCGCATGTAGCCCGAATTTGGATTTCTCGCCGCCGCTGTTTTGCCATTTGCCGGCGCTGATGCTGGACAGCCTGACCCTGACCCCCAATTGCGGCCTGATATCAAGGCGGGCCGCTTCTTCGATAATTAATTCCAGTTCCAGCGGTTTTTCGATGACCAGATAAAGGTTCAGGCCCATCTTTAAACCGATCAGCGCAAGACGGATATAAGCCCTGTCTTTGTAACCGTTGCAAATGACCACGCCCTGGCTTGACAAGGCCATAATTGCCAGCAATTCGGGCTTGCTGCCCGCTTCCAGCCCGATATTGTCAGCCGCCAGAATGCCTTCGACCACTTTGCGTTGCTGGTTGACTTTGATCGGATAAACAGGGGTGTATTTGCCGTGATAATCATTATTGGCGCAGGCTTTTTTAAAAGCCCTGGACAGCCGCGTTACGCGATCTTTTAAAATATCGGTAAAGCGCACCAGTACCGGCAAGGATAAGTTTTTAGCGTTCAGCGACTGGGCAATTTCATACAAATCCAGCTCGACACTGCTGTCTGAGCTGGGTTTGACGCAGACATGGCCGCTGGCGTTGATGGAAAAATAGGCATCTCCCCAGCAATCGATCGCATAAGTTTGGGCTGAAAGCCGGGTTGTCCACGCTTTGGTAAAACCTGGATTCACTATTTATCTCCATTTTTCAAATACTGCGGAATTCTAATATAAGCTCCGTTATTTATCCGGTTTTTTTACTCGCTTCCGGATTCCAACGCTCAGTTAAGCGATTTTTCAATCGCCAGAGCTTCCTCCTTAAAACTCCGCATGCTGCCGGCCACTCTAGTACACCAATCCCTGAATAACCCCTAATAAAACCTCTGGTTTTCTTCGATCAAACTAAAAGATTTTATAGTAGACGTTACTAATAATCCGAGATAAAAACCGACTTGAGGGAACTGCGGGGAGAGAGTCAAGCTTGAACCTATAAATAACCAGCATGCCACAGCGCAGAATAAAGCAAAAGTGCTATGACCGGAATTCAAGCTTTGGAACGCCTGACTTCCGGCTTTAACAGGGCAAGCGGATAAGTGCCAGGTCATTGTGCAGATACGCCTACAGAATTGATCTTCGGATTATTTGCAGGGCCTGCTGATGCTAGAATCGGCACAAACACAATAGCCCTGAGTCATAGCCAATCTGAATAAGCAGTGCACGGAAGCGCTGGTTCGGTTAGTCGTCAAGGCCATAGGTTTTACGGGAGAACTTGGCCATTAAGGCAAGGAGGCAATATTGCAAACGATGACCAGTCGTCAAGCCTTGCCTTGCTGACCATACAAGCCGTTGCATGAGTGTCACTTTACCGAAGCGCTGCTCATGGCTCAATCAGATCCAGATCGGTTCTTAATACTAATGAAAAAAGTCATTCGCCGCGGTAACTGTATGTCCACAGGAGATTTATAAATGAAAGCCGAACAGTTTATTCATTACTTCCATGAAACAACGGCAAATCCTTTTCGCAACACCTAGCAAGCTCAACCTCTTACTCAAGAGCATGAATACTTACGCTGTAGAGCCGTAGTTTAATTTGTGATTTTCTATTCGCTTTCAATAAAAGCTCTTATTGCCGAGATTCCCTGGCCTCCGGCACTACGGGCTGCAATCACGCTGGATTCGCTCATGCCCCCCAGGGCATACACAGGCAAATTAATCCTGGAAACCAGTTCGGCAAACCGTTTCCACCCCAATACTTCTGCACCTGGATGGGTTTGAGTCGGCAGCACCGGCCCCAATACGATAAAATCCACCCCTATTTTTTGAGCATGCCGCAATTCCTGAAGAGTATGGCAGGAAGCGGCAACCCAGCGTCTGTGCCCAGGCCGCTTATCAAGAAACATCAAGTCGCGGCTGGTTAAATGAATGCCATCAGCCTCTAAGTCATCCGGACTTTTAACGGCTGAATTTATTAATAATAATGCACCCTTTTGTTTGCACAATGGATAAGCCTGTTCAACAAACTTTTTAACAGCTTCGGGCGGTAATGTTTTTAGCCTTGCCTGTATCAGCTTGACGCCTCTGTCGAGGATTTTTTGCAGATTAATCCGCAACAGCGGCTCATCCGTATCTTCCAGAATCGCGTATCTGTCAGGTAATCTGGCTGCTGTAATAATCGGCTGGTTGACTTTGGGAAAAGCATATTGCCTTAAAGCGTCCGGCTCGACCCATAAAAACGCTTGTCCTTCGCAGCTTTCAACTTCACCGGAAAAATCTTCCACCAAAAATACATTTAATTGTACAAGCAGATCCGTATATTGATGTTTAACAGTAATAAGCGGGGTTGCTGCCTTGACATTAAGGTTGAGCTCTTCCTTGAGTTCCCGGATCAAGGCCTGCTCAGCCGTTTCCTGCTGCTCGATCTTGCCGCCGGGGAATTCCCATAATCCGCCCTGATGAGAAGACTGATCACGCAAAGAAATCAGAATCTTGCCGTCGGCGCTTTTTACTACCCCGACAGCAACTTGAAGAGGATTCATATCGGTTAATGAAGAACATTCGGGGCCGGCTGTAGCTCCCTACCTGCAAAAGGCATAACTAAGAATTTTCCCCTGTAACCTTGGCCGTTAAGTCCTGTATTCCGCATTAATCCGCACATAATCATAAGAGAAATCACAGCTTAAAATTTCCTGACAGGCCTCGCCGCGCCCCAGCTTAACCGTAACGGTAATCTCTTCCTGATTCATCACCTGTTGCCCGGCCTCTTCGGTATAAGTATCTGCCCGGCCGCCGTTTTTGACGATGCAGACATCATCCAGAAATATCTGTACTTTATCAATATCCATATTTTCAACCCCTGAGCGGCCTACTGCCGCCAGAATCCGCCCCCAATTCGGATCGCCGGCAAAAAACGCGGTTTTGACCAAGGGCGAATGAGCGATTGTTTTACCTACGCGCACAGCTTCTTCATCATTCAGGGATTGTTCAACCACTATCCGCATTAATTTGGTTGCTCCCTCGCCGTCCCTGATTATGGCTTCAGCCAATTTCTTGCAAACGGTCATAATGGCATCCGCAAAAATCATATAGCTTTCACTGTTCCGGGTAATTTCCGGCGCAGCGGAGCAGCCGGTAGCCATTAACACGCCCGCATCATTCGTCGAGGTGTCGCCGTCCACAGTAATGCGATTAAATGACTGTTCAACCCCTTGCGCCAGACATTCCTGCAGCAAGTGTTGTTTGATTTTTGCATCCGTCGCAATAAAACCCAGCATGGTCGCCATATTGGGCTGAATCATGCCGGCGCCCTTGGCTATTCCGTTAATCGCAACCGGCTTTCCTTCAATTGAAATAACCTTAGAAACTCCTTTCGGAAAGGTATCGGTAGTCATAATAGCCTTGGCGGCTTTATCCCAGTTTCCAGGCGAAAGGTTATTAACTGCCGAAGGCAGCGCTGCGTTAATTTTTTCTACCGGCAGGGGCTGGCCTATCACGCCGGTAGAAAAAGGCAGCACCTGATTAGCGGTACAGCCGGCAACCGCAGCAAGTGCTGCGCAAGAGGCCAGGGCATCCTGCATACCTTGCGTGCCGGTGCCGGCATTGGCATTTCCTGAATTGATGAGCAGCCAGCGCGGCGCATGCGCCAGGTTCGCCTTTGCCACCTGCACGGGCGCTGCGCAAAATGCATTCCGGGTAAAGACGGCCGCACAGGTTGAATGGTCCGCCATCTGTATAATTAAAATATCATCCCTGACGGTTTGCTTGATACCTGCACACGCTGTGCCCAACTGTATCCCCGCCACCTCAAGCATTTCAGGAAAATCGCCCTGCCCCACCGCCATTATTCAGTCCTTATCAGGTTTTATAATTGTTTAGTACGCTGCACTTAATTATTAGCGTTACGCCCAGCAGTGCTGCAAGCTGCGAAAAATATCCAATGAAATTTTTGGCATTACAGCCTTCAGTCACTGCTACCCCACTTCCAGAATCACAATATATTCATTATCAGCGGAAATGGTTTCCAGCACTTTATGGCCATTAATACGGCACCAGGCAGGGATATCCTGCATCACTCCGGGATCGGTGCAAATGACTTCGAGCTGATCGCCAACCTGCAATTGTTTGACCTTATCCTGGGTGCGGATCACAGGCAAAGGGCATAACAGACGCCGGGCATTTAAGACTTCCTTATTCATATAAACCACGCTTGCGGCATGTTTTCAGCGAGCAAAGGCTTGACTTGAATAGTCCGCTCCGAACCGTCCTTGCTCATGATATTAATATCGACCTGCTCAGCGTCGCGCCCCTGTCCGTAGCGGGCAGTAATGCTTGCCGCCAGGTATAAATCTTCGGCCGAGGGCGAGCCGTCCACCAGTACTAAGGGGCCGCTATGACTTACGCTGTTCATGCTGATAAAGTCTTTTTTGTAGCCTTGTAGAAAACGTCCCTCGCCCTCCTCCCTGGCCACAATCAGCTTGAAATTTTGTTGCGGACGGATATGGCGGCCGACTTTTAACAGCATGACGTCATCCAGGTCATAGTCTTTATTATCCTCACGGGCTTTCCATAAATCGACCAGCTTGGAAGAGTAACTGGCATCGGTCAGAAAACAGCAGCCGCCAGCCGGTTGGGCATAGTCATCAAAACCGAATTGCTCCGCCATTTCCATCTGCGGCTTGCGCGAACGGCCGGTGATAGCATGCAATTTTTCCCTATCGACCCAGCCTTCGCGCTCCGGCAGTGTGGCAGGAAGATTCCTGGCGCATAAAGGCCGCAATAACAAATCATCGGCCCCGGATTCCCTGGCGACAATCGGCATCGTGGCTTTGCGCTGCGACATTGGCCGCTGGCCGATCACTTCGCCGGTGATAATAAAGTCAAAACCATTCTCCGCTATCCACTGCCTGGCCTTTTTGACCATGAAAATCTTGCAATCCAGACACGGATTCATGTGCGCGCCGTAACCGTGCCTGGGATTAATCAGGACATTTTTATAGTCCTCTATAACATCGACGATATGCAGTTTTATGCCCAACTGCTCGGCGACCCATAACGAATTATTGCGCTTAAGTTTGGCCTTGCCTCTTTCTCTGATGGCATGAGTATGACCTTCCACACAAAAACCGGTAAAGAAATTGATGCCTTCCACATGGACGCCCTGTTCCATGACTGTTTTTGCCGCCAACATTGAATCCAGTCCGCCTGAAATCAACGCGACCGCTTTTCTTTGCATACTCATAATCGATAAGGTTATAAAAAATTGTCATATTATACGCGGTTATTTTGCAATCCGGCTTCAACTTCTACAGTTGATCACCTAGACTTGAATGACCTGATTTATTCCTGATCCCGGATTAACTATGGAATTCAAAGACTATTTAAAAATCCTCGTTCAAAATGACGGCTCTGACCTTTACTTAACTGCAGATGCGCCGCCAGCCGCCAAATTTCAAGGCGCCCTGAAACCGTTGGAGAATATTAAGCTGACGCCGGCTCGAATAAAAGACATCGCTTACAGCCTGATGGACGAAGATCAGCAAAAAGCGTTTGAACATATTCCTGAAATGAATCTGGCTATCTCTGAACCAGGGATTGGCCGATTCAGGGTCAATATCTTCAAACAGCGTAACAGCTTTGCGCTGGTCATCCGCAATATCAAGGTGGAGATTCCCAATGCTGACAAGCTGGGATTGCCGCCCATACTTAAAAAGTCCATTATGGAAAAACGCGGCCTGATTTTATTTGTCGGCGGCACCGGTTCAGGAAAATCGACCTCACTTGCGGCACTCATTGATTACCGCAACAGCAACGCTTCCGGGCATATTATTACTATTGAAGATCCTATCGAATATATACACCCGCATAAAAAATCCCTGGTCAACCAGCGGGAAGTCGGGGTTGACACCATGAGTTATGAAGATGCGCTCAAGAACACGCTGCGTCAGGCTCCCGATGTCATTCTAATCGGCGAAATCCGTTCTCAGGAAACCATGGAGCATGCTCTGGCTTTTGCAGAAACCGGGCATTTATGTCTTTCAACCTTGCACGCCAATAATTCCAACCAGGCGCTGGACAGAATCATCAACTTCTTTCCGGAAGAACGCCGTAACCAGTTATTACTGGATTTGTCGCTCAATCTGAAAGCTTTTGTCTCGCAAAGGCTGGTGCCCGCTATTGACGGCAAGCGCACGGCCGCCATTGAAATTTTGCTGGGTACGCAACTGGTTCGCGATCTAATCCAGAAAGGGGATATTCACGGCATTAAGGAAGCCATGGAAAAGTCAGAAAATGTCGGCATGCAGACCTTTGACAGCCATTTGTTGAGATTGTTTAAAGAAGGCATGATTTCACTGGAAGAAGCGCTGCAAAACTCCGATTCACCAAATAACCTAAAGTTGAAAATCAATTTGAGCGAGGGCCTGGGTTCGGCATCCTCTCCTAAAAAAACAACCGCTTCAAAAAACGAACTGAGCGGCGGGCTATCGCTGCAAGCGATTCAGAAAGACGAGGAACAGGAAGCGGCAGAATAATCTTTCGTCCTTCGCGCTGAAACTTGCCTCTTCAGCGCCAGGCCTTCCAGTTTTATTTCCTGATACAGGCTATTCCAAACCTGCCATAAAAATATATTTGAGCTATAATTGCCGCCTTTTATTGCCAGACTGGTAGCGACCGTGCCGAGTATTAACAACGATTTATCGACCTTTCAGGGACTTATTCTGGCTCTACAGGAATATTGGTCACAGCAGGGCTGTATTTTATTGCAGCCATTGGATCAGGAAGTAGGCGCCGGGACTTTCCATCCTGCCACTTTCCTGCGTTCAATTGGTCCCGAACCCTGGAACGTTGCCTATGTCCAGCCGTCCCGCCGGCCCACCGACGGCCGTTTTGGCGAGAATCCCAACCGTCTGCAACATTACTACCAGTTCCAGGTGGCGTTAAAGCCATCCCCTGTCAATATCCAGGAACTCTATCTGGGCTCGCTACGGCAATTGGGTTTTGACTTGCTCGAACACGACATTCGCTTTGTTGAAGACAACTGGGAGTCACCCACTTTGGGCGCCTGGGGCCTGGGCTGGGAAGTTTGGCTAAACGGCATGGAAGTGACCCAGTTCACTTATTTTCAACAAGTCGGCGGTTTGGAATGCAGACCCGTTACCGGCGAAATCACCTACGGACTGGAGCGCCTTGCCATGTATTTGCAGGGAGTCAAAAGCGTTTTTGATCTGGTCTGGACGAAAGGCCCATTCGGCACAGTTACCTACGGCGATGTTTTTCATCAGAATGAAGTGGAGATGTCTGCCTACAACTTCGATTATGCCAATGTTGAATTCCTGTTCCAGTGTTTCGAGACCTACGAAAAGGAATGCCAAAAGCTGATTGCGCTGAACTTGCCTTTACCTGCCTATGAAATGGTGCTGAAAGCTTCGCACACCTTTAATTTACTCGATGCGCGGCATGCGATTTCCGTTACCGAGCGCCAGCGCTATATATTGAGGGTCAGAAACATGTCCAAATCCGTTGCCGAAGCCTATTACCAGCGCAGGGAATTGTTGGGTTTCCCCATGTTGAGCGGACAGGGAGCATAAAATGATAAATGGCAAACATTTACTTTTCGAGCTGGGCTGCGAAGAATTGCCGCCCAAAACATTGCTTAAACTAAGCAATGCCCTGCGCAGCAACATAATTGAAGCTTTAACAGCCGCTGGTTTAAGCTTTACTGCCAGCAAAGCCTATGCTACGCCCAGACGCTTAGCCGTAGTGATTGAAAACCTGGCTACAGCGCAACCGGATAAAACCATAGAGAAACGCGGCCCTGCCATGCAGGCTGCTTTTGCAGCAGACGGCACGCCCAGCAAAGCTGCTGTTGGTTTTGCTGTCAGCTGCGGCACGACTTTCGACAAACTGGAACGATTAACCACAGACAAGGGTGAATGGCTGGTCTTTACCCAAAATGTTAAAGGTCAATCCACTGAGAATCTAATTCCGGACATCATTAGACACAGCATTGCTGCATTGCCTATCGCTAAAAGAATGCGCTGGGGCAGTTTCAGTACAGAATTTGTCAGACCTGTACATTGGGCGGTACTGCTTTATGGCGGCAACATCATTAAAACTGAAATTCTGGGACTTGAAACCGGAACAGCAACGCGAGGCCATCGCTTTCATGCACCCCAGAAGCTGACTATCAACAAGCCGGAAGATTATCCGGAGGCTTTATTCAAAGAGGGCAAAGTCATTGCCGATTTTGAACAAAGAAAATCAATTATCCATGCGGCCGCACAAAAAGCCGCATTAGCGGTTAATGGCATAGCCCATATAGAAGACGAGTTGCTGGAAGAAGTTACCGCCCTGAATGAATGGCCGGTACCGGTAACCGGCAGTTTTGATCCGCGTTTTCTTGATCTGCCTGCCGAAGTGCTGATTACCACCATGCAGACCAATCAGAAATATTTCCCGGTTAAAAATGCCGTCGGCGGTTTGTTGCCGCATTTCATCACCTTCAGCAATATTGACAGCAGCAATTTGCAGTCGATCCGGCAGGGCAATGAACGCGTGGTGACACCGCGCCTGTCCGATGCCGAATTTTTCTGGAAACAGGATAGAAAAAAACGCCTGGAAGAGCGTTTATTAAGCCTGTCCAGCATTATCTTTCAGGAAAACCTGGGCACATTGGCTGATAAAACCGAACGCGTTGAAAATCTCGCGGCTTATATAGCCACTAACATTAACGCTGATATCGACCTGGCTAAACGTGCGGCCCTGCTGGCCAAAACTGACTTGATGACCGAAATGGTCGGCGAATTCGGCAACTTGCAAGGGATCATGGGGCGTTATTATGCACTGGCCGACAATGAACCGGCCGAAGTCGCCCGGGCGCTTGAAGAACAGTATTTTCCCAAACAATCCGGCAGCCCGACGCCGCCGAGCACAACAGGGCAAATTCTTGCCATTGCCGACAAGCTAGACACACTGGTCGGAATTTTTAAAGTCGGACTGATTCCCACCGGCGACAAAGATCCTTATGCCTTGAGACGCGCGGCACTGGGCATATTGCGAACGATTATAGAGAATAAACTCAATATAAATATTGTTGAGCTGATACGTTTCGCCAATGATCAGATCAATCCCAGCGCCAGTCAATCTGGCTCTGAAGTTAAGCGCTATGCAAACGGAAGCATTGATGATGAGCCAACAACATCCGATCAGGTTATCGATTTTATTTTTGACCGTCTGAAAGGCTACTGTTTCGATCAGGGCTATAGCGCTGATGAATTTGACGCCGTTATTGCCGTGACGCCGGCAGAACCGCTGGACTTTATGCAGCGTCTACAGGCCGTTAAAGCTTTCCGTCAATTGCCGCAGGCTGAAAGTCTGGCAGCAGCCAACAAACGCATCCGCAATATTCTTAAAAAATCGGAAACTGCGCCAGGTGCTCAGGTGGGCCAGCTGATTGAAGCGCAGGAAAAACAGCTTTTAGCCGCTGCCTTGCAATCCGACAAGGACATCCAGCCATTACTGGCGCAACGCGACTATCCAGCGATGCTTAATCGTCTGGCGCAATTACGGGATGATATTGATGCGTTTTTCGATCACGTCATGGTCATGACCGAGGATGCTGAACTGCGCGCAAACCGGCTGGCCTTGTTGTCGATGCTGTCGGAACAATTCCTGAGCTGTGCCGATATCTCCAGACTGCAATCATAAACGCCAGGTATAGATCGATGCACGCTGATAGATGTGGCGGCGTTCTTAATCATGAGTCCGACCCATTTATTAAATCACCCGTGGAATGGCGCTCCCTTGGGTCAGCCTTGAGGCTATTGTCCTGTTCAATCAGCACGGTTATAAAGCCGCCTTTATCACAACTTAATAGGGGCTTGCGCACGGCTTGCTCAGTCTGGCCTCAGTGGATAAAATTAGCGCCAAAATGCATCGTTTGACTGCTTATAAAGGCGGCCGCTGCCGCTGTCGGAAATCCAAATCTGGTCTACTGAAATCTTTTGCCGCAGCAAGAAAAGCCAACCTGAAAAGTATGCCTTTTATCGGCGATTCCCTAGGTGATATTCATGCGAACCAAACTGTTAATGTCAAATCCGATACTTGTCAAGACCGGCAAAGGCAAAAAAACATTGGCTTATCATCCCCATCTGACTTTCCTGTTTTTAAAAATTTCTATGACGCGGCACACTATCTCGTACCCAGACAATAAAATTCCAGGCACTAAAATCCGGATTTTTATTGGTTCAAGCATTTTCTTGATCTGCTCGATTCTGTCTGCGCTGATAATCGGCGGACTCGTTCTTTTATGCCTTCCCTGTCCTTTTCATATTCGCTACAAAATTATGGGTTTATGGCCGGCATTCATTTTATGGGCGGCGAAAGTTTTTTGCGGCCTTCATTATGAAGTCGAAGGCATGAAAAATATTAACAAGCATCGGCCTACGATTGTATTGAGCAAGCATCAATCTGCCTGGGAAACCGTTGCTTTAAGACATATACTGCCAATGCAAACTGTGCTGTTAAAGCGATCTTTATTGTGGCTGCCGGTGTTAGGCTGGGCAATGGCAACATTAAAACCCATAGCCATAGACCGGAAAAATCAGCGCGCGGCCTTACGATTATTGCTGGCTCGGGGAACAGCCTGTTTAAATCAGGGCTTATGGGTGATTATATTTCCTGAAGGTACGCGCACAGCACCAGGGGAAACGAGGAAATTTAATGCAGGCGGAGCCATGTTAGCTCAAAAAACCTGCTATCCGGTCGTCCCCATTGCTCATAATGCGGGTATATACTGGCCGCGCTATAGTTTTCTGAAATATCCGGGAACTATAAAAGTTAAAATTGGCCCCGTCATTAAAAGCAAGGGACGTAAAGCCGCAGATATCAATGCAGAGGCAGAAGCCTGGATAACCCAGGCCATGAAAGAAATGTCTGCAGGGGGCGAATTTAATGGCTATGACCCATGAATTCAGCCTGCAGGCTTGCACTACAATCAAAAAACGATGATATAACAATAAGCGTATAATGCTTTGTTTCGTTACATCCGTTTAAACCCTTAACTACGGTATTTTTTCATGACTAAACTACTGCTGATTTTTCTCTCTGCATTCTTACTCTCAGCGTGTGCTGATAAGAACCGGTATGAACAGGCTGTATTCGAACAAATGCAGAAAGAACAGGACGTTAAGGACTATCATGTAACTCCTGAACATATGACTGACTGCGTCGTAGCAACAACTTCCGCCAATATGCCCGGCGCCTTTCCTTTTGACCCCAAGCGAATGACGGCTTATCGCAACTATACCAAGATGTTGACTCTATCCACAGCCAAAGACCCTAAAAAGACAATGGATGAATTACGCAGCGATTTCGGTTCAGCGCAGGAACTTGCCGAAGCCCATAGCAACTACACGGAAAGTTTGATGACCTGCTATTCAGCCGTAATCATGGAATCGGAGGAAACGGAAAAAGAAAAAAAGTGACGGATATCTAAAAATCCGACCTTAATTAACTCCGAGTTCTACGATACCTGCCAGACTCCAACAGTCATTAATGCAACCAGGGCCAGCTTGAGTGGCAACTGCTGACGCGCCTCCTTGTTATCAAAACGTTTTGTGGTGGCAACCAGGAGCAATGTCAGCGCAAATGTATACCCGGGAATGGTCGTTTCAACGGCTGCAACCAGCGCCGGCTCGCCCAGATCTACAGCCCGAAGAGCCGTATAGAGAGCCACCCAGTTCACCGCTTCAATGCCTATAAGCATAGGGATTGCGGGACGAAGAGTCGGCATATTGTTGCCCAGGGCCTTCCTGATATCGGGAATTAACAAGGGCAATACGCCGCTTCCTATAATCCCTATCATAACAATCAGAAAACAGATGAAAAATTCTCCCTGTTCGAACACAGTCTTCTGGATAAGCATGGTAATGACCTGAACCATGCAGGCAGCCAGCATGAGCATGAAGGAATACCACCGGCCTTTTAAACAGGAGTCCAGCAGGCAAAAACAAACCGAGGTAAAAATCAGAATACCAATGCCGGCATATTGCCAGAGAGTGAGAACCTCGTCGAATAAATAATAACTGGTTAGTGGCAAGAGAATCGGAATAAGGTTCCAGTAAGCGGCAACGATCCCAGCCTCGCTATACTGCAAGGCCTTGAAGTAAAATGCCTGACTCAGCTGAATAAGACCGCCTGCCAGTAAGGCCAATACGACCACATCCGGTCCAGGCAATTGCCATATTGCAAATGGCATCGCAAAGGATACAGCAAGCAAGATAACTAATGAAGCGACGGAGCCTGTAATGACCCCCATAAAGGGCCGATCAAACACATTTTCAACACAGTGACTGTCGAGGACATGGACAATAGCACAAAATGGCGGACCAAGCAGCGCATAGAAAAGCCACATAACCTTTATCCCCTAAGGTTATTGAACATTAAAACTGTTGTAAGAAATGGCTCCACCGGCGTGCTCTGTTATTTCATCGGATTATGAATTTATCTTCCCCCCCTGAAGTTGAAAATTTAATGCAGTTAATGGCTAAGGCATGCAAAAGCGTCTAGCCGGTTAAAATACTTTAACTTAGCGGTAGAGCTTTATGACTTAAATATGCTACAAGTCCATACACGAAATCTTGTCCAGGTTATTTTTAAGATAGTTCAGCTTTTCAAATATTACAAATTACTACAGACAGTATAACAATCCCGACGGCCAGGAATGCTAATAACAGGCATTGACCATGTCATCTATAAATATTGCTAACCTTCAATATCGGTGGACTTTGATTTTCCCTAGTTGAAATTATTTAACTATATTGAGATTAATTTCAGCATTGAAAAAAAGAGCAGACTTATGCAGTGTTCTAAATTATTTATTTTAATTATCGGCATTATTGGCTTACCTCTTCAAACCTCTGCCTTTGCAGCGGAAGAAAATTCAACCCCGACCCCTTCGCTTGAAGAAGATAGCCTGCTGTTTCAGGAAATTGCTTCAGTTTATAGCGCCTCCAAATATGAACAGAAAATAACCAAAGCTCCGGCTTCGATCAGTATCGTTACTTCAGACGAAATAAAAAAGTGGGGCTATCGAACCTTTGGCGAAATTTTGGCCAGTCTCAAGGGCTTTTATAACACTAACGATCGGAATTATGGCTTTGCCGGGGCACGCGGCTTCGGCCTGCCGGCAGATTTCAATTCTCGTTTGCTATTATTAATAGACGGACACCGGTTTAACGATAATATCTATGACTCATGGGATACGTCTGAAGGATTCCCGGTTGATGTTGATATGATTGAACGGGTGGAAATTGTCCGGGGCCCCAGTTCCTCCCTGTACGGCACCAGTGCTTTTTTGGGTGTTATTAATGTCATCACCAAGCGCGGACGGGATCAGAGAGGCGCAAATATTAAGGCTTCCTACGGCACTAACGATACCTATAAAACCAGTGCAAGTTATGGCAACCGCTTCGGCAACGGCCTGGAAGCCTTCATAACCGGAACTTTTTACGACAGCCAGGGCTATAATCGCCGTTATTACAGGGAATTTGATACGCCGGCCACGAATAATGGCGTCAGCCTGCATAATGATGAGGAACAGGCAAAGAAGCTGATGGCCACTGTCTCTTTTCGGGATTTCACCTTTCAAGGTTTATATGTCAGGCGAAATAAAGATGTCCCTACCGCTTCTTTTAATACTGTATTTAACCATCCGGCTGAGAATACTATTGATGAATCCACCTTTTTGGAGCTTAAATATGGCCATACCTTTACTAACCAATTGAATATAAGCTCCAGAGTCTCCTACAATAACTATCGCAACAGAGGCGACTTTCCTTTTGATGTTTCAACTACTAATGTGCCTGATATTATTGTTAATAAAGATCTTGTCAGAGGGCAGTGGTTATATGGCGAACTGGAAGCTGCTAAAGTATTCTGGAATGATCATAGAATAACAGCCGGAGGTGTTTACCAAAATAATTTTGATCAATTTCTAACTAACTATGATAGAGCTACTTACATAAATTCAGATGCCAGTACGTATCAATGGGCGCTCTTTATTCAGGATGAATACAGTATTACTTCTTACCTGACATTGAATGCCGGAGTTCGTGTTGATTATTTCAGTACTTTCGGCAATACCGCCAATCCCCGTCTGGCGCTCATCTACAATCCTTGGGAAAGCACAACAGTAAAACTTCTTTACGGCACTGCTTTCAGGGCCCCTAACCAATATGAGCTGAACTATAACGATGCCGGCATTTCAATTATTCCCAGTATTAATTTGCAGCCGGAAAAACTGCAAACTGAGGAATTGATACTTGAACATTATTTTAATGAATACCTGCGGGCCGAATTCAATCTCTTCCATACCGACATAAGCGACATAATTTCTTTAGTAACAACAACTCATGATTTATTACAAAATCAGAATGCCGGCGATGTAGAGTCCAACGGACTGGAAGTTCAATTGGAAAATCTTTTGAACAACGGCTTTCAATGGCGTATCAGTTATTCCTGGCAGGACACTAAGAATACTGCAACCGCTGAACGCTTGACCAATTCCCCGGAACACATGGTTAAGCTAAACCTTATCGCGCCTTTATGGCAGGACAAAATATTTGTCGGCTTTGAGACCCGCTATATGAGCGGCAGAATAACGCCCCCTAAAGAAGCTAACGGCAATGCCAGGGGCCAAGTGGGTGATCATGTCATTAGCAATATCACTTTATTCACGCAAAACTGGGTTAAAGGCCTTGAGCTTTCAGGGGGTGTCTATAACCTTTTTGATGAGCAATATTTTGACCCCGGCGCCGGACAGCACAGGCAAAATGCCATAGAACAGGATGGTTTAACCTTCCGCATCAAAGCAAGCCTCGACTTTTAATAACTGATGCGCTGTAAACTTTTTGCGCACGAGCTAATGCTGCTGATCGCACTTCTAGTGCTTTCAGTATTGCCGGATAAAGCAGTCGCAGAAAAAACCATGCACGTTTTAATCATGACTAATACCGCAGAGGAACCTTATCAACAAGCGATTAAAGGATTTAAGGAGCAGCTTTCTTCACAGCTGGATGTAAAATTCACTCTGTTAATTCTTTCTCTGGCTACAAACAAACATGACGCCTTGCTAGCGGCAATGCGGAACAACAATCCTGATCTGATTTATACCCTTGGCGCAGAGTCCACAGAACTGGCCATGCAGAATATCCTGACCTTACCTATTGTATCAACGATGGTCTTAAATAAAGATCTGTTTAAAGGCGCAAAAAATATCACAGGAGTAACTCTGACCTATCCTTTAGATATCCAATTCCAATGGCTAAAAAAGTTTTTTCCTGAACAAAGAAAGGTAGCTATCCTCTATAATCGGGAAGAGAATGATAAGATAGTTGAAGATGTCAGAAAAACCGCTGAGCAAGCCGGCTTTGAACTTATCGCTATTCCTGTTAATACGCCGAAACAATTGCCTTTCGCGCTAGAACAACTGGCCAGGAATATTGAAATATTATTAGCCATACCGGATGAAATCGTTATGTCTCCTAAAACAGCAAAAGAAGTGCTCCTGGCATCTTTTAGAAACCGGGTACCATTAATCGGTATTTCCGATAATTGGGTCAAATCAGGCGCATTATATGCGCTTTCGTGGAACTATGATGATTTAGGGAGACAATGCGCCCTTCAAGCCGCCAAAATACTTAAAGGCATCCCTGTACAGTCTATGCCTCCGGAATTTCCCCGTAAAATTACCTATACAATCAACCAGAAGATCGCCGAACATATGCGGGTGGAAATCCCGGAAGCCTTACTAAAAAATGCCAAAATAATTTTCAACTAAGGCCTGAGTTAAAATGAAATCTATAGCTTCCAAGTTTAACTTTCTGATTATTTTTTTAATCATGTTAACAACGCTGGCTACGGGCAGCTACTTAATTTGGCAGCATCAATTAAATACTTTCAGCAACTATATCAAGCATGGACAAGAGACAGCGAAAATGCTGTCAAAAAATATAGAATACGGCGTCTATACAGAAAATCAGAAAGCCATTGATCAATCTCTTCAGGGTTTGGAAGAAAGTCCGGACATTGCTTATCTACTGGTATTCAACAAACAGAAACAACTACTATCGCAGCGGAATTATCTTGGCTTGTCTAAAACGCCATCGCTAGCTATCAAAGAAAGTAACCAAAGCCCTGAAAAACTAATAAGCGGCTATTATGTTGATCCAGCTACTAATAAATCCTATATTAATATTATGGCTCCGGTTTATATCCGGCCTGAGTTATCGGGTATTGATTTAGAAACGGATTTTATCAATTTAGAGGCTCCAAGAAATACCAAAGAATTAATTGGCTACCTACAATTAGGTATCAGTCAAGACAGGATTTATCAAGACTCCCGAGAATTCATGCTGAAGACTCTAGGTATTGTTCCGATAACACTCGCCCTGGGTATCTTTCTGACTTTTTGGCAAACAAGACGCATTACCTTTCCCATAAAAAAGCTGGTTTTAGCTACTCAAGCCATTTCTAAAGGCAACTTTGGCAACGCGCTTGTGCTATCTTCAAATGATGAAATTGGCGAGTTGGCAGCGTCTTTTAATAATATGTCATCGGATTTGGCAACCTATCAGGCAAAAGTTTCAAGGCATCGTGAAATTCTCGAAGAACAGGTGGCTGAGCGCACTCATGATCTTCAATCCAAGACTAATGAGGCCATTCAGCTCGCACATAAAGCTGAAGCCGCAAACAAAGCAAAAAGCCAATTTTTGGCGACCATGAGTCATGAAATCCGCACCCCCATGAACGGCGTTCTGGGGATGACAGAACTGTTACTGAATACCGAGCTTGACTTGCACCAGAAACGGCTGGCTGATACCGCATTTCGTTCAGCTGAATCCTTATTGGGCATTATTAATAATGTTCTGGATTTTTCTAAAATTGAATCGGGGAAATTTCAGCTGATAGTCAAGGATTTCGATTTGCGCCACCTGCTCGAAGAAACAGCTGAACTATTGTCAAATCAGGCCCATACCAGGGGTCTGGAGTTGATTCTGAACTTGCCGCCGGATCTGTCCGGAATTGTTCGGGGTGATGCCGAAAGACTGCGCCAGGTACTCATAAACCTGCTTGGCAATGCGATTAAATTTACTGAGCAGGGGGAAATACAGTTAAAAGTCAGTTATCTTGAACAACGAGAGTCAGATGCTTCCCATATAAACCTGCTCTTTGAAGTATTCGATACCGGGCCGGGTATTGCCCCCGAGCAGCAACAGCCTATCTTCGAAAATTTTACTCAAATAGATGGCTCCATTACTCGCCGCTACGGCGGAACCGGCCTGGGTTTAACCATTTCCAAACAGCTGACGGAATTAATGGGGGGTAAACTTGAGCTGATTAGTAAGGTGGGTAAGGGCTCCCGTTTTTTCTTTAGTCTGGGTCTTGAACAAAGCCTCCAACCCGCTTTCTCAAAGCCGGACATCAGCGCCTTAAAAGGCTTGGCCGTCCTTGTAGTCGATGACAATTCCACTCATCGAACGCTACTGCATGACCAGCTTTGCTACTGGGGCATCCGTTGCCAAAGCGTAGAAAGCGGGAAACAGGCGCTGGACCTGTTAGTGGAGGCAGCCAGAGTGAATGACCCTTATCGAATTGCCTTGCTTGACTGGCATATGCCTGAAATGGATGGCTTCACTCTCGCTCATATTATTAATTCGGAACCGCGGATACCTCCGCTGTCTGTAGCTATTTTAGGTTCGGACACTATCATGAATAATGATAAAGACGATCAATACGGCATCAGCTATTTTCTGAATAAACCCCTGATCCAGCAAAAATTGCTGAATTGCCTGCTGGCAATGCCGGTCACTCACAACAAACCGTTTAAGATGTCTTCAAATGAAGAGCGCACCTTAAAAGGAAATATCCTGATGGCTGAGGATAATCCCATAAATCAGGAAGTCGGGTTAGGTATGCTTTCTGCTATTGGCTGTCAGGTTCATGTGGTCAATAATGGCGCAGAAGCGGTACATGCCACAACCGATAAGCAGTATGACTTAATCCTGATGGATTGTCATATGCCGGATATGGATGGTTTTCAGGCAACAACTGAAATACGCCAGCAAGAACATACACGTTCTGATCATTCTCATGTTCCCATTATTGCCTTGACAGCTGACATACAAAAAGGGATAGTCGAACAATGCCTGAACGCTGGAATGGATGGATACATCAGTAAACCTTTTAGTAAGAAAGAGTTACAGGATACTTTAGCACAATGGCTAGCGGCCAAACCTGCCGGATTAACTAAATGCATTCCTAATTATCCCGTTCTTGCTTGTGCACAAACAGAACCTGTAATAAATCCGGCAGCCCTTGAAAATTTACGCTATTTAACGGCTTCAACTGGAGAAAACTTGCTTAACAAGGCTATCCAGCTGTT
Organism: Candidatus Methylobacter favarea; assembly: GCF_902806695.1. Lineage (GTDB taxonomy): Bacteria > Pseudomonadota > Gammaproteobacteria > Methylococcales > Methylomonadaceae > Methylobacter_B > Methylobacter_B favarea. The sequence continues at coordinate 5,535 of NZ_CADCXN010000035.1, read as the reverse complement.
TCTGAACACTGCACCGCAAGCAATGGATACGATGCGTGCCGCCTTAAAAGCTCCTGATATTGAAAGCTTGGCAAAAATCGCTCACAGCTTTAAATCTTCTTGCGCCAATCTGGGTGCTCAAACTTTAGCCGATTATTGTGCATCTGTTGAAGCCATTGCCCGGCAGCATCACACTGATGGCGCCGATATCCTGTTGAGGGCTATGGACTATGAGTTGCCTAAGATAATGAGTGCCTTACGCAGGGAAATCACCAGTCCCTGTGCTTCAAAGTTGACCAAGCCAAAGACCGACTTTCAGAACAATCGAATTCTGCTAGTTGACGATGATCCTAATTTTCGTTTAATTAGCAGTGAAACACTACGGGCGGCCTCCTTTTTTGTCGATGAAGCCTGTAACAGCTCCCAAGCCTTCGAGAAGATTAACCAACAACTCCCTGATCTGGTTTTGCTGGATGCTGTGATGGAGGATATCGATGGATTTGAAACCTGCAAATTATTGCGGACACTGCCTGCGATGACAGACGTACCTATTATCATGTCGACAGGATTAGGCGATCTGGATTCAATAACTCGGGCATTCGATGCTGGAGCAACGGATTTCATCGTTAAACCCATTAACTATCCAATCCTGATTCACCGGTTATATTTTATTTTAAGGGCTGGCCAAAACACGGCCGAACTCAAAAACAGCAAGCATCAGCTTGCTGCAGCTCAACGCATAGCTCGCTTGGGATACTGGACCTGGGATAACCAACATAAGCGCTTCCAGATTTCAGAAAATCTGGCCAAGCTGTGCGGGATTAATCTGGAAAAATTTGCCGGTACCCTGGATAGTTATATCCAGTTAATTCATCAGGAAGACCGTGAGTTGGTCAGGCATATTATCAATGCGGCAGTGCATAGTAAAACAATTCAGCCTATCGAATATCGAATACCTATCCCGCCCTCGAATATTATTTTCGTGCATCAGGAAATAGAAGAAATTACCGATAAAAACAAGTCTGTAATTACCGGTACAGTGCAGGATATTACCCATAAAAAACAAACGGAAAAGCAAATTCACCGGCTGGCCTATTTTGACAATCTGACCGGACTGGCCAGCAGAGCCTACTATCAGGAACGCATCGAGGATATTATAAAAACGGCCGTTCGCCGCAACGAGCAATTTGCTTTTCTGTTTCTTGATCTGGACGGGTTTAAGGATATAAATGACAGCTTTGGCCATAACATCGGCGATGAATTCCTCAAGGCAATTGCCCAACGCTTGAAGCTTGTGGCACGCGAAATCGACTTTACGGCCCGCCTGGGCGGGGATGAATTTTGTATAATTTTAGTTAATATTGCTGATGATGATAACGTTAGGGAAGTCGCTAACCGATGCCTGCAAAAAATAAACCAGCCGTTACTGTTAGACTCTCATCATATAACTCCCAAAGTAAGCATTGGCATCGCTATTTTTCCAAGAGATGGAAATTCTGAAACAGAACTGCTCAAAGCCGCCGATATGGCGATGTATTCGGCAAAACGGTCCGGAAAACAACGTCATGTATTCTATTCGCCGGACATGGCCAGCCAAGCCATACATCGGCTGCAAAAAGAGCAAATGCTGCGGGAAGCTTTTGAGAAAAAACAGTTCATCCTTCACTATCAGCCGCAAATCTCAATGAATACCGGCCGAATGGTCGGTATCGAGGCGCTGGTGCGCTGGCAACATCCGGAACAGGGCATTATTCCGCCTGTAGACTTTATCGGCCTTGCCGAACAATTAAGTTTAATAGTAGAACTCGGCGACTGGGTACTTAAAACTGTATGCGAACAAATTTCCCGCTGGCATGAGCAAGGCTTGCCTTTCATTCAAGTGGCCGTCAATATTTCCCCGTATCATTTCCGTGATACTACTTTATTGGTTACAGTTCAGGATTTACTGATTAAAAACGGTATTCCGGGCCATTATCTGGAGCTCGAAATAACCGAGAGTGCAATTCAAACCGAAGGCCATATTGATGCATTCAAACAGTTAAGGGATCTGGGAGTGACTATTGCCATAGATGATTTCGGCACCGGCTTTTCCTGCCTGGCTTCCCTAAAACAGCTCCCGCTCGATTGCATAAAAATCGATAAAATATTTGTTGACGACGTATTGAAGAATCCTCATACGCCGTTACTTTTGAGAACCATCATCAGCCTGGCCAATGCACTGGACTATACCCTGATTGCCGAAGGAGTTGAGACCAGAGAGCAGGCGTTAGTCATGCATAGTCTGGGCTGTTCTATCATACAAGGCTTCTTTTTCAGCCCGCCGGTCAGCGCCCATGAAATTCCCGCCCTGATAAATGTCGACTTCAGGCTTCAGGAAGACAAAGTTTGATTCAACAATGCCATTTAACTGCCTCGATATTCACGATAGTGTGATTTATAAAAGCAAAGACGCACGCCGCGATTTGGGTGCTGAGTGCAAGTGAATTTGACAATATCGCCTGCTTTAACAAAAGCTGGCAGGCGGTCCATGAAATTAGCAAAAAGCCATCAATTATTAGATAAAACCTGAGCCGCCTTCCGATCCTGCGCAAACAGCTTAAGCTTGCCGCTTGATTTAATCAAGCGGCATTGTCATGTAACCTTAAATAAATGTTCATTTTATTGTCACAATAGAGTTTTAATCTTGATCCTGACTCATAAAGACAAAGATTAAGCGGAAAATCCACGGTTCTCATCTCTGCAAAAGCCGCAGCCGATTTTTGCAGAATCACTCTCTGAAGAGGACAAAAAAATGAAACTGCTCTATTCCATCCATAAATACGACGTTTTCATGTTCTCCTGGCTCATCAATGCCAAAATCCACTCCGCCCTGACGCAGACCAGCCGATATCTGTCAAAAACCGGCGACGGCCAACTGTATCTGTTAATAATAAGCCTGCTATATCTGCGTGAGGGAATAGAAAGCCGCCTTCTGCAAACTGTTCTGCTGGCATTTCTCATCGAAAGGCCAATTTATTTTCTTCTAAAAAACGGTTTCAAACGCAATCGACCGGAAGCGATGTTAAAAAACTTCCATAGCATTATCACTCCATCCGATCAATTCAGTTTTCCTTCCGGCCATACTTCGGCCGCTTTTATGATGGCGACTTTACTCAGCTATTTTTTTCCTTCTTTACTAATCATTCTTTATTGCTGGGCAATACTGGTCGGTTGCTCACGAGTGATACTGGGTGTGCATTTTCCGAGCGATACCCTGGTAGGGATGCTTTTGGGCATTGGGACAGCACTTTTTAGTTTGGGACAGATTATTTAATGCGAATTTTTTATGGCGTGCAAGGTACCGGTAACGGACATATTACCCGCGCGCGGGTCATGGCAAAAGCGCTTTTCGCAGCCGGGATCGATGTTACTTTTCAATTTACCGGCCGCCCTGCCGGTAAATATTTTGATATGGAAATATTTAACGGCTATCAGCTACGCACCGGTCTGACTTTCAATACCAATAAAGGCCAGGTCAGTTATCTTAAAACAGCTTGTGATGTAAAACCGATTACCTTTATCAAAGATGTAAAATCGCTGGACTTGGCAGGCTATGATCTGGTAATCAGCGATTTTGAGCCGGTCACCGCCTGGGCGGCTAAAACTCAAAAAAAGACGGTGCTCGGTATTGGTCATCAATATGCCTTTAGACATAAAATCCCCAGAGAAGGGTCAGATCCTCTTGCTGAGCAGGTTATGAAATATTTTGCTCCTGCTGACAGGAGCGTCGGATTACACTGGCATCATTTTGGCCAGCCCATTTTACCTCCTATTATCGATACTCCTGAAATACCCCAAAATGTTTTGAAAAATAAGATCGTCGTGTATCTTCCTTTTGAAAATCAACAGGAAGTCATCAAGCTTTTATCGCCTTTTAAAAATTTTGAGTTTCACCTTTATTCGCCCGGCGATATTTCATCAAAATTTGCGCATATTCAATGCAATCCGCTGTCATATGAAGGATTTCAAAAAGATATGTATAATTGCAGCGGTATTCTCAGCAATGCCGGGTTTGAGCTCGCCAGTGAAGCGTTACAACTGGGCAAAAAAATCCTGGCTAAACCCCTGCATGCGCAAATGGAACAAATCTCCAATGCGGCCGCATTACAGCAACTTGGCTATGGTCATGTCATGCATGATATGGATAGCTCTATTATTGAACATTGGCTGCATGACGACCACGCCGTCCGCATCACTTACCCCAATACCGCCAAAGTGCTGGTTCAATGGATTCAGAACGGCCTGCCTGAGATGGATACTGATTTTATCGAAAATATATGGAATGCTGTGGAAGTTCTCCAGATTAATCTCTAATCGCCCCCAGGTTTTAAAGCCTGACTTCCCAAAGCAGATCGGAGGAATTAACCTGAATACCTCCATCAGAGTAGCAGAGCACAGGCCCAACGCTTTGTTTCGTATCGGAAAACAGAGAGAATTGTACTGATTATAATGCTTCCCGAAAGCCGGACAATAGTTTAAGCCAGGCTCTGAGCTAAATCAGAGAGCGAAAATGAGTGAAAGAAACGGCAGATGTTTATAGTGCTCAAAAAGCCAAGATTGCCATAGCAGCCGTAAAAAGCATCAAGACGATCAATGAATTGCTCAAGAGCACAGTGTCCGCCCGAGTCGTCGGGTGAGTCCATGGAAAAAAGACCTGTCGGCAAAGGCGGGCAGCTTGTTGGAAGGCAAGCGCCGGCCGAAACCCATCAACGTGCATTTAAGTATCTGAGTGGGAGTGAGCTAAGCGCAAAATATTAGCCGTCAAACTGATGATTACTATAGCAGTTTGATATGTCGTCGATGTGCTTCAAAAAGCATTCATGCGATACGGCCCGCAGAGATCATCAAAACCGACCAGAAAATTCAATTCAGTGGCTAATCAGATTGACCGAATCGGCGCCAATCGTTTTATCGGGCTACACCAGCAACGAATGGAACGGCACATTAAGATAAACGAATTGCTTTGCCCTTAAGTGCAGTTCCGGTGGCAATTAATTTTTTGTATTTATCGTTATTGACTTTCGCTGCTGAAAAAGCTTTGCTCCTCGGGAAGGAAGACGTTATGTTGTTTACAATACTCACGAACCATCACTTCCACCATGTTGGTGAAGCTGCGATGTTCTATTTCTGCCAAGCGGCACAAACCTTCTTTAATCATCGGATCGACGCGTAGAGATAAGGTGGTGGGATTTGTAGTAGCCATTGACTAACACCTCTAGTTATTATTTTAGTTAGAAAAGCAATTAAAATTATACACCTGTCGGACACCTTAAGCTACTTATAAGAATTTTTTAATGCAAAGCTGTTAGCCTGCTACAGACGACAGGCAAGATATGTTTCTAAGAACATTTCAACCTGAGTTGAGGGACTTAAGGGCGACTTTCTTAAATTAACCTCAGTTCGGTTTAAGAGTTGCTGATTAAGGGCAATAAATCAGCATCGCGTAAATTAAGAGCGGGTTTTTTCTCTTGATAAGAATAAGCGACTAAACAGGCCACGATGTTTGATAGGTAATTG
>NZ_CADCXN010000034.1 GCF_902806695.1 Candidatus Methylobacter favarea | reverse complement strand
CTTGAGCAACCGCGTCTATGCCAACATCGAGGCACTTGATGAGGCCGTCGCAACCGCTTGGCTGGCGCTGACCCGTGATACCGGTCAGCTCACGCAGCTGACTCATTTTCCCTGGCTTCAATCCGCTGAGGCTCAGGTTAATTTTTGTCCGGGGGCTTTTTGAGATGCGTATAAGATCGCATTGGCGCCCTGTTCCACGTAATATTTGCGAGAGGCTTCGTAGCGCCACTGAATTAACTGGACGACAATTAATCAATTTCTGGTACAACCAGCGCCTAAAAAAACTGACCTTATTTAGCGTGAACAAGTTACTCGTATGCCAGCACGCGATTGGGACTGGATAAAGTCTTACGAATTGGCGCAAAGTCAATGTCATAATCGACAATGCGCTTAGCTCAAAATTGCCGTAGATGACAGCTGGTGCAGATTTTCTCACGCCTGTACGAAGGTAGAGATTGTCTTGCTAGAATCCAAGCCGTCCTGAAAGCCTATATTAACCCGCATCAGCATCAAGCCAAGTCAACATAAGGGATTTATACGGTTAACTTTCAAAACAGAAAAGTTAGCGCTGTAGCCGGACAGTTCAGACGCTTGATAAGAGTATACCGGTGAATAAACCTGCGATAATTATTCAGCTCTACCATCAAAATGTCAGGTATAAACAGCACGCCCGGCCTCGAATGATTAAATTTAATAAAATCTTATCCAAATCCACTACTGTCGAATAGTCAAAAACATCAATTTAATATCTTTTAATAGAGTACCCACCCGCATGGGCCATTTTAAGGTTTTTAGCATGAAGAGCCGATTAGCGGCTTAACTTCGCGGTGCAATCCCGCAGCGGCGCAGGCGAGTCGTACAACACGGAATTACTGCACAAGCCTGTATGCCGATGAAGCCGCCGCCTCGAGCCTGGCGAACCGGTTTCTATAGTAGGTTTTCCTTATTTAACTGCCTGCCCTTCAGAATCAGTAGCGGCGGTGCCGGACAAGGCCTGCAATCGCAAGTCGCCTCATGCGCCCTTGTTCCAGTTTACAATTAGAAGGGAACGAGTTGTCTTTTTAGTGGAGCCACGTTTTTTCGGGCTGTAAAGGTTAATCAGCAGGTAACAGCGAACAGCCACAAACAATCAGGCTTACAACTTTGATACGCTTGCGCAGGCCGACCGCGGCCTCGTGCTGCGCACAGGTCTTGCTTTGGTTGGTTTTGGCCGCTAATTGAAGAGGGTTCATCCGATGGGGTTGTTCCTGCTCTTGGGCATGCTGAAATCGTCTAGCGCCAGCAGTAAACATTCTTCGCTGTAAGGCGCAGCAATAAATTGCCAAAGGGTGGGCATAAGTTCTGCCAAGGCAGCATAAAAGGGATTATGAACGCATAGAGTGTTTCTTCCTGAGCGCAACTCCGAACCGGCCTCTCCAGGCCAGGCAGCAAATTGGAGATCACCGGAGAAGTGAACCGAACGATGATGCTCAGCTATAAGAAGCCCGTTCCTATCCTGGCAGGCCTGCTTGAAGATTGAGCGCAATGGGTTGAGAAGAGCGACTAAAATAAACATGTCAGTTTACATAATATCCTGGCTACGCTATCATTCAGTTTGAAAAAACGGGGTTCGAATTAGAAAAATGGTTTTGCTTGCTATCAAGACTTAAGCATCGAAGTGCGCAATGCCCATATGCTAGCCGTTAGTCGGAACGAAACCAGCTTTACCGCTTCAAGTAAGGAGGACCAATATATTGTGTGCTATTACAATGTAAAGGATTGCAGATAAATATTTTCAAATCCTGGGTCTATGAAGGATAAGCTTGCAAAAGGTGTAGTTTGGCTAGGGGCAGCCAAAGTGATTATCAATTTACTGGCATTTTTCAGCACCTTGGTGCTGGCGCGCCTTCTTACCCCGGAAGATTTTGGGCTGGTGGCATTAGCAACAGCCATGCTTACTATCGTAGCTTCGATGACTGAGTTATCACTCGGATCCGCATTGATACAATACCATGATCCCACTGATACTCATTTTCATACTGTATGGACTCTTAATCTAGGCAGAGCATTTATCGTAGGGCTGCTATTTTGTGCAGCTGCACCCATAGCGGCCCAGGCTTTTAACGAGCCTCGCCTAATAAATATTATGCTAGCGCTGGGGGCTTTGATAGTGATGGCCGGATTTAATAAACCTAAAATAATCATGCTTAGAAGAAGAGGGGTGTTCGGACAAGAGATGTAATGACTATGTCCCAAAAACCTGCCTGCTTTGCCGCAGGCATTACCCTAGCCATCATCTATTAAAAGCTACTGGGCCCTGGTTGCAGGCAGAATTGCACCTTAATTGGTCGGCATCACATTGTTTCTTATATTTTTTCTTGCAAGCCGTTGTTAGCTTTTACCCATGCCCGTGAACTTTGGTCTTTTTTAATATGGCTGACGTTAGGTCAATTTGTAGAAACATTAAACATGGGTATTGCTAATTAACTATAGATAATCTCATTATTTCTTTTAGCCATCAGAAGCCTTACGGAATATTCCAACATCTTTTGGCACTTGCTGTAGCATTTTAACTTGCGGCGCAACCTGGCAAGGAAAT
>NZ_CADCXN010000033.1 GCF_902806695.1 Candidatus Methylobacter favarea | reverse complement strand
CAACCGCTTGGCTGGCGCTGACCCGTGATACCGGTCAGCTCACGCAGCTGACTCATTTTCCCTGGCTTCAATCCGCTCAGGCTCAGGTTAATTTTTGTCCGGGGGCTTTTTGAGATGCGTATTACATATCCAAAACGTGACACATGGTTGGGATCTACCAATGCTGAGGTTACAAAACGACTCGCTCTTACTCATGATTTAATAACTGAAAAAATCGAACAAAAAACGGTCGATGACTATTTTCCGCAATTCGGGCATAACCGAACTCTTATAAAAATTGACACTGAAGGTAACGAGCTTTCTGTGCTTCGGGGAGCAACAAGAACATTACAAGAAACTAAACCGAGAATTATATTCGAATGTTGGGGTGATAGTGATCGAACTGAGTTGTTCGATTTCTTTAATTCCAAAAACTATATAGTTATCTATTTACCTTGGAGTCCAACGAATAAAGCCCAACCGCTATCCCATCATCAGTTTATGATCAGCACATTACACAATTTTATAGCTGTCCCCAAGGTTTAAATAAATATTCTGAAAAACATTAATCACCTACCACAGTATGCACACAGACGTAAATTCCGCGGCGCTTTATGTGCACTTGTGATACGAAGTAGGGGTAGGGTGGGCAGAGAAGCCTGCCTACACTACTTCGGCTGCCTGGTTTTTAGCAGTTTTCAGAATCGATTAAAATGGTCAAACCAGAAATTAAATGCTATCTTTCAGAAGCAAATAATTATTCTCTTAATCGGGTTTGTATCCTGCAGCAGGGAGCTGACTTAAAGAAACAGGCACGAAAAGATCAATCAGTATGCAACCCTATGAAGGAAAATATCCTGGTCCGCAGACCCGGTGATTTGACTGTCAGCTGGGCTCAAAAAATCGTTAATATCCATTCTAACGCTATTAAGGTTTCCAGGATCGATATTGTTTCCATCGATATTGGCACAACAACACGGATACGCCTCAACATAGAACACAATGGGCCGGAAACTTTGCCCCGGCGCTGGTTCGTGAAACTTCCATCGAGGGCATGGCGGGCAAGAGTGATAACCTCCTTATCGAGATTGCTTCATATCGAAGTGCGTTTTTATAAGGAAATTGCCCCATCAGTACCGGTAACGCGGCCAGTCATTTTGGCGGCACAGAGCAAATTCGGACGCGGCACTACTCTGGTGCTGATGGATGTTACGGAATTGGGCGCACGTCCTGGCTGTTCAAGTGATGCATTGACGGTTGCGCAAGCTGCCCTGGTTATAAAGCAACTGGCTGATTTCCATGCCCATTTCTGGAATACAAGCCGTGATCCGAAATATCGCTGGCTAGCGGGCCCCGTGCGGAGGCTAGAAGATAATCTTGGCTCTGCCCTGGCTGCCCCGTTGATGAAACGGGGATTGCAACGGGCTGGAAGCCTCATTCCCGGCAGTCTCCATGCTCCAGCCATGCACTATGCCCGCCATCGCAGGCTGGCGATGCGCTCTCTTTCTGATGGGCCGCAAACACTTGTTCATCACGATTGTCATCCCGGTAATTTATTCTGGACCCTGTCCAGGCCTGGGTTCCTCGACTGGCAGCTTGTCCGCATTGGCGAAGGAATCAGCGATATCGCCTATTTTTTGGCTACGGCTCTCGATCCCGAAACGCGGCGGCTGCACGAAGCAAGTTTTATCGCAAGCTACTTTCACATTCTTGAAGACAATGGCGTAGCAGGTATCGATTTCAAGAATCTGCTGCTGCGATATCGCGCGCATCTTGTTTATCCATTGGAGGCAATGCTGATGACGCTTGCGATCGGCGGCATGATGGATTCGGAAAGCAACCTCGAACTCATACGCCGAACGGCAGCGGCTGTCGAAGACCATGACGCCTTTTCAGTTTTGCCTATATGACATGGCCTGCCTCGACTATTATCTACATTGCAAATAGTCAGGCTTGTTTCCATAATTTTGCAGGGATGAGCTTTCGGAAATACGGTTTTATCCCGGCTTTTCGACTTGATGGCAAAAGAGCCTCAAGGAACTGCTGCTTTATAATCCGGCCCAGGGCGTGTACAGGCCCTCAACATTAACCCCGAACATATCCAGAACCCGGCCCACGGACTCATTAATCATGGCTGTGAGTGAATCGGATTGACTGTAAAAGGCCGGCATCGGAGGAAAAATTATGCCGCCCATTTCAGTCACGCTCGCCATGTTTCTGATGTGAGCCAGATTCAACGGCGTCTCGCGGGGCATGACCACCAGTCGACGCCGTTCTTTTAAGATCACATCGGCTGCTCGTGAAATCAGGTTATTGCCAAAGCCATGCGCGACAGCGGCCAGTGTTTTCATTGAACACGGCGCGATAATCATGCCTTCCGTTTTAAAGCTGCCGCTGGAAATGCTGGCAGCGATGTCATTAATGCCATGAGCAACATCAGCCAGCTCTGATAATTCAGAGCGTTGCATGGCCAGTTCGTGTTTTAAATTGAGCACGCCGGCCGACGAGATGACCAGATGCGTTTCCCAGTCTTTCTGCACCTGTAAAATCTGCAACATTCTCACGCCATAGATAGCGCCGGTGGCGCCGGTCATGGCGATAATCAAGCGTTTTTTTTGTGTC
>NZ_CADCXN010000032.1 GCF_902806695.1 Candidatus Methylobacter favarea | reverse complement strand
GGCAGGAAATTCTACTTTGGCTGTGGTACAGTTTGTCATGGGCAGGTCCTTGTTCGAATTCAATCTAAGCAACTGAATTTTAACAAATATAAACGGACTTGCCCGCTTTTATTGTGAGATATCCGGGTTAACCAATGTTATGAACATGACGGCTATGGCGCAGTACCCGGCATTAAAACCGATGACGGCAAATGGAATACCATCGGGCATAAAAGCCGTATCATTGCGGTGGATAAAAACACCTTGGCTTTGTTCGCCAAACTTTACGATGCCGAAGGCACGCCTGCCTTGCAAGCCCGTTTGCCGGCCTTGCATGCCGAGCAGTTGATTCATGTGCTGGAAAAATTTGCCAAACAACCCAAACGGTTAGGAGATTTGCGGGGCGAGTATTATTCGTTGGAAATGTGGCACGAAACCAATTCGCAAAAAGACGGCACGATTAAACGTCAAACCCGGTTTCCCGAATCGGCAGAGCAATGGATACTGTCCGGTCCGCATTTTTTTGTCGGCACGCCGTTTTATAAAACGCCGCGTCGGATTTGCACCGAAAATAGCCATTACGATGTTCTCGACCTCGCCAGCTTGCCCGATGATTACTTGCCTCGTACAAATTATTTACCAGCTTGCGAACCAGTTGAATATCAGAGACGTATTCCGCATGTATCGTGGATAGAAGAAGAGGAAACGGAGCCCAAGCGGGTTACGGAGTATTATCGATACGTTAATAGAAAAATGTTGAGTCAATCCGGTGAAAGAACTCTGATTAATATTATTGCTCCAAAATATTTAGGTCATATTGATGCAGCATTTTCTATTGCCTTTAAAGATGAACAAACTTTAATAAATTTTAGTGGTTCACTTTATTCTTTACCGATGGACTTTATTTTGAAAACCACCGGCAAAGCTACAATGAGGGGTGACACTGCCAGATATTTATCCTTAATTGATTTACGGGAACAGGGTCAAGTAAGAATATTATCCTTGACATGCCTAACCACTCACTACACCGACCTCTGGCAATCCTGCTATCAAGCCACTTTCACCCAAGACCACTGGGCCAAATCCGACCCGCGCCTGCCCAATAACTTTTTCCGGCAATTGTCGCCCGACTGGCAACGCAACTGCGCCTTACGCACCGACTACAACCGCCGCCAGGCATTGGTTGAAATCGACGTATTGGCAGCAATGGCCTTGGGGCTCACTCTGGAAGAACTGCAAACCCTCTACCGCGTGCAATTTCCGGTGATGCGCCAATACGAACAGGACACCTGGTTCGATAGAGCCGGACGCATCGTGTTTACCGTCTCAAAAGGCCTGGTCGGCGTCGGCCTGCCGCGTAAAGCCAATAGAAACGACACGCCCTGCCGGATACTTACCCCGCCGCCGGACATCAAAAGCCGCTGGCTGGACTGGTGCGCCGAACAGGTCAGCCCCAAAAACGGCCAGTTCATCATCGACACCGCCGACTGGACCTGCGAATCCGCTGTGCTTGGCTGGGAAGATGCCCAAACCCTGGACTGCGCTATCATCGAACGCACGATTCCGGATGACACCGTCCCCAACGGCCCGGTAGAGCGCCTGATTCAATACGTCGCCCCGTTTGACCTATGCAGCCGCGAGCAGGACTACCAAACCGTCTGGCAATATTATGAAAAACATTTATAGTTAGGATGACAAAGTGATAGCGTGCCCATTAAAGCAACTGGAGTTAAACGTATGCAAACGAGTAGTCGATTAATACACCATAATCAGACCACTATTCCTGAGCCGGTTCTGGAAGCCCTGAAGCTGCGGGAAGGCGATGCCATTGTTTTTGAAATTGATCAGGCCGGTGTACATTTACGCAAAGCCCCGCCCATTGATGCCGACTTCACAGGCGCTCTGCAGGCTACCTTAAACGAATGGAATTCTGCCGCAGATGATGAGGCTTATGCTGACCTTTGAAAAGTTTGCGGTGGTGGTTGTAGCCTTTCCATTCACCGATCAAGCCGCAACTAAAAGGCGACCGGGATTGGTGTTGTCCATTCCCGCTTTTAACACGTCAGCAGGTCATTGCGTTTTGGCGATGATTACCAGTGCCAAAAACTCCAACTGGCTGCATGACGTAGCGATTGCCGATTTGAATAGTGCGGGGCCTTCATCTGCGTCGATTGTTCGTATGAAACTATTTACTCTGGATAATCGCTTGGTAATCAGGCAAGCAGGGATGTTGGCAGATAGTGACCAGCAAGCCGTTAATAATGCTTTTAGTCAGATGTTTGATGTCGAGTGAAACTATCAATGAATGCTAATGATGTGAAGTTAGATGAAGTTGCACAGTCCCGGGCTTTAGTTGAACCGGGCGAGCAATTAACCGCTGCATTGGCAGCCGGTTATTTTAAAGATAAGCTGCTTTCATTAGGTGCGGCCGCGCAAGCTAGCGGCTTGAGCTTGTCAGAGTTTATAGAATATTTAACGCTATTGAATATTGATGTAGTTGTTCCAGATCAGCTTACCGCACAAGAATTAAAAACGCTGGACTCATGGTTGTCATCATTGCCGATATCAAAGCTTTAAGCACTTAATTCAACCAAAAATGATAGCGCATGTCAGCCGTTGTCATGGCTCAATTGAAAAAGGCCGCGCATGAACCCCAGCGTTTTAGCCCAACAATTACAGCAAGCCGTCAGTGATTATCTGCGTTTAAGTTTTGAAACGACGACGCCTTTTTTCGACGGGCTGCTGGAGCGCTTTTTAACGACGCCGGGTTTGTTGGCCACAGGGCCTTATCT
>NZ_CADCXN010000031.1 GCF_902806695.1 Candidatus Methylobacter favarea | reverse complement strand
TTTCCTTGCCAGGTTGCGCCGCAAGTCAAAATGCTACAGCAAGTGCCAAAAGATGTTGGAATATTCCGTAAGGCTTCTGATGGCTAAAAGAAATAATGAGATTATCTATAGTTAATTAGCAATACCTCCCTAAAATGTTTGCCCCTTATCATCTGTTAATTCCGCTCTATTTGGCATTGCCAATGAAAAGGGCAAAATTCTTAGCTTCATCGAGAGAAATGTCAACAGAACCTAGGGCTTCTATTGCTAAATCAAAGCATTATCAATGTGCTGAAATTTAACAGCTAGACGGGTTAATTCAACATCGTTTTTGATTTGTAATTTCTCATAAAGACGGTAGCGATAGGTGTTTACCGTCTTGTCGCTCAACATCAACATTTTCGCCATCTCCTTGATGGTTTTTCCCTGAAGAATTAAAGTGACTACTTCAGCCTCCCTTTGAGAAAGTTTTGAAAAAGGTGATTCATGACTTCCTGGCAAGCCCTGAAAAGCAAGATTATTGGCCACATCTGAACAGAGATAACGCTTACCAGCCCTCGCCATTTTGATGGCCTGCATCATTTCATTCAGCGGTGAGCTTTTAGAAATAAAGCCTAAAACCCCGAGTTTAAACAACTGATAAGGGACTGGACCATCATTATGAACAGATAAAGCAATGATTTTTATCGCAGGATTACGTTGCAAAATCCTGCGGCAAGCTTCCATGCCTCCTATTCCCGGCATATTGATATCCATCATCACCACATCCGCCGCTATTTTACCCACCGCATAAATAGCTTCTTCACCGGATTTGGCCACCCCAACTACGCGGATGTCCTCGGCGGCATTCAACAATGCCTCAATGCCGGTTCGCACCAACTCATGATCATCAACAAGCAGAACAGTAATCATATTATTTTATTTTTTGCAGCATTAAATCAATTCGTTAAAGAAAAGTACTTTATGTGATACCTATTACAGCCATATTAATCTCTGTTAATAACTATAGTAGATAGCCTCGTTCGTGCTGATTAATAATTCTAACCTCAAGTAATTAAGGCTTTATTAATGCGATTCCTTTTTACCTGCACAAGCCGCTTGTTCTGCTATTATTTCAGGATGAAAAATAATATGGCATTTATAAAAAGTTTCCCGAAAAAAGTGAATTACTCAACTGCCGCAGGTGTTTTGTTGAGCCTGCTGCTGTTTCTTTTTATTATTGTATTTGCCGCAAACGATCCTTTTTCCTTTCTTAACCCGACCGGGTTTTGTATTGTAATAGGCGGTACAGTAGCGGCGATTTTTTTAAGCTATCCCTTAAGAGATATCAAACACGGCTTGAAGTCAATCAGGCTTATTATCTTTTATGAAAGCCTGAATCCTCAAAAGGAAGCCGATGAAATTATTGCGGTATCCCAGATGTGGTTTCAAAGAGATACCCTGGCAATCGAGAATGTTATCGATAACATTAACAATCCTTATCTGAAAACAGGATTTCAACTGGTCGTGGATAACACGCCCATTGAGGACATATTGTCCTTGCTTAAATGGCGTATCGCGCGCTTAAGAGCCAAAGAAAAAGCCGAAGCCAATATTTTCCATAGCCTCGCCTCCTATTCGCCTGCATTTGGCATGTTGGGCACGCTGATAAGCTTGATAAACCTGCTGCAAGTCATTGCACTCAAGGATATTGGCGGCATCAGCTTTAATATGGGAGTGGCCCTCATTACCACCTTTTACGGTCTGATCATGGCCAACCTTATTTTTAGCCCCATTGCCATAAAACTGGAGCGACGAACAGAGCAGCGCATCATGATCATGAGCATGGTTATGGAAGGCATTACGTTGATAGCCGAGCGGCGTAATCCGTCATTTATCCGGGAGACGCTCAAGTCGTTCATTATTCACTATGATAATGAATTAAGAGACTGAAGATGGAAAACCCCCACGTCCGCTGATTAAGGCCATTTTGAACTTAAGCGGGTTAGTAAACGGGTATTAATATATGAGCAAGGATCCCTTTTCCAAGCTACAGTCTTCGTTATCTTTCGGTGACTTGCTTGATCAGCCGGCTAGTCACCCTTCACAAAACTGGCTGTTAAGTTATCTTGATGTATTTGTGCTGATCGTCATGCTGGTAATAGTGCTGATTTCTTTAAGTGATTTTAAAGCAGAACAGAAGCAGGTAATTAACAAACGGCAAACCGAGAAAATCCCTGCCAAAATTCAATACAATCCGGTACCTGCCGTATGCAAGCCTGCCCGGAAAGTTAATGCGCCTGAAAATAAGGTCGAGGTCAAAAAAACCATTCCTGGCTATCAAACAGAAGCACAACAAGGCAATGCCCCTGGCCCAGCCGCTAAAGAAATTTCTGACATAAAACCTGTAACTGAATCCGAGACTGAGAATCCGCCGGTAGCGAATTCTCTTCCAGAACTGCCGGCTGTTAAACAACTGGAACAACAATCACAACCAATAACGCCGGTTCCCAAACCGGTGGATGAAAATGAATTACAGCAGCAACTATTAAAAAAAATTAATGAGTTTGGTCTCAAGGACACGGTAAACGTAAAAGTTAAACAAGGCTATGCCGAACTTGAGATTCAGGATAAAGTTCTCTTCAAGTCCTCTGATGCCGCTCTGACAACTGAGGGGAAAGTATTATTGCAACGTCTTTCGCCTTTATTAAAACAGGCGCTAGGTCTGATCCTGATAGAAGGGCATACCGATAACCGTCCGATTAATACGTCCCAATTTCCCTCAAATTGGGAGCTTGGTTCATCACGGGCTACCAGTGTTCTGCATTTTCTAACCTCACAGCAATTAGAGAGCAGCCGCTTGAGGGCTATCACCTATGCTGATACCATGCCTGTTGCCGATAATTCAACTTCCGAAGGAAGAGAAAAAAATCGCCGGGTTAATATTGTAATAAAAGTTTCAAACTAAGGTTTCTGCAGTATTTTCTTAACACCTTGAATAGCCAGGATTTTATAGTAATAAAAGCGGTGGCCTTTTATAATAATTCTCACTTGTTCTTAAAAGGATCCCGGATTAATGGTATCCAGAAACAATAAGCGCCGACATTTGCGGCTGTTGCATCGTGCAAAAGTCAAATTAAGCGGGGAGTCGCTATTTTTGCGAAAGCTTTTATGAGCATCCCTGCCCAACAAGCGGCAAAAATTACGCGACCGCTCATGCCGGCGGCGGCCCCAGCCGTCCTGCTTCACTCGTTGCATACTCAGCAA
>NZ_CADCXN010000030.1 GCF_902806695.1 Candidatus Methylobacter favarea | reverse complement strand
GACGGTTCAGTTAATCTCTACGAGCTTTCTTTCGATACTGTCGCTGATTTGAATACGCTACAGGCCGGCAGCTTCACCTTGGCGACCTTATCGTTCAACGCCCTTTCAGCCGGGGTGAGCCCCTTGACTATTTCGCTGAACGCCATCGGTGACGCCAACGGCGATTCCCTCTCTATCGAGCCTGTCACGGCAGGCCCTGTTACCGTCGAGGCTAATGCCGATGGCTCAGTCCCCGAGCCTGCAACCTGGCTGTTAGTCAGCCTGGGCGTGCTGGCCATGAACCGGCTCAGTTGGCGGCTGCTTGGCCAGAAATATTTCCTGCCTGTTTTAGGCTCGCTATGAAAGATTACGGCAACGTAGATGTACACATGCTTTTCGGCCTCATTAACACAACGTCAGATCAAGGGCGGACAAAAAACTGTCTATTCTACCGGACTAAAGCCACACATTTCCCTATGAATGCAATCGTCAATACCAAGAAAATAAACACTATAGTTAAATGGGAGATATTCACAGGACCAGGCGCCGTGAGGTAGATTTTTACTCCTTATTATATAGACGCTGCCGGAGTTCATCATCGGCAAAGTGCAGATCTTCGACCTGGAGCGCGACGGTTTTGGAATGCTGGTACAGCCTATGAGCAGGAGACGGATCAGGCTGCTTCCAGCTCGATATGCACACGCAGGCCCAATGCTGCGGCTATGTTCACGAGGGCATCAAGCGAAAAGCGGGACAGGCGGCCGCGCAGCAAATCGTTGAGGCGGGGTTGCGTCACGCCGCACTGCGCCGCTGCTTCCGCCTGTGTCCAACCTTTTGCGGCCACAATCGTGGCAATCTTATTCATCAGCTCGGCACGCACGCGCAAGTTTTCCGCTTCCGCCGGTGTATCGGTAATGGCATCCCAGACACTGGCATAAGTTTCGTTTGACGTTGTCTTCATGTCTCACCTCTTAACAATTGTGCAAAGCGGATCTTCGCGATGTCCAGGTCGCGCTTCGATGTCAAGGCTGTTTTCTTTTGGAAAGTGTGCAGGACATAGACCGCCTCCTGTCGACGAGCGGTATAGATGACCCGAAATGGGCCGGTTTCGTCCCACACCCTGATTTCTTCGACTCCGCTACCAATGGTCGGCATGGGCTTAAAGTCATCCGGCTGCTGCCCCTGTTGGACTTTGTCTAACTGATAGCCGGCATCTTGCCGAGCGTAGTCCGGAAACTCGCGCAAGCACTTGAGTGAGTCGCCGAGGAAGCGAATCGGTTTCATGGAAAAATTATATCCATATTGATATAAAAAGCCAAGCGGCTAAAAACGCCAGGTGAAGTGAGTAGCGATAACCGTTTTCTCTTTATTAACACGTAATGCCTCACCAGCGGCTATGGCCTCTTCCTCGGTAGCAAACCCATCCTTGCGCACGGTGCCTGGCGAACCGATAATCACGCCAATTTCCTGATTGATGAAGCGGCCTGCACGTTGGACCCAACCAAGAAGGCAAAATCGAAAGATGAATCTTTTAACCCAGGAACAATTTTTCTTTCTGAGACTGATATAGGCTAAATCACCACCACAATTTTTCAAACCGCACTGGATCAGTCGCCGTGTAGCGGATAGTGTGCTGAATATTCCGGTATCCTGGATAAGCCGCCTACTTTCCCCCTTGTTAGCCTTAGTCCTTCGTGTGTGACCCAACGGCAGGGAGGGCGTGGCAGAATCTAGCCAAAGCTGGCCGACCGGGGCATGGCCACCTTTAAGGCTTTAAATAAGATTAGTAGTTTTTCTGAGTGAATACGCAAACATTAGCTGGAAGGCCAAAGCTGGCCAATTTAAATAGCTAAATAGAAGGTAGCCAAATTACATCGGCTTTGTTATTTTTGGCTATAGCCTTTATACTGAGCCAATTTGAGTATACCCATTTTGGCTATCCCCCATGAAAGTCGCCCGCCTCTATCTGCGCGTCAGTACCGATGAACAAGACCTTACCCGCCAAACCGACATTGTGGATAGTGCCAGGGAGGAAGGGTATTACATCGCCGGCATCTACCGTGAGAAAGCCTCGGGCGCCCGCGCGGATCCGCCCGAGCTCTTGCGCATGATTGCCGACCTGCAACCGGGTGAAGTAGTGGTGGCCGAGAAGATCGACCGTATCAGCCGCCTGCCGTTGGCCGAAGCCGAGCAATTGGTCGGCTCAATCCGGGCCAAAGGCGCCAAGCTGGCCGTGCCGGGCCTGGTCGATCTGTCCGATTTCGCGGCGGAGGCCGACGGCGTGGCCAGGATCGTGCTGGAATCGGTGCAGGAACTGTTGCTCAAACTGGCCCTGCAAATGACGCGTGACGACTATGAGACTCGCCGCGAGCGGCAGCGCCAGGGCGTTCAGCTGGCCAAAGCCGCGGACAAGTACGCCGGCCGTATTCCTGACGCCACCACCCATCAGCGTATCGTTGCCCTGCGTGGCGCAGGCCATACGATCAAACGGACCGCTGAGCTGGCCGGCTGTAGTGAAAGCCAGGTCAAGCGCATATGGGCATGCCATAAGGCCAATGCCTAGACTATACCGTATAAGCTTAGGCGAGTGATGACGCGTATTCACCTGGAACGGCACGATCCGGATCAGAACCTGCACCGGTTCTATCAGCTGCATGTCACGCCCGGCATCTTTGGAGATTGGTCGCTGGTCAGGGAAGGGGGCTGAGTGGGCTCACCCGGTACGGTGCGCAAAGACTGGTTTGAGACCGAGGAAAAAGCCCTAACCGCGAGGCAAAGGCTCGTTGAGGCCAAACAGAAAAAAGGTTATCAATCTATGGGGTAATTTTAGTAGCTTGAAACAATGACCGCCTATATATAAGGTATAAGTGTAACTGCTCGCGTTTGAGAACAGTCGGGCTTGTAATCCCCGAACCTCTAAAATAACAACGATAGTCAACTACACATAGGGGTCGCTATGTTGAGCTTAACATAGCGACCCGTTGCAGTCTTTCACTCGGATTTTTTTAATGGCAATAATTAGCCGTATAGCGGCCAGTTGCTGAGTTGCTTGGGCAAGTCAGTTGCAAAAATAGGTATTGAAGTTATCCAGACCTGTTTATCGTGACAATTATGCAGGCTATCCCGCCTGGTAAATCAAGTTCTTCGTCTTTTTTACTATACTTTAGTTTGGCGACCAAGACAGTTCAAGTGTAAATATCCAGACCTGGATAATAATTTGGGCATTGCTAAATAAATATAGACAATGTATAAGTTTTGGAACATTCAGGTGCCTTGGGAGGGCGTGATGGATTGTCCAAAATGCGGCAAGCAAGCGAACTGCAAAGACGGCCGAGCGAATGGCCGTC
>NZ_CADCXN010000029.1 GCF_902806695.1 Candidatus Methylobacter favarea | reverse complement strand
CATCGATGCGTTGGCCGCACGATATAACGACCCTGCTTTTTGACGGAAGTCTGTGGAAGGAAATAGCGACCTTTAACATCAGCCATTGCTAATTTTTACCTTTTCGAGGGGATGGGCAAAAATAGCCAATAGTGAGAGTGTTTTTGGGATATTTTGTCATCAACTACTAGGGCAAGCCCTAGTAGTTGATGCAGTAATTGATATTTCGAGGTTTAGTGTCAAAGTTACTGGCTAAATCAAAAAAATGTTAATGTATTGATTATAATGAATTAATGTATAGTTCTGGCGAAGATGGCACTTTTGGCAGCTATGTGGTAACTACCCCTTATTGGGGCACCTGGCATCGGTGAAACCCATCTTGCTATTGGCCTGGGCCTTAAGGCCATAGAGTCCGGTTACAAGGTTTGTTTCAGTACGGCACTGACCCTGATTGAAGCGCTGGAATTGGCGAAATTAAAAGGCGAGCTGAAAAAGAAGATTAATCAGCTGCTGAAATTTGATCTATTAATTATCGATGAACTCGGCTACCTGCCGATGAACAAACAGGGCATGCATAACCTGTTTCAGCTAATTAACGCCAGGTATGAATACCGGTCAATCATCTTGACGACGAACAAGGAATTTACCCACTGGGGAGAGTTCTTCTTTGACGGTAATGTCGCCGTCCCTATCGTGGACAGAATCATCCATCATTCACACATTTTTATGCTGGGAGGGGAAAGCTATCGACTGAAATCAAAACTGAATAATTAATTTTTCTCTGGAAAAGTGGCTCAAAATTAATGGCCGAAAATGGCTCAATTCTGTTGGCCTTTGACACCGCCTTTTTTAAGATTTCACGCTCCCTACCTAACTGTTCGTTTTCTTTACGTAATCGTATCAATTCAGTTTGGTCGGTCAGATTCAACACTGATTTCTTTTCGGTTGAGACGCTGGTAGGGCCTCGTTCTGCTCTAACCCAGCGGCCAAGCGCACTCAAAGATATACCCATACTCTCGGCGGCTTGTCGATGGGTATAGCCTTTTTCATTGACTAACTTGGCGGCATCTTGTTTAAACTCTAGGGTATATTCCGGCCTTTTTTGTTTACTTTTTGTACTCATTTTTCACCTCTTATCACATTATAAATCTGTCTTAAGAAGTGTCCTGTTTAATTAAACCATTACACCGGGTCAATGCGCTGCAGGTAAACGCCTGCCATAGGTGCGTTTTAAAACGGAATATCATCATCGCCATACGGGAAATCCGAAGCCGGCGGTACCGGGCCGGCCGCCGCTTTCTGCGCCGGCCGGTCAAACTTTGCCGGCGCCGCGTTATAGCCGCCGTCGCCGCCGCCGTCACGCTTGCCCAGCATGTGCATTTCATCTGCCAGGATTTCCGTCGAATACTTATCCTGGCCGCTATTATCCTGCCATTTGCGGGTCTGGATGCGGCCTTCCACATAGACTTGCGCGCCTTTTTTCAAATACTCGCCGGCCACTTCCGCCAGGCGGTTGAAAAACACCACGCGGTGCCATTCCGACGCCTCTTTTTTCTCGCCGGTCTGCTTATCTTTCCAGCGCCGCGAGGTCGCCAGATTGACCGTGGTCACGGCGCCGCCCGACGGCAGGTAGCGAACTTCCGGATCGGTGCCCAGGTTGCCGATTAATATGACTTTATTGAGCATGGTTTTTCCTTTTTGTGAATTAACATATAGTCATCATAAAGCAATTGGATAAGCCGGGTAATCGGCAAATCCATGTCTATCGCCAGCAGCTTCAACTGTTTGTAGGTGGCCGTTTTTATGCGCACGGATTTGTACTTTTCAGTAGAGTTTTGGATTTTCATACTGTGAAATATACCACACATTAACTGGAATGGGAATTGCAATGCACGTTATGTTTGACACGCAAATAGCCGTTATCGATCTGAAGTCCGCTGGATTTGACGAGCAACAAGCCCAGGCCATTATAACCGTCATTAAAAATGCCCAAGCTGATCTGGTTACCAAACGAGACCT
The DNA here is from genome assembly GCF_902806695.1 of Candidatus Methylobacter favarea. GTDB lineage: Bacteria > Pseudomonadota > Gammaproteobacteria > Methylococcales > Methylomonadaceae > Methylobacter_B > Methylobacter_B favarea. The sequence goes on along the minus strand of NZ_CADCXN010000029.1, from coordinate 1,597 downwards.
GGTGAATTTAAAGAGAGACCTGATTATCTGGCTAGGAACAATTATCGTGGTTGCCTTTGGTGTTTTTACCGGATTATCGGAATGCGCCGCTACATCACCCACCTAAAGGAAGGTGTCTTGCGGCGCATTCCGATAAATTCTGTATTCAGGCATTGGGAAGAATGGTGCCGTGAGACTGTCAATCATAATCAACACAACAAACAAGACATTGTTGTGTTGATTATGATTGACAATAAAAAACCCGCACTAGGCGGGTTTTCATTACAGTTTAGACTTAGTTGATTAATGCACAACCAGTTCTAATGTTTTACCGATGGCATGCAAGGCGGTGGCAATCGAATCGATTTTTGATGGGTGTCTAAGCCTTAAGAGCCTTGTTACATCCTGCGGCTTTACTTCGAGTTTTCTAGCCAAGTCAACGGGGCGAACGTGTTCCGTTACCATAGCGTTCAATAACAAAACCTTCGCCCAAAGTGAAGCGCTCAGCTCGATAACTGGTTGATTTTTTGCCGGTACCGAAGGCATTGGTACCGAACGCTCATCCTCAAAATAAAATTCCAACGCAGTTTCAAGTGCGTCCTTCGCCAGTTCCAAAGCTTCATCCATTGTTTGGCCTTCTGTTAGAGCCTCTGGAACATCTTGAAAGCTAACAAAAAAACCTGTATCGGTTTTTTCTACTGTGACGGGATAACGCATACTCTGACACTCCTAATTATTGGCGATTTACTCGCTCTTTCTGGTATATAGAACGGCTACCACCTTTCAGTGATAGCCGTTTTACGATCATCTATAAATTACTTTTTAAGCTTACTCTATTCGCTCAAGCCTAGCTGTTTCACTATCGCTTTGCGTAGCGGCTCACTTATCTCAGCCGCATGTCTTGGCAGCGTTGATTGCTTGCCAGCTAAATACAATTTTGTGTGCTTTTTACCCTCTTTAAAGACAACACCTTTTGACTTCAACCATTTTGCAAACTCACTCGACTTCATCCCGCAGCCTTACCAAATTAACATGGTCAAATTATAAACAAAAATGTTTATAAAGTCGAGCCTATTCGACATAAATAACAAACATAATTTTGTTATATTTAGGGTTTCTTGCATGAATGCGACGATGAAATTCTTACAGCCCCCATTGAGTTATTTTAAACAATAACCCTTTTTAATTTTTTTACCGCTGATCTTTTGGCTGGCCAATTCTGCCGCTTGTTCCGTGGTAAGCCATTTCTTCCTCACCGTACCCGGAGAACCTACCTGTAGTTTCTTGATTTCATAATCACGATTTCTTGCACTTATCCGTCTTTTTTATCTCGGATTAACTGATTTTATAAATTCACTTTTTCTCACATTAATTGCACCTGGCGTTTTGCCTTCTCACATTAAGTGATTTTATCGATTAGAATTTCCCACTTTATTTGATTCTATCGCGAACCCAAAATTGGTAGTATGTTCGATTTATAAAATCCCAAGCTTGTGTATTTCCTTATTGAACTCATCGGCCCTGGCTGCTGGCAATTACCCATTGAAATATGCCTTGATTTCGTTTCTCCGGGCATTCAAGTGTTCACATAAAGCCGTAGTGTTATAGCCGTGCCGGT
>NZ_CADCXN010000028.1 GCF_902806695.1 Candidatus Methylobacter favarea | reverse complement strand
CATCGATGCGTTGGCCGCACGATATAACGACCCTGCTTTTTGACGGAAGTCTGTGGAAGGAAATAGCGACCTTTAACATCAGCCATTGCTAATTTTTACCTTTTCGAGGGGATGGGCAAAAATAGCCTAATCTTTTTTCGAGCTTATAAAGATAGTACCATTCAAAATTGTGCGGGTTTTGCCGTTCGGCAACGGGTTCCAGGTTGGCAATTTCCTTATCAGAAAACCCGGCTTTTTTAAGCTTTGTTTTAGTCAGAAGTACATCGTTATCATTCAACGCCAGGGAAGCAAAGCGCAAGGGGTAGAGGCCACGAATACGCTCAACTTCGGATGTGTCGTACAGTAGCCATGCGCGCTTTTTACCGATGTATGCTGCACAAGGTTTGAGTTCGGCCTGATACCAACTATCCATCGGAAAAAAGCTGGACGGCTTTAGGTTAGGCGGGATAGCTTTCTGACTCTCATAAGTAATCTTGAATTTGTCCTCCAGCTTCATCGAATCCAGTGATTTTCCTAAGAATACTATACAAAGCTCATTCTCAGCATCGGGTCGCCAGAGGTTGCGAGCCCAATGTGAATTAGAACCCGATTGGCGTAACTACCAGTGATGAATGAACTGCCCTATGAATCTTAATCGAGCATCAAGCGTTGCGTTTTGCTTGCGCTCAAGCTCATTCAATGCCATTTTTGCTAACCTGGCGTTATTTTTATCTTGAGTGATGGCGTCCACACGCTTGCGTTCATCAGGATTCGCCAAGTATTGCCATATTGCACGACAGGCCAAGGAGTCTGCTAGCGCTCGATGGGATTCACCTGGCCAATCAAAATGCACCGCAGCGGCGGCTTTAGCCAGCTTCTGCCAACGGTAGTTGCCATGATAATCTGACCATTCGCCACTATGTTCGGCCCAGGCTTCCATGCAGCACTTTATAGATTTGGCCAAGGATAACAGCGAACCCAGGAATCCCGTATCAAACGCGGCGTTGTAGATGATAATGTCCTGCCCTTTTACAGCCGCTGCAATTTTAGGGGCGATTTCAGTCAGAGCTGGAGCCGATGCAACCATGTCCGGTGTAATACCGTGGATCGCTTCCGCAGCAGGCCACGATGTGTTATTGCAAGGCTTGATTAACGAGGCAAGCAGCACAGCACCGCTATCATCAATTATTGCGATTTCTAACAGGTCATCAGTTATTGGATTCAGTCCTGTGGTCTCGGTAACCAAGTACAAGGCCATACTGTTTCCTCAATCAAAAAGGAGGACGATTTGTCTACATTGATTCACTTTTTCGGGGGCAAATTGGAAAGCCCCCCGAGAATCGATGTAGACAAATCTTGTTATTATCAAGTTGATCATCCCCTCGAATTGGTCTTTTCTTTATTAGCAAAGCTTTTGATTAGTTCGGTTTGATCAGCGACTTGTGAGCGTAGCGCATCAAGTTCGCCGGTCGTTTTGTTTAGTTGATGGACACCGTTATAGGAGGCAGCCCCAAAGGCTTTGGAGGGGATGTTTTGAATAGCCGATATCGACCCCTAAGCGGACTGTTTAGAAATAAAAGTACAATGTCGGCTAACTAAACATAATATAGTCACCAACTGCCGAGGGTCTTCATTTCGAATCCGGCAAAGCTGACGGATGTCCATTTCTCTGAAGATGTCTGCTAACTTAACTAATACCAACTAATTCGCCTCCGTGTTTAGCCAGTGCGGAAGCTCTGCAGTATGGTACGATAGACAACAAGACTAAGCTTGAGGCAATCTAGCTGCGAACTGCATTCCCAAAAGCGTCGATAAAATAACTGCGAAGAGCTTTATTCGACTTTCCTGTATGAGCTTCATTCATTCTTGGTCGCAAAAAATAATAACTATTACTCCTCTTTTTGTTACTTTGACCCGAACCTATGACAAACATAAGGCAAATTATATCTCTATCCAACTCTGCTTTCTTTACTATCGTGACTTCCGCCCTAGAGGCATACAGCATATGTCACCAGGACGACTCGAAAGATGACCACGTTCCCCTAGAAACTTATGGCAATCTATGGGGTTATCAGGCCATAACAAAACGTAAGGAATCGCTACTCCATGTCGTTTTGGCTGACTCTGATACCTCTGCCAAATGCAAATCTGGCGAAGCTTCACCGGCAGACGACGCGTTTGAATTGAAGATTGATTTTGCTGATAGCTTCTTCCCAGAGCTCGAATACTTGGGAGACTTCCACAGCCACCCCTATGATGTAAACGAGGTCAAGACTGAACTAGAGGTTCAAAGAGAAAAGCTTTTTGAACGATCCTCTGGTGACGCAAAGTTTGCAAAATATCAGCAAGGGCTTGGCAAAAATTATCGGTTACAAATCATAGCGACAATTTTTGAGCGCCTTGACCAAGTAAATCGGGCATCTGGGCATATTAAAGGTGACTTAAGCTGCATTCGATTTCAATATGATAAACGCACTATTTGGATCAAGGCATACGCTTATCGGGTTGATGAGAATGAAAATATTTGGCGGAAGGTAAATAAAGACACTATCGCACTGATTTGTCCCTGTGCCGGTGTAACTGTCGAGACCATCAATGGATAGGTGTAGTGGCCTAAGAACATAAATCGCAGGACCTGCAAACAGCCGCTTTTCCGGCCCGGATTAGCTGCCAATAGCCGATGCGTTCGACCCGAATTAAATGCCAATGGACCCGCATTAATTGCCAACAGCCTGCAAACATCGCTCAAGACCCATATTATTTGCAAACAAGAAATATGGGCTATTCCAATAAAACGGTCATGGGCTATTTGCCAGACGGCGGTATCAAATATAAAAACCGGAATGGATCGAAATTTCTGTTCGGCACACCAGAAGTTCGTTTATTACTCGGTGTCCCCTTTTGAAAACAGCCGGACAATTGTGAGTGCGTAATAACGTTGCCTACTAAAATCAACTCAAGTTTAAATCTTGATAATGGTGTCGTTATAGAGCGCTACCAAGGGATCGTGGGTCATTAAACGCATCGGCTCTATGAGCGCCTGAGCCACAAGTAGGCGGTCGAACGGGTCTTGGTGATGTAAAGGCAGTTCTTCGACCGCTATCGCATGTTCCACCTCAACGGCGAGGAAGCGATAACCGGATTCCTGATAATAGCGCATTGCGTCTCGGCCAGAAACCGGCATGTCGCCTCGCCCTAACGCATGCTTAATCGCAATTTCCCAGATATTCGCCACGCTGACCCACACGTTCGTTTTGGGGGACGCAATTAAATCACGCGCCTTTTGTGGCAGTTTTGGGTTATCCGTAATAGCCCATAGTGCCACGTGAGTATCCAGCAGCAGATTCAAGACGGTATCTCGCCCATGAACAACTGAGCCACTTCGTCGTTATGTGCATCAATACTGTCCGGCACCACGAACAAGCCTTTTGCTACGCCAATCCGCTTTCCGGATGGCGCAGAATCCACCGAAACCAGTTTAGCAGCGGGACGGCCATTCCTGGCAATCACGATTTCACGCTCATGCCCTTGCTCAATGGCCTCGACTAAGCGGGACAGAGAGGACTTGGCTTGTAACATATTGACAGGTTCCATGACATTCTCCATAAAATAACCTAGTCTAGCCTAGCTAATCACGCAAATCAAGACTTCAAACAGGTAATTTTGCCGTTTACTTCCCCTATTCCTGGGTTCGATAAAACGAAGGGATACTGAAGGTTTTGTCAAACTCAGGCAGAAAGGTCGTTTTCCGTCGAAATTAGCTTATTTTCAGCGCAGAATACTGGTTCTAAAAACTGCGTTCGATTTACTTATTT